>JAGCWY010000055.1 GCA_017961625.1 Ruminococcus sp. | reverse complement strand
GGATAACGCAAAGTACAAAAAATAATGAACAAGACTTTCGTAACGAAAATGCCGAATCATATAGGGGCATTTCTAAAGGCAAGCAAATGTTTTGCTTCACTCGGTGTAAATATTACGAGAGTAAGCTATAACAAAGCTGTGGATTCCCATATGCTGTTTATTGATGCAGAGGGAACTCCCCAGCAGCTTGCAAAAGCTTCCGAAGAGCTGACAGCTATCGGATATTTGCAATGTGCCGACGATAACCGAAGTATCGTACTGCTTGAGTTCAAATTGAAAGACGAACCCGGAAGCGTTACGGCAATACTTGAGCTTATCAGCGCTCATAACTTCAACATATCCTATATAAGTTCCCAGGAAAACGGTACAGAATATCAGCTTTTCAAAATGGGACTTATAGTTGATAATTCAGATAAATTAAATGGTTTCATAGAAGAAGCGAAAAAGCTTTGCAGTGTCAGAGTTATCGAATATAATCATGCTGAGAAGATATTTGACAACAGCTTCTTTTACAGTACATTCGTTAATGAGATTTCTGCTGCGATTGAAATATCCTCCGAAGCCAAAAACGAACTTATAGTCAATACAAATCTGGCTATGCAGATACTCGACGAGACTGGCGTATCTCCTTACCGTACTTTTGACAGCATAAGCCGTTTTGCAGAGCTTCTTGCGGCTTCAAGAGGGATTAATTTCTCACCAAGGATAACTCATCATAATATTACTGATAAAACAACAATAACGCTTATTGAACCTCCCTGTGGAAGCAATACGGCAATTATAAAAAGCGGTGACGAATACCTGTTTATTGATACAGGTTATGCCTGCTATAAAGAGGAAATGCTTTCGATTTTCAGAAACATAATCCCTGAGTTTGACAGCATTGAAAAGAAATGCTTTATAACTCATGCGGACGTTGATCACTGCGGACTGCTGCCGATTTTCGATACTGTATATGCAAGCGCTAAAACAGCGGAGTGTCTCCGGCTTGAAAGTAACAACGAGAACGGATTCCGTGAGATGAATCCACTGCACAAGCCGTATGTACGAATTTGCAAGGTTCTTACTTCATATACTGCAGTGCCGCCTGTAAAACTAAAAGTTGTCGGAAAGGAAAAAGAAATCAGTCAGCTTATAGAACAAACCGGTTTCTTTGATTTCGGAGACCTGCACTTTGAGCTATATCAAGGCAGAGGAGGTCACCTTAAAGGCGAATCTTTGCTTATAGACTTCGGGCATCATCTTGCCTTTACAGGCGATATTTTCGTGAATATGAAAGATATGACTGCTCAGCAGGCGCAATACAACCGATATGCACCAATTCTTATGACGTCTGTAGATACCGATAAAGAGCTATGCTCAGCTGAAAGAACATCACTGTTTCAACGTCTCGGCATAGGAACATGGTTGATATTCGGCGGCCATGGCAGCATGAAATCATATACCATCGTTCCAACGGAGATATAGTTATACAAGACGAGGATCTGACGAATAAACTTTTAGAAATACTTTTTGAAGATAACAACAGCTCGCTCGTGGGGAATGTCATTAAGCTATAGGTACAAAGATAATCATAAAAATGTCTGTATTACACCTTCGGGATGTATCGATATTGGAGATGAATATTAAAACGCATCTGACTTGTCCTATGAGAAGGCTTGTCAGCTTTATCTTCAAAACATAGGCGGCTGAGTAATATTGAATAGCCAAAGCCTTATTGGAGGATTTTAATGTCATCACTATGTCATATGACTATGGTCTAATGAAATACCGAAAAATCATTTCACACAAGTGTTTTTTCTACTTTTGAAATATTGCAAATTAAAACGCCACCCTATTGAAATGAATTTTCAACGTTTCCTACGCTTTATAGGTCGAAAGAATAACAGCTCCCGCGTGCGGGAGCTGCTTCATTCATAACATTATAATGTTTTATCCTCTTTTTTCTTGTCTTTCAAAAGTAATATCATAAATATTACCGCTATGACAAGCAAGGGTAAATATTTTAGGGCATCTGTCCATGAGGGCAGAGAAGCATCTTCGGGGATATTGCCCTCACCCAAGAGCATCATGCCCCCTTGACTTTCATTGTACATAAGTGGAATAGAATTATTCTAATTGAAAACATTTCTGCTATAGCTGTTCTCTTTCAATTATTGAAATATTATTTTTCCAAAACTATCTTGCTTAAATACTGTATAGAAATGAATGACGCCAGCAGTTACACGCTCCCCATCCATTTCAATAGCATATCGCTTTACTTTGCAATACTTCAAAAGTTATAATACGAATTATTTGAAACAGATTATATATATTTCAATAGTTCAAAGTGCTTGAAAGTTTACAATCAGATGCAGTCCAATTCACTTGAAAATACCGGTAATGTGTGATATTATTTATAAAGCCGTTGTAGGTATCCGCAGCGGCTTTTATTATGCCCGAAGGATGTTTCTGCGATGCCGAGGAAGGCACTGAAAACGTGCAAGCTCCCCCGGCTGTCCGAGACTGACCGACGGTTCTTACTGCGACGAATCCCCCCCTGCACTCAGACCGACCGTCAGCATCCAAGCGTGGCTACGGCAGCAAGTAGTAGCGTGTCAGCAAGGCATACCTGCGGAAGCACCCGCTGTGCGTGAAGTGTCTGGCGCAGGGCAAGTATGTGACCGCAACGGTCGTTGACCATATCGTTCCGCACCTTGGTGACCATTACCTGATGTGGAGTGATACTAACTGGCAGGCGCTATGCAAGTCCTGTTATGATAAGAAAACCGGCACTGAGGACAGTAGACCGGTTTACTCATATTAATGGCTTGATATAGCTTTTCTTAAAAAATACAACGGATTCACGTTTGGAGTGTATTATTAATTGATATATTCAATTTTACCCATCAGGATATTCCGGATAAGCTTGCTTTGTTTTGTCGTTACACTTAACTATGGCTTTTGAAGATACTTTCCCATTCAAATTCCCAGTCATTAATCTTTTCGTTGAAGACATATGTTTTGATTTGAATGTCGAAGCCGTTTTTTTGCCATATGATTTTACATAAATCACTAAAAACATATGTGCTATATTCGCCTTCGCGTATCTCAGTATATTTTTGTTTGAAAGCATCACCAACAAATGCATATCCGTCATAGTATTCTCCGAGATAAGCATAAGAACCATCATTTTCTATCTCATAGAACACATACTGACAGGTATCGTCCATAAAATGATCTTCTGCTACAGTGATATATAGCTTGTAATTACCATCGGGAGAATCATATTGATGGGCATAGTAATCAGGTGTGAATAATTCAAAATCGAATAATAAGCATATATCGTTTGTTGTTTCTCTGACCGTTTTGGGAACAGTTACCTGGAACAGAAGGATATTCTTTTTCTTTTTATATACCATAGGGTGAGATTTATACTGCTGATAAGTATAAAGACAGTAAATATTAGATTTTCTTATTATCTCCGGATCTATTCCATAATATTCGTTGATTTCCTCTCTTTCGACTATATCAAGGAATTTACCTTGCAGATAATCACATACGGGTGGTATGAAATGAACTCCCTCACCGTATTCCTGTTCAAGTGTACCGAATATAACGTCACTTCCTTTGAAAAAGTTATCGTCATAGATATCGGTGTATTTCTGTATCTCATCATTATCGGTGCCGATATTTGCAAGGTAAGCTGTGAGCTCATCAGTTGAACTTATGAAAGCTGATTCTAATTCAGTCTTATCTGCTGTTTTAAGAATATCAACGCTGCTTACTTGTTTATAGGCTGTTTCTGGTGCTATAACTGCTTTCCTTAACTCTACAAGATCGAAAATGTCTGCGTTGCCGTCTAAATTGATGTCGAGATAATTTAATTTGTCGGAATAAACTATTGTATCTTTGTATCCTTCGGAACCGCGGAGAAACAGCATCATGGTTACCAGATCACCAACATTGAGTTCTTCATCGTTGTTTACATCGGCTAAATATCGTGTTTGCGAGATATTTAATAGAGAATCATCTGAAGTATCAGGATAGAGCTTATCTTCGGCAGATACGCTGAAGGAGGAGAAGGAAAAAAATGTCAGTAATGAAATAATTACGGAAAGGATTTTTTTCATATTAATTCCCCCTTAATATAAGTCAGAAGGCGGATAAACTTTTCCTTATACAATCATATCATTAAAAAAGCATGAAATCTATGTTATTATATTGATTTTCAGTGAAAGCTTTTTTAATAAATAAAAACTACTTCCCGAAAATTCGGGAAGTATAAGTGGTGACTCATCAGTTTACGCTAGCTTAATGACATTACCATTAAGGGGGAGTTGAGAATGAAATGCAGTTGGCAGACATTTCTCAGCCCTTTTAAGGGGCAGTGTCAGTATCAAGCCCTTATAGGGCTTTTTCAAACCACCCGTTTAACGGGTGGTTTTGATTGCAATATTCCGCTGTATAAGTCTGCTCGTAGTAGTTGTTGATTAGTGTCGAACGTATTGCAAGAGTTAACTGAATTTTAAGGAAAAGCTGCTTGCAAATTTAGGATATGTGATTTGTATTAAGATTCCCTTTATCAGACGAGAGTATAGATACTCATGTTTGGTGAGGGGATTATTTATGTTAAGAGTAAGACTGAAATTACAATACGCTTCACGGCCGCTATGGAGATAAGAAGTCCGATTGAAAAGATAAAAGGGAGATGTTTAAATATAAAACTAACCGTTTTTTGCTTTTTTATTGGCAAATATTGCTGATTTTACTGTATTATCTTTACAAATACATATAAATATTGTATATTATGTTTAAATATACAATATAGAGTGTTAAATTGTGGGATAATTTATCCCACATCAATTAAACGAGTTAGTAAGGAAACGTTTAACAAAAATATAAACATGTGTAATGAGGAGTGATTTATTTGAATTTGAAAAACTTTAAAAGAGTATTCAGCAGTACTATAGCTGCAATGATGATCGCAGCAAGTATGCCTGCAGTCACAATTGTAAATGCTGCTGACCAGCAGACAAAAGGAAACATTGGCGGTTACGACTACGAGATGTGGAATCAGAATGGTCAGGGGCAGGTTTCAATGGAACCCAGCGCAGGTTCTTTTACCTGCTCATGGAGCAACATCGAAAACTTCCTTGCACGTATGGGCAAGAACTTCGACAGCAAGAAGAGAAACTACAAGGATATAGGAGATATCAAGCTTTCATACCATGTTGAGTACGCTCCAAGAGGAAATTCGTATATGTGTGTATACGGCTGGACAAGAAATCCCCTTGTTGAGTATTATATAGTTGAAGGCTGGGGAGACTGGCGTCCACCCGGAGACGGAGCAGAGAGAAAGGGTTCTGTAACACTCAATGGCAATACCTATGATATCGCCAAGACAATGCGTTACAATCAGCCCTCGCTTGACGGTACAGCTACTTTCCCGCAGTACTGGAGCGTTCGCCAGACCAGCGGTTCAAGAAATAATACAACAAACTACATGATTGGCACTGTCAACGTATCTGGGCACTTTGACGCATGGTCAAAGGCGGGTCTTGATATGTCAGGTACTCTTTATGAAGTATCACTTAACATTGAAGGCTACAGATCAGATGGCTCCGCAAATGTAAAGAGCATTTCTTTAGCCATAGGGCCGCGTCCTGATCCTGATGATCATAAATACAACGGTGGTCAGCAAGAGTCAGGCCTTGATATAGGCAACTTCGACTGGAGTCAATTTGGTGGTGGTCAGCAGGGGGAATTTGAGTTCAGCGACAGTCAGCAGGAAGTCGATTTTGATATGGACGACTTCGACTGGAGTCTGATTGGTGGTGAACAGCAGAACGCTAGCTCTGACATGGGCAACTTCGACTGGAGTCAGTTCCAACCCGATTTCAACTTCAGCGAAATGGTCGGTGGTAATTGGGATAGCATAAACGGCGACTTCGATTTTGACGGCAATGACAACAGCGGCGGTAATGCAGGCGGCGAAAAAGACACAGATTATAAGGGCGAAGACTGTGTTGTGGGTGAAACACGTCCCCGGAACATTAACTACACCTATGAGTTGGGCGGCGACGGATTCAAGGATTATATGGGACCGTACTTCTGCCTTGGAGCTGCTGTACAGGGCAATGAAATTAACAACTCAGCGACTCAGGAATTCATCAAGAAGAATTTTAACTCTATAACCTGTCTGAACGAAATGAAGCCTGATTCTATCATTAAGAGCGTAGATGGTGATGAAGTCGATATAAGCCTTAAATCGGCAGACAATATCCTTAAATTCGCAGAGGAGAACGGCATCGGCGTTCGTGGACATACCTTCGTATGGTACAGCCAGACACCTACTTACTTCTTTCAGGACAATCACGAATATGTTTCAAAGGAGCGCATGAACAAGCGTCTTGAGAGCATGATAAAAAATACATTTGCTCAAATCAAGTCCGATTATCCTGACTTACAGCTCCATTCTTATGACGTGTGCAACGAGTTATTCGTTAACGACGGCGGCGGAATGAGACCTGCAAACAACTCCAATTGGACAAGAGTATACGGCGAAGGCAACTCAGAGTTCGTTGTAAACGCATTCAAGTATGCAAGATGGTATGCTCCCAGGAATTGTATGCTTTATCTCAGCGATTATAACGAGTATATGAGCGATAAGACAGACGATATTATAAATATGGTCAAGAACATCATGAAAGAGGGAGACTACATCGACGGTATCGGAATGCAGGCTCACCTTGATTCAAGGTATCCTTCGGCAAGTGAGTTTGAAACAGCTATAGAGAAGTTTGAGTCACTCGGACTTGACATTCAACTTACAGAGCTTGATATCACGAACAGCACAGGTACTTACGATCAGCTTTATCCTCAGATCTTTGAGGTAGCTATGAAGCACTCTAAGAACATCTCCTGTGTGACCCTCTCGGGAACAACCGATGGGATTATCTGGAGGACCGACTACGGTTCACGGCTTCCGTTCATCAACTACCAGCCCAGGCCATTCTACAATGACATTATAGCTCTTGCTGACAAGATAGATCATCCTGTAACTGCAACTACAACAACTATAACTTCGACTACCACCACCACTACCACAACAACTACTACCCATACCACTACAACAGCAGTAGATGCTGTCAATCTTAAGGAACTTCTTAATTCAAAGGTTTCAAAGTGGGGCGATGCTAACTTCGACGGCGATATTGATATGGGTGATGCTGTAATTATAATGCAGTCCCTCGCTAACCCAAACAAATATAAGCTTTCAGATCAGGGCAAGTGCAATGCAGACGTTTATGAGGCAGGCGGTGGTGTTACAACAATTGACGCTGCTACTATCCAGAAGTACCTCTTAGGACTTATCAAGTCACTTCCAGAGAGCTATTCATCAAACATTAATATAGTTCAGACAGAAACTACAACTAAGGCTACTACGACCACTACAACTCAAGCTACTACGACTACAACAACATCTCAAGCTACTACAACTAATACCGAGGTTACATCAACTGTTACTGTAAGTAACGTAGCAGCTCACCAGAACCTTAACTATACCTACGAAATGGGTGGCAACGGCTTCAAGGATCACATGGGACCGTATTTCCGCCTAGGTGCTGTAGTAAGCTCTGTGGAGATTGCTAACTCACAAGCACAGCAGTTTATCAAGAAAAATTACAACTCTATTACCTGTGAAAACGAAATGAAGCCTGATGCTATCGTTAAGGGAGTTAACGGTGATGAAGTAGATATAAGCATAAGCCCGGCAAATAATATTCTTAAGTTCGCAGAGCAGAACGGCATTGGTGTTCGTGGACACACCTTCGTATGGTACAGCCAGACACCAAATTATCTCTTTCAGGACAATTACGAATATGTTTCCAAGGATCGCATGAATAAGCGCCTTGAGAGCATGATCAAGAACACATTTGCTCAGATCAAGTCAAATTATCCTAACTTACAGCTCCATTCTTATGACGTATGTAATGAGCTATTCGTTGACGAAGGCGGTGGAATGAGACCTGCTAGCAAATCAAACTGGGTAAGAGTATACGGCGAAGGAAATTCAGAGTTCGTTGTAAATGCATTCAAATATGCAAGACAGTATGCTCCTAATGATTGTAAGCTTTATCTCACCGACTATAACGAGTATATGAGCACTAAGACAGATGATCTTATAAATATGGCTAAGACTGTCATGAAGGAAGGCAACTATATTGACGGTATCGGTATGCAGGCTCACCTTGATTCAGCATATCCTTCGGCAAGTGAGTTTGAAACAGCTGTAAAGCAGTTTGAGTTACTTGGACTTGACATTCAGATCACAGAACTTGACATAACGAACAGCACTGGCACTAACGGTAAGCTTTATCCTCAGATTTTTGAGGTAGCTATGAAGCACGCTAAGAACATCTCCTGCGTAACCCTCTCAGGAACCACAGACGAAAGAAGCTGGAGATACCATGAGAACGGCGGTTCACCTCTACCGTTCAGCAACTATCAACCTAAGTCATTCTACAATAACATTATAACTCTTACTAAAAAGGTTGGGCCAGGATCTATAACTTCGATTACAACAACAACAACTAATACCAGTACAAATACTACTATTACAACAGTTACTGTTAACTCTAAAGAAAATTTATAATTTAAAAGTTTAAAAGTGGGACGACGCTAACTTTTATGGTGATATAGATATGCGTGATGCAGTAATAATGCAGTTTCTCGCTAATTCGAGCAAATATGATAAATATGTATATGATAAAATAGTTGTAACTTATAACTTTGATATCTGAAATTCGCTGATTGATCTGATGAAGCAAACTTTAGTCAATCGTAATCCGATAAAGCAGATGATAAGTGTAAAACAGTGTCGTACAAAATATTAAAAGTACGGCACTGTTTTTGTATATGAAACAGTTGATTTTGTTATCTCTAAATATGTTCTTTAATAGATTTTTAAAAATCTCATTTGGGTTATTATGGCAATGTGATGATGATTATCAAGAATTACGTTGTAATATTAATATTGTTTAGTCTACAAAAATCGGAAAAATTCAATGAATCGTCAGTAATCAGGGGGTTTTGTAGCAATTTTATTAAGAAAATATAAGGTTAACGTATGCTGTACTTATAAAGCTGAAAAACAAGCGAGTTGATACCCTTTTCACTGAAATATTTTCAATTCACTATATTATATTTCTTGCTTTTAAATCCTAAAAGATGTCTCAGGACTTGCATGCAAGTTGTGCAATAAAGTATACTTTTATGGACTTCAAAATGCTTCGCAGTTAAAGTAACCTAAGCTAATTGAACCATAATAGTCATGTGTAGCCTACACTTGATTATAACGTAGAAATGTAGTATAATAAGTTCATAATTAAAATGGAGGATAGATATGAGCATATTAAATGTTGAACACGTTACTCACGGATTTGGTGCAAGACAAATACTGAATGACGCTTCTTTCAGATTATTGAAAGGTGAACACGTCGGCCTTGTCGGTGCTAACGGAGAGGGCAAATCCACATTCCTAAATATTATTATGGGAAAGATTCAGCCAGATGAAGGAAAGATAGAGTGGTGCAGACATATCACAGTTGGATATCTAGACCAGTACAGCACTCTTGAAAAAGGAAAGACTATCCATGACGTTCTGCGTGAAGCTTTTGACTACCTAAGCGAACTTGAAGCTGAAATACTTTCACTTTATGAAAAGATGTCCGACTGCTCTGAAGAAGAGATGAACGAGCTTATGGAAGAAGTTGGCGCGATACAGGGGATACTTGACTACAGCGGTTATTATACTATTGACGCAAAAATATCTGAGTATGCAAACGGTCTAGGACTTAACGAGTTAGGTCTTGACAAAGATGTTTCAGAACTTTCAGGAGGTCAGCGTGCAAAGGTGCTTCTTGCGAAGGTGTTGCTTGAAAACCCAATGATACTCATTCTCGATGAGCCTACTAATTTTCTTGATGAGAACCACATCAGGTGGCTGACGAATTTCCTAAAAAACTATGAGAATGCGTTTATACTTGTATCTCATGATGTTCCATTCATGAATAGTGTAATAAATGTTGTATACCACGTTGAGAATGCTATTATGACACGATATACAGGAGACTATGACAACTTTGTCCGTATGTATGAGCTTAAAAAGAAACAGCTTGAGCAAGCTTATGAAAAGCAGCAGAAAGAAATTGCTGACCTTGAGGACTTCATCGCACGTAACAAGGCTCGCGTTGCAACCACGAACATGGCTAAGTCACGACAGAAGAAACTTGATAAAATGGACAAGATAACTCTTATGCGTGAAAAACCTAAACCGACATTTTCGTTCCGAAAAGCTCGTACTCCCGGACGTGTAGTCATCGACTGCAAAAACGTTGTTCTCGGGTATGATGAACCGCTTACCAAACCTATCTCGGTAAAGGTTGAAAATGGTCAGAAAATAGCTATTCGCGGAGTGAACGGTATCGGAAAAACCACTCTTCTGAAAACGTTGTTGAAAATAATACCTCCCATATCCGGATACGTTGAGCATGACCAATTCGTTGAGTATGGATATTTTGTGCAGGAAGAGGAAAGCACTTCCAAAACTGCTCTTGATGTTATATGGGAGGAATATCCATCTATGACAAATGCAGAAGTGCGTGCAGCGCTTGCACAGTGTGGATTGACTACCGAGCATATCACCTCGCAAATGAGAGTGCTTTCAGGTGGCGAGAATGCTAAGGTGAGGATATGCCGTATAATGCTACGTGAGGTAAATCTGCTTGTACTAGATGAGCCGACTAATCACCTTGACGTTGATGCAAAAGAATCACTGAAAAAAGCTATAAAGGAATACAAGGGAACTGTTCTCATAGTTAGTCACGAATCCGAGTTTTATATGGACATTGCTGATAATATCTGGAATATCGAGGAATGGTCTACAAAGATAATCTGAGCTTTAAAAAAATAAATCTGAAATGTTTATCATTATGAATTCAAACTTGGAGGACGATTTCTTCAACGAAGTTATATTATAGAAAAATGCATTTTGCACATTAAAATCACTATACTAAAAGACAGTATAACGATATGAAAAAAGCCAGACTCTGCAATGAGAGCTGGCTTTTTCTTGATTTTTATATCACTGTTACATTTAGTGTGAATAGTAACTGTAAATCCATCAGACTGAATTTTTCTGTCGGCGAGAAAATAGCTTGTATTTCTGCGATATTAAGAAAAACAAAGTTATAGTTGCAGTTCTGATATAGTTTTTCTTTATATAATCTCAAGTGAAGTGATCTTATGAAGAAGATACTCCTGTATGCGGAGAGCATCATTAGAGGTAAGTCCCTTTGTGGAACCGTCAACGTCACCGTTGATCATGCCCTGATCTGTAAGGTGCTTGTCGGCTGTACCACCTATACCGTACTTATTGGGATTTGCAAGGCTTTGCATGATAAGTACAGCGTCTGCAAGATCAACCTTACCGTCGCAGTTGGTATCGCCTGCCAGTATATCCGTTGCAGCATAGGAAACTGTAGGCAGAGAAGCCGTTTCAAGTGTACGAATAATGATATAATTGATGTTTATTGCCTTATCTTCGGAGTAGATGCAAATATCAACAATACCATCATTTGCAACATCAAGTTTGCAGACAGAAGGTGTCTTACTGTCTGTTAAACAGTTTTCAATAAGAATCTTTTCAAAGTTGGTATCGCAAGCTGTTTTTACACAAGGGTTTGTGGAACAGCTCCATGGATCGCTGAAACACATCTCCACCTCATATTTGCCTGCAGGGAGCCAGAAACCATAGGAAAGTGTACGTTCCATATTGTTCTCGTATTGATTTTTTGTATAGCGGAAGGAGGCGGTCTTGTCTCTATTATCAGAGGTGTTGTATTCGTCGCACCAGGTATTGGCGGTATATAGTCCGCCACTCTTTGAACCTCCGTCATATTTATCTTCCGCATCGTCCAAAAGTCCCCAAACAGCGCCTGTTACTTCATCTGTACCAAAGATTTGCTCTGTAACGCTGTTGTAGCGGCCAAGCTTATCCCTGCCTGTAACGGTATAGGGGTTATGATCGCCGCAGTCAACGAAATAGGCAATACTACTGTCATACTCGTAAAGAGGCTTTACGGCTGTTATATAGATAAAATCACATATTTTTGCAGATTCTTCATCATTATCCGAAGAAAAGCCAACTGTGACCACATCGTACTCCTCTCCGTCTGCGGTTATATGCTCACTATATTTTTCAATCAGCTCCGGAGGTATGATGTAATTGAATTCATAGACTTCCTCATTGCCTTGATAATAGAGCTCTTTTCTGCATATTATCGTATCCCCGATAGTTATGCGTATCGTTTTCATATTGTCAGACTTGCGGAATTTGACAGTAACGATATTGTAATCTGCGTCCTTGTCAACAGCCATGCGGTAACTGAAATGACCACCACTTTTGGCGTAGCGGTATGTGCTGTCGTCAGTGACTCCATAAGTGTTGTACTCTTGCATATTATGTAGATTATCGTTCTCATACTGACCATAGCCCGGCTGAACCGTATCTACTACGGTTTTCTTTGAACGTGCAGGCATGTCTACAGCAGTACTGCTGCTCTGGAAATTCCAGTAAATACCGTATCTCTGCTGATACTGCTGGTAATGAGGTGTGAATATAAGATCGTGGTCGGTACCCTTGAGTGTAAATCTCAGGGAGTTGTCGTCTTTTACAAGGTGGTCATTTATATCTGCCATAAAAGTGCTTACGGTGGTATTATTATCGGAGATACGGATATTCTCAGAGAGAGTTATTTGTTCCTTTGGTATAGTGACCCACATACCTGTTGAACCTGTTTCCATGTTCTGCTTTCCAAGCTCTGCACTGAGAACTATAGGACCATATTTGAAGCCGTATACCGTGTTTTTGTCAGGCAGTGAGTAAGTTTTGACCTCCTCGGGTATATTGACTTCGATAACATCGCCTGTACTAAATTCACCTGTTACCTGAGCATAGCCGTTGATAGTCCTGTACTGGTATTTCTCGCCGCTTATCTTTATGGTCATATTGCCTGCCTTCCAGTCAGGAATACGGAAACGAAAATCTACGACACCGGTGCCTTCAACTGTGAATACGGAAGTATCACCCTCGGGGATAGAGCTTTCCTGAGTTATCTTCATATTCTTGTCAGCCCATGTGAGTATAGAGCTTTGATACATATTGACGTAAAGAGTATCATCACTATGCATATAGATAGTGTCTCCCAGCTTGGTAAAACTTTCCATACCACTTCCTGTACAGCACCAGAAATGATCGAAGGGAGAACTGTATACCTTGAAGTATCCAGTTGCCATAGGCTGGAAATATGTGGTCATACCAGTTTCTGGATTTTGTGATGAGAGGATAGAATTATAATATGTATTCTCATAGAAATCCATATATTTACTGTCCTTTGTTATTTTGAACAGCTCACGGCTTAGCTTGAGCATATTGTATGAGTTGCAGGTTTCACAGTTACAGTTGGTACGCTCCTTATCAAGTACATCGTCCATGCCGAAGTGTTCCCATTCACTGTTGCCGCCTGTGATGTAGGTGTGATGAGTTGTGACCATATCCCAGAAAGCCTCAGCATATTGCAGATAGCGGGAGGCGTCTACTGTCTCACCGTTTAAAGTTTTACCGTCAAGAGCGATGTATCGCTTGAGCGCTCCTAGAAACTTTGGAATAGTTGTATTTGCGTGTTTGTTGTTAAGTACGTTTGAGCCGCCCTTCAGTATTGCCTCGTGGAGATTAGTCTCGTCAAAATAATGTGCAGCTACAGCATGCTCGTCCTTGCTTGTTATCATGTAAAGGTCGTAGAGACAGTCGTTCATCCCACCGTATTCTATAGAGAGGACCGTACTGTGCTTCCTAGAGTCCCAAGTCTTGCAGCGATTATATACCCAGTCTCCTAGACCTGAGCCCAGATCCCTTGCCGGAGCATAGCCGGTAGCATTATATATATCAACTATGCCTGCGATGAGCTTGTGCATGGTATACCACGGTACCCATGCCTCATCGATGATATTTGCTTTTCCTACCTCAATATTGTCGAACTGTACCTCCACACTCGTTCCGTTAGGGTGAGAAGCTGCCCATACAAAGCCCTGCTTACCTTTGGAATTCTTCTGACATTCCCGCATACCGTCTATTAGGGTGTACATTCTTGACTTCACAGCTGCACGCTGAGCGTCCGAAAGCTCCGGGTGCTGATAGGCTTGCGCCAGAGCAGTAAGGTAATGACCTATGGCGTGACCGGCGATATTGGTGTTTTCCCAGCCGCCGTAACGTTTTGCACCTTTTGTATTTAGGCCGGCGTTCTCTCGGAAACCTGCAAGGAGCCTGTCGGTATCAAAGGAAAGCAGGTACTCCATTTCCTTGCTGAAGGCGTTGACACAGTACTCGTCGGTCATAGTAACATCTGTCAGACTGAAGCTGCGTATTGCGATGTCTTCTGCTGCAATAGCTTGATGAGATGGAAAGGTAGCCGAGGTACTTATCGATGCGGCAGCAATCACCAATGATGTCATACGAATGAAAAAATTTGATTTCATGTGGGATTCCTCCTTTTAAATTTTAATATCCACTCTTATTATATGTTATAAGCACTATGCAATCAACCCATAAAATATATAAAAGGTTGAAAAAACTAGGTTATTTCCGGCTGATATTCTGTTATGAAACGGAAAAAGCATAATATGTTATTAAGACGGAAAATGGGCCATAATGTTTTACGTCCAGTCATCATAAATTAATTTACTCTTGATGAAAGAGAATTAGAATCATTGGATATAGATGATTTTTATATGCTAGACTTGTTGCATAATTATTTGTAAAATAATAACAGGATCGCTAAGCCTGCTATTGCATTTTTAAACTAAATAGTTAATGACAAACATGAATATATGTGTTATAATAATTAATATATAAAGGTAGGCGAGATGTTATGATATATATAACCGGTGATATACACGGCTCTCTTGAGCCTATATATGACCTTGTTGAGAAATACGAACCCCAAGAGTATGATATAATAGTTATTCTCGGAGATGTGGGCGTAAACTATACAGGAAGATTACGTGATAAATTTATAAAAGAAGAAATGAACAATATAGGAGTTACATTCTTTTGTATTCATGGCAATCATGAGAACCGCCCTCAGAATATAGCTTCATATCAGGAAAAAAACTGGAACGGCGGACGTGTTCTCTATGAGGAGGAGTATCCGAATATACTGTTTCCTGTAGACGGAGACATATTTGAGCTTGAAGGCGATAAGTGCATAGTTATAGGCGGTGCCTATAGTGTTGATAAGTTCTATCGCCTGAGAAACGGCTATAATTGGTGGCCAGACGAACAGCCGTCACTGGCAATAAAGGAATATGTTGAAGAGAAGGTAAAGAACAATAAAATAGACATAGTGTTTTCTCATACATGTCCGTATAAATATATTCCCACAGAGTGTTTTCTTTCAGGAATAGACCAATCAAAAGTTGATAACAGCACAGAACAATGGCTTGATACCATAGAAGAAGCAATAGAATATAAGGCTTGGTATCTCGGACATTGGCATACTGATAAGCATATTGATAAAATGCACTTCCTATTTCATAGCGTTGAAACGTTATAAGATGCAAAAGGAGATTAGAATTGTGAAAAAAAAAGAAACAAGAGGAGTTATTTGATGCATTATGTTCTTTCGGATATTCACGGCAATAAGGATGCATTTGATACTATACTCTCCATGATTAACCTACAGCCAGAGGATCATCTATATATTCTTGGAGATGTTATCGATCGCGGGAAATACGGAATTGAACTGTTGCAGCAGATAAGGACAATGCAGAATTGTACAATGTTGCTAGGAAATCATGAGTATATGATGATAAATGCCCTGAGATACCCCGAAAATCTCCATTACCAACAAGTGTGGAGGAATAATAGAAGTTTAGACACTTTTGATAAGTATTTCAACCTTACAGAAAAAGAGCAGGAGGAGATGCTTTGCTATCTGGAGTCACTTCCAGTACAATTAGAAATAACTGTAAATAGACGTAAATTCATACTGGTTCACGCTGCACCACAGGAACTATATGAAACTGAGAATATGGCGAGCTATAACTTTAATGAATTTATAGTATGGTACCGCTTGACGCCATTCTTGCAGATGCCTGCAAGAAAAAATGTAATATTTGGTCATACTCCAACAGAGCAGTTCCATCAAAGTATGCATATTTTTCACGGGAAGCGGATGATTGATATAGATTGCGGCTGCGGTTTCCCTAACTATGGAGGTCAGCTTGGCTGTATACGACTTGAAGATATGACGGAATACTATTCAAATGATGGCGTTTTTACAAAAGAAGAGGCTGCTGAATGGCTGAAGACACATATCATGTAAACAAGAGATAAACAAATGCGGTAAGTGTAAAAATTATAACCTTGATTTTATATGATAATTCTGGTATACTAAATATACATTATATTATATGTACATAAAATCAATTTACTAAAATGGTCTAAGACTAAAGAAAATGGTATGATTACATATGGAAAACACTGCACAAAATAAAGCTTATTTTCATCTTCCGGGACTGTTTGAGTTCTATGACCTGTACAGTGTGTTTCTGCCACTGTACAATGAACATCCAGAATACTTTTACGACTGGTGCGAAATAGCATCTGTCTATGGCGCTCCTGCCGATTGTATTTGGGGTGGTGGACGAGCTGGATTCGGCGAATGTAAAGCTGAAGATGTCCTTGCACTTATGAATAAATACAGTATTTCTTCAAGGCTCACTTTCAGTAACTCGCTTTTAAAACCTGAACATCTCATTGACAGGAAATGTAATTCTCTGTGTGAGCTTTTTTCCGGAAGCAAAGGTGTACAGAACGGTGTGATTATATACTCGGAGCTTCTGCTTGAACATATTAAAAATAATTATCCAAACCTTTATTTCGTTTCCTCGACTACAAAGGTTCAGACTAATTTTGATCAGTTTTTAAAGGAAACAGAACGGATTGATTTTAAATATGTAGTTCCTGATTTCAGGATGAATAAGCTATATGATAAACTTGATACACTCTCGCAGGTCCAGAAAGATAAAGTTGAATTTCTGTGCAATGAATGCTGCTCGTTTAGCTGCAAAGACAGAAAAGCTTGCTATGAAAATGTCAGCAAGAAAAATCTCGGAGAAGACTGTCCCGAACACATTTGTACCGCACCTGATGCAAAGGACGGATACCGTTTTTCGAAGGCAATGAAAAATCCTGAATTTATCAGTATCGATGACATCATCAATACCTATCTGCCCCTCGGTTTTTCTAATTTCAAAATAGAAGGCAGAGGACTAGGTAGTGCTGTCAATCTGGAATTTCTGTTTTATTATCTCACAAAGCCGGAATATCAGCTAACTGTCCGTGAAGAGATCTATCTCGACAGCATGCTGGATCTTTTCTGAATATCATAGCTTTGAAAATCGTATGGATATACAGTAAGATAATATCAAAAAGATCATTTCAGGTGAAATAGTGTTATAATTGGAGAAAAATTATAAGGTAAAACGTCTGTTACTATTTTTTTAATGTACAATCTGACTGAAGAAAGGCTATACAGAATTACCAAAGAAAAAGAATTATACCCTCATTTAACTGATTAATACGGTTTGTTGTGTAATCGTGATAAGTGCTGTTATTTATTTTGAGATATACAAAATATAACAAATATTATAAAAGGTGTCTACATTAAATCAAATGTAGCCGCCTTTTTTATTATAGCTAGTTGTAATAGTCTAGTTAATGTTAATAAATTTTGTTTTTACATGTGAAGAATAGCTAGAATTTTATATTCTTTACATTTTGTCCATTGCTTTTCAAAACCTATTGTTGTATAATAGCAATATAATATATTGTGTATATTATCTATGAAGTATATAGTTTGACTATCAAAGCGGCATTATTGTACAATAACTGCTTTGTCAACGAAAGGAGTAGCTATGAATTTCCAGGACCTCGCAGAAAAATTTCATTCTCCTACATGTATTATTTCAGTAGAAAGAAAAAGTGACGGTGGGTATGGTGAAATACGACTTGTATCAGGAAATAAAAGCTATCTTGAGCCGATTGAGCACCCTGTTTTTACTTCTGACCCGAGTATTCTTGGAATTCCCGAGGTTTTTCAGAGCAACAATAAGTTTATTCCAAATTCACTTTATGAGAAGTATCTTCCGAAGGATACCGGATTTGAAGATATATGCTACCGTGCTGCTGTAAAAAAGATACCGATACATACCTATGTTCATTTGAATGACATGAATATATGGTTTGATATTTTTGCGCTCCCTATTGAGTATGAGGAAGGAAATATTTGCTACTGTCTGTATACCGCACAGCCTAGTAATTCCGCTGAGGTAGGTATAAGCTCAAGCCAGTCTGACACTGTGTCATCTGACATAATAAAATGCTGTGTAAAGCTTCATAGTACTAATGACTTCAATAAAACTATGGATGAAATAATAAGTGATATACGTTTGATATGTAGGGCTGATGTTTGCACTATAATGCTCAGGGAGCAGACCACAGGGCTTTTCACCGAGTGCTGCACAAGTGTTGATAAAAATAGCCGTGTTAAACGCGTTACTCAGTTTAAGAATATAGCGGAGATAACAGATACGTGGCTCGCTATGGTATCGGGAAGTGACTGTCTGATAATAAAGGACGAAAAAGATAAAGATTTTATACGAAATATTAATTATGAATGGTATGACAATCTTGAAAAAGCAAATGTTGATAGTTTTATAATGTTTCCTTTGAGGTATGATAATGATGTTCTCGGTCTTATCTGGAGTACAAATTTTGATACCACTAATACCATGCGTATCAAGGAGACACTGGAACTAATTACATTCTTTATTTCTTCAAAACTTGCAAGTTACAAAATGGTTGAACATCTGAAGAATATCAGTTATACCGATCAACTGACAGGGCTTCCCAACCGTTTTGCTTGCACAGAGTTGGTATCAGATCTTGTTAAGAGAGGTGAGAATTTTACAGTTGTTTCCATTGGCATCAACGGCTTTAAGAGCATAAATGATACTATGGGCTTTGATACGGGTAATAAGGTGCTCATAGAGATTGCTGCACGCTGGAAAGCAATAGTTGATGCGGGACTATCGGGAACTCATGATTATATCGCCCGAATGGGTGGCGATGAATTTGCAATTATCATACGCGATTATCGCTCAGATAAAGATATAATGCACACTATTAAGCATTATGAAGCAGTCCTTGAGAATCGCTTTACTGTTGATAATTGTGATCTTTACATTACAGCAAGCTTCGGATATGCTTTATTTCCTATCGATGCAAAAACAAGTGATAGCTTGTTATCATTTTCAGCTGCTGCAATGCACGAAGTCAAGCGAGTAAATAGCAGCAATCACATTCTTCGTTCCACGCAGGAACTACTTAATGTTGAGCGTACATTGGAGATAGAGTACAAGCTTAGGGAAGCTTTGGAAAATGATACTATATATTTTAATTTACAGCCACAGTTTGATATATCACATAAACTGCGTGGTTTTGAAGCTCTTGCACGAATGAAGGATACCGATGGAAATTTCATCAGTCCTGGAGAGTTTATCCCTGTTGCTGAAAAGGTAGGTCTTGTGGATAAGGTAGATGGAACGGTCTTCAGAAAAGCGTCAATGTTTCTGTTCGTCACCTTATGAAAAACGATTTCCTTGACGAACTGAAGGAGATTTTGAATGAGAGCGGTCTTGCATCTGATCACGTTGAAATTGAGATTACGGAATCAATCATGATAGATTCTGCAGAAAAGGCAATTATGTGTATCGATAAGTTACATGAAATGGGAATAAAGATAGCAATAGACGATTTCGGAACAGGTTATTCCTCTTTAAGCTATCTAAATAATTTCCCTGCAAATATACTTAAAATAGACAAGTCCTTTATAGATAAAATGAATATGAACGAGTCGTCGAAGCAGTATGTTGCTGCTATTATCTCTATCGGTCATATTATGGGTTTTGATGTTATATCGGAAGGTGTTGAAGAGGAAAGGCAGCTTGAAACTCTTAGGGAGATAGGTTGCGATTTTATCCAAGGCTTTATCTAGGGCAGACCTTTGCCGAAAGAAGAAGCAGAAAAACTTGTAACAGATATGACTTAAATCGTGCTTTTAATAAAAAAGAGGGGAAAGTTAATTATGGATTTTGACAAGGTAGTAGCAGATCATAAATGTAGAAGCTGTATTATATCAGTTGAAAAATATCAGGATGGAAGATATGGTAATATACGTGTTGTTGCGGCTAACAAAGCACATCGGGAGGATGCTGAAAAAATATTTGGTCGTCCGTTTGTTCCAGATTCACCATATTCAGATTCTTTGCCGCAGGACAAAAACTTCGAGGACTTCATGTTCCGTTGTGCTTGCCTTGGTCAACCGCTTCATACTTATGTTCACTTAGAGCGTATGGGCTTATGGGTCAATATGTTCCTCCTTCCACTAGAATCTGATAAGAAAAATGTAGGGTACTGCCTTTATTCATGTGATATTTCACCATTTGCCGATGCTGAACAACAGGCAAGTCTTTCGGCCGATACAGCTACACATGCACTTGAGATTAGTATTAAGCTTCAAGGAGCCAAAAAAGATGATATTCGTCAAGTATTTCAAGATGTTATTGAAGATATCCGTAAGATGTGCGGAGCTGAACATTGCTGTATTTTAAATCACGATAATGAAAATAGGAAATATATCAATTTCTGCGAAGCAACGTTGTCTGATAGTAATTTGCGACCTGAAGAAATATATAGCAATGACAGCTTTTACGATATTGCAGACTCGTTTGGAGCAGTTATCCATGGCAGTTCGTGCCTTATAATAAAAGATGAACATGATTTAGAATGGCTTGAATCTGATAACAATGACTTTTATTCGCTGCTTGCTGATAATGGAATAAGGAGCACAATTCTCTTTCCGCTGAAACATAATGATCAGATACTTGGTTATTTGTGGGCTCTGAACTACAAGACAGAGGAAACTGTAAGGATTAAGGAAACACTAGAGTTATCTACATTCTTTATAGCATCTGAAATTGCTAACTACCAGTTGATGAAACAGCTTGAGATCCTCAGTTCTATAGATATACTTACGGGATGTCAAAATCGTAATTCAATGAATAATTATATCGATGATGTAGTCAGTGGTAAAACCGAATTGAATGAACCATACGCTGTTATATTTGCCGATCTTAATGGATTGAAGCGTATAAACGATGAGAAAGGTCATAGTTCAGGCGATAGGCTGCTAAGAACAGCTTCAGCTATTCTGAGTCAGATATTTTATGATTGTGATGTTTATCGTGCGGGCGGAGACGAATTTATGCTAATAGCACAAGGAATAGACGAAGATGAACTGAAAAATAGACTTATACAGCTTTATGAGAAATCTGCCATAGACAGTGATGTTAATTTCGCAATAGGTTATTACTTTGTAAGAAACGGTGAGGATATACGTTTAGCAATGAAAAATGCAGATGAAAAAATGTATATAAATAAAAAAGAGTACTACATGAAGCATCCTGAGCTGAAATATAGGTAATATTGGATACAGTTTAAAGAGGTGAAAGAATATAGCTTTGTTTCAGAAGGAGTTATTCTTTTGTTTGAAATGTTGATTATATTAAGATTCCATTTGTCTGGTAGGATAAGATAGTCTTTATTGATGTAGGGGATTACATATGATTTGCAGAATGAACATTTCAACGAAGTAACAACCTTGACATCACAAATCTCTCTTGACTTCAAAAAAAGAAAAGGTAAAGAAGGAGTGAGGCGCGTATCAGACGCTAAACAGGTTCGTTTCAAATATCTGAATCCATCTCTGTCTGTGACCCATGCTCATTCTCATTTAAGCTGATATAATCTGAATTGGGATAATTGATTTCTAATCGTAAAAATCAGATAACAATAAATGACTTGACTTTTAGTATGCTGAATAATATAATTTGATTAAAGAATTCCTATCTTATGGGGTGATGATTATGAAGAAACAATTGATAAAATTAATATCAACTATTACCGCAGGAATATGTCTCTTTGGAGCGAATAACTTCATTAACATTTCAAATAGGGTTATTGTAGCCAATGCCGCCGATTATATGGATAAAGGTGAAGTTGACGGTTATGTATATGATGTTTGGAATAATAACTATACCGGAACGATCGAATACGAGAATTCCGGTACTAACGGTTTTACTGCCAGCTGGGAGGAGATCCATAATTTCGCTGTCACAAAAGGAAAGTCTTTTGAAAAGAACACAGTAAGCGCATACCAGTTCAGGGAATGCAAGGTAAGATACGATCTTGACATTACACCCGGAGGAAGCGAATATGTAGGCGTCAGGGGCTGGTTCACCCATCCGGACACCCTTTTTAACATTGTTGAAGTATGGGGCTCATGGCGTCCGCCGGGAAATGTAGATGCAATATCTACCGTGACCGTTGACGGTACTAACTACGATATATACAGGGAAAACAGTAATACCGGCTTTGATGCGTCCAATCAGTATAAGATATACTGGAGCGTTGCGAGGCGGGAGCCTCTTGAGCTTGGAAAGAGTAATCATATAGATGGTACCATAGATGTTTTGGAGCATTTCAAGGCGTGGTCGTCAGCCGGACTCGATCTTGGCTTTATTTACGATGTGCAGTTTGATCTTGAGGCGTACAGGAGCAGCGGCTCCGCAAAGCTGAACTCACTGGATATAACCTATGATATTGCCGATGAAAGCGTTTTCGGAAAGACTGTGCCCGTAAGGCCTTATGAAGAGCATGATCCGCTGCCCGTTGATATTGACGGAAAGATCATCAAGGTCGATTTTGAATCGGGAAATGACAAAACCGGAGTTCTCGGCGAAGAGCCTTCTTTGGTAATTTCAGATGAACGTTTTTACAGCGGAACACATTCACTGCATATAACGCAGTCCGATGAACATGGTGAGGCTTCGTTTTTCTATGAGCTGGATCCCTATGATCTGCCGGAATCGGAAGATATTTCCAGAAGCTATTATCAGACGGGAGCAAGAATATTCAATAATTCAAAAGACGATGTATCATTTGAGGTACAGCTTGTAGAATACACTGATGAGCCTCTTATGTATAATCTGGAAATAAAATCTGGTTCAAGAGTCTGCAAGTCCGGACAGTGGACCAATATCAGTGACTTACTTTTTACCTTTTCTCATGATGTTTTTCATAAGTACAGAGTGGTATTCATTCCGTCAGCTCCTGTTGATTACTATGTTGATGATTTTTATATTGCATCTGGTGACCCTGAGTTTTGTGTTGGTATTCAGAAGTTTGAACCTGATGTACGCGGAGATCTCAATGGGGACGGTGTGGTTAACAGCTTTGATGTAATCGAATGCCGCAAAGCGATAATCAACTCTATGGGTGTGAACAGAATAGAAACTTCAGGTGATGTCAACGGAGACTTTAGAAGTAACGTAAGTGATCTTGTTCTCCTCACGAAATACGTTCTTAATAAATCCCGCGAGATACCTCTTTCTGATGACGAAGCTGTTTTGCTGGTGGGAGATCATGCCGATTCCAGAACAGACGGTCAGAGATGTATATATGTTTCGTCTAATAATTACAATGATGACAGACTTCGGACAGTTGTTAGAAACGATGGTTCATTAACATCTGATTGGAGCGATATAAGCTTTTATACCTGTGAAAGCTATGAGGACTATACCGACAGCGATAGCCGAAAGTCGAGCAAGGACTTTGATATCAATTACTCCGTTGATTTAAAGGCAGACGATTTTGTGGACATGGTCCTGAGAGGCACCGTATATCAGGGTAATTGCTCACTGAGGTTCTTTATCCATGAAGGCGGTATAGATTTCAGTGAATTGGATTATTATGAGCAGACTGTTTTGAACGAGAATGATTTCACGACAGTAACTCTTAATGGTAAAGAGTACTATATGAAAAAAGACGTAGCCCGAGAAGATATACTTACAGGTATGATAGGTACTGATATAGAGTTCTTCCGCAAGGGCGATCAGATAAAAACTAATGAGACATGTCATCTTGAAAATGGTTTCAATCTTGAAGAAGTATTAAAATACTGGTCTGATGATCATGAAACTAAAGATCAGGTAATGAGAATAGGTATGTACATTGATACAAATTCTTCTTCAGGATATGCAGATTTCAATGAGTTGAAGTTCGCTTGATAATAAAATAAGTATAAAGAAATGGCTTCTTGGATAATGTCATAAAACAGATTGAATAAATGCAGTTTTGAAGGCATGTGTGAAGAGAAAAATGTTTTATGTACAAGACTAAAAGACAGTATAGAAAATTGAACGAAACAGCTCTCCTTATGGGAGCTGCAGTTCTTGGTTCCCAAAAAACGGCTTGCCTTTTAACTGGCAAGCCGTTGTATTTTAGTTGTTCAGCTAAACTGACTAAATCAGAAACGAATAATAGTCTGAATAACGGTTGTATTCAAGTAGGTCTATGATATCACTTCCGTAAATATTGTAGCTGCTGAGCAGTTTTATGAAATCCTTTACCGATGAAGTATCTATCCAACCGTAAAAATCTCCACAAGTTGCAATTTTTGCATTAACAGGATTACCGTTGGTGTCAGAGCCTATAATATATACAGAACTGCTGCCGGCATCGCACATATATCCGATGCCACTCAATTCTGACTTACTATAGCTTTCAGCTTTTTGAGTAAACTTGTTTATTTCCGCCATTGCACTGTCGGGAATTTGTACGGTTGAGTCATTGCCTGATGCCATTATACCAAGAACCTGTTCATACCAATTATCAGAGTCTATCACGATTAGGTCGTCCTTGGCATCTGACCAGCTAGCCGTTTCGTTACTATATTTGAATTTGTAAGCTGAACCGTATTGATCTATAACAGTAACTTCCTGGTAAGCTAACCATGCGTAGTTCTCATCAATGAATAACATAACAGGTCTTGGTTCGTCCTTGATTGTCTTTATAATAAGCTTGCGTAGTTCAACAAAGTCGAATATATCAAAATTATCGTCGCCGTTAATGTCTGCAATACCGTATTCAGGCAGATTGTCCTTGCCCAGGAGCCACCTGTTCATGGAGACAAGGTCTGAAATACCCAAAATACCATCACCGTTACAGTCACCCTTGACTGTTGTTTTCATATCCTTTTCTTCTGCAGGTATTATGTGCATATCCTCGGTGACAGTAAAATATGCACACGCTTCTTCAACTGAGATCTTTTGTTCTGGATTTTTTTTCTTTGAAATTATAAGCTTGACTGTGCCGGGTTTTACAGGCTTAAAAAGCTTTATTATATGATTTTGGACACTGCTATCGGGTGCTTCTGTATTTATTGACGCTACTTCATGTTTTATTGATACTTCTTCGTGATCCTCAATCAATGTTCCAGTGCCTTTTTGTTCAGACGTTAAAGAAACTATATCCGAAGCGGGGATATTTGTACAGTACAATACATAGCCATTCTGTATGGAAAAAGAACCATGCTTTTCAAAGTATGCATTGAATTCCTCATGACAGTCCGGCAGCCATGAATACTTATCAGTCTGGGTTATGTAACCTGTGCTATCCTTTTGAAAGCTGTATGAACTGATTGTCCTTATATTAGAGTTGCTACTTCCGTATTTGAAATTAACAGTGAGATTAGAGTCGTTTGGTATATCATAAGCTCTTACATTATATGCGTAATATTTATCTTCGGGATCGTCATACACCTTGTTGATGAGCTCATAGCCTGCGATGTTTTTGGAAATTGAGCCTTCAAAGCCTACAGGATATTCACCAAGGCTGTCTGACTTTTCGTTTTGGACAAAGCATATAATACCGTCGTTTACAAATGATGAACCGTGTTCATTGCTGAACTTTACAGCTGCTTCATAGTCCTGAGGTATCCAGTCTGGGATATCCTTGACATTTTCGGTAATATTAAGATCTTTATCTACGTAAACAGAAGCAGTCTCTGAATAAAGATCGGTGTCGTCTGTTGCCCATTCTCTGCCTGAGTTAAATGTTATATCAACGTTGCCTTCATTTTCACCCTTATAGACCTTCAAAATACTGTTGGTTCCACCTACGGCTTGAATGATGTTGTCTTTGCTTATGTATGTGTCAACAGCGAGACCGAGTTTTCCAGATCCTGTCTGTTCAACGTTCAGTGATTCTCCCGTGGAGGGGATTATATTTTTGCAATATACTAGTAACCCGTCTCTAAATGAGATATTTCCATTTTTATCAATATATTCATTGAATTCGGGTACAGAATCCGGCAGCCAGTCGTAAATATCGGTCTCTTTCAACTTGCCTTCATCATTTACGAATGTATACCTTACGCTGTCAGAAGATTTTCCAGTTTTCGTATCCTGAAGGCTGATGTCAATATCAAAGCCTTCTGCGCAGTTGTTCATGATCATCAGTGCTTCGTAATGATAACCGACTGAGCTTGTTTCGCTGATCTTTGAAGTTATTACATTACTTCTCCTAGAAGATGTATTGGTAAACCTGAAGTCAAATGTATTACACTCATATTCAGCCTCAGCTACCGTTCTACTTTCACGTGTGAAAGAGCTGATATCAGCAGACATTTTGTAGGAATCGGGAACATGATAAACGATACATATCAAATCGCCTTCGACTTTGGTATTACCGTAATTATTATGAAAATACATTGCTGAACCGAAGTCATAAGGAAGCCATCCAGATTTGTCTTCCAATAACTTGTCCCAGTTAACGGCTGCGGAATATGATTCTGTAGTAAATACAGCGGCATTACTAATAGAAATTGCCAGTGCAGCAGTAGTTGATAATATTTTTTTGATAAATTTCATAGAAAACCTCCGTTCTGTTTTATTGGTATGAAAATCTTACTTTTATTATATCATGTTATTTTTTGAATTGCAACAATCTATATACATATAATGTTTTTATACGCACAGTTCTTAGAATAAATAATAGTTTTCTGACTATGAGTCTTTTTTAGATAATGACATACAAACCAGTGGCTTTCTACTTGTGCTTTTTAGTTCAAAAGGGGACTGCCTTTTTCAGTATAAATACATATATATCGCTGAGAATATCCGCATCAACGGAAATCGCCACATCTATAACGGCAGTATATTCAGGATATTGCTTAGCTTTATAGAGTAGTATTCCGTTCGTATAACGTTTAAAGAATATTTTCTATATGCTCTCTGATAAAATCGACTCTGTCCATTAAAGTAGGCTTGAAATAGGACGCTACTGTAATAACATTGTTCTTTTCGGGATTAATATAGATAACATTGCCGCTGTTGCCGATAGCGGCATATATTTTCTTTTTACGGTCTATTATCCACCATAGATAACCATATTCCATGCCTTGCCAGTTCTGATTTTCAATTTTTCTCGGATGTGTCATTTCTTCAATCCAGCTTGAAGAAATAATGCGTTTTCCGTTATAAACTCCATTGTTCAGACATAACAGACCTATCTTAGCCATATCCTCTGCCGACATACATAGTCCGTATCCGGGAGTTCCCAAGTTCTCTGTATCGCAGAACCATACATTCTCTTTTGGAGTTTTCTCTATAGTGAACTGTTTGTGCTCTTCAGCTGATTTGGCGATAAAAACCGAGTATGGTTTAATACCTAGCGGTTCAAAAAGATAGGTGTTGGCGTAATCAACAGTCTTCATTTTTGTTGCCTTGTATAGTAATCCAGTGAGAATATGCAGACACACAGTCTTATAGTTGAATTCGCCTGTCAGACCGTTCCTTCCTCCAAGAAAGTCAAGGGACGTATAAGTCCAATTATCGCTTGAACATACTTTTGACCATGGATCACCCTTACCTTTATATGGTGCTCTCATAGTCAGCAGATGCTTGATAGTCACATCGTATATTGTTTTTTCACCGCGTTTGACCTTGTAATCAGGGAAATAATCAAGAACTTTATCATCAATACTTTTTATCTGACCTTTATCAAGAGCAATACCTATGAGCAAAGCCGTGATGCTTTTTGTAGCAGACATTATGTGTACGCAGTCATCTTTCTTGTAATCATGCCAAGTATCACTGTATACCATTTGCCCGTCTTTGTAAGCGCAAATCTGGCATATGTTGTTCTCATTGCCCTTGCTTTCTTCAATATACCTATGAAGTTCGTCTTTTGTCATAATATACCTCCGTATTGATTGAGATCTATAGATTCGATAGAAGTTTCATAAAGTATCAATATTATATCAATATAAATTTCTAATGTCAATATTTTTTTTCATAAAAATGTATTTGATCGAATGTAAGTCCGAAAACAATTTACAGTTTTGAATTTATAAGATAACATCGTTATGACTTCTGCGGAGTTTTTTTATGATTTAACTGTATTGAGTACTATAGTTCACAGGCAAAATATTTTTGTACACCTAAGATTTATTGACAAATTAGCTAAAAAACTTTATAATAATATCAACGAATTTATATTGGAGGCGATCGAAATGAAAATCAAAAAGCTTATTGCAGCTGCCCTCTCAGGTTGCATTATGCTGTCAACTATGCCTTGGATATCCGTTAATGCTGCAGGCAATCGCGTTTCCGTACACGATCCATCTGTAGTGAAGGCTAATGGTACTTATTACGTATTCGGTTCACATGTTGAAGCCGCTAAGTCCAGTGACCTTCAGAGCTGGAGACGCTTCTCCAATGGCTATGCAACCACGAATAATGTGGAATTTGCAAATCTTTCGCAGAACCTCAAAAAAGCCTTTGACTGGGCTGGTGAAAATCTTGAGGACTGTGAAGGTGGCTTTGCGGTATGGGCTCCGGACGTGGTATGGGACGGCGATTATATCAACAGCGACGGCAGCAGAGGGGCATATCTCATGTACTTCTGTACTTCGTCCACTTATATGCGCTCAGTCATAGCATACGCTGCTTCAAAGAATATCGAGGGACCGTATACCTTTGTAGATACTCTTATCTACTCAGGATTTACTAATAATGACAGCTACGCAAAGAGTAGCACAAAGAATGTTAACCGCAAGTACACTTCTACTAACATTGACGAGCTTATCGCACAGGGAAAGGTTAGCTTCAACAGCAGTTGGTTCAGTAATGATAATTTTAATAATCAGCTCTATCCAAACGCTATCGACCCGACAATTTACTTTGATACTAACGGCAGGATGTATATGTGCTACGGTTCGTGGTCCGGCGGTATTTTTACCCTCGAGATAGATCCGGAAACAGGTCAGTGCATACATCCGAAAACCGGACAGACTGCTGACGGAAGAATGATCGATAGCTATTTCGGCACTAAAATTTCGGGAGGCTATGGCAAGTCGGGAGAGGGAGCGTTCATCGAATACAATGCTGATTCAGGCTACTATTATTTGTGGGTAACTTACGGTGGACTTACCTCCGCAGGCGGTTATAATATGCGAGTATTCCGCTCAACTTATCCGCTCGGACCTTTCACTGATCCTGCAGGCAGACAGGCTGTGCTTATGACAGATACGAATCTTGACTCAACAGGACTCAAGGTCATGGGAAATTACAAATTCAGTTCTCTTACTAAGGCTTATATGGCTTGCGGACATAATTCCGTTTTGCGTGACGACGACGGCAGGTGGTATCTTGTATATCACACACGCTTTGACGATGGGGCTGAGTATCATGAGGTACGCGTACACTCTATGTTCTTTAATGAAAAGGGCTGGCCTGTAGTTTCTCCTAATGAGTACGCAGGAGATATGATCTCTGAAACAGGCTATGACGAAACTGATATCATAGGTGATTATGAGTTTATCAATCATGGAAGTTCTACAGACGGAAAAATCATTGATTACAGTAGTATTAAGCTGAACTCCGATGGTAGCATCAGCGGTTCCGTTACAGGAAAATGGTCGCAAGCAAAGGACAGCTCAGCAGCTGAAATAATTATCGGGAACCAGGTCTATTACGGTTATTTCCTTGCGGCAAATGACGAAAACGGAAGGAAGGTCATGTCTTTTACTGCAGTTGGCAATAACAATCAGTCAGTATGGGGCGTACAGACAAAAGCGTTCACAGGCAAATCGCGTTCGGGACTTGCAGACTTCACTGATATGAATTCACAGCTTATAAACATGTCCGAAAACATATCAGGCTCGGGAGCCTGTACAAGGCTCAGCGGAACGGAGCTTCTTAGCGGAGTTTTTTATTATATAATAAATCAGAACAGCGGAATGACAATAGATATTCCCAACGGTGTAATTGAGGAGGGAACAAATATACAGCAATGGGAGCGAAACGGAAGCTGGGCGCAGCAGTGGCGACTTATCTCAGTTGATGAGGATTATTTTCGTATCGTTTCGGCAGGGAACGAGTCAATGTGCATCACAGTTTCAGAGAGCTCTGCCAGTGACGGTGTCAATGTTGAGCTACAGAAATATACTGGCAGGAATAATCAGCTGTTCAAGCTGAAAAAATGCGGATCGGACTACGGTATAGTTTCAAAATGTTCAAAGGACGCAAGTGGGCTTGACGTGTACGAATGGTCAAAGGAGAATGGCGGCAATATAAATCAGTGGAATTATTGGGAGGGCGGCTGTCAGCTCTGGAGTCTCCAGCCTGTTCACCCCGAGGTCACTGACGGTAATTATACGGTAAGAAACATTACCGGAGAACTCTTTATGGCTGACATATATGATAAGATCGTTCAGAGTGACATAAATAATATTGACTTGGAGTTTGACCCTACAGGCTCGCCTTCGCCATTTACGCTAAACGATCAGATATGGAGCTTTACAAGGGGTGATGACGGCAGATATTCCATTAGAAAGCAAGACGGAAAAGCTCTCACGTTAAGCTCAGGCAAGCTTTCAGTTACCGAATATACGGGAGCTGATAATCAAAAATTTAGACTAATTTGCAACAGGGACGGAAGCTATTCCGTATTGCAGAATGATAATTGTATTGATGCAGGAGATACGAAAAAAGTCGGAGCGGAGCTTTATTCGGTGCAGTTTACAGGAACTGAAAGTCAGAGGTTTGTCCTTGAACCTGCTGTTCCATTAGCAATTGAGCTTCCAATCAAAGGCGACGTAAACAAGGACGGCGAATTGAATGCGGCTGATCTTGTGATGATGCAGCAATATCTCCTTGGTGCAGGCCATCTTAACAGTAGCTTCTCTGCTGACATGAATGAGGATGGAAAGGTTGATATCTTTGACAGTGTATATCTCAGAAAGATTCTTATTGCTAAGATATAGCTATTAGGTTAGCGCGAATCATGATCTTTGTGATAAAATAAGTAAAATATTCTTATGACATTTGGATATTAAAATGTGCCCCTGACTTATCGGTCAGGGGCATAATATTACTAAGCGTACGATATGTGGAACATTAGTGTTTATATTCCTTTAGAAATCAGCTTTGCTGATTATTCTAAGGTGAATGAGCCGAGGGAAGGATTGCCGGTTCCTTTGAATGTGAACCATATAGCGTTCACACCGTCGGGGATACTGATATCAGCAGTGAATTTCTTCCATACGTTACTGTTTTCGATTTCAATCTCTCCGAGTTCTACGCCGTCCCATGCTGTCTTAACGGCAAAAGTACCGCCTCCGTAGCCGCGGGTAGTAATGCTGACCTTATTTATGCTTTTGCATTCAAAGTACTTGAATCCTATATTGGTACCTTCTTTGATATTTGAGATATATCCTATCTCTTCATCTCCATCTTTACCGTCCTGAACTATACGTGGGGCATTGAGATCTCCGATATAAAGCTCGGGTTTCTTGCCGAAGATATTGCAGGCAATATAAGAAGGATATTCGCCCTTGCCTTCAAGAGGAGTACCGTTGAGACCACAGGAAGTTATCTCAGCTTGATTGAAGCTACCGTCGGCATTGAGAGTGAGCTTTTCAGCACAGCCTTGTCTTGAGAACCATGTGCCGTTGGTATGTCTGTGATAGAAAATATACCATTTACTGCCAAGTTCGATTATGCTGCCGTGGTTATTTGCGCCGCGGTTTGTGGGCATATCTGCCGGCTTGTAGGTATTAATATGCAGATCGGTGTTGCTGACTAGCACACCGCCGTAACTGAATCCTTTGAGTGGATCATCGCTGACAGCGTAGCAAAGCTCATGCATTACCTCAGAGGAGTAAATAAAATAGTATTTACCGTTTACTTTCCTTATTGAAGAAGCCTCGAAGAAAGCGTGCCCTTCGAACTGGGTGCCTGCGCTGTAACAGATCCCGGGTACTATTACCTGAGGCTCGGTGATAACAGTCAGCATATCCTTATCAAGTGTAACCACCTTTGAGCCTGTTCTTGATTTGTCGCCCTCGGGACAGAATCCACTGTACATATATGTCTTATCACCTTCGGTTATAACTCCTGGGTCGAACTGCGGCTCGTCTCCATCTCTCTCTCCAAGACGAGTGCCGTCCTGATAGTGAACATAGCCATAGAATTCATACTGGCCTGCGGGTTCATCACATACCGCAACGGACATAACGCCAACCTTGTCAAGTACATAGTAGAGGTAATATCTTCCGTCTGGACCTACAGTAACGTCGGGAGCGTAAAGGCACATATAGCCGTCTTTGTTCATGGGGTCAGCGTTTCTTGGGTAGATAATGCCCTCATAGCGCCAGTTACCTAGATCGTTTATAGGGGCTGACCAGCATACGTAGTCACCCATGCAGAATACATAACCGTTCCAGAAGTCGTGAGAACCATAGACGTATACACGATCACCGAATACATAAGGCTCACCGTCGGGGATATACTCCCAGCTTGGGAGATAGGGATTGAACGCCTGCTTTTTGCTCATAAAATTATCCTCCTATCTTTATTTCAATTCATCGAGCAGGAACATGAGAAAGCTGTTATTCTCGGTCGATGCCTGTGCTCCGTTACTGGTGAAAAGCATCTCATTTCGATCGGCGTGGGTATATGGCTTCCATTCAGGGAGCATGTTGCCATTGATGTCAAAGCCATTAGGGTCTCCATTCTTGATGAAGTTAGCCCAGTAATCGCACATCTGTCTTGCAAGATCATAATGTCTGCCAGCAAAGGGTCTGCTGCATTTTGCAAGTGTCTCAAAGAAGAACCATAAATCAACAGAGTGGAAGGTTCCTGGAGAATCATTACCGGGTATATCAGGAATGAAACGGTAGTAGTAGCAGTCTTTTGGGTCCTTCTGCCTGCTTTCACCGAGGAAGGCGTTCTTTACTCCAAGCTCGGGGGAGGAAACAGGCGAATAGCCTAAATTAGTTTTGACTTTGGCTTCCGGAAATGCAAGGAATTCGTCAGCTTTGCTGCCGAAGTACTTCTTTGCTTTTTTTACCAGCTCGTCATCGTCTGCCGCATGAATATATTCTATGAATTCATCCCCGGTATTGCCGCCCATAACTGGTACACGGAGACGTGAGCCGTTTCTGAAAGCTTCCATGGGGTCATCTGTGCAGAAATGCCCGTCCTGTACTATCGTAAAGAACATCTCGCCGTTATTGCGAAGCTCGGAATACTTGTTTCGAATGTAATTGGCATCAAGTTTTCTTGCTTCTTCTAGAGTTTTAACACCCAAGTAATCAAAGAGCCTTTCGCCTTTTTTGCCTGCCTGTTCAAGGCTTTGAGGCAAGAAGAATTCATTGACCTCATAAGGCGAGCCGAACATTCCACTCATGACCACAGCCCTTTTGAAATCACCTGCGTTTTCTTTGCAAGCCATTTGGGCCATTACACTTCCTCCGCCTGCGGACTGTCCTGCAATGGTTATATTATCGGGATCACCTCCGAAGTTAGCAATATTGCGGCGGACCCATTTAAGACCTGCCTGCTGATCGAGGCTGCCGAAATTACAGGGTGCATTGGGTTGCTCTATCGTTAGCTGAGGATGGCAGAGAAAACCCAGCGCACCTAAGCGGTAATTCACTGTTACTACGACGATAGCTCTTCTTGCGAGACGTTCTCCGTCAAATTCCATTTCAGATGTATAGCCCCATTGAAAACCGCCGCCGAAAAACCATACAAGCACGGGCTTACGTTCATATGCGGATTTCGCGTTTGTCCATACATTAAGGTAGAGGCAGTCCTCACTCATTGGTATCTCGGGATCTACGTGCCATTCGCGGCAGTATATATCGTCACCAACACCGGGGGTATCCTGAACGGATATGGGGGCGAATTCAAAGCAGTCGCGTACTCCCTTCCAGTTTTCGGCAGGTTGAGGAGCACGCCAGCGGTTCACGCCAATAGGCGGAGCGGCAAAAGGTATGCCCTTGAATGTGGTTACTCTAGGGTCTGCTGCTGGCAGACCGCGTACTTGTCCATTTTCAGTATTTGCTATCCTTAACATTGTGTCAGCTCCTTTATCAATAAATGGGTCATATTATAATGCATATTATTGAATAGAATTATGTATGTATGTTATTTATTCATTAAAATTCACTGGACAGCTTCCGGTATAGAAATCATTTCATATCAAAAAACACCTTCGTGCATTTCATCATTACAGCACGGAGGTGTTTTGTTACACAATGACTTTTTCAACAAGTACTGTCAATTATTCTGTGATTTTGAAAAGATAAACATATTCCATGAATGAGGTGAAAGCATCATATCAGTTCCAGCATCGCAGGGGACAACAGCATTTGGATTAGCTGCTGTGTTGCACTGATTTAGGTCGTTTCCTGTGAGAACAGTATGGGATTGCAGGCAATAACCGTCAAAGCCAGACAATTCTAAATTATATGTTCCGTCCAGTGAACGATTCACTGCAAATAATGTGATAGTGTCATTATTATCGTCATAAACTGCGATACTTTCGATATATGGTACATCAGTCTTTGACGATGTCTGATAAGTATCACAATCGCACTTTGTATTCAGAGCTATTCCGCGTCCATGCTCAGAGCAGTGCAGGAAAGGATAAAAAATAGTCTGTGCCCATACTTTTCCACCTGTTTCTGTCATTATCGGAGCAATTACATTGACCAGCTGTGCAAGACAGGCAATCTTAACTCTGTCGCAGTTTCTCAGAAGAGTTATTAGCAGTCCGCCAACAACAAGCGCGTCCTCGACATTGTATACGTCCTCAAGAAGCGGCGGTGCAATCTGCCAGTGCTCGATTTTCTTATCCTGTTCGTTGCTATGGAACCAGACGTTCCATTCATCAAATGAAAGCATGATATCTTTTTCGGAGCCTTTTTCTGCTTTTATCTCATCACAGATACGGACGGTCTCTTTGATGAACTTATCCATTTCTGCAGATGACGCCAGAAATTCCAATGTGTTCTGGTCGCGATTACCATAATAGCTATGCAGGGAGATATAATCCACATGGTCATAGCACTCACGTAGTACGGTGCGTTCCCATTCACCGAAGGTTGGCATTAAAGGACCTGAGCTTCCACATGCAACAAGTTCTATCGTCGGATCAGTCAGTTTCATCAGCTTTGCAGTTTCACAGGCAAGACGTGCATATTCCAGCGGCTTTTTGTAACCAATCTGCCAGTCTCCGTCCATTTCATTTCCAAGACACCATACCTTGATATTGAACGGTTCTTCAAATCCATTCTGTTTACGTAGGTCTGCATAGTATGTATCTGTTCGAAGATTGCAGTACTCCACAAGATTCCGGGCATCATCTGCACCTCTTGTTCCAAGATTTACTGTCATCATGACTTCAGAGCCTGCGCGTTTTGCCCATTCCTGAAATTCGTCTATACCAATTTCGTTTGTCTCAATGCTGTTCCATGCAAGTTCAAGCTTGCGAGGTCGCTTTGTGCGGTCGCCTATACCGTCTTCCCAGTTGTATCCTGAAACAAAATTGCCGCCTGGATAGCGGACGATTGGCACATGAAGCTGCTTGACCAGCTCCATAACATCCTGACGGAAGCCCATGTCATCTGCGGTTTCGTGACCCGGTTCATAGATGCCGCCGTATACTGCTCTGCCTAGATGTTCGATAAAAGAACCGAATAATCTCTGATCGACTCTGCCGATTGCATCATTCAAATCAATTGTGATTTTTGCCTTCATACCTAATCTCCTTTTAGGACTTATAATGTTATCATAGTATATATAGATTATTACAGCAATGCTTTTTCTACAAGTACTATCATTGCGCCTGATTGTTTGTAGTATACACCATTGAAATCCTTTTGTCAAGAGAAAATAACAAAAATGCTGACAGCTAATATGAATGAAGGTCGAACGTTGTATACTGCCTGAAATGTAAAGCGATTTACACTTACCAAAAATTTGTATTTATTTTTTAACTTACCAAAATTTGCTATTGGTATACGAAAATTCGTGGATTTTAATCATTTTTTGCCCTTATTGCTCATATTTATTGACAACTTGTTAATTATATGGTAAGATTTACAAAGACACCGTAGTGGTGCAATATCAAATTCGGTTTAACCGTAAAACTTGCCGGACGGTATGACGGCATAATGATATGTCAATTAAGATAACTGCCGTGCGGGAAATAACCAGGAGGTAATGGTAATGAGAAAAAGAAGATTCTTCGCAACACTTATGTCAGCAGCAATGTTAGCAACAACACTTACAGGCTGCGGCGGAAATTCCAGTAATTCGGGCAGCTCCTCAAACAGCGGAGCTAGCAATTCTGCAAATAACAGCGGATCCGATAAGGTTCAGGAGATCACATGGATGTTCTGGGATGACCTTAACGCAACTTCGGACCCTGTGTCGATTGGCTACAGGGAGACTATCGAAAGATTTAACAAGGATTTTGAGGGTAAGTATCATGTAACACCTATTACCACAAATCTTGAAGAGTATTATAACAACCTCAATGCTCATGTTTCTGCAAAGGATACACCTGATGTATTTATAGTAAGCCCCGGACCTCAGCTTACAGACTATGTTGAGCCTGGCGTTGCAGCACCTCTTGATGAGTATCTCAACAAGGATGGCTGGAAGGATAGCTTCACAAGTGACGCTGTATTTACACAGCAGACTTATGATGGAAAGATTTATGCTGTTCCGCTGAACACAGCAGCTGCTTGCTGCTTCTACAATACAGAGATGTTCGAGGATGCAGGTGCATCTATTCCTAAAAACTGGGATGAATTGCTCGATACCTGCAAGAAGCTTGAAGATGCAGGATATACTCCTATAACAATTTCCGCAGGTACTGCATGGTGTCTCTCAATGGTAGCAGGTTATCTTTGTGAAGCTGAGGGCGTTAACCTTCCAAAGCTTGCTGATGGTTCTGCTTCATGGGAAGACGGTAAGCTCGAGAATGTCTGCAACAAGCTTGTTACGTTATCAAAGTACTTCCAGAGAACAGCAGCTGGTGATACCAACGACGTTGCTACAGCTAACTTCTACAACGGAGAAGCTGCTATCCTTATTCAGGGTTCATGGGTAATCGGTCAGATGAACGGCGCTAACCCTGACTTTGAATCAAAATGCGGTGTATTCCAGTTCCCTGGCGTTGAAAGAATCATCGCTAAATCTGACTCGCTCTGTATGAGCTCAACAACAAAGTATCCTGAAGCTGCCGCAACTCTCATTAAATACTTCACTGATGATGAAGCTCAGAAGTACACTGCTGAAAAAGGCGGTAAGATTCCTGTAACAAAGGTTCAGTATGATCCGGCAGCAGCTCCAAAGCAGCTCTCTTATGTTATGGATATATTCGGCAATGCAAAGGGTACATTTGGCTTCTACAATGAGTCAATGCCTACTACAGAGACCGGTGCTCACTTTGATGATACTATGGTTGCAGTATTCCTCGGCGATATGAAACCTGCAGATGCTGCAAAGGACATGGAAGAATTCTACAATGCAAATTGCAGAAAGTAATTTCTGACTAAACCTGAAAAAACAATAGGGGCGTACCCTGCGCCCCTATATTGTTTTAACTATTTTAAGATATTGATCTTCTGAAAGGAGTTGGTCCAGCATGGACAAAATGCTTAGGAACAAGAAAGCAATACTTGTTTTCATGCTTCCTGCATTCCTTTTGTTCACACTGGTGCTTTTTATACCGATCGTTCAGTCGGTGTATTATTCATTCTGTGATTATAAAGGCATAAGTGCCCCCGTTTTCATCGGACTTGACAACTATAAGGCACTACTTTCTGATAAAACGTTCGGCATTGCTCTCAAGAACTCATTGTTCTTTCTCATTTTCTCCTGTGTGTCACAGCTTATCGTAGGTCTTTTCCTCGCAGGCTTGCTGACAAACATTAAAAAAGGACGAAATGTATTCAAGAACATAATCTATCTTCCCTGTGTACTTTCTTCGGCAGCTCTCGGTCTGATGTGGCTTTTCATATTCATGCCGAAGCTTGGTATTAACCAGCTCCTTGAAAAATGGGGGGTAAAGGAACCTCCTCTCTGGCTTATGGATACAAAAGGCTTTATTATCCTTCCTATGTGGGTAATAGCTTTTGTATGTCTCTGGCAGTATGTTGGTCAGTCAATGATGCTTTACATGGCTCAGATTTCCGGTATAAACAAGTCCCTTATGGAAGCAAGTTATATCGACGGCTGTACTAAGCCCCAGACATTCAGGTACATAACGCTTCCCCTGATAAAACCAATGGTAGCTACAGCTATGTCCCTCAATGCGATAGGATCACTGAAATTCTTCGATCTTATATTCAACATGACAGAGGGCGGACCGAACCACAGGACAGAGGTTCTTGCAACTCACCTATATCAGCAGGGCTTCAAGTTCTCTAAATATGGCTATGCAAGCGCGATAGGCGTAGTACTTCTTGTTCTCTGTCTGGTAGTAACACTGTTTATTAATAAGGTCGTAAAGACCGAACAGTATGAGATGTAAGGAGGTATAGTCAAATGAGTTCTTCAAAATATGTAACAGATGAACCGGATTTTACTTCCAAGAAAAAGCTCTCACCGATACAAATTGTTATATATGTATTTCTTGTGTTGATATCCATAGCCTATATACTTCCTCTGCTGTGGTTGTTCAATGTATCGTTCAAGACAAATAAGGAGATATTTACTGCTCCTTTTGCGCTTCCGGAGCATATATCATTTGATAACTTCTCCTTTGCGTGGACAAAAGGACATCTCGGTACAGCTACATTTAATTCATTCATCGTGTGTGTTATCGCACTGATATTGAGTTTAATCATAGGTTCTATGGCAGCATTCGGCATTGTACGTATGCGCTGGAAGGGTGCAAAGCTTGCCATGACATATTTCCTTACAGGTATGATGATACCTGTACACTGCGTGCTCATACCACTTTTCACAAGATTTGCAGATTTTCACCTTTCAAATACGCTTACGGGAATTATAATTCCTTATGTAACTTTTTCACTTCCGATAACCATATTCATTATGACGGGATTCTTTAAGAGTATTCCGAATGAACTTATCGAATGTGCTTGTTTGGAGGGTGCGAATGTATTCCAGATATTTTCCAGAATATGTCTGCCGCTTGGTAAGACAGGTCTTTGTGTAACCGGACTTATGACTTTCATCGGAAACTGGAACGAGCTCCTTGTAGCCATGGTATTTATCTCTGATGAAACAAAGAAGACCCTACCGGTAGCACTGTCAAAGTTTGTAGGACCGCATGGTACTAATTATTCACAGATGTTTGCGGCTATTATAATCGCGATCATACCTACAATAGTTGTTTACTGCGCATTCTCCAATCAGATAGTTGACGGTCTGACTGCGGGCGCTGTAAAGGGCTGATATCTGTATCTGCTTAAACAGGTACGTAAACAAGAAGATTTAAGGCACTTCTGTCAGTTTTATGACAGAAGTGCCTTTTTTTATCACATATGTTATTGAATGGCTTTTCAAGAATATGCATTCAAACAAACTGGATTAGTTTTATAATCAGGTAAAGCGAAAATATTTTTGAATAAAAACTTTTCTTTTTAACTTTATTTTTCTGACAGCTTTTCAATTATCAAAAGAGTATCTAACATATCTGAATTAGTGGTCTTTTCTGTTCCATCTTTGTAGGTAATAACAGATTTATAATGGAAACCGTCCCATACTTGCTGAGGAGTAGAGTTTCTTTCGTAGTCCTGAGCCATTATTTTGTTGTATTCTGATTCGGTTATTTCGGTTATAATGGGTTCTTGATCTGTTGTGCGTTTTAAATCCTGGTAAGATACAATATATTTTTCGTTTTCTTTATATACTTTCCAGATCCTGTTAACTCCAGCATATCCGCCAGTCTCGTTAATGTTGACCGCAACAGGTAATTTTATTGAACGAATAATGGCTTTTTTCATCATGCAAAGATCAAATATGTCAAGCACGCTGTCATAATTGAGGTCAGCGGCTTTCCAGTTTTTAATAGAAATGTTACGTGACCCCAGCAGCCACTTCTGTAATGTTACAACGTCTGAGATACTGAATACCCCGTCATCATTGATATCTCCCTGCATAAAGTTTTCTGATGATGTTGAGACATCGCCCGGAGTATACTTTATAACAGAACCATCATTGTATGTTACGATGATATCGAATTTTTCGATAGAAACGGAACCGACAGAACGGTTTGCCTCTGCACAGATAGCAAGATCGCTGAGAATATCCCATGCGCTGCCGTCATCTGCTGTTATGTATTTGGCAATATGCTTTGTAATGTCTATTGAACCGCTGAAAGAGGCAGGATCTTCGCCGTTAACGGGAGGATCGTGTTCAAGGCTCCAGTATTGATTAATGAGAGCGTCTTCGTCACTTATGAAGCCTGAAACGCAGAATCCGTTCAATTCCTCCGTTGAATTAACGCAGAGATCATAGATCTTACCGTTATCCTCAATGGAGCTGTCAGACGAGATAGGTTTTATACGTTTTTTCAGGTCAGGGTTGTTTGCAAAGTAAGCAATGTCGATATATAATTCATTTCGTGAAGAGTCTGATTTCGGGAGCTTTCCACGCAAATAAACGGATGTTTCATCGTATGTATTTCCGAATGTTTCGACAGAATCGACAGTCACGCTGTAATCTGCAACAATGCTTTTTATATCTGAGAGAGCAAGACCGCTGCCGTCAAAATGCTTTTCTGCCAAAGCTGTACAAGCTCCGAATTCTGAATTATTCCAGTTGAAGTCAAAAAGTCCATTTTTATTTGAGTTGATGGAAAAGTTGTTATCGCCATAGTATTCGGGAGAAAACTTGTAAGATCCGTTTGGAAAGTGGGTGATATCCAGTTTAAGAGAGTTTACGGAAAGAGAACCGCCGAAGCCCTCGGAGTTAAAAGTGTAAGAAGCTGTGTTTATTGTATCGTATGACAGACCATATTCCTTCAGAAATCTTAATACATCAGATATTTTTATGATATTATAGCAACTATAAGAGGAGTTGCAGAGTATATTTTCACCACAGAAAATCAGATTGAATTTATTATAGTAATAAAAGTCATATTGATAATTCGTTATCCAGTAATCGGTGTGCTTTTCTTCTGTGTTTCCACTCTTTAATGTATATGAATAAACTTTCAATTCCTGCTTCCTTGTGTCGTACATAGTATCAGGAAGATCTAAAATGTTTCTGTTTGTAACAGAGACGGTCAGTTTTGGTTCTATACCTTTTTCGTTGTATAAAGCAGTTATTTTATCTTCACCGAAGTCAGTGCCAGTATCAACGAGACAGAGTTTCTGACAGTCATTAAGTTCCATTTCGAGGATTCCGCTGAAACTGTTATTGTTATGATCATCGCCGCTTAGTTTAAATGAGTAGTCATTTTTGAAAAGTATAAGGTCATTTGTACCAATTTTTACAGGTTCAGATAAAAATGTCTTTGTTATCTCGTTTGTACCGTCCTGCCATCTATAGTCAAATTCTTTATCGTCCGTGTATGGATTCACTCGCATATTGACTTTAGACGGTCTGCTAGTCGAGTAGTATGTATATGTGCCACCATTTTTTTCAAAGGTACCGGATGTATTAGGAAAGTCATTCTGTGTCAGATAATCTGTTATCTCGCAGCTATTAAGTTTTACTGCACCGCTGCATCTGTAGGATTCAACATTTAAGGACAGCCTGTCGAGGTCTCCTATTTTCTGTCCGAGATTTTCAAGAGCGTATAAATGCGCACCAACGTCTATTCGACCAGAATAGCTGCTGTATTCATTATTGGGCGCCGAGTATAAAGAAGACTCTGTATTGCATTCCATCTCTCCATCTCTGCGAACGCTTAAGAATACGGGGTACGAAAGGGAACCGTCGATAGTGTGTTCATATCTTTTCTGACTGTAAAGATCATATGTATTTCCGTCAACATCAAAGCTGCCTAAAGAAGTACAATTCTCAATGTTTTCGTAGTCCGGCAAATTAGAACCATAGTCCATAAAGAAGAATTCTGCGGCAGGGTTTTTAAGATAACCGTAAGCACATATATATGTGCAGGCTTCGTCAGCTTTTGCATTCTGTACAGGAGTAAAACTGATTGATAAGTCATAGTCTATTTTATAATTGTTTGAAATGGGCTTTTGATTAATCAGGCCCTTAGCGAAAAAGCAGTTTCCATACGCATTCCATTCTGCATCAAAACCGCCTTTTTTATCAATATCAAATGAGATTGTATTATTATTAGTATCTGACCAGTATTCATAATCGTAGCCTTCATAGGAAGTAATTTTAGTATTCTCGGCACCTACCTTGAGCGGCAATGTCGGTACAGCAGCTGAAAAGCATAATGTTGCAGTTGCTGCAGATATAATGCGCTTAAATACACTGAATGTCATAAATACACCTCCGAAAGAATATGTCTGGATATAAATATCCATTATAACAATTATAGCTCATTTTTTGTAACAATACAAGTCGAATATTGTCAATATTCAACATCTGAATCTGATGCTGCTTATGATGAGCATTTAATTAATGATTCAAGAACTGTTTGAAAAAGTATAATGCTATAGCATTCGTCACAATAATGATATTGCCAAAAGTGTATCATAAAATATCTTACTTGTTGAAGCAATAATAATTCAGTTTCCGACGATATTATGTTCAGGTTTATTCTTTTGAAAATAAAAACCACCCGTTGAACAGGTGGTTTTTTATTAAAAGTATATTATTCGCTTAGTGCTGCAAGGATTAATTCAAATCTCTTGATAAGGAAATCAACAACTGAAGTCTGACCGCCGCCGAACATACCGTTGCCCCAGTCCATGTCGCCCCAGTCCATGTCACCCCAGTCCATGTTGCTCCAGTCCATATTTTCCCAATCTACGTTTGCCCAGTCAAAGCTTGCGTCGCCGAAGCCAGCCCAGCCGCCTGCGCCGTTTTCACCGTTGGCATCTCCACCACCGAAGCCAGCCCAGCCGCCTGCACCGTTTTCACCATTAGCGTTTCCGCCACCGAAACCAGCCCAGTCGCCTGCACCGTTTTCACCGTTGGCATCTCCGCCGCCTAAGCCAGCCCAGTCGCCTGCACCGTTTTCACCGTTGGCATCTCCGCCGCCTAAGCCAGCCCAGCCACCTGCACCGTTTTCACCGTTGGCGTCTCCGCCGCCGAAGCCGCCCCAGTTGCCCCATGCGCTGCCAGTGTCTTCTTCACTGTACTGGAGACCTTCCTCGCTCTTGGAGGTATTGGTGTCAAAGTCTTCTATTGTAAATTCAAACCTTGGATCAGCTTCAACGTGTGAACGGATCTTTTTAGCGTAATCTGCAACATACTGTTCTGGATCGCTGTAGTACTCGAGCACGTCCTTGACTATCTCGACATACATATCATAGTATTCAGGTACCTGAAGCAGTTTGGCAAGAGGACGATCCTCTATAGTTGACTGATAAAGGCTTGTCTTGATGTCAGATGTTACAGCATTTGCTGCTCCTGTGAAGTTACCGAGACAGAGGTTATAGTCCCAGCCTACAAAGTACATTTTCTCGCCTGAGTACATGAGGTAATAGTTGTGTGCGAGTGAACCGTTGTAGCTGTCGTAGTTGCAGAATATTGAGTTTACTGCAAAGCCCTTGAGGAAGCTTGGTACATCAATAACATCCTCGATAAATTTGTAATCTGTAGATGTGAGCTTGTTTATGGCTGTTTTTACAGCCTGTATGTGTGCAAATTCATCGTCTGTACCGAATTTTACGTCAAATCTGTCAAGAGGCATATTCTCAGTGAATGAGCAATAGCTGTCTCCGCCGAAGCCACCCCAGCCGCCTTCAGCTCCGTTCTTTTCTGTAGCTTTGTAGAGAACAGAATCGTCATCAACGGCATAACGCTCAGCAAGTGTAGTACCGGGCTGCTCTGCAAGGAGATAGAAGCTGTAGAGGTCACCGTTGAGGTACATATCTGTATGAGCTGCATGGGGAGCAACACCGCCTATTTCATACATAGCGTTATAGCAGAGTATATCTCTGAGGCATGATGCGTCCATGAGCATATTATTCATGCATAATTCTGTAAGACCGTGATAGTTGTTGGTTTTGTCATACTTATCGAGTTTAAGGCGGAAGCTGTACTTTCCATCCTTGGCCATCATGAGTGAGCTGTTGCCCTTTGCTCTGATACCAACGTTTTTGATAGTTTCACCGTCGATAGTAACATCACAAGGAGTCCACTCTTCTTTGCTTGCTGTTTGCAGGAGATTGTCCCATACAGCTTCATCTATCTGAATGTCAATCTTGTGTATCTTTTCCTGGCTGAAGAGATCTTGATAAAGCTGCTCTTCATTATCCATATCGTTGTTTACTTCTGTGTATTTGGCAGGCTTGCCACTCTTGAAGGTTGCTCCTTCACTGTGTTTTACCTTGATACCGCCTGCGAATACCTTAAGGTCATCAGAATCAATGTCAGCAGATGAAACGATAGCATATCTGTATTTCTTTAGAGTATTCTTCTCGAAGAGTACTTTGTTTGAGGAATCCGTAACAGTAACAGGATTGTTCTTTGACCACTCCTTGACGAAGTCGAGAACAATAGTTGCTTGCCCTGTTGCAGCAAGAGTCTCGCATTGCTTGTCTACGGCTGTAGCAAGAACATTTCCACCTGTGATATTTACATTGCCGGCAGCGGTGAGACCCTTGTCGCCGAATGCAGCGATATCGCCGCCAGAGATAGTTATATCTGTCTCAGCCTGTACAGCATCCTTAGCTGCTTTGATTATAACAGTACCATCTTCGATGGAAACAGAACCCTTTGAGGATTTGATTCCGTCGCCCACTGAATTGATATTGAGAGTACCGCCCTTTACTGTTACAGAGTTCTTGCCCTTTACAGTGTCGGGAGTAAGCTCGGGATCTTCGTTGAGGGTGTTGATATTAATGATGCCCCCTGTAAACTTGAGGTCGTTGTTGCATACTACAGCAGGCTGGAAATTAGCATTTATGGTAAGAGTACCTGTACCGTTGTCGTCGCCCTTGAACGTGAGGTCGTCCTTGGCTTCGATGACAGCGCTTTCAGCTTCATTATCTGTATAAGCTGTTGCACCGTCTGAGATTGTGTTTTCTGTATCATCTGCTATTGTAACTGTGGTTTTTTCCGCATTCTTTACAAGAATAGCAGGAGCACTATTGCCTGTTATGTTAACACCCTTGAATACAAGATTTACAGTTCCGTTATCTGCCTTTTCGTCAGGGATATCAACATAGATCTGTCCGTCGCTGAGAGTGCCGTCGAAGGTGAATTTTCCAGAGTGTGTGATAGTGATTTTCGAGCCCTCAGCTTCAGCGTACTGTCCGTCTATCTCAATGTCAGAATCGCTGAGATGTATCTTTGTCTTTACTTCGTCTTTGTCATCTTCATTTATTGATGAATCATTTTTGGTGGATTCAGGAAGGGACTTGATATTGCCTAAAAGATAATTCTGGATTGAAAGGGCATCATTGTTAGTAAGACCGTTTCCAGTTTCATAGACATCAGCAAGCTCTATGCCTTTTTCTGTGATGTGCTTTTCGTCTGTTCCATTTAGTCCGTATCTTCCTGGGTTGTCCAGTGCCTGCATAATTAGTACAGCGTCTCCCATGTCAACTGTACCATCACAGTTTGCATCACCGTAGAGAACGTCAGCGGCAGCCGCCGATGTTGCTGAGACAGTTCCCAGGACAACTGCTGACAACAGACCTGTCAGAATTGATTTGTGGTTCTTCATTAGTATCATCCTCCATTATAAAATAATATATGTTAATATATATTTGTAATTGTATAATAGTATTTTAATCTTAAAATAATCTTAATTATTTATACTTCCAGTGAATTTTTGTATAAAATTTACAGGGGCTTAGTATTTAACAGGTGCTGCTTGTTATACATCATAATGGGTAAATGCGTGAACTTGTAAAGAAAATGAATTCAAACAATCTCGCAGGGAACTTAAGACTATTAAAAAACGAAGGAGACGCTTACTGTAAGCGTCCCCTTAAACAATAGCAATATAAGTTTTTATTTGTCTTCTTATTTACTTACGACTACAAAAAGCAGCGATAGCTTCCGATACAAACTTCGCTGTACCCCTGCCGCCTGTTAAGTCAATATTTTCAGCTATCTCTCCGCCTCCTTCGTAAATTTTACCAAGCCCTGAGAGTATCTTATCGGTGCAAGTATAGAAATGCTCAGTTATAAAGTCCTGAAGCTTTTTTACCAGAGCCTGAGCTTCTTCGCTTTCTGGACTGCCGTTTTTTAGTTCGCCTAACTCTGCGAACAGACCCATGAACCTTTCTATCAGTTCCTGTTCTTCCTCCGGAGTACGGCTGCGCTCCTTTTCGTTTAGTTCTTTGTATTCGGGTGTATCTCCCCATTGTTCCTTTGCCCTTTGGGCATATTCATCAAGTTTAGATCTGTCAAATGCAGAAAAATCCACTGCTCTCACTCCTATTAATTTTATTCCACGAGCGAATGCAATCAAGTATTCAAGCCGCTGCTTTTTCAATTCCAACAGCTCTAACTGCTGTTCAAGAGCTTTTTTACGGTCAAAATCGGGACTGCTCATAATTTGGACTATATTCTTAAGTGGAAATTCCAATTCGCGAAAAAGTAGTATCTGCTGGAGTCTTTCCAGAGCTGTATCGTCATACAGCCTGTATCCTCCCTCGGTATGATCCGCAGGCGGCAAAAGCCCTATTTCATCGTAATATCGTAGAGTGCGTATACTCACTCCAGTCAGCTCGCTGACCTCCTTGACCGTCATCATGTTACCAGCTCCTCTCGTGTGATATCAGTATAGACCATGACGTAACGTGAGAGTCAATAGTATTTTGCATATTTGTAGGAACTCACAAAAAAACACTGCTGATTTGTACAGCTTATTCAATAGGTATCCATATCTGGCTTTTGTAGTCGGGAGAAGTCATATCTCCGTCAGGGTAGGCTTCAATGTCCATTTCGTAAGTAGGCTTATAGCCTGAGGTGGGGAAGAATTCGGCACACAGTTCATGCCAGAGCTTTTGTATAGCGTCAGGCATAGCCCCTGTACACTCGGCTACAACCCATTTTCTTGCAGGGATAGTATTCACGCGATATCCTTCGGGAGCAGATGTTTCAGGAGAACATTCAACTGCGATACCATAGTCAAATTCCTCACTATCCGTGTGACCATTGCCGTAGCACGTGCCCAAAAGCAATTCCTTGTCTGACGCATAGCTGAGAAGAGTATCTATCACGCCCTCCTTCGATGCTCTGCCCCAGAATTCGGGAATTGTGTTCAGGTTCTGCGATCCTGCTACTGTATGATGCTCCACCTTTTCGAGAACTGTGAAAGCCTCTTTTTCAATTATTTTGTACTCCATTGTATTACCGCCTTTCAGTATTATCTGCACTCTGAGACGTGAAAATGACCTGAGCCCTGCTTTCTGCTGTCTTGCATCCGTAGGCGTTATGCCGTGGAATAAAGTAAAAGCACGGGTGAAGCTGTCAGGGGAGCTGTAGCCATATTTCATGGCTATATCTATGACTTTTTCATCTGTTGATATAATATCGTTGCCTGCAAGAGAAAGTCTCCTGCTTCGGATATACTCTCCTAAAGTAAATCCGCACAACGCTCCGAAGATACGCTGAAAGTAGAAAGCCGAACATGCCGCGCGCGCTGCGATATCATTGATGTCCAGTTCCTCGGTGATATTATCCTCGATGTAATTGATAGCACTTTGTATGCCCTCTGTCCAGTTCATTGTCATTCCTCCTCTCGGTGTAATCCCATTGTAACATAAAGACAGTACAATGTCCCGACAATTTTTGCACTCTTGTGTCAGATAAATATATCGGCAGTCGAAAACAGAACAGCTGTTCCAGATGTTTTCACTCTTTCGCCTCTTACCTCACAGTGAAGTATGCCTGTTCTACTTGAAGCCTGAAATGCAGTGATACTGTTTTTATTCAGCCTTTTGCTCCAGTATGGTGCTATCATGCAGTGCGCCGAGCTTGTTACGGGGTCTTCGGTTATACCGTATCTTGGAGCAAATACACGGGACACACAGTCATGAATTCTGCCTCTGGCAGTCACGGCTATACAGGCTCCATCAAGCTTTGAAAGAAGTTCAATATCGGGATGAAGCGATTGAACTTCGTCCTCATCACGAAGCACAAACATAATGTCGCGGTCACGGTAAGCCGCTATTGGCACAGCTCCGAGAGCTTCTATCATAAGATCGGTTATCTCAATATGTTCAAGTCTGTAAGCAGGGAAGTCCATTTCTATAAGCTCGCCGGAGCGCTTTATCGGAAGGTTTCCATTAGCCGTTTCAAAAACTATTTTTTTACTGTTCTGCTCGTAAAAGCTAAAAAGTACAAATGCAGCGCCGAGAGTAGCATGACCACAGAAGTCTATCTCGCCTTTCGGTGTGAACCACCTAAGCCTATAGCCTTTCTCTGATTTTATAGCAAAGGAAGTCTCGGAGAGATTATTTTCCGCAGCTATATCCTGCATGAGCCTGTCGTCAGGAAAACTGTCCGTAACGCAGATCGCCGCTAAAAAGCCTGTCTGTAAAGGCGTCAACTATATACTGTCTCATCTATTTACCTCTCGCATTGTTTCTTCACAGGGTGTCGGATAACAGTTTTCAGTTTTTCGGTAGCAGTTTTTCGAGGATCTGAGAGGTATATCTCATGGTGTTGACGTTCATTGGTAATGTCAACAGCATAGCCCATGCGCTCCGCGAAGCTGTTCATAAGGGCGACAGTTGCTGGTTCATCGTCGTAGGAGCCTGTATGCATACATTGCACGCACAATCCCTCGTTGAATGTCATTAATTTTACCTTTGAGAAGTCACGTTTTTTCTTTGCGGTTGCCTGTTCAACAGCCCAGTCGAAGTCGGCTTTTGTAACAAAATCGGGAACTCTTATCATAGCCGTCCACTTCAGATCACTCTTGCGGCAGTAGTCGATGCCGACCATTCCCTCCTGAGCCCACAAGCCTTCAAGAGGGGGCACAACGTAGTCAAAATAGCCGTCGATACGGTAGTCAGTCTTCTTGCTCATTTTTAATGTATAGGCAATACCGTACAGCATCTCCAAAGCATCCTTGTACTCTCCGCCCTCCTCATTCGGATCACCTTTACCGCGGACAGCAATGAAATTCATGGACGGAACCGTAACGATCTCGGGTTTGTTCTTCGGTAGGTAGAATTCCTTGTATTCCTTCTTGTAATCAAAAGCCATGGCTAATGCTCCTTTGGTTTCATATTATAAAACAAGTATAGCATACAGTAGGAACTGTGTCAAACATCAACGGCGAGAAATACATTTGGATACGTGTGAATAAGAATAGTAAATTCATCAAACTATATCAGGTTAGGGCAGGTATTTCCGGTAAGTGGCGCTTAAATCATATTATCTTATCTTCCGCCTGTTTATTAGGCTGTGTTTTGAGGAAATTAACAGTGTATAATTTCAACACAAAAGATGAAGAAAGTACAAATATGAGAGTTTCCCTAAATTATATCGACCTTGTAGTAAAAAATTATGAGTTATCTAAAAAATTCGAAAAGAGCGATTTTTCTATTGACTTTACTGCTCATTTGATGTTAATATTATATACGGTGTGCATAATCCTATTAATTTATACAATTCATTATATTATTTATCAAACAGCACTCCAGAATAAAAAGGAGTAAAAGAATATAATGTATAGCAGAGCATTTCTCTTTAATGGAATTGGCTCAAAGCCAGAAAAGCTTCTTGTACAGCTTACCCCTGAAATGACAGACAGGTACGAGGCTTACAGGAAAGAGGCTTTCACGAGGCTAGGGCTTAACCTCGACATGGATAAGAATACCGGCTACAGTGCAAAGGCAGCCGAATGGATGGTGCCTTTTCTCTGTGACAGGGTTGTATATGAGTACTTGATCGACAAGGGAATTTTCCCTGATATCGGTGCAGGCTATAGTTCTGGCATAGTAAGCGCAAGCGCCTGTTTTGGTTCAATCAGGCACGAGGATGCTCATGACATCGTTATGACCCATCTTTCGATGTTTCGTGGACTTCAGGAAAATGACATTAAGCTCAACATGGGGATAGTTATCGGTTTCCCGTACGATGATCTGAAGGAGCTTCTCAGTGGCACGTTCAGTTCGGACGAGCTGGTCATAGGAAGCGGAAATTCCAGTTTTCACGTTATGATAAGCGGCAAGGCTGAGGCTGTGGAAAAGGCTATCGAGATATGTATAAACGAGGGCGCTATCAAGGCTTTTCCAATGAATACAGGAACAGCCTTTCATCATCCTCTTATGGAGCAGTATTCTTCTGAATATATCGAGCTTTGCAAAAGACTTGACTACAAAGCGCCTAAATATCCTCTCATCTCGGTTTTCAATCACACTGTACTGAAGACTGTGGACGATGTGAAAAAGGAAAACCAGCTGAATGTATGCACTCCCATGCGCTGGGATCTTGCAATGAAAAAGCTGGAGGAGCTCGGAGTAAAAGAGTTCTTCGACGTGAGCGCAAACGGTGCTATAAAGAAGTTTTCGAGAGTCGGCAGGAAATGCAGAGTCTATACTCTTGAGGATATAGTCGGCGGTGGATATACGATATAAAACTTCAGTAGATTTTAGATAAATACATATAAAGTGCAGGAAAGCGCCCTGCATAAGTATTTTGGGAAAGGATAAACCGATGAACACAGAAATAAAAGAATATACGACTGAGGTCAGCGGAGTGACCTCTCTCAGCCAGCTTCTTGTTGAGGATCTGGGCAGTCCGTGCTTGTTAATCGTAAAGGAAAGCAGAATAACAAGTGATGTCAGCAGTGACATCAGAAATTTTTTCAAAAACGCCTCTTTCCTTACTGCTCTTGCAGATGATGCTCCCACACAGGAGTTCGCTGAGCTTTTTGATATGGTAATACCTGCTGATGGTATTGACGAATGGACGGAAAGACTTTTCAAGGATAAGACAAAGTGGGCTTCTGACCAGATCACTGCCTGTTTCGTAAAGGCAAGAACAGGTACTGCGGAAGAGGTCCTTGACTGTGAATCAAGAGCATTTTACCGCCTTATGGCAGTGAAGAACGGAGGAAGCAGCAATGAGTGATACAATCAATATAAGTCTTAACGAAGAAAATGATATACTCCATGTTATTATGGATGCTCCGAATAACAACATGATGTCAACGGCTTTTCTTACTAAGTTTGAAGCGGTTATGGAACAAGTTGGGGAAAGAGCTAAAAAAGGCGGCATCAGAGGAATGATGATATATGGCGGCGGAAGACATTTCAGCTCGGGCGCAGATGTTGGCGCACTTGCCGAGCGTTCCGAAAAGGAAGCCTTTGATGAAAGCACAGAAGAGCTTCCTGCAAGCCATGTGGTACAGAAAAGACATTTTACTTTTCTCCGCGATCTGCCCTTTCCGGTAGTAAGCGTAGTAACGGGATTCTGTATCGGATCCGGCAGCGAGATAGCTGTCAACAGTCACTACAGGATACTTGAAAAGGGTGCAAGAATAGGTCAGCCGGAATCCACATTCGGTATTCTTCCGGCACTTGGCGGAGTTGCAAGAAATATAGAGATATGCGGTATGAAAAATGCCTACGAGTTAGTCATGACAGGCGATATGATACCGGCGGAGCAGGCTTATGAGATAGGCTATGCTGACATTTTTGTCGGTAAGAAGCAGGGGATTACGGAAGCTCTTTCTCTCATAAACTACATTTCTGAGAATTTCGGCACATTCGAGCCTAAGAGATACAGAGAATACATAAAGCAGTACAATCAGGGCAGGGAGGCTTAATATGAAAAAGGTAGTAGTAACAGGTATAGGCTCTATAAGCGCTCTTGGTCTGAATACCGATGAATTTTGGGACGGTCTTGTAAGCGGAAAAAGCGGCATAAAGCAGATAACGCGTATACCGCTGGATAAGCACGATACAACGGTTGCAGCGGAGGTAGATGACGCGTTTGAGGCTGTTGCTTCAAAATACTGGAAAAAACGTCAACTCAGCGCTACAACAAAAGCAACAAGAATGGGACTTGCTGCAGCTGGCGAGGCTATTGAAGACTGTGGTGCTGATTTCAGCACTCTCAATGGAAAGCGTATTGCAATTATTTTTGGTATCTCAGATAATTCTTACGAGGACGGAGAGCTTGATATAAAGCCGAATATTACTTTAAAGCGTATGCCGAGCGCTGTACCTGCAATGCTTGCTATGAAGCACGGAATACAGGGAGCCACATTCAATCTTTCGACTGCCTGCGCTTCATCGGGCTACGCCGTCGCTCTCGGAAAGCAGCTCATACAGTCGGGAATGTACGATATGGTCATTACAGGGGGACTTTCCAATACCGTTTCAAACGTTGTTATCAGTGGTTTTAATCAAGTTCTAGCTATGTCCGTTGACCCCGACCCGTCAAAAACTCCGCGTCCATTCACAAAGAACCGGGATGGCTTCATCATGGGCGAGGGATGCGGCTGCATTGTTATCGAATCAGAGGAACACGCAAAGGCGAGAGGCGCAAGGATACACTGTGAGCTTGCAGGCGTGAGTATGACCTGTGAGGCTTACAATATGACAGCACCAAAGGCAGACGGTGAAGGTATGGCTGAATCTATGGAGATAGCTCTCTGTGATGCGGGAATGTCTCCGGACGATATCGGTTATATCAATGCTCACGGCACCTCTACGAGCCTCAATGACCTTTACGAGACAATGGCTATAAAGAAGGTATTCGGTGAAAGAGCATACGATATACCAGTTTCATCTATTAAGGCTGCAATAGGTCATACCCTTGCAGCAGGCGGTGCGCTTGAGGGCATTGCATGTATCAAGGCCATCGAAACAGGAATACTTCCTCCTACAGTACACTACAGTGAGCCGGATCCGGAGCTTGATCTCAATTATATACCTAATAAAGCAATAAAGAGAGATATAAAAGCGGCAGTTTCAAATTCTTTCGGATTCGGAGGAAACGATTCTACACTTATTTTTAGAAAATATGAATAATCAGCATTTCCTGCGGAGTTTTCCGTAGGAAAAATACAGCAACTATCGTAATAATCAAAAAAAGAAAGGAAAAAACAAATATGAAATGGGCAATCAGAGACCTATTAAATCCAGTAGTTACAAGATCAATGCTTTACGGCAGTGATCCGTTTGATATCGAGTACATCTTAAAGCAGGTAGATGCTATCGACGCCATGAGCGGAAAGAAGATACAGTCTGTATGGGTAGGAGAATGGAACGAAAAGATAGCTCACTATACAGAGCTACGTGACAAGGCTGAGGCTGAGGGAAACAGAATATCCGCAAGAGCTTATGCCAAAATGATATCAGAGTGTCACTATGCCTGCTTTATGGTAAATATTCAGGATCTGGAACACAAGACGGTCATCTATAACGGTCTAGTTGAAAGCTATAAAAAGTATATCTCACTTTGCGACAACAAAGTGGAGTATATAGAAATAGATACTGGATTTGGCAAGCTTCCTGCATATATCCACTTCCCAGATGATGGAACAAAGGGAAGCTATTCTGTGGCAATAACATATTCTGGCATAGGCAGCTGCAAGGAAGAGCTTGAAATGCTGGCTGCTCCTCTTAACGAGAGAGGAATAGCAGTTATTACTCCCGATATGCCCGGTGCAGGAGGAGCTCTTATCTACAATAACGTAAAGTGCGGCGGTGCGCAGCTTGAAGCCGCAATTGATGCTATATACAAGTTCATAGACGGCAGAAGCGATCTTGACAGTGACCGTATAGCAAACTTTGGCCTTTGTATGGGAGGCGGATACGCTTTCCGTGCAACTGTAAAAAATCCAAAAGTAAAGTGCTGTGTAAGTCTTTTCCCTCTGTTCATGCACCTTGCTGAGCAGAATTCGATTCCTGTATGGATGAAGAAGGGCAAGTGGAGCTCATATCAGATAGCAGACAACTACTTAGAGAGCATGAAGGCTATCGAGGAAGGTAATATCAATGCTGATTTCCTGATGGTTCACAGCGATGATGATAACTGGATGACTCCCGAAGCTACAGATAAGCTGTTCGATAAGGCTACAGGCTTTAAGCAAAGAATAAAGATTACTGAAAAGCCTTCTTATGCTTCCGAGGAGACCATAATGCACGCAATGCCCGTCGGTGAGCAATACCACTGGGTAAAGCATATAGCAGCAGATTTCATAGCAGCAAGACTTAACGGGAGAAAATGAAATGCCGGAGAAATTTTTTGATTTTTACAGCAAGTACGCTGAGGAGACGCCTGAAAAGGTTCTCCTGAGAATAGACGAAAATGAGCTAACCTACGGTCAGTTCATGGAAAAGACGGCAGTTCTTGGGTCCGCAATGAAGAAAGCAGGCATAAGCGCAAACGACAAGGTTGGTATATGTATGCCAAACAGTATCGAGTGGTATCTCGTTTACTGGTCGGCGGTAAGAATAGGTGCACAGCCGGTTCCAATGGATCCGCAGAGCGGCTCATTCGAGCTCTCAAAGCTTATTCCTGCCACAACATCAAAGATAATGTTCATAACAGAGAAGTACCGCAACAATGATATTATCGATGCGGTAAGCGCTCTTGTACCTTCAAAGATACAGCTTGACAAGGTTATTTGTTTTGCCGAGGAAAGCCTCATCCCCCAGGACGACTGCTACATCTCAGCTGAAGGATTCATGACTGAATACGGAAGCAGCGAGTGTGAGATATATGAGCCAAGTTATCTTCACACAATGTCCCTTGCCTGCACTTCAGGCAGCACAGGAACACCCAAGATACTTTCAGTTCCTTCAGGCGGATTCCTTTCTACGCAGAAGGACATGGGAGACTACCTTGAATTCAGATCTGACGACGTCATGATGCTGGGAATGACCCTTTATCATCAGGGCGGTTTCGGCATGGGACAGCAAATGGTACTCAAAGGCGGTACTGTTATGTATCAGCCACAGTTCAACCCTGTGACATTTCTTGAAACTGTTCAGAAGTACAAGATCAACGTAATACAGCTCACTTCCACACTTGCAAAAGTACTTCTGTCAACCCCGGATTTCGATAAATATGATCTTTCAAGTGTACGTATATGCTACTTTGCAGGAGAAGTCTTACCAAAGGAGATAGCTGATATATTTGTCGAAAAGCTCAATATCCGAGTTATAAATGTTATCGGCTCCTCAGAGACCTGTACAATGGTAGTATGGGACTCCGACAGAGACGCCGGCACCGATCCAAGTGATTTCAAGAAGCTCAGCTTCACAGACGTCCGCGTTATTGACGAGAAACATAACGACGTAGCTGAGGGTGAAGTCGGTGAGCTCTGCGTATATACAGACGGAGTTATCACTGACTATTTCGGCAACCCTGAACTCTCTGCAGAAAAGATACTCACAGATGATCAGGGACGCCGCTGGTTCTGCACAGGCGACCTTGTAAATAAGCTCCCCGGCGGTATAGTTCGATTTGCCGGCAGAAGCAAACGTATAATCAAGCGCGGAGGGAATCTGGTTCACGCTGAGGAAGTAGAGGCATGCCTCCTTACTCACCCGAAGATAGCAGCAGCAGCAGTAACAGACGAACCCCACCCAGTTATAGGACAGCAGATAGTTGCTTACATACAGCCTAAGGGTGACGAGAAGATAACACGAGGCGAGCTTGCACGTTATTTTGACGGAAAGCTTTCAGCCTACAAGGTACCCGACAAGGTAGTCCTCGTTGAGGAGATACCAAAGGACATCGGAAAGATACAGTTCAAATACCTTAGGAAAAAGGAGTACAAATAATGAATAACCTTAACTTTGACGAATTCACAAAGGCTATCTCCGATTACGTGGGAGTTGACGCCTCTGAAATAACACGAGACACGGACGTTTACGATGATCTTTACCTCGATTCACTTGGACTTTTCGGTCTGGGCTCGGAGATAACAGAAAGCTTCAAACTGAACGTCCCCCTTTCGCTGGTAGCTTCTATAAGCAAGGTCGGTGAGATCTTCGACCTCCTCAACGAAAAAGGTACTCCAGCAGAGGG
>JAGCWY010000054.1 GCA_017961625.1 Ruminococcus sp. | reverse complement strand
TCCCATTACTCGCACCATAATGGACAGATGGCTGAGCTGGTCTAAGGCGCACGACTGGAACTCGTGTATACGTTAATAGCGTATCGAGGGTTCGAATCCCTCTCTGTCCGCCAGAATTAAAAAGCCTGTATTTCGAGAAAAGCACCGAAATACAGGCTTTTCTGTTGCCTACAGAAAACAGTTTTAACTGCAATTTTGCAGTCGCGTGTGAAGAAAAACAGTTGTTTTTCACACGCTTTCACACGAAATTCACACGGCAAAAAGGTGGTATAACGTTATTAAAGAATCAGCTCCCGCAAGTGAACTGTCTTCTTTAAATTTACAAGAGTATTGTATTATCAAAATAAAAAAGTCCTCATTTTGGGTGAGGACTTTTGATTATGTATTAATGAATTGAATAACAGTTTATCTGTAACTTCCATGAATTTTTTTGAATTGCAGTTTATCTTCATACATTGCTTTATCTGCGCGTTTGAATATCAGTTCGTATGTATTATCATCAGAAGCATATTCAGCCATTCCAATTGCTGCTGAGAAGCGAAGCCACGGCACGTTATCAGTATTATCATAGCTTTTTGTGTATTCTTCTTTTAGTTTCTCAACAAGCATAAATCTGTTTTCATAATCTGAATTTTTAGAGATAATTACAAATTCATCACCGCCAATACGGAATATTGACGAATTTCTGAACACCTTGCATATTATTTGAAAGCAACCGTTAATGTACTGGTCACCTGTTTTATGTCCGTATTCGTCATTGATACGTTTCAGATTGTTCATATCCACCATAATAACAGCAAATTTAGCGATTCCATCTGTTATTTCCTTTGTAAGTTCATCTATCATTCTGATGTATGCTGATTTACTTCCTGCTCCTGTCAGTACATCACGACTGTTTTCTTCATGAAGCTGACCAATTTGTTTTTCTTTTTCTATAATATCCTGTTCTGCTTTTGATTTGTCATCCTGCAAAATGGATATATCATTCAAGTAATCTATTATATTCGTCTGCATGGAACGTATACTATTATAGATCACTCCAACTTCATCATTACTTTTGATTGGCAGATTCATTACACCTGCTTTTTCATAGCTGACTTGTTCTGCAGGTTTAAATTTCTCAATCTCCTTTGCCATTGATTTTAAAGGTGTGACAACGATCTTATTGATAAAAATAACAGCTATTATTTGTACAACCGCTGTAAAGAAAAGCATCCATAGAAACAGATTTATCAGTGTATTTCGCCGATCCATCATAGCAAAATCCATACTTATACCGCAATTCACTACACAGACAAATTCCCCTGAAGACTTGTAAACAGGAGCGAAAGCAGAGCACATCCACCCTTGCGTTCCTTTATAAACAACAGGTTCAGTCTTATTGCTAAGGTCAAGGCCACGCAGCTTAGCTTCACGTTCTTTACTGCATCCGAGCTGATTTAAGGGACTCTCCGGCAGATCAACAATATACAAATCAGAAAAAGCATCGGAATCATTTACAGAATTTATATTAAGATATCTTATCTGATCGACCTTTTGCATATAGTCATTTATCAAATCCTGTGTATGCTTAAACTGCTCCCATAAACCGTTTTCGGCGAGATACTGTTGTATCAGTGTATCATTGCCGCTTTTTTCTGCTTCTTCACGAAGTTTAAAGTATTCATTAGATTCTAACGCGTTGCGTAATTCAAATAGGTAATCCCCGTTTACCTGTGAAGCAAGACTTTGGGCGGTATTGGAAGCTGTTTCCTTGAAGTGACCGTCAATGTTACCGATACTTCTTAGATATGGCACAATTGCCATTCCAAGTGATACTGTTATGACGGTGAACATAACAAATATATGCATTTTTGTTCGTATAGACTTAATTCTTTTCATTATATACGCCCCCTTTGATAGATATAATACATCTATCACGATATAAATCCAATTAATTTCTATATATATTATACTATATATGTCGTATTTAATCAAGAATAATTATACTGAATCAGCAGTTTGTATACTGAGAGTATGTTTTTGGTGTGCATTATGCCAGAATATAAAAAGATATTGGTTTCGGGCTTCAAAGCCTGTCATCAGCTCTATGGCTAAACCATGAAAACTATCGCGAAAAAAGACGTTGAAGTTTAGTGTGTAATAGATTTACGCAAAACATTTGCTTATATATGACAGCCGTGGACAATAAATATTCCAACAATGGAAATAAAAAAACTATAGCTGAAATGATTTTCAATCAGATTAATGCTATTCCACTCATTTATTCCACACAGAAATTATAAAAGGCTATATATTGGCGAAAATAACTCTTTAAAAATATTCGAATCCCTCTCTGTCCGCTTTAAGAGAGGTCTTAAACGGCTGTAAATAGCTGTTTAAGACTTTTTTTATTTTATTAAATAAATATCATATTTTAAAGAATATTTGCCCCTGCTAATCTATCTTGCTAATTTGCAACTGCAACCGTGCAGGAAATGGTGTCTACATGCAGTTTGCCCTTAGTTCACGCAACGCAAATCCCGAATTCCTAGATATTTGTGAGAGAATAAATGAATTCTACAAAGCCAAAAAGGGAAAGAAAAACTGGCAATGGAGACTATCGTTCAGAACGAAAACTGTTTGTATATCAGACGACCTCTCTAAGGAACAGATATTTGAAAAGCTCGATGAGTGCTTCGAGGAAATTCAGAACTTCGAAAGAGATTTGAAAAACAAGCTATCACTAGATAAATCCACAAAAGCTTAAATTGACTTTTAACGAGATAAAGTAAAACGGCCTCCCCATATGACAGATACTCATATAGAAGTTTTGCCCCTTAGTGTTCATTTCAAAACACTAAGGGGCATTATGTTTTGTTCGGCGGCTGATATAAACCAGAATTTGAGGGTTTACTATGTGCCTGATCAATGCGAAGCCGGGGATCGTCATCCGAATGGATAATCATGCCGGAATACGATCCGATATATGTTTTCGTATAAATTACTATAATCCCTGTGATACCCGTGCAGCTTTTCCTTAACGGCATCGATCCCGATTCGTGCCAGCTCTGCCTGCTCAAAGCAAAGACATTTGAAATACATTTCAAATGCTTCAATTCCCTGAAGCTGACTGATGTCACATAGAACAGGATAGTCAAAAAGCATAATGTATTCGTGCGGCTTGAATTTCGGGTCATACCGTAAAAAGAACTCTTGCAACTGCACTTGAAATGTGTATCGCAGACATTTCACCCCATAATCTTCAAAGCACGCGGACAGTTTGTTGTATGCTTCAAGCAGTGTTTTAGCACGATCAACAACAAGGTCATAGCCAAGACGATAGGCTTGTTCCGCCGTAATATCATCCGGAACAGGCTTATTATCCGTTTTCAGATAATTGATACAGTAAACAACGGCATTCATCAGGTCGTTTGCAGTATCAAATGTGACAGAAGAACTGTCGTTTTGCGTGTACTGCTCCGACAGACTGCATACTATGGGAAAAAGCTCCTCAAAAAAATATCTGCAATCCATCAATTACTCCTCCAGGAGTTCCTGAAATGCTTCATAGAAAGCTGCTCTGTCCCAATAGGAAACGATCTGCTCCCCCTTGCCCTGAGATGCAATATAACCTCTGTAGCCTCTGCGGACAGCCTCTGCAAACAGCTCAAGAATCGTACCTTCCAACAGATCGAAACTTCCGAAGCAGCTTTCATCAAACTGTTCACGCATGATCGTGAGAAGCTCATCATCGGACAATTCATCCTCGGTTTCATTTTTATAATGAAAGAAAATATCCTGTAATCTAATGATCGAGTCCCTGTAATTATTCTGCGAAATATAAGGAGAGTCGCAGAATGTTTCAATCAGCTTCGGAAGAATGCTTCTGCCCAGCTCAATTCTGCTTTCTTCAACAAAAGTATCCTTTCGTGCCGCAAGAATAGCCGATACATCTTCCTGAGATAATGAAAGTCCGTATTTAGACGTTTTTTCGTTCATAGTAATAATGCTGTTTCTGATGCTCTCATTTGCCTTTTGAACAAACAGCTCATAATCCATAACTGCACCTCCTCAGATTCCGATTAATGATATTAACAATTATATCATGACATTGATGCACTGTCAATAGAAACGCCATAGTACTTCTGACCGTGCATCAGAAATACTATGGCGAAAAACTTCTATATCAGCGCAGCCCTTACGGGGAGGTCATCTTTATATCTTGGCCAATATCGATATCATTTATGATGTACATCATCAAGTACGCGCTGATAGCTGTCAAGCATTTTCTGATCATAGCATGACATAATAACTGCCATACCATAATCAGAATTTTCAGAAAGCCATGTAGCTATTGTTGACAGCGCTATTACAGCTGCTTCATTTATTGGATATCCGTATGCTCCTGTAGATATTGCAGGAAAAGCAATGGTATGAATATCATATTCCTTAGCAAGCTCAAGAGACTTATAGTAGCAGCTCTTAAAGTGTAACCCATTTGCAGTAATGGGAAGCAGTTTTTCTACAACAATGCTATTGTTGCTCAATATGATTTTATATTTGCAGAGAGTACCAGCGTATTGGATTTATTTTGAATAGAGTTAAAGGGTTGCATTAGACTATGGTCTATTGGCATACCCCCAAAGTATGTCATATAAGTTGTTTTTTGACCTTTGGAATATTGCTAATTAAAGCGATTCCTTATTGAAAGGGAAGGGGAGTCAATTAATGCTGTTTTTTCATATTTATTATAGTATTTAAGCAGTATATGTAGGGACTATCAATATTTCAATAATTGAAAGAGAGCAGCTATAGCAGAAATGATTTTCAATCAGAATAATTCTATTCCACTCATTTATTCCACACGAAAATTATAAAAGGCTATAAATAGGAAAAAACAGTGCGTTACAAATATTCGAATCCCTCTCTGTCCGCTTTTTAAAAGAAGCCTGTATTTCGAGGAAAATACCGAAATACAGGCTTTTCTCATGCCTGTAGAAAACAGTTTTAAATGCATTTTTGCAGTCTCGTGTGAAGAAAAAACAGGCATTTTTCACACGAATTCACACGAAATTCACACGAAGAAAAGGCGATATAATGTTATGAAAGAAGCCAGCTCCCGAGAGGGAGCTGTTGTTTTTTTTAGTAATAAATTTATTGCTTCCACTCCGACTATATGGAGTTCCGTTTCAAATCCGGCGTGACGATCAGCATTGAAAAGTGAATATGATCCCCCTCATCAGGTAGGAAGCTGAGATGCTCCTTGCCCAGTGAGGGGGATTTTAGTTTATCGTTCTTGCAATCTTACAGAGTATGCAGTATAATAGAGGAAGAAAACAGATGGATTGGAGAATAGCATGGAACAGATCAGACAGAAAACAGATTATTTCGGAACAGAAAAAATCGGAAAAATTCTTTTCAGACTTGCACCGCCTGTGATGCTGGCACAGCTGATTCAGGCGTTATACAATATCATCGACAGCGTGTTTGTCGGAAAATACTCAGACAACGGACTGACAGCACTTTCTATCGTTTATCCCTTGCAGCTTTTGATGATCGCACTTGCGGTTGGCACAGGTGTCGGTATCAATACTATCATGGCTTCAAAACTGGGACTCGGGCAAAGCGAAAAAGCCGATGAATATGCAGGTGTCGGCACGCCGCTTGCCGTTGTTCTTTGGGCATTGTTTGCCGGTATCTGCTATATGATCATGCCGGCATACGCACGAATGCAGACTGATTCACCCGAAATCATAGCGAATGTGATTACCTACGGACGAACTGTATGTGTATTAAGCATCGGGCTGTTTCTTGAAAGCATCTGGACAAAAATACTGCAGGCGCGGGGCAATATGAAGCTCCCGATGATCGCGCAGATCGTCGGCGCGGTCATCAATATCGCACTGGATCCGCTGCTGATCTTCGGTATGCTCGGTCTGCCAAGGCTTGGAATCATGGGCGCTGCAATCGCAACTGTGATTGGACAGATTGCTGCCGCTCTGATTGTTATGAAACGCGGATTTTACATGCCGCCGAAGCTGAAAAAACACCCACATGATATCGCTAAGATATTCCGGCTCGGAACGCCGAATATCCTGATGCAGTCGGCATATACCCTTTACATTTTCGGACTGAACCTGATACTTGCAACATTTTCCGATGCGGCGGTCACGGTTCTCGGTCTGTATTATAAATGGCAGACATTCTTCTTTATTCCGCTTGGGGCGATGCAGACTTGTATTGTACCGATTATCAGCTATAACTATGCTGCAAGAAATATGCAGCGCTGTAAGAAAACGCTTAACACCGCACTTGCCTTTGGCTGTCTGCTGATGTTTCTCGGAGGACTTTGCTTCGAGCTGATTCCGGTACCGATGCTGCAGTTCTTTTCATCCGACGCTGAGGTAATACGTATCGGTGAAATCGGATTCCGCATCATAGGACTTAGTTTTGTTCCGCTGGCAATCTCCCTGACCTATCCGGTGCTGTTTCAGGCAGTCGGCGCAAGTCTGAAAAGCTCGCTCCTTACAATTATCCGGACTGTGTTCCTATTTGTACCGCTGGGATATCTGTTTTCAAAATTCGGCCTGAATTATTTCTGGCTGACCTATCCGGTTACAGATGGACTGGTGTCGCTGATTGGATTCTTTATGACAAGACGATTCTTCAAGAATACCTATCTCAATTCGGAGGCGAAGCCGCAGCCGAAAGCGGTATTGCAGCCGTCACATGATGGTGTTATCATTACAATCGCTAGACAGCACGGCTCGTCAGGTAAGCAGATCGGAAAACTGGTGGCAGAGCGGCTCGGTATCCCGTTCTATTATAAAGAAATGACGGCACTTGCAGCACAGGAAAGCGGTCTTGACAGAGAATTCATTTCTGACCTAAACAAGAACGCGCCTCAGATCATGCACGATCTGTACCTCAGCAATACAGTCGTCAGTCAGGCGATCATTGCACAGAAGAAAATCATCGAACGCATAGCAGAAAACGGAAGCTGTGTGATCGTCGGACGTGCAGCTGATTATGTGCTGAAGGATCATAAAAATGTTTTCAGGGTATTTGTTCATGCTCCGCTTCAATACCGTATCAGCCGCGTGAGGGAGGTCTACGGCGATACACAGGAGGAGGCTGTGCGAAATATCAGCCGCTCGGATAAGGCGAGAGCAGAGTATTATCGCAATATCTCTGGTATGCAGTGGAGCGAAGCTGAAAACTATGATCTTGTGATTGACAGCTCCTGCGGAATTGAGAAAAGCGTTGAGATGATTATCAGCGCCGTACAAAGCGCAAATCAGACATAACAAACAGCGTGGAAAAGTGAATATAGTAATATGATCCCCCTCATCAGGCAGGAAGCAATGCTCCTGCTTGGTGAGGGGGATTTTTTGTTTATTCATTCGTTTGGTGCTTATGTCGGGAATAGCGAGTGATACTTGTTACGATCATGAGAATCAGATCAAGATCAATTATTGTGAGTGCAATTAATGCGGAATAGGAAAGCCACACTGCAACAAACAGATAATTGTATCCGATCAGATAATGTGACTATATTATTTCAATAGCCCTTGGCCTATTGACACATATAGCATCTGTTTCAAATACATTGCATTAAAAGTTTTGAAGTAATGCAATGAAAAAAATACGCTATTGAAAGGGAAGAGGAGCAAGTAATAGTTGGAATTCAAAATTAATCATGGTATTAAAGTAAGATATGAGGAGACAATTAATAATTCAATAATTGAAAGAAAATAACTATAGAGGAAATAACTTTCAATAAGAATAATTCTATTCCACACAAGTATTCCACACGAAAATTATAAAAGTCTATAAATAGGCCAAAATAGCTATTTAAAAATATTCGAATCCCTCTCTGTCCGCTTTTTTAAAGAAGCCTGTATTTAGCAAAAAACGCTAAATACAGGCTTTTCTGCTGTCTATGCAAATGCAGTCAAAAATGCGCGTGTGATAATGAAACTGCATAAAATCACACGAAAATGCAGGGTCAGTCACACGAAAAATCACACGAATAAACCTGAAAGGCTGTTCTAATTCTATGCAAAGCTCGTCTGTCAAAGACGAGCTTTTGATTTTACACAAGACGAAAGGCAGTATAACGATAATAAAAGAAGCCAGTTCAGTTCACGAGAGGGAGCTGTTGTTTTTGTATCAAAGCAACGAGAGGTTTGAGAGTGGGATTTGAATGTTTTTGAGTGTGGCATTAGCTCTATAAACCGGAAGTTATGCTTCAAGCTCATACAAACGGTATATCTTTCTGTATATCTTTCCGGTAAACAGCAGCTTAAAGAAATACCTTTCCAACGGCGCAAGCTCATTGACTAACGTTTCAGGGGTAAAACTATGCTCCTTCACGAATTTGATCCGGAGACCATTGATTATACTCCCGCTATCATCTATCCCATACAGTTCAGTGACTCCAACGTCATTTACCGGGTTTTTATACTTGGATGCCCTGACTCCGAATTCAGTATAAACATCCATCAGGATATGAAGCTCTTGATACTTTTCATCAAGTGCTTGTAATAACCCCCGCACTTGGCTGTTGGTAAGATACATACTAAGTCCCTCAAGGACAACAATGGCTGTATAGCAGTCTGGAAGCAATCCAATCTGCTCAGGTCTCGAAGCATCCAAAGCCATCATATGGTATCTTTCATTTTCCTGAAAATGCTTTTTGCGAATCTCTATAACGTCCGGAAGGTCGCAGTCTACCCATTCCGCACAATTGTTTTTTATCCTCATGCAACGGCTGTCAAGCCCACATCCAATATGAATCACTAACGTTTCTTTGTTATGTAGCAGCATACTGTCTGTCCACTCGTCAAAAACGCGGGCTCTCATAGCCAGATTGTAAGCCAGCCATTTTGACCTCGACTTACCGCGAATCGGAAATGATTCTTCTTTCCATATCTTCTCGGCAGAGGGATCATTCAGAATAATGCCCTGTTGACTCAGCTTCGATTTTCCGTACAGCGGGATATACAGTGTTTTATTTACTTCATTCACGCAATGATTCTCCTCTGCAAATTCCTGTTTGAAGGGCAGTCAAACTGCCCGATCCTTTTCATTGATTATACCATGAACCCGACGAAAAAGCAACCATTTTCCGTATATACGTAAAAATCCCCTCCACCAGTGATTATTGTTTCATCAACAGATGGGATGATTATTCAATCTATCAGTATCTCCACATCGTGCATCAGAAAATGCAGCTTATCAAAAATCTGCGCTGATATAGATGTTTTATTCCACCAACAATAAGCAAGAACATTTACAGCAGGCTATAACAAAACAGACAGATACTTCATATTGAGGTATCTGTCTGTTTTTCTGATGTTAGTACTATCAGTCCGCTGACAGTCTGTACTTCTGCCCATAAGCCGTATAGCTTTCAATAAACTGTGGTGTTCTTTCAGCTTTCAGAGCAGTCATATACTCATGGCTGAGGAGCTTTGCCTGTCCTATCTCGATAATGGCTACAGCAATATTGGAACAATGGTCGGACACTCTCTCGCAGTTGATGAGCAGATCGGAAAGGTATACACCAAGTTCCGGACTGCATTCGCCTGTACGAAGTCTGGAGATATGCTTGTCACGTATCGTGGCTGTCAGGTCGTCGATGACTTCCTCCAACGGTTCAACGGTCATAGCGATACCGGTATCCTGCTCGGAAAAAGCCTTGACGGTGATCTCAGAGATTTCTGTAAGAGCTGCAAACAGCGTAGCGAAATCGGCTCTCGCACTGTCGGAGAAGCACTGATTGTTCTGATTCATTTCAGCACCGATCTCGATCATATTGATAGCGTGGTCGCTGATACGCTCAAAATCGCTGATGCTGTGAAGCAGTTCGGTAACAGTACGGCTGTCTTCATCAGTCAGGCTGTGCGAAGAAAGTTCCAGCAGAAAGTCGGAAAGCTGATCTTCCATGACATCGAGTTTCTGCTCCTTCTCCTCTACGCTCAGAACACCCTTCTGCGTATAAGTGAACATCGCTGACAATGCTTCATGCAGTGCTTCCTTTGCGATAACTGCCATTTCTTTGGTTCGTTCTCTGCACTGAGAAGCAGCGAGCGGCGGGTTGGCAAGCAGACGCTTGTCGAGAAGCACTTCTGCTTCTTTTTCTTTGGAGTCGGGTATCAGCTTT
>JAGCWY010000053.1 GCA_017961625.1 Ruminococcus sp. | reverse complement strand
TAGTAGTGGAAGGCGTAGATGTTGTTGTAGACTTAGTTGTGGAGGTTTCTATGGTTATGACAGGTTTGGATGTCGTTTTTGTAGGAACAGAGGTGGCATTTGACGTTTTTTCGGGCTCTGTGAAAAAATCTCTGTAAATTCAAAAACTGTGATAAAAACGATATGTGGGAGCGACTTTGAAAATTAGCCGCTCCGATTTTTTACAGTATACAATGAATACTGCAATTTGTCAAGGTACTTTGGATATCAGCCTGTTGGAATGGAGCGCAGCGGAATGGAATCAGGCTGATATCCGGCGGCTTAGCCGAGCCTGTCAGGGTACATGATCTCCAGCTCGCCCAAGACTTTGCCCCAGTTCCTGAGCGGCATAGTCCATTTCTTAGCAATCTCATGTGTCGCCAGATACAGAGCCTTGAGGAGCGCGGTATCGCTTGGAAATACGCTTCTCTGTTTGTTCAGACGGCGATAGCCGCTGTTAAGGCTTTCGATAGCATTTGTGGTATAAATGACCTTTCTGACGTCGGATGAGAACTTGAAAATTGGCGATATTACGTCCCAATTCTTGTACCAGCTCTTCATAGCATTGGGATAATCGTCTTCCCATTTTTCGGTGACTTGGTCAAGAGCTTCAAGAGCAGCATCCTCGGATGGCGCATGATATATTGTTTTCAGGTCATTGGCGAACTCCTTCTTATTCTTCTCACCAACGTATTTCAGCGTATTTCTTACCTGATGAACGATGCAACGCTGAAGTTCTGTCTGCGGGAACGCCGCTGATACGGCTTCCTTCATGCCTGTTAGTCCGTCTGCGCAGATGATAAGAATATCCTTTACTCCGCGATTTTTCAGCTCGTTCAGAACGCCGAGCCAGTACTTGGCGCTCTCGTTTTCACCGATATGTATTGAAAGAACTTCCTTGTGACCTGTCATGCTGACAGCAAGGATCACATACGCGGCAAGCTTCCTGATCTGCCCGTTATCGCGCACAGAGAAGTGTACTGCGTCGATGAAAACTATCGGATATACTTCGTCCAGCGGTCTCTTTTGCCAGTCCTCTATCTGCGGAAGAAGGCGGTCTGTGATATCAGATACCATACCGTCGCTGACTTCAAAGCCGTAGATATCTTCGATAGTTTCGCTTATCTGGCGAGTTGTCATGCCCTTGGCGTACAGTGAGATTATCTTCTGCTCAATGCCTGAGATATCCTTCTGTCGCTTCTTTACGACCTTTGGCTCAAAACTGCCGTCGCGATCCTGCGGTACTTCAATTTCAGTTTCGCCGAAGTTTCCGCGAATCTTCTTTGTTTTCTTTCCATTGCGAGAATCAGGATTATCTGAACGCTCATACTCCTGATATCCCAGGTGCTCGTCCATTTCGGACTCAAGCATTTCCTGGATCGTTCCGCCGAGAAGGTCTTTGAGGGCGTCTTCGATATCCTTAGCCGACTTGATGTCGTATTCCTCAAGCAGCATTCCTATGATATTCTTCTTGCCCTCGCTCATCGGTTCTCTTTTTCTTCTTGCCATAAAAAATCAGCCTCCTGTGATATTAATTCTATTTTACCACAGTTAGCTGACTTTTTACAGACTTTTTTTCAGAGGCTCAACTAGAAAGCGTACAGACACCTCTAAAGTGTCTGTACGCTTTTTCATTTTATACCGGATAAATCAAAAAACGGAACATATTTTTCTGTAGCTGAAGACTTTTCCTGTGTGAAACCATTTAAACCAAGCTCAGCTGCATATTTCACAACG
>JAGCWY010000052.1 GCA_017961625.1 Ruminococcus sp. | reverse complement strand
GCAAGTGCTATTTTTATACCCAAACACAGGAAGAAGGTGAAATAATGCGTATCGAACTAAGAGCAGACGGTCTCCACATAAGCGGATATGTCAACGTCACAGGCAAGCTCAGCAGACCTGTGATAACTCCACGCGGTAAAGTTCTTGAAACTATCGAGGAACGAGCCTTCGGAGAAGCTATCAGAAAGAGCGGCGATATAAATGTCACACTCGATCACGATCAGGGACACGCTTATGCAAGTACCCGAAATGGCACTCTCACACTGAAAGAGGACGCTATCGGACTCCATGCCGATGTACTCATCACAGACGAGACAGTCATTGAAATGGCACGAAAGGGCAAGCTCAGAGGCTGGTCTTTCGGTATGTACAACGTACAGGACGAAATGGAGCAGAGAGGTGAGGGCGAGCTCCCGATCAGACACGTCAAGAGCTTCCTCCTTGATCATGTATCACTTATCAAGGACAAAGTCCCTTGTTATGCTGCTACTTCGGTAGAATGCCGAGCCGACGGCGACATTGACATTGAACAGCGTGCTCTGGACATAGAACCGGAGCTGCTTATATCACACGTAAATAAACCCGACTATACTGATTATGAGGAAAGGATCAAAAAGTTATGAAAAAGCTTATTGAAATGAGAAACAGAAAGAAGGCAGAGCTTCAGGCAATGCTTGACAAGGTAAAGACCGAGGAGAGAGCATTCACAGAAGAGGAGAACACTCAGTTCAACACTCTGGAATCAGAGATAAAGCAGCTTGATGCTACTATCGAAGCAGAAGAGAGAGCACAGGGCATTTCTGACCGCAAGGCAGCAGAGCCGGCAGCTCAGACAAAGCAGCCAACACAGGAAGAGCTCGAAGAGAGAGCTTTCACTGATTTCCTTAATGGCAGAGTTCAGGAAATGAGAGCAGGTGAGCAGAATATTGACTGGACTAATGGAGCGTCAACGATTCCGACATCAATCGCAAAGCGCATCATCGACACTGTTGTTGATATGTGTCCAATTCTTTCAGGTGCCGAAGTCTATCATGAGAAGGGCACACTTAAAATCCCTAAGTGGACTAAGGCAAACAGTACTCATGATGTGACTGTAGGCTATGCATCTGAGTTCACTCCTCTTACAGCTGACAGCGGTAAGTTCACATCTGTTGACCTCAGTGGTTATCTTGCAGGTGCACTCGTTCTCGTAGGAAAGAGTGTAATAAACAGTTCTGCTATAAATGTGACTCAGTTTGTTATCAACAAAATAGCTGAGAAAGTTGCACAGTTCCTTGAGGGAGAGCTTCTCAATGGTTCTGGTTCAAGTGCTGCTCAGGGTGCAACAAAGACCAGCAATGTAGTCACAACAGGCACAGCTCTCACAGTTGGCCTTGATGATCTTATAGCAGTTCAGGCTGCAGTTAAACAGAAATTCCAGAAGAATGCTTGCTGGACAATGAATTCAACAACATGGACAGCTATCAAGATGCTGAAGGATGACAATGGAAGACCCCTTATTGAACCAGATCCGTCAGTAGAATTCCCTTATAGACTTCTTGGAAAGCCTGTACATCTTTCCGATAATATGGACAGTATTGCTGCTAACAAGCTTGCTATTCTCTACGGTGATTATAGTGGTCTTTCGGTGAACTTCCGTGAGGATATCGGTATTGAGGTGCTCAGAGAAGCATATCACACTCAGCACGCTATCGGCATCGATGCTTGGTTTGAGTTCGATTCAAAGATCACAAATGAGCAGAAGCTTGCTGTACTCAAGGTAAAGGCTTCATAAAGACTCATAAGCGGACTGGTCAATGCTTGTCCGCTTGATTTTACATGAAAGGCGGCGAGATCATGACCATTAGTGAGCTTACACCTGAACTGGTAAAAGATTATTGTGGTATTTCCGATGATGATAGTGATGATATTGTCGGTAATATGCTTATGCCTGCGGCAAAGGCATATATAAAAGGCTATACAGGATTGGATGATAACCAGCTTGACGAACATGACGATCTTGCAACGGCTTTCTGTGTGCTTGTAAACGATATGTACACTCAGAGGGACTATACTCTCAGTCTGCATAAGCAGGTATCACCAACAGTAAAAACAATACTCAGTATGTACGCTGTGAACCATTTAGGGTGAGCGATATGGCATATACAAAGAAGATAGACGTACAGCACTATACCGAAACGACTGATACTATAGGCAATAAGAAAAAAGCCTGGGAAACACTTTTCAAGCCCTGGGCAGAAGTCAACTGTACTGGTGGAAGAGAGTATTATGCTGCTGCACAAGTCAATTCTGAAAACGATATGATATTTAAGATCAGGTATTCAAGGATAATGGCAGATAAGCTCACATCAGAGTTACGCATTATATACAATGGAAATACCTACAATATCAAGCATATTGACGACTTTATGGAACAGCACAGGGAGTTTGTTATCCGCGCTGAACGCCTCAATAAAGGGGGAGTACAATGAATATTACTCCCGATCAGCTCACTGAAGCTCTTGTTAACTATTGCAAAGGATATACAGAAGAGATAAAGGAAATAGTCGGAGCCGGCATTGAAACCATCGGCGCAGAAGCTGTGGAAGAAGTAAAAGCTCTTGCACCAGTCTATACAGGCGGATACAAAGGCTTCACAAAAGGAGCCTACCGCCGGAGCTGGTCATATATAATCGAAAAGAGCAACGGTAATATCAATGTTACCGTATATGCAAAAGGCAAGCACTACCGGCTGACGCATCTTCTTGAAAACGGTCATCTGAATCGTGACGGAACGACCAGATCAAGGGCGATACCGCATATCAGTACAGCGAATGACAGTGCGCAGCAGAAAGTTGACAGATTACTGGAGGAATTATGATACAGCTTGAATTATCTGAAATATACCAGCGGCTGCTTACTCTGAAACTGCCTGTCGCATATCTTCACTTCAATGAGCCTCAGCAGCTGCCTTATATCGCATATCATGAAGCCGGCACCAATATCACCGGCGCCGACAATCTTAACTTATATCGCAACGCTTCTATCGTTGTGGAGCTGTATACAGCTGACAAGGATGTGTCGCTTGAAAGAAGCATCGAAGAGCTTTTCAGTGATACAGAGCTTGAAAAACAGGCTGATACATACTTAGAGGGCGAGGAGATGCACTTCACGTCCTATTCATTCAATACTATCCAGAAAATGGGAGGTTAATTATGGCACACACACAGACTAAGGAGCTCAATAAGATCGTACTTGGTTCTATGGACTTCTATGTGATGGCATTCACAGGATCCATTCCAACCGATGAAGAGATCGAAAAAGAGGAGAATATGATAGGACGCACGAAGAATGGTGCGACTATCAACTATAACACGACCTGGTATCTTGCAGAGTCAGATGACGGAAAGGCTAAGAAGCGCAAGATAACCGGCGAAAATATGTCTATCGGCTACGGTAATATCACATGGAACGGCAATACTATCAAGGCTCTGGTAGCTACAGCACGTACTACAGAGGCTAACGGCAAGCGCACAACAAAGATCGGTGGCATCGAGAATGATGACGGCATCCGTTATCTGATCCGCGGCGTTCATAAGGATAAGGTCGATGGTGATATACGCATCACCGGTGTCGGAGTCAATACCGCAAGCTGGGAAGCTGCGTTCTCACCTACTCAGGAAACAATAATCACTCCTACATTCGAGCTTGAACCAAAGCTTGATGATGATGGAACTCTCCTGATCTATGAGGAAGAGATCATCGAGCCGGCTGTAGGAATCACCCTCAGCAAGAGAACAGAAACTGTTGTTGCTAACTCAACAGTAACACTCACAGCTTCAACTTCTCCGGCAGGGGAGACAGTAACATGGGCTTCCTCTGATGAGGATAACGCTACTGTAACTTCGGGCGGCGTTGTAACTGGTGTATCAGCCGGAACAGCTACTATAACGGCATCGATCACTGTAGACGGTAATACATATACTGACAGCTGCGTTGTTACTGTAACATCGGCAGGTGCATGATATGTACAGAGTAGTAGCATATTTTGAGGATCTTCAGGACAATAACCATCCTTATAAAGCCGGGGACATATATCCGCGTAAAGGTTACAAGCCTGCAAAAGAACGGATTATAGAGCTTTCCGGCACAGATAATAAGCGTGGTATAGTTCTGATCAGGAAGATACATAAATAACATGATGGGCAGGGGGAACTCCTCTGCCCTGTTTTTGTAAAGGAGCATATATGAGAAAGTTTGATTATACTCTTGATAACGGTACAAAACTTACAGTCCATCAGCCTACAGTCAGAATGTGGTACGAAGGCTATATGAAAGCTAAAACTGACGAGGAAGTTTTCAGATCTGTCGCAGAGATATGTAATAGAAATGACGAAGGAATCTCTATCGATGCTGATTATGTACGGGATCAGTTTACTATAGACGATTTCAAGACATTCGCCTCAGATTTCCCTAAATGGGTCGAAAACATTCACGAAACTGACCCAAACTCATAATGCCTTACTATCCTGAAGAAGAGAAAAGTAAGGCATATTATCACAATAACAGTTACTACTATAAGGTAGTATCAGACTATGCGCGCCTGAGCTTCAAGGAAATAGACAATATAGGTGTATTTGAATACTGGGGCTATCTTCATGATGCAGTCGTGTGGAACTGCAACCGAAGTGAAGCCGGGCAGGAATATCTGAAAAACGCATACTGCTACAATCAGACAGAGCCTGACAGGGGTGCTCTGAGAGATATGTTCGGAGGCAATAATGGCAAATAAAGTAATAAAGGGTCTGACTATACAGATCGGAGCCGATACTGTCGGACTGAATAATGCTCTGAAAAGCATGGAAAGTGCTACTAAGAAGGCACAGTCAGAGCTCCGTGAAGTTGAAAAGACTATAAAAACAAGTGGTGATTCTGCTGTTCTCTGGAAACAGAAACAGGATCTGATCAATACCGCACTTGATGAAAGTAAGAAGAAGCTCAAGCTGCTTGAAGATGCTCAGGAACAGGTCAACAAGCAGGTCAAGGAAGGAAAGATCTCAGAAGAACAGTACCGTGCTTTCCAGCGTGAGGTAGAATACGCCAGGGCAGAAGTTGGCAAGTATGAGAATCAGCTCACACAGGCTAACAGTAAGCTGCGTGAGTTCGGAACTGAGACTGATCGTGCAGCAGATGAAACCGCAGAACTAAGTAAAGAAACCGCAGAAGCTTCAGAACAGACAGCCCGCGCAAGTGAAGGCTTCACAGTTATGAAAGGCGTACTGGCTAACCTGGTAACTGATGGTATCCGTTTTGCTGCGCGTGAGCTTAAAGAACTGACTACAGACGTTATCCATACCGGAGCAGCTTTTGAAGCGGCCATGGGTCAGGTCGCAGCTATCTCCCAGGCATCAGCCTCAGAAGTTGAGCAGCTGAGCAATAAAGCCAAAGAAATGGGTGCGACAACCAAATTCACAGCAGAACAGTCGGCAGAGGCGTTCAATTATATGGCTATGGCAGGCTGGAAAACTGAGGATATGCTCAACGGTATTGATGGTATCCTTGGACTCGCAGCAGCTTCTGGCGAAGATCTTGGAACTACCTCAGATATAGTTACGGATGCGCTTACAGCATTCGGACTTAAGGCAGCAGACGCAGGACACTTCGCTGATGTCATGGCAGCAGCATCGTCAAATGCGAACACGAACGTCAGTATGATGGGCGAGACATTTAAGTATACGGCACCTATAGCAGGTGCTTTAGGCTACTCTGTCGAAGATACGGCTCTTGCTATCGGACTTATGGCAAACAGTGGAATCAAAGCCTCACAGGCAGGTACAGCACTCAGAACTATCATGAGCAATCTTACAACTGATTTCGTTGTGTGTGGTAAGGAAATCGGAGAAATTACTGTCGAAACACAGAATGCTGATGGCAGCATGAGAGATTTTGCTGATATAATTGCCGATACAAGCGCTGCATTTGACAAACTTTCAGAGTCCGAGAAAGCTTCACAGGCTGAGGCTCTTGTCGGTAAGAATGCAATGTCCGGCTTCCTTGCTCTGGTAAATGCGGCTCCTGAAGATGTCGACAAGCTTTCCGGAGCTATAGAGAACTGTAGCGGAGCAGCTCAAGGTATGGCTGATACTATGATGGATAACCTTGCCGGAGATATAACTGTATTCCAGTCTGCGGTTGATGGTGCGAAAATAGAGCTCTCTGATGAATTGCAGCCTGCACTTCGGGATGTGGTTAGATATGCTACAGAACAAGTACCGAAGATAGGCAAGGCACTTAAACCAGTATTTAAAGAGGGTGCGGAGTTTGTTTCCTTCCTGTTGAAAGAGCTGCCCAGCATTATAAAGCGCGGCAAGGATATGATACCAGTCATTACAGGCATAGGAGCTACTGTTGCTTCACTTCATGCTTTAGATAAGGTATCTAAGTTTACCAGTGCCCTTCAAAAAGGGGATACAGTCATGAAGGCACTCAATATCACAATGAGTGCTAATCCGGCTGTTGCTGTAGCTGCTGCTGTTGTAGGACTTACTGCTGCTCTTATAGCTCTGAATGTTGCTATGAGTGAAAACGAGGATATTGCAAAGGAAGTAAGCAAGGCGTATGAAGCAGACTTCGATGCAGTATCAGATGTTCGTGATGAGCTAAGTAAGCTCAAGGATGACTTTAATTCGCGTGCCGGAGATGTAGCAGCAGAGTTTTCAAGAACTGAAAGCCTCTGGAAGGAACTGGACAAGCTTGCAGATGCAAGCGGAAGAGTCAAGGACTCAGATCAGAAGCGTGCTGAGTATATTCTTGGGGAGCTTAATGATGCTCTTGGAACAGAGTACACAATGACCGGCAATCAGATCAATAGTTATAAGCAGCTGTCTCAGGAGATAGACAATATTATCGCCAAGAAGAAAGCGGAAGCTTATCTTGATGATTATCTGGCAATGTCATCAGGGATGGCGAAGAATAAGTCAGAGTCCATGGCTCAGTACGAGAAATCATATGCAGATTATTCTCAGGCTAAGGAGGATAAAAACGCAGCTGAAGCAGAATATGAACGTCTTACAGGTTTTTCGTCAGATCAGGTTTCTCCGAATGATTTTATCGAAATATTCAATGGTTATACTAAATCAAATGAGCAGATAGAGGCTGCGAAGAACTTACAGCGTGCTCTTGAACGTATCAATAACGCTACATCAATCATGAATGAAGCTAAAAGGAACTACCTTAGCACTACAGAGTATTTCGGTAAGCTTGAAGAGGCAGAAAAGGCATATGCTGAGGAACGCTATAAAGATATTGAAAAAATCCTTTATTCCGAAAAAGACGCCAATCTGAAAGCACTGAACGATACTAAAAGCAGCTACGAAGAGCGCAAGAAGGCATATAAGGCGTTATCTGATAAAATTGTTGCTGATGCAAAACTTTCGGCTGCAACAGTAGACAAGAATACACGGAAAACGTTCTCAGAAACAATAGAGAATATCACTAAACAGGCAGAAGAGGGCGGATTACAAGCCGGTGAACTGCTTGCTACTGGAATAGTAGACAAGTTGTCAATGATAGACGGTTTCGATATAAGTGCTCTCCTTGACTTCTGTTCTTCAGCCGGTATAACACTTGGAGATGCTTTGGCTTCTGCATCAGCTGATAGAGTGCGTGAACTGTTAAATCCAGTCGCTGCATCTATCGATTATTTCAGCAATTCACGTTCGTCTGCTTCACAGTTACTTGCATCCGGGCTTGATAAGGCTTTTGGAAACATACTTGATCAGTATTTCTATGCTGACGGCGGTACACTCAGAGAGGGACAGGGCATTATCGCAGAAGCCGGACCAGAGTTAATACGTATCAACAATGGCACTGCACACATCACTCCTCTGAGCAGAGGGGCGCGTAACATACCGATAGAGAACGGTTCTGGCAATATAGTTGTTAATAATATCAATGTGTATGCCGAAATAGCAAACGATTATGACGTTTACAGGCTTGGTGAAAAAATTGCAGCAGCTCAAAAGAATGTAGATGTCGGAAAGGGGTTGGCATGAGTTATTTTCTGTTTAATGGCATATCAAGCCGCGATCTTGGGCTCATTATCACAGAGCCTGTGGTAAGACCTTCCTGGTCTCAGATGACAGAGGAAGCCACTTCTCTGAGTGCAACAAGCAAGATCATACAGCAGTTTAAGACCTATGATAACGCTGAGTTCACGATAAGTACAGTTATTACAGACACAGCAACAAGTAATATCCACAGTATTTATCAGGCTCTTAACGGCTTCGGTGTATTGCAGCTGTCTGCTAATCCGGAGGAATACATGAACGTAAAGATCAATCCGTTGCTGCCGGAAGCTGTAGCACTTGCCATGGCGAAGCTGATAATCACTGTCCAGGCGTTCCCGTTCGCTTATGCTGTAGAACCTACATCAGTAGATCTGACGGCAGCAACCAGCTATACCGAAGCCAACAATCGCGGCACAGTCTTCTCTGAACCTGAGTTTCGTTTCACTCCTACGGCAGCACAGTCGTTTCTCCTGAACGTCAATGGCGGAGTTTTCCGCGTAGATGTGCCGGCAACACTTGTCAATAAGGAAATAATCGTAGACTGTGCAGCTCAGGTGACGTACTACCTTGATGACAATAATAACAAGGTCAGCATCAATTACCTGACCTATAACAACTATCCGCTGCTGCATACCGGAATGAACTACTGCAAGCATGACGGTGGTATATCAGCTCTTACAGTAAACGTCAGAGAGAGGTGGTTGTAATGTCAGAAATAATTGAGATAAGCACATGGGAAGAGCTTCTTGCAACAGAAGCAAACAAAGATTACAGTTGGGTCGGTGGAAGCCTTGATTTTAACGAGATATCGCCAAATGGATTTGATTCAACAATAAGAATTCCTGGAAGAGTAGACTTTAACGGGGCTACATTTTTCAATTTTCGCTCTATAGCGCTGGTTGCACTGAGCTATGGTACATTTTCCGACAATGGCAGATACTGGAAAAATCTGACATTTCAGAATATAGAGCATATGCCAACCGGAAACTCATATGGTGCATTTATAGCACCTGCGCCAAATTTTATAGAAAATATTGTTATAACTGGTAACATACAGTGCCCACAGAATCTCACATCAAGATACTCATTGATACAGAAATACTATGGGCAGGGAAATAACAATCGCGTAAGCAGACTTGGCACCGACATTGTATTCAAAGGTAATTGTAGTTTTTTTCTTGTCAACGAATCTACTACGTCAGACCCAAGCAACACAACAAGATTACCATTATTTGACAGTAGGATCAAGCTTGATTTAGACTATAGTTCCTCAAAATCACCTTATTTCTACAATATGTACAACTGCAAGATAAGCGGCAAAGTTAAAAATAACAACACAAGTGCAACAGAGCTTACATTGAACCCGTACTACTGTGCTATTTCCCTTGAGTCCAACAAACCTATCAATTGCCCAAATCTCAATCTAGTACGCTCAGATCTTGCTACATATACAGCCAACAGCAGACTTGTAGAGTGTGAAGCACCTTTCTACGAATATAAAGACGATATAGCAGACAGCGGATTCCCTTACAATGGCGCAGAATGGGACGGGGGTGACTAAATGCCGGTTTTCGATGTGTCCGGATCTGAGACAGACTATATGATACCTGTGATAGTTCATGACGATACGACAGGCATCGACAAGATAGAATTCAGATCCACATACAACAACAGAGTTGGTGCATATCGGCAGGTAGAGATACCGCAGGGTGTAGGAACACTTAACGTTCATACAGAAATGGCATGGTGTGATCCGTTAGACACCGGAGACTTTTCACCAACATCGTTGCAGCTGTACTTTTGCTACAGTAAGGGAAATACCATAGAGTATCTTGGCACTATGAATACAACACAGGATACTGCTGTCGATGTATCACGTTATTCGGGCGCGAATACCCTGATTTTCTTCTACACAAGACAGGTAGCTATAGTATCTTATGTTGTAAGGCTTAGGATAACCGGTACATTCGATTATGAAGAATGGTATTTTGATGAATTCAACCACTATAACATTGATAGTACTCCTTATGTTCCGCCAAGATGGCAGGAACCGTATCCTCTGTGGTTGTGGCAGTTCGACCAGTTTGTCGATGATGGTGACATATTTCATTATCTACTTCCCGGGGTAGTCCGGCGTGAAATAGATCTGAGAGTGCTTGAACGTGACCACGTTATACGTGTATACGATTTCAAAGAGCCTCAGAACGGCTTTGAGCACAACGGACTTGCTATCCTTGAACCTATCAGCTGCGTAAGTTATCATGATAAAGACAGGTGGGATGTGGAGCTCATACACCCGTTAGATCTATGGGGCAAATGGAAGCATCTGCTTGTACAGAACATACTCAAGATAGACGGTCAGCTCTTCCGAATCGATATACAGTCTCCATCGATAGGAGCCAATGGGCGCACGATGAAGGTCCATGCAAGACATATAACCTGCGACTTAGCGGATGAGCTTATAGTACAGGCAACGTTCCCGGGCGGTGATGGTCAGCAATTCCTACAGTTCTGTTTTGACAACAGGATCAATCCTCCGCAAATCGATCACGATATATACCAGGAACCTTATAACTTCTCATATTTTTCGGATATGCCGCTTAATCAGGCAGAAAATGAGCTTGTAAATGCTTCTGTATGGGGTGCAGTAGTCGGTATAGATAACTGCATGGTAAATACATACGGCGGCGAAGTATACCGGAATAACTTCTATTTTTCAGTATGTCGCAGAATGCAGCACGCAAAGGATAATGCGTTCAATCTGCGCTACAGCCTGGACATGACAGAAATATCTCAGACAGTGGATTACACAAGCTTCTGCACGAATCTGGACTGTGTAGACAACTACGGAAACGGATGGTCAGTATCTTACACTGGTGAGGCACGATGGGCTATACATCACCCGATCAGACGATTTGTAAAATTCAACTACGACACCGGGGACGGTGCTATGGAACGTCTTATACATGATGGATATGCTTACTGGGAAACGGTCAATGCTCCTAAGGTAACATATGAATGTAAAATAGCCAATATGCTCAAAGACCCACGGTATGCAGAATTTCTGCAACTACAGAACTATGAATACGGTGACAGGGGACGGATATATTGTCCGGAGCTGGACATCGATACTGTACAGCAGATAACTGCTGTTGAGAAGAATGAAGTCACAGGCGACTATATAAGCATAACTCTTGGTAATCTGGCGGACAGCCTTTGCAGACCAACATACATGGGTAGCACTATAAGCACCGGCAGAGATGCAAGCGATAACGCAATGAAGGCAATGCAGGAACAGCTTGATGATATGAAGCTGAAAACACTGCGTAACTGGGGCGCTGCAACGGCTTACACCTGGGCGGAGCTTAATAAATTCACATGGGGAGATGTAAAGAAATATGGTCTATACGAATAACTACGGTTTAAGGAAGCCAGAAACTACAGATCCGGTTGATGTTGCAGATCTCAACTATAACTTTGATGAGATAGACACTCAGCTTAAGAATAACTTGGATCTGGCAACCAGTAAGGTGGATAAGGTGGCCGGGAAAGGCTTAAGCACCAATGATTATACGGACACAGATCAAGAAAAGGTGAGCGCTCTTGGAAACCTGAGCACTAAAGCAGCTAATACAATAGTTCCGGAGGATACATATACTCTGGAACTTGGAAATGGTGTATTCTTAGTCACACTATCATCCCAGACAGATGCAGCTAATGCAGGATTATATATCATCATGGGTACACAGGTAACAGCTGTACAGTCATCAGCTGCGGCTACAGTCACGGCCTCAGCTGACACCCTGTCAGTTGTAAATAGCAGCGTTACGGATACAATAGCCGTAACAGTACTGCGAATTTCCTGAGTCAGGAGGTAAAACATGGACATGGAAAACATAACATTAGAAATGCTTGACGCACGGTATGTCAGAAAAGACGATTGTGCAGCCAAGCACGAGCAGACCAACGAGAAAGTCAACGAAATATCTATCACGCAGGCGAAGCAGGGGGTAGAGCTGAGCTCTATGAAGCGGCTCCTCTGGCTGATTGAGAGTACAGTACTGACAGCAGTAGTTGGGGCAGTAATGGCTCTTATTATCTTGAAACATTGAGGTGAACTGAAATGCCCGAAAAGTGTACAGAATGCAGTGCAGAATGGCGTGAGCGTTATATCATGGCCGAGCAGAGGTTTGATGCTGCACTACAGAAAGCCATTTTCGTGGAGCTGGTCTCTGCGATTGTGGCTCTGCTGTGCATAATAGCAACTATCCTTTTTGGACTGCGAACGTTAAACTTCATAGCATCGTTCGAGTACGTAGAGGAAACAAACGTTGAGATTGAGCAGGATTCGGGCGTAAATACCGCTGTGATAGGCGGAGAAAACGAGGTTAATGTGTATGGGACAGAAAATCAAAATATCAACACGCCGGTACTGGCGCAAGAAATCACCGACACGCGGAGCCCATGAAGTGGAGAACAGCATTGGTGGTATCTGGCTCAGAGCCGCAATGGTGAGAGCTATCAAGACAGTAGCTCAGACGGCAGCGGCAACAATTGGAACATCAGCGCTGCTTTCTGACGTGAACTGGAAGATTGTTATATCGTCAGCTGTACTATCAGGTATACTGTCGATACTGACAAGCTTCGCAGGGCTTCCGGAGGTAGACAATGTATATGAGGAGGTAGTAGATAATGGGTAATCTATCAGCACATTTTGATTTATCTGAGTTTAAATGTCCATGTGGTTGTGGTGGTGAAAATCCATCGAATCTGCTTATAGAGCGACTGGAAAAGCTTTTTTCGCTTATGGACGCAAAGTCTATTATCATCACAAGTGGATACCGTTGTCCGGACTACAGTCCGTCAGTGGGTGGCTATAGGAATGATGCACACACTTGCAATATCGCTGCTGATATTATTGTGAATAAAAAGGATGGTGGCACATACTCAGCTGAGGACATCGCCGAAGCAGCGGAACGCATTGGCTTCGGAGGTATAGGACTGATGCAGGGGGCTTGCCACCTTGATAATCGTGACTGTGAGCCATTTGTAAATGATCATTGGTTCGGTGATGAGTGTGACGGCAGAAACTACATACAGACCTTCCAGCGCGGTACGGTGTTCCCCGGGGAGAAGGATGAAGAACCGGCAAAGCCACAGAAAAAAGTCAAAATCATGATCGATGATCATCAGTACAGTGGTCTGCTGACTGAGGATTGATAAATTAAAAGGACCGTTTCAGCTCATGGAACGGTCCTGTTTTTTATTTATATCAATAATGTTCGTATGAATCAGCACATCAATGATATATATGATTGCCGAAAATCAAAACAGCGATATTTCGATAAAGAAAGGCACCGGATGCCATTTTGTACGAATATCAGACTGCCTGCGGTAAGTGATTTTGTTTACAGCGATACGGAGCAAGCGATTCTTTTCTTCTGCGGATGCTGCTTTATCTTCAAGAATGCCGATAGCCTCCTGAAGTGCGATATACTTTTGCTTATAGTCTTTTTCAGAATGTTCCTGGGACTCAGCTGTAGCAATAGCTTCGGTGAGCTCGTTCCTGCGCTGAGCCAGTGCAGCATTTCGCTTAACAAACACTTCGCTTGTGTATATGCCTTGTTCGAGAAATTCGTACAATTTTTCCTGTTGAGTCTCAAGAGCATTAAGCTCTTTACGAAGATTGGAAAGTACTGCTTTATACTGTGTGGATTCATTCAGTTTGCCACCTCTGAGGAGCTCACTGAGATCTGCTGCAAGCTTTCTGAGTGCCTTGATTATTTCCTCCTCAACCTCTTTGTATGTTGCTGAGCGATTACCGCAGCGTACCTGATAAGCGCAGTGTAGTCTTGTCTCACATTTAGTATGAGGCTGATATATCATCGGTCTGCCGCAAGCACAATAAAGTATCCCTGCAAATGGGTTTACGAGCCCAGAAGATGCCTTGACCTTAGGCATGGAGCCGAAGCGTGCAAGTGATGCATTGAATACTTCTTCCGGGATCAGAGCTTCGTGCTTGCCGTCTACGAAGATCCAGTCCTCTTTTTTGGCTTTCGGACGCGATGTTGTTATCTCTCCGTCTTCGTACTTCTTGACAGTCTTACGCCAGTTCCAACGTATCTTTCCTATGTATACCGGGTTTTTGAGCATATCTCTTATACTTGCATTGCTCCACAATTCAGACTTACGCGGCTTGATGTGCAGCTCATTGAGTCTGTTTGCAATCGTGGTAGTACCCAGCTGATCTTTTATCCATAGGTCGAATATCAGCCGTACTGTATCAGCTTCTGAATTCGGCACAAGAGTATAGCTTTTACCGTCCTTGACTTTGTCGTACCCGTATGGAGCTACTGAGCCGATGTAGTTTCCTTCGTTGACAGAGGCTATTCTTCCACGCATCATGATCTCTTTTACATATTCAAGATAGTCATTGCCGCGCATAAGCTCCATTTCAAAGAACTTGCGGTCGAATTTATCACTAAGGTCATATGTCTTGGTCGGAGTAACTATCAGAGTATCAGTATACCGGAAGGCACGTATTACTGTACCGCAGTCTGAAAGATCGCCACGGCTCAGTCGCTGAGGCTCAACTACAAGTACACCGGTTATATCCTTGTTCTGTATCAGATCAAGGAGCTTTTTTATTTCAGGACGGTCTTGTATCGTTTCTCCGGATACTACTTCACGGTAGATCAGCTCTTCCGGGACAGCTCCGCCGAGCTTCGATGCAGCATGGTCCTGGAGTATCTTGTAATGCTTTGCAAGTACGTCTTCTATGCTCTCGTGCTCACCGTCAGCTCTGGACTTTCTCAGGTACATAAGATACTTTGCCATGGCTTCTCCTTTCTGCTATTTACGTTATCAGTAATTGTCCTTACCCAGGACATCCAGATGCCGCCTGTAGCGCTTCGGAATGTCTATGCCTACCAGATACCCTATGGAGTGCAGAAAGTCAGAAATAACCGCAAATCCGTCCTTGTAGAACGCCTCTATGCGCTTATCCTTGAACTGTATACCCTTGTAATCCGGCGGACACACGAATGTCCAGTCAGCTCCGCTCTTGTCCAGAACGATCCGGAAGAACTTGTCAATGTCGGTATCCTTATAGCCTGTTTTCATCAGGAGTATATGATGCTCCATAGCTTCGTCTATCTGGCTCATAATGGCTGTCTTGCCGTCAAAGGATATAAGAACCAGTAACGGCTCGTCTGCTGCCATAGCAGCGCGTACGGCGTCTTCTGAGGGGTATTTGATTATTTCCATGGTATTTCTCCTCTCAGTATCTTTGGTTTATTATTAGAAATTGGTTCTCAAATAGATTTAATTACTTGCTTTACAGTTCCACGAACCTCATATCTGCTAAAATCTTCATTCTCACTTTGGATTCTAATTGGTTTTTTTGATAGAAATTGAAATTCAATATAATCATTATACTTATAAAATCGACAAAAGAAATTATTGCCTGGGTGTAATTCAATCATAGTTAGGTCACCGTTCTCAGGTTCGGCCCCATAGTCAAGTAAAATAATGTCATTTTCTTCAATTAGTGGATACATATTTGATTTATAGTCATTATGTTTAGTATTATTGACAATGTAAATATATTCTTTTAATGGTTTATCTTTACAAATAAGTGGATAATAATCAAAATTACTTTTTGAAAATGAATTTAGAGAAAATGCATTAACAGTGTCTATATTGAAAACAGGTATATATTTCGTATTATTTGTAGCACGAGTAATCATTTCTTTTTGTTTAATTTCTTCTTCAATATCTTTTTCGTGCCAATAGCCTGTTTTTAATTCACCGTTCCTAAAATACCATTTATCATCTTCCCAACCCATTATATATGCTGGAGAAACATTAAAAAATGATGCAATGGCTTCGATCTTATCAGACGGGATATTAGTTATGATATTGTTTTCGTACTTGTAAATATTCTGTTTTGTAGTTTTGAGAGCCTCTGCCAGCTCTGTTTGAGTGATATTGTTTTCTTCTCTAAGAGTTTTTATTCTTTCACCTACACTCATAGGACCACCTCCTGTTAAATCCATTATACTAACATTTTGGTAACTTGTCAAGAAAAGAATTACCATAAAATTTTCAGAAATAACTTGACAAGTTACTAACCTTGTGTTATACTGTTAGTAACTTAATAAGATACGGAGGTGAGCAAATGCTAAATGTTCTGGAATTCAAAGCTGCTATGGTCAGAAAAGGCTTTAACCAGAAAAAGCTGTCTCAGGAGTTGGGAATATCCGAAAAAACCTTTTGTAATCGACTGAAAAAGAAGCAGTTCGGAACAGATGAAATCGAGAAACTTATTCCACTCTTAGAGATAACTGACCCAATGCGAATTTTTTTTGGCAACTTAGTAACTTGTAAAGATACTAAGTTAGAAAGTGAGGAAACTTGAAATGAATGATTTAATCAACATCAACTACGACGGCAGTGACCGCCCTACAGTCATGGGCAGAGACCTTCATGAGGCTCTGGAAATCAAGACACAGTACAGCAAGTGGTTTGACAGAATGTGCGAATATGGATTTACAGAAAATTCGGACTTTGTAGCTATTAGTCAAAAAAGACTAACAGCTCAAGGCAATGAAACAGCCTACACTGACCATCAGCTCACCATAGACATGGCGAAAGAAATCTGTATGATACAGAGAAGTGATATTGGTAGAAAGTGCAGACAGTATTTCATCGATGTCGAGAGGCAGTGGAACAATCCCGAAGCAATTATGTCGAGGGCTTTGAAGATAGCGGATAGAAAGCTCCTCGAAGCTCGTGAGTGCGTTGCCGCACTTGAAACAAGAGTAACTGCGCAGGAACAACTTATCGGTGAATTACAGCCAAAAGCCGACTATACCGACAGCATTCTCAACAACAAGGGACTTGTGACCATAACCCAGATAGCCAAAGACTATGGCATGAGCGGCAAAAAGATGAACAAGCTGCTTCATGAATTCGGTGTACAGTACAAGCAGAGTAATCAGTGGTTCTTATACGCAAAGTATCAGGATAAAGGCTATACTCACTCGAAAACCATTGATATTATCCGTTCGGACGGCAGACCAGATATTACTATGGAAACAAAATGGACACAGAAAGGCAGGCTCTTTATTTATGAGCTGCTGAAGAATAACGGTATTCTTCCAACTATCGAACAGAGGAGAACATCATGAAAGATATTTTTACAGAAAAGACAGTTGGCTCTATCAGTGGAGCAGAATTGAAAAAGAAAATCATTGCTGTCGCTGACGAATGCTACAGTAACGAGGACTATCAGAGCGCTGCGAACTTCTATAGAGGTGCAAGCGAGATCATTGAAAGTGCTGAATACAAGCAGATAGTTGAGTACAAGTTTTCAGAGTTTGAGGGTGTCGAAGAAGAATGAAAGGCACCTAAGCAACCCGTACAACCCATACCGCATAAGATTTAGTGAGGTGATCTTATGAATAACAATGACAGCTATTACAGAAACTGGCAGGAGACCGAAACAGAGACAGAGCGCACTGTAAGCTACGACAGTGCAAGAGGCAACCATATCACAGTGCATATCCCTAAGCGTACTCCGGAGCAGCAGGCAGAGTATGAAAAGAAAATGCGTGCAGCTCTCCGCCGGTTCTACCACCATGTGACCGTGGAACGGGGATATGACTGGGATGAACTTGTTGCAAAGCACTCACAGGAGGCAAATACATAATGGGACGGTTAATGGCAGTGCTGCTGCTTGCCTACGGACTGCTCTCCCTGATGGACTACATCGGGCAGTTCCGGAGCTGGACAGGCAGCCTGAGAAAACACGCAAAACAGCGCAGACTGCGCAGGAAGGCTATCGAAACTAACCTGATGCTGTACCGGCATACAGGTGAGGAATATTACATAGAGCGCGTTAGAGCGCTCGGAAGGAGTTAATTATGCAGATGACGGAATCAGAGATCAAGGCAAATGTACTACAAGCGCGTGACCAGAGGGCACAGGTGAGGATCTGCGCGGAGCTGAACGATGTTCCGGTCGGACGCATCCAGGAGATCCTTAAAGAACAGGGAGTGGATCTGCGAAAGCTCAAGGGCAACCAGAAACCCAAGCAGCGTATGGCAGAGACCAAGTCAGCTAAGGACCGTAAGAAGTACACAAGGAAGCTGAATCCGGAAGAGATCGTGCCGGACAGGCTCAAAGGAGCGTTAGCAGCTATCAGAGCAGAGATTGCAGACATCAACCGGCAGCAGTACCAGCTTGATATGCGCAAGGGCGACCTCTACAACCAGATATGGGATATGCTTGCGGAGGTCGAATAAAGTGAAGGAAGAATACAGAAGCCGAGTATACACCGACAGGCCGGCATATGCTGATTTACCTGCTCCGGAGAAATTCCAAGCAATACAGGGCATTATAGCGACAAGGCTTTTACAGCATCCAAAGGCTATATGCTCATACAGCGGCGGTGCTGATAGCGATATCCTCATAGATCTGATAGAAAATACAAGGGAGCTGTTGAACCTTCCGCCTGTGAAATACGTCTTTTTCAATACAGGCCTTGAAATGAAAGCAACAAAAGACCATGTAAAAGCTACAGCTGAGAAGTACAAGGTTGAGATTGAAACAGTTAGGCCGAAAATCAACATTGTTCAAGCTTCAAGGAAATACGGACTGCCCTTTGTATCAAAGATAATGTCCGCAGGGCTTGAAGGGTGGCAGATAAAAGGACTTCCGCTTTCAATTGCCGAAGAGTATGAACAGGCAGAAGACAAGATAGCCAAGAGAGCAGAGCTGAAAGAACGTTATCCCGGCTGTGAGACTACAATCAATTTTCTTTGCTGTTGCAACTCAAAGGGCGAACCAAGACCGAACATACAGCTTGTAATCAACTCTTCAAAGTACATGAAAGACTTCATCGGCGAATATCCTCCGGACTTTCAGTGCAGTGCTCGTTGCTGTGACTATTGCAAGAAGCAGCCAGCACACAACGTACAGAAGGATTATGACATGATAATCACCGGCGAACGAAGAGACGAAGGCGGCATGAGGTCAGTCCCACGAAAAGACTGCACAACGATGTGCTTCACAGAGACTTCGTCCGGTCAGTACAGGCTCAGGCCCCTTTACTATGTGTCGGATGATGATAAAGCGTGGTATAAGGAGAAATACAATATCCGGTATTCTGATGCATATGAAGTATATGGACTTACAAGAACAGGCTGTTGCGGATGCCCTATATCATATAAAGCTGTTGAAGACTTAGAAAAAATCAAGCCATATGAGCCAAATGTCGTGAAAGCTGCATGGGCAATATTCGGTAAAAGCTATGAATATCGGCAGAAGTACAATGAGTACAAAGCCAAGAGAATGGCAGAAGAAGCACAGAAAAAAGAAATCATAGACGGACAGCTCAGCATGATATAAAAGGAAAAAGCTCCCCGAAGGGAGCAAAGAAAAATATATACCACCAAAATAATACCACAGAAAGGAAGAAATGTCAATGGTAACGACCAAATGGGACGGAGTGACCGACTCAGAAGAGATACTTGCAGCGTTGATGTACTTCATCAATGAGAAAGATATAGCCGTATGCATGGCTAAGTCCTACGGTGATTTCGGCAAGGATATGCGCAAGGCACACATGAACGGCGGCAAGGGCAATGACAAGTACAATATCTTCGGCTGGTCTGATCGGATAGATGTTACACTCCACAGCAAGAACATCAGATACACAGTCACATGGAACAAAGCAGCTAAGCTGCTGCATAAACACTTACACGGGGAAAGGAAGTAATCATATGATAACACTTACTGACAATAACGGAAACAAATTCGATGTAGAAGCAGCATCGATAACCAAGGTAGAAGCTCTGAACCCATTATCAGCTCTGGCCCACAAGGCTAAGACCCTGATAACAATAGACAACATCGGTCATACAATGGTCAAGGAAGACCCTTACACCGTAATGAACATGGTCATAAGGGGGATAATGGCATGAGTACACGACAGAAAGCTGCTCTTATAGCGGACAAGGTAATGCGCTTGGCGTTCCTGTGCAGAATGACGCTTGTAGTTAGCTCAGAGGACGTTCTGAGGGACTTCGGGGCTGAGGATATAGACTTTATGTACAGGAGGATGTACCCGTATGACTAACGCAGAATACCACGCTACACCAGCTATCAGCAAGTCTGATTTAGATCTGATAGCAAGATCACCCTTGCATTATAAGCTTGCGAAACAGGAACCAAGAGAACAGACTCCTGCAATGCTGCTCGGCTCAGTAGTTCACAAGCTTGTGCTTGAACCTGACAGCTTTAGCGATGAATATGTAAAAGCTCCTGAGTGCGATAAACGCACCAAGGCAGGCAAGGAAGCTTGGGCGGAGTTCATGGAAGAATTGACAGAGCAGCAGACAATAGTTGATGCAACAACAATGGCTCTGGCACGTGAGATAACTGAATCAGTAAGAAAACATCCGGTAGCTGCGAAGCTGCTGCAAGGTGGAGATGCGGAGACTTCACACTTCTGGACTACAGACGGTATTGAGTGCAAGTGCAGACCTGACTATCTGAGAATGGACATTAAAACGGTTGTTGACCTGAAAACCACTCAGAACAGCAGCCCGGAAGAGTTCCTTAAATCAGCATACAACTATAGGTATCATGTACAAGCAGCCTGGTATCTGGACGGACTGAGAAACAAAGGCATAGAGGTAGAGAATTTCATATTTATAGCCGTTGAGACGAAAGCTCCTTATCCGGTGGTTGTATATACTGCGGACAGTCTGATGCTTCAGCTTGGGCGCCTGACATACAATGAAGATTTCGCAGTATACAAGAAGTGCCTTGAAACCGATAACTGGTATGCATATGAAGAAAAACCCGAAGTTCATAGCCTTTCAATCCCTGATTGGGTGGCAAGAAAGTATTTCTAAGGAGGAAATCACATGGAAAATCAGATCATCAACACAGAACCTAATCCATTCAGAGTACCGACTAATGCGCCGGGAATCAACGCCGGAGCGGTAACTATTGAATCATCGAAGGCGATAGCCGAAGCGCAGGGAAAGCTTATTATAGCGAAGAATTTCCCCCGTGACGAGCATCTGGCATACTCTAAGGCAATAGAAGCCTGCAAGCGTAAGAGCCTTGCAGAGAAAGCAATCTACAGCTATCCCCGAAGCGGAAGTACAATATCGGGTCCGAGCATCAGACTGGCTGAGGAACTTGCACGATGCTGGGGAAATGTCGATTTTGGTATCAAAGAGCTTTCCCAGAAAGATGGAGAATCTGAAATGTCGGCTTATTGCTGGGACATGGAAACGAACACAATGAGCAGTCAGACGTTTGTTGTAGCTCACGTAAGAGACACCAAGAAGGGACAGGTCAGACTTACGGAGCAGCGTGATATTTACGAGAACAACGCTAACATGGCAGGACGCAGGCTCAGAGCAAGGATCCTTGCAATCCTTCCTCCGGATCTTGTCGAAGCTGCCGTCCTTGAATGTAAGAAGACCCTCGCCGGCAATAACGATACACCTATTTCCGACAGAATCAACAAAATGGTCGTAGCATTCAATAAATTCGGCGTTAAGATAGATACGATTGAGCAGCGCTTAGGGCGCAAAATAGACACCATGACTACTGATGATATATCAGAGTACATTGGCATTTACAACAGCCTTAAAGATGGAAATTCAAGCATTTCAGACTGGTTTGACGTTAAGCTTAATGCAGACAAGTCCAAGGAATTAACAGAGCTCATTATGGGAGCTGAGGAGGAAAATAAGTAATGTATAGTAAATTACAAGACGGGAGCTTCATTATTTCTGGCTTTGTGGCGAAAGATGCCGAAATGAAAACATCACAGAACGGTAAGACCTATACTAAATGGGGCGTTAAGGTCGGAGAGAAGCCCTCACAGAACCAGAACGAGCGTGGAGAAGCAATCTGGACTAACTGCATCGCCTGGCACGACATGGCACGTTATGCCGGTCAGATCAAGAAGGGCGACGCTGTTATGGTGGTTGGTCGCATCGAATCAAGCGAGTATGAAGGCAAGACTTATAAAACCTTGAATGCTGAATTTATCAGTATCATGGGTAAGGGAACAGCAACAGCACAGCAGCAGGCAGCAGCTCCGGTTACAGCTAATACAGCCAATATGGCTTACAGTGACTTTGAAGAAATCCTCGGCGGTGATGATAGCGTTCCATTCTGAACGATGAAATTATCACAGGAAGGAGGTGCTTACTATTTATATTCTTACTACTACAGAAGCTCAGAACATTGTATTTGTTGATCCTAAAGCGCTTATGTCGGTACTTGGTGAAATAGCATATCACAGTGATAGCCAGGAACGGCTTACTGATAATCTAACGGTACTCCGTTCCGCGGCTATTGCTGCCGGACATAAGAAAGAGTTTGACGAGGCTTTTAAGTTAGCAAGGGAATCTTATCAAAATGAAGACTTGCAGCTGAAATACAGATACAATGCTGATGACTTCGCAAGTTCCGAAGATCCATACTATGAAGTTTTTTCACAGCCTACGAAGTTCTTGCAAAAACGTGCTCTTGACGCTATGGCAGCAGAAGCACAGAGATGCGGTTTCCGCGGCTTTAAGCAGACATATAAGGCGTATGTAGAATCTCTCAGACAAGTCAAGCAAGCACCGGAAGGCAGTCTGGCTCTGAATCCTACAGATTTTCCGGGACAACCTATAGAGCTTGAAGCAGGGGAGTGGAATTGTGACGCTACAGGAGTATCAAGAACAACATATGTAAGTACTGAATACGCCTGCAAGCACCCGATACTTCCTGTTGAGCGTCTTGTGAATATCGATACCGGTGAGGAAAAGCTGAAAATAGCATACTCCAAAGGCAAATACTGGCGTGAGATCATCATCGGCAAGAAGGAGCTCTTCGATGCTTCCAAGATTATACAGCTTGCAGCTGTAGGCGTTTCTGTAACATCGAAAACAGCTAAGGCACTATCAGAGTTCATGTGTGACATTGAGGCCATGAACTATGATCTTATCCCGGAAAAGCAGAGCGTTTCAAGACTTGGATATATAGGTGACGGAGGTAACTTCTCTCCCTATGTTGACGGACTTACTTTTGACGGTGCTGCGGACTACAGCCGGATCTACTCAGCGATCACTCAGCACGGCAGCTATGATAAGTGGCTGGAAGTAGCCAGAAAGTGCAGAAACGACAATACCACTGCTCAGATCTTGCTTGCTGCTTCCTTTGCAAGTCCGCTTATTAGTCGGGTCGGCTGCCTCAGTTTCTTCGTTCATCTCTGGGGTATAGAATCCGGAACAGGAAAGACTGTAGCTCTGATGCTTGCTGCCTCCGTGTGGGGCGATCCGGCAGTCGGACAGTACATCCAGACTTTCAATGCTACTCAGGTCGGACATGAAAAGACAGCTGCATTTCTGAACAATATACCGATGTGTATTGACGAGCTTCAGCTCAGCAAGGACAGCCACGGACGGAGCCGGTTCGATGTTTACCAGCTCTCTCAGGGTGTAGGACGCACAAGAGGTACTAAGTCAGGCGGCATTGAAGCTACACCAACATGGGCTTTGTGTATTCTTACTACCGGTGAATCCCCTATAGTTAACGACAACGCCGGTGCAGGAGCTGTCAACAGAGTCATTGACATAGAGTGCCGTGCAGCTGACAGCGTGATAAAAGACGGTTTCAGCACTTCGGCAGCGATCAAGCAGAACTACGGCTTTGCAGGACGGAAATTCATTGAAGCTCTTACACCGGAAGTGATCGAACAAGCGCAGCAGCGGTATGAAGCTCTCTTCCGTGAGCTCTCTGGTGGTGCTACTACAGAAAAGCAGGCAATGGCAGCAGCAATGCTAATTCTTGCCGATGAACTTGCAGACAAGTACATATATCATACCGGCAAGGCTCTCACAACCTCAGATCTGGCGGAATATCTCAAATCAAAGTCCAGCGTTTCAGCAGGTGAGCGCGGATATGCATATATGTGCGATTGGGTATCCTCAAACAGCAATAAGTTTCTGCATCGTGATGATACAGGCGTGGATATAGAGCCGCAGGGCGAAGTCTACGGAGTTATCGAAGGAGATACAGCTTATATCAATAAGTCGGTATTCTGTAAGGCTGCTAAGGATCAGGGCTTTGAAGACAGGGCTTTGCTATCGTGGCTGAAGACTAAAGGACTGATACAGACCAGAGGAAGAGCTCTTAGCATCTGCAAGAGAGTACATGGCATCCGTACTGAGTGCATAGCAATGGAAATGCCGTGCGACAGTGAGGAGTATATTTCACCAGATGATTATGAGCAGCTTCTTCCATAGCGCGGTACAGCTGCGGAACTGTTTGCGGAACAAACAACAGCTTACAAACCGCGAAAAATAGCGGGTGCGGAACTGCGGAACATTTCCCCCGTATATATACCGCTTATTAAAATTAACTATATATAATATTATATTTTTTCTCCTGACGAGATAATGCGCGAATTTGTTCCGCAGTTCCGCGCGACATTCATAAAGCGCATAAAATAGGCAAAAAAATACGCGGAACATCTGTTACGCGCTGTGCCGCAAGTTCCGCACAGCACAATGAGAGGAGTGATACAATTGCAACTCAGACCATATCAGCAAGAGCTCATTGATAATATAAGGCGCTCAGTCAGATCCGGTCATAGATCAATCGTCAGTGTTCTTGGCTGCGGTGGTGGCAAGTCAGTCATACAGGCTGAGATCTCTCGCTCAGCTACAGACAAGGGGAATACAGTCTTGTTTCTGGTACACCGTAAGGAGCTATGTGAGCAGATAGCGAATACTTTCGCAGCTCAGGGTGTTGATATGAGCTTATGCAGCGTGAGCATGGTTCAGACGGTCAGCAGGCATATAGAAAAGATTCAGCGGCCTCAGCTGATTATTACTGACGAGGCACATCACAGCACCGCGAACAGTTACAAGAAGATCTATGAAGCATTTCCCAACGCTTTGAGGCTTGGATTCACGGCTACACCGTGCAGGCTTAATCATGGCGGTCTGGGTGAGGTATACGAAGATCTGATAACATCAGTCTCTACTAAGTGGCTGATAGAGAACAACTACCTATCGCCTTACAAGTACTACAGCGTTAAGCTTGCAGATACTTCAGGATTGCACGTTAAGGCAGGCGATTACAAGGCAGATGAAGTAGCTGAGCTTATGCAGAACAAAGAGATATACGGCAGTACGGTGGATCAGTGGGAGAAGCTTGCAAAAGGCAAGAAGACCATAGTCTACTGTGCAAGCGTTGAGGCTTCAAAAATGACCGCTATGGAGTTCAACAGAGCAGGGTATATAAGTTATAGCCTCGATGGTGCAACCGATAAAAACGAACGCCAGAGCGTTATGGAGCGATTCAGGAACGGCGAGATAAAAGTACTATGTAACTGTGATCTCTTCGGTGAAGGTCTGGACGTTCCTGACTGTGAGTGTACAGTCCTGCTCAGACCGACTCAGAGCCTGACATTATACATACAGCAGTCGATGCGCAGTATGCGGTATATGCCTGGTAAGACAGCGATCATAATAGATCACGTCGGCAACTGCTATCTTCACGGGCTGCCTGATGATGACAGAGAGTGGACCCTGGAACCGAAAAAGAAGCAGGAGAACATGGTCAAAATCAGAGAGTGCCCGATGTGCTATGCTGTATATTCACCGACAGAGCAGAAGTGTCCGTACTGCGGCTATGCAGCCGTGAAGGAGATACAGCGCAAAGAGAAGCAGGTAGTGGAGATCGACCTTGTGGAGATGAAGCGTCAGGACGATATACGAAATACCAAGCTTGCTGACGCTGAACTCGAAACATGGGCTGAGATCGTAGAGTTTCAGAAGCTGCATAAGTACAAGTTCGCATGGTGCATCAGATATGCAGCGCTTCACGATATACCGATACCGTCAAAATACAACACTATGAGGAGGATTATAGGAGTATGACCGAGCATGATATTCAGTCATCTATCCGCATCAAGCTCACAGAGCTCGGATACTGTGTATTCAGAATAAACGTTGGACGCTTCAAGACGGAAGACGGCAGGTGGTTTGACACCGGGCTTCCGAAGGGCTTCTCCGATCTGATAGCCGTAAAGGACGGACGAATATATTTCCTTGAAGTCAAGACAGAAACAGGCAAAGCAAGCAAAGAGCAACTTAATTTCCTGGCAGTCATGCGTAATAGATATGGCTGTGTAGCGTCAATCGTAAGGAGTGTCGAAGATGCAGTCAGAGTTGTTAAGTCAAATTGAGAAAGCTGCGGCAAAAGGTGAGCCTATACCGAAGGATCTGCAGCCTCCGGAGGTTATGTTATATCATATGCTGTCCGGACTGTATGCCAGATACCAGTGCCGGAAATGCTCCAAAGAGCAGGCGCAGGACATCAAACGGCAGATATTAGGCACTTACAGCCGAATGAAGAATGAATACGACCAGTTTACTGCAATATGCAGAGAATATCAGGAAAGGATCAGGAAGAACTATGAACCGAAAGAAGAAACCAACATACTACATACACGGGCAGTCTGAGCAGCTGTCCAGAGACGTACATGAGGCAATTGAGCTGGGTGTCAGCTACGGGAAGTACATGGAGCTCAAAAAGGAGGGAATGGTAGATGGTTATAGACGGCGCTTATTACACTGAGGCAGAACTCAGAGCATACATTAAGCAGCTTCAGGCAGAGATCCAGATGCTGCGTGAGACTATAGACCGGAATAGGGAGGAAGAGTATGAGTGAGCTGAATATCATTCAGGACAGCACGGAGCTGAGAAAGCTGATAGCTGAGAACCCTGATCTGCCTATAGTGGTCATGGTCGGCGAAGAGGCAGCCGTTGAGGGGTGGAGCTATACATACTGCACAGATGTACGCTGTGAAGTCGGAGAGGTACTTGATTGCGAATGCCCTTGGGAACCAGAGAAAGTTTACAATGACAAGATAGAATTCGAGGAAGATCTTGCAGACTATATACTGGAAGAAAATGAGGACAGGCACCACAGAGTGACTGACGCACAACTCGAGCGAATCTTGAAGGTATGGAAAGACACATATTCTCAGTACTGGCGTAAGGCTATAATCGTCAGGGCTGATAATTGAGGAGGGATGAAAATGATTGAACATTTTTATGAAGTAAACTCGGACAGCACATTATTCTGCGATTATTTCAAATGGCTTACGGATTATGAGAAAATGCGTAACGGCGTTGTTGCCTTTAAGAAAGAATACGGCATCGCTGGCGATACATTTATGATTGATGAGGGGAAGTTGTGGGTAGATGTTTCGCTAAACGGGCAGTTTTCAGATCAGTTTGGCAAGGTAGAGTGTCAGGGACACTCGCCATTTAAGAAAACAAGCTCTATCGGTAAAGCTTTTACAAAAGCCAATATCAAGAAAGCGAGTAAACCCTTCGTGCCGTTTTATTTTAAAAATCCAGTAGGCAGATCGCAGACAAGGTTGTTTGATCAAGACGGTAAATTGTACGTCCAGTATTCGACAGAGTATGAAGTTGAAGATATACCTAAAGGCTTTATACCAATCAAGGCGTCAGAGTTTTATAAAGTGATGGAACAGGAGGACTGAAAATGGCACTTGATAGATTTATAAACAACGTGAGAACAGAGGTTGCAAAGAGGTGTGACTTGAAAACCGATGCTGAAATAGATGCGTTTTTTATCGGCTTAGAAGAATCGGCAAAGGATAATCAGGAATTTCTTGAAAAGCGTGATAAAATGCTGAGGGATACCGTTGCAGAGTTGTGCGAAGCAAAAAGACTTCTGAAAGTAATGTATGAGGATATAAAGCGATATGCAGGTGGAATGTGCAGAGTTTGTACAGAATGTACCGTAGACTTTGAATGTAAGTGTGAGGATTTTTGCACCACAAATAAAAGGTCAAAGTGGAAATATAAATATGAGCCTGAAATCCTCGCTCTGATCGGAGAGGACGGTGAGCAGAATGACAAAACCCGAAATGTGTGATAACTGGATAGAAGAATATTGTCAGAAATGCCGTCACTTTAAAAAGCGTGAGGGTAAACAGAGATTGGACCGATGTACAAATAAAGAAGTCACAACAGGTAAGTACAGCAAAGGAACTCTTAGTGGTATGTATTATTGCTCAGAGTTTGAAACATTAGAGACATATTTATCTAAACGGCATTGCCCTTTGACAACATATCCGACAAAGTGTAAAGATAATTGCGATAATTGTATATATGCGGAGAATGTTAAGGGTGAAAGACAGTTAGCTCTTGATAGTGGTGATAATAGATACGAGAGGTGATCAGAATGAGTAAGTACAGAGTGATATGCTATTATAGTGGCTCTTGTGAGGGTATTGGAGATACAGAAGAAGAAGCTATTGCTGATGCCGAGAACAATGTGCCACTAGATGCTACGCCTGATAGTTATGAAACATTTTGTGAGGATGGTGGGGAGGTAGAAGAAGATGACAATTGACGAAGCAATCCGTCACTGCGAAGAACAGGTGACTAAGCATGAGAGACAGTGCAAGTTCGGAGTCAGCAAAGAAGGCAAAGAATATAACTCACAGTGTGCCGCAGATCACAGGCAGCTGGCAGAGTGGCTGACGGAGCTGAAAGACCTGAGAGAAGAAAACAAAGTGCTGATAAGCGAGTGTGACAGACTCATAAAAGAAAAGGGAAAGCTCTTGAAAGACAATGAAGATATGAAGAATCTCCTGCGTGAGACTCAACCGGTGCTAAGAAGAGCGTTCTTTGCTAACTACAAGGATACTAACGCAGCCAATGAGCTGTATGATAAAATCACTGAGATCGTAGGGAGGGAGTAGCAATGACCGAAAAAGAATGGAGGGCTGCACATAAAGACCGGCTTAAGGAGTATTATCGCAAGTACCGGGAAAAGCAGAAGAACGTCTGCACTATGGACTGCTTCAAGTGCCCTTTCCCAGACTGCCGGAACTCAGCTCCGCCGACTAAGGCAGAGAAACAGATGATCCGGGATGCTTTCGGGGTTGATGATCCCATCCAGATCAAGCGCAAGCAGCAGAAGCAGAGAGAGTACAACCGGATCTACAGCAAGCTTTACTATGAAGCTAAGAAGAAGGAGGCAAGTGCATGAGTTGCGTATGCTGCGGAAGACCAGTACCGGAGGGGAGACAGATCTGCTGGGTGTGTCAGCACAGCCCGAAGACAATCCGGTACAAGAGATGAAGGTAATCAAGGAAATACTCATCCGACTTGGGATAGTCGCTTATGCAGCAGCAGTGGCTGCGGTGGTGTATTTCCTGCTATAGGAGGGAATGACAATGATGCAAGGAATATTCGTGATCATGATACTTATACTGTGCGGCTGGGGGATCTTCAAGGGACTTGATTCTTCACCGCCATCTTCGGAGGGATACTACAGTGCAGAGCTGTCGAATCAGATCCGGAAGATCAATTATCTCAACGATCAGTTACAAGCAGTAGAGGAGCTCATAATTGATATCCAGCTCTCAGACTGCAACCATCACAAGAATGTTCGTCTGGACTGGCAGACATCATACGGTAAGAACCTGTCAGCAGATGTGTGGGTCGATGGAGACAGTCAGGTGACAGCTCAGACACTGGCATTAGCAGAGGAGAGGGAGAGGGAACTGACCTCTACCCTGTTCCGTGAAATGGACAAGCTAAACGCTCTACGGCGTAAGCAAAACATAAGCAGAACGATAATAATTAACCGCAGGGGGGAGGACGAAGAGAGTGTATGACGCACAGTCAGGAAACGTATACTGCGACTGGTGCCATGCGCTGCTTGGTAATATCAACGGTGAGGGCAACTACTTCGCCCTCATCCGCACCAAGTACTGTCCAGAGTGCAGACGGTTCGCAAGATCAGACAGCAACCGTGCAGCTCAGAGGGCATACCGGAAGCGGAAACGACTTGAAAAACAACAGCTCATAATCAAGTCTGAGCTGCTACAGGAAGAAAACAGACTCCTCAGAGAGAGGATCAAGGAACTAAGGAGGAATGAATTATGAACATCAAGGACATCGACCGTATCATCAGGAAGACAATACACTGCTATGAGCACAAAGGACCGTGCAAGCACTGTGATTCACAGTTCGCCTGCTCCATGAAGTATTTAGCTCTTGACCTGCTTTGGGGAGGTGCTTACTGATGGTTGTATCTGCAACACTTGACTCACCGTGCCGAGGCTGTACTGATCGCTGCGTGAGATGCCATAGCAGCTGCGGCAGATATGCGGAGTACCGGCAGGAGCTCGATCGGAGAAAGCAGGAGTGCTATGCTGCACACGAACAGTATGATCTTACGGTAGCACTCACGAGAGAGCTCAGACGCAGAGTAGATAATCGTATCTTAGGGAGGAAATACAGATGACAGGAGTATTTATTGCCGGCGCTGTAACCGGTGTCGTATGTTTCATATTTGGTTTCGCGATCTGTGCGATGATCAAGGAGGCTGATGACGGCGATGACTAACCGGGACAAGATCAACAGGACGTGCATATATGATCTTCTGGTGAATATGGCACAATGGACTTCACAATGCGTTCTCCTGCTGGTATCGGATATGTCTCTCGACACGAAGTGTGACAGATGCCGGAAACATGAGTACGGGAACTGCGAACGCTGCATACAGGAATGGTTGAATGAGGAGGTAACAAATGACTGAAAAAGATGCAAGAGAATTCCTTAAATCTTACTTTTTCGCTACACAGAAAATCAAAGCACTGGAACTTGAAAAAATACAGCTCAGAATTGACGCACAGGGCGGTGCAGTGTCTTATGAGGGTAATTACCCCTCTATGAAAAAGAACGGCGTAGAAAGCAATCTGATACGTCTGGCAGCACGCGAACAGGAGATCGATGAGGAGATAGCTCAGCTCAAGTTCAAGTGCAAGCGAGTCAGGGATATTATCGGACGTCTGGAAGACGACGATCTGGAGTCCGTCCTGATCAACAGGTACATAACATATCACACGATTGAGGAAACTGCTGAGATCATGAATTATGCTCCCCGAACTGTCAGAAAGAAACAAAAACAGGCTTATAAAAAACTGTGCCTAATTATGCCTTGAAATGCCTTATTGATATAACTATAATGATATTATAGAAAGCAGGCGGAACCGGTAAAGAGAGCTTTCCTGCGGTGCGCATCTTGTATCCCTTCGATGTGTCTTCACCGCAGTTCTCTCCGCCTTGCATTCTTAGTATTCCGATCACATTGTTGATTTCCTTTCATTCCCTTGACCGGTTTCAGCAGCCGGTCGCCCCGTTGGCAGAGTGGAGAAACGGTATCTCACCGGGTTCATACCCCGGAGAAAGCAGGTTCGACTCCTGCCCCTGCAACCATGCAATTGATTGGCATTGTTATGAATACTCCTTTCGGAAGTACCTCGGCAGTAGTCGGGGTATTTCTGTTATACGTGAACTATGAAGAAAGCTTGTATTTACTGTGGTAAGATCCACGGCAAAAACGAAGTCTGTGAAAAGCGCCCGAAGAAGATCTACGGTCAACGCGGAAGTAAAGAGGACTTGTTTCGCTGGTCATACGACTGGAAGCTCAAAAGAGAGCATATCATGAGGCGTGACAAATATCTATGTGTTGTATGCCGAGATCAGAAGAGGTTTAACAACAGAGATCTTTCAGTGCATCATATAAGACCGTTGAAGACTAACTTTGAGCTCAGACTTGAAGATGATAATCTGATCACGCTTTGTGCTGAGCATCATGAAATGGCTGAATCAGGAAAAATCGCCGCAGAAAAACTGTTAAATCTGATAAAAAATATCCCCCCGGAGTGGTAAGCCCCCCTTTCAGCAGGCGAATAATCCAACGACGCCCCCCTCTGAAAACAAAAAATCTTAAAAATGGACATTCCAACCGCGTCAGGAGGTGAGAACATGGCAAGACCAACTAAATCAGCAGCGATGACTACAGGGACATACCGGAAGGATGTTCTTGAATCGCGACAGAACAAAGAGGAATTGCTGAAGGGGACATCATCAGACATTAAGCCGCCAGAGTATCTGACAGAATCACAGAGAAGTATTTTTCAGTACATCGTCACGAACCTTGAAGCTTCGGGAATACTTGGGAACCTCGATGTCTATGTTCTTGCTGAATGCAGCATATGTATAGATCGTATGCAGGAGATTGAGCGCAGTATTAACGAAAAAGGGCTTTCTGGTCCTCTTGTGCGTTTGAAGGATAGCTACACAAAAGCTTTCTTCCGATACTGCAACGAGCTGAGCCTGAGCCCTCAGAGCCGCGCGAAGCTTGCCAATATCAATGCTCAGGCGGCAGTGGCAGACGAAAACCCACTGTTGAAGGCACTGAGTGATGATGAATAATTGAAAGGAGCTGACAGCAATTGACATAGTTAAAGACAGCAGAGCATACAAATACGCACTCTGGTGTTGTGAGCCTGATAATCACTTTGTAGGGCGTTATGTAAAACTCCAAGCTAAGATATGGCTTGACATAGCTGACGGAAACAATTTAGATGCTTATGTCTGCGAAAAGCGATGGAAGAAAATAACCAAGCTGCTACGTCTTATGATCCACCCGGATCTGGGCTGCCCGATGTATGACGGACTTGAAGACTATGCAATGCTGTTCATATATGCGCTTTTCTGTACACGTCTGACCTCTACGGGAGTCAGATATTATATAACCGGTCTGCTTGAGATCGCACGAAAGAACTTCAAAACGTTCACTTCGGCGGTCATTTTTATTATCGGACTACTTACAGAGCCTCAGTTCAGCCGGTTTTTCAGTGTAGCTCCTGACCTGAAGCTTTCAAAAGAGCTACAGGGAGCTATCAGGAAGATCATAAAATCCAGTCCTGCACTTGCAGATGAGAAAATATTCAAGCTGCTGCGCAGTGAAGTACGATGCAGGATAACGGAATCAGAGTATACGCCTCTTGCGTATTCTCAGGATAAGATGGACGGTAAGCTTGCACATATGTTCCTTGCCGATGAGTGCGGAGCTATGGACAACTACCCTATAGAGGCTATGAGATCATCACAGATCGCTCTTCGTGAAAAGCTTGGTATTATCATTTCAACGCAATACCCGAATGATAATAACGCTATGATCGATGAAATAGACATAGCCAAGAAGACACTTGACGGTCTTATCGCCGGTACAAGAGTATTCGCGCTGCTTTATGAGCCTGATGATGGACACAAGACCGGTGATGCATGGAAAACTGAGGACATAGCAATCTATCAGGCTAATCCGGTAGCATATGCACACAGCTATATTTTCGATGAGATATGCCGTATGCGGCAGATGGCGATACTGTACGAGGACAAGCGTGAGAATTTCCTCTGTAAACACATGAACATCCTGTATAAGGGTCTTGGCGTAGAGGGATTTGTTGAGATAACGAAGGTCAAACAGTGTGTTGTACCTGAAGATATAAGCTTCTGGAACGGCAGACGGGTCTATATCGGGCTCGATTTGTCACAGACAGATGATAATACTTCGGTTGCAATGGTCGCTTATGATGCAGCTGAGGACGTAGTATATGCAAAGGTATGGGGATTCATACCGGCAGAACGGCTGGAAGAAAAAGAACAGCGTGAAAAGGTCAATTATCGGAAGCTTATTGACAATGGTGAGTGCTTCGCCTGCGGCGATGAGGTCATAGATTACGGCTTTGTTGAGCGTTTCATACAATCAATTCCGGAAAAATACGGTGTTGAGATTGTTCAACTCGGATTTGACAGATATAATGCTATATCTACAGTACAGAAGCTTGAAAGCAGCGATAATCCCATTGAATGTGTTGAGATAAAGCAACACAGCAGTGTGCTTCATCGTCCGACAAAGCTCCTGAGAGAGTATATTCTCAGTCAGAAATTCAGATATGAGACAAATCAAATGCTGGAGATCAACTTCCAGAACGCACGCTGCACGAGAGACACAAACCTGAATCAGTATGTTAACAAGAAAAAGTCAGCCGGCAAGGTAGATATGGTTGTATCGATCATCAATGCGTTGTTCCTGCTGCAAGTCAACGAGCTTGACAATGTCGGCAGTGATTTCGGCTGTCAGGTTATATAATACACTGAAAGGAGTGGTCAAAATAGGACTTTTCAGACGAAAAAAGAAGCAGGAGATCAGAGCTGACACTATCCAGAATGCTGAGACATCGATACTGACATTCTTCGGGATCAGCGGAGAGCTCACGCGCGAAGCTGCACTGAGTATACCTACTGTATCAGCTTGTATCAATAAGATCGGAGAGACAATTTCCCGGCTTCCTGTGAAACTATACCGTAAGGATGCGGAGCAGGTGACGGAGATATTCGATGATCCGCGAATCAAGCTGCTCAATGGCAATACAGGTGACACGCTGAGCACCGTGGATATGTGGAAAGCTGCGACAGAAGACTACTATCTTGGCAGCGGAGCGTGGATCTACATCAATAACAGAGGTCTTACAGTGCGAAGCCTGCATTATATTGATAGCCGGAATATAAGCATACTGTCAAATCAGGATCCTGTATTCAAGGCGTTCAGAGTGCAGATAAACGCTCAGACTTACTTTGACTTTGAATTCATCAAGCTTCTGCGCAAGACCAAGGACGGCTACACTAACATTCCATTGCAAGAGGAAGCATCAGGCATACTCTCAGCAGCATGGAACGCTCTGAAGCTGGAGAACATGATGAACTCCAACGGCGGCTGTAAACCTGGCTTCCTGAAATCAAAGAACAGGCTCTCAGATGCAGCAATATCTTCTATCAAGGCAGGATATGCCAAGGTCTATGACAACAATGAGGACAACCGTGAAAAAGTGCTTGTGCTCAATGATGGAATTGATTTTGAAGCAATAGCATCAACAGCAGCTGAGCTTCAGATGAACGAAAATAAGAAAGCAAACAGCATTGAGATCTGCAAGCTGTTCGGCTTTCCTCATACGGTCATTGATGGCGGAGCTACTGAAGATGATAACAAGAAGTTCATAGCTGCGGTCATAGCAGTGCTCAATCAGATTGAGACAGAGCTTGACAACGTTATGCTCCTGGAATCAGAGAAAGAGCAGGGTTATTATTGGGCGTTCGACACGAAGGAGCTGACACGCGGAAGTCTGAAAGAGCGCTATGATGCTTATGAGATCGCTGTCCGCAATAACATCCTCCAGATAGACGAAATACGCCGAGAAGAGGACTATGAGCCGCTCGGATTCAATTTCGTCAAGCTTGGCTTGCAGGACGTTCTACTCAATCCTGAAACTATGGAGGTCTATACTCCGAACACCGGTCAGACCAAGAATTTACTTACCGGAGAGGAACGTGCTCTGGAGCAGCGTGAATACATACAGCTTCCAAACGGCAAGATGAATGGCAGTACCGGAGGCAATAATGGTGGTAAGTCCGGAGGCAGTTCAAAAAGTGGTGGAAAATCTGAGAAAAGTGTTGACAAATCTCAGAAAAATGGTATAATTAAAGCAACACCAGAACAACGCAAACAGTTTATCAATGACATCAAAGGCACTAAGGCAGAAGATGGAACTGTAATAAAGTCTATGATTCCACATACTGCCGATAGAATGATTGAACGCCAAATATCATCTCAAACAGTAAAGGATGTATTAAGCAATCCAACAAGTTCATATCCCGGAAATAAGGCTAATCGTAAGTGCGTTCAGAAAGGCAATATCAGATTAGTTTATGAAACTTCCGATCTAATGATCACGGCTATACTCTTGGAGGGTGATTAAATGAAAACGTTGAATTCAAAGCAGCTTGAGTTTCTGAAAAAAGAATTTGGGATAACTGAAATAGATTATTCCGATAAAAAATCAGTTGAAGAAATTCGTTTGAAGTGTTTTGACATTGAAACTGATGAAAGCTATGAACACTTTATGGCTGGCAATGATGCTTCATCATCTATCGGCAAAAGAGGAGATATGGCTGTATCTATCATCGATGATTTGTATAGCATTATTCACGCATAAATAACAAATTAACCGTTCTCAGCTGAGAGCGGTTTTCTTATACCCTAATACACGCGCGCAATACATTCACACTTTATTTACACAAACGTGCGTTAAATACGCAAAAACGCTTATATTTGACGTATGCAATGGGTACATGGTGTAACCGTCGATATTATGATTGCATATAATAGAACTCTTGTAAAAGTGCTCAGATACAAAAAATGAGAGCAACAACAGCCATAGTAGCCGTAGTTACTCTCATCTTTGATGAGGTAAATCCTCTGCCCAGAATAGCGGAGGGAACCTCATCTCTGATAGCATTTCTGCTTTCATGTATATTATATCAGATTATTTGCGATTTGTCAAGATATATCGCAGAAAGGTGGTGAGAATAATGGACGAAAAAGCATTAAAAATCGTCAGGGAGTATATCGAAGAACACCTTGACAAGTCAGATGAAAAGCCAAGCTTCGAAGTGTTTATGGTCTGGAAGTGCAAAGCACTGCAGAACTGGAAGTATCTTCTTTCAAGCACACTGTTCGACGGCATGTACTACGAGCTGACCTATAACGGTGATAAGAAGGAATGGTACCTTGATGCTTACAAGAAGTTCAAGAACGTTGTTGTAAAGGAGTGAGAAGATGGAACTGAAAGACACGATAGAACTGATGCAGTCCGAGGACTACAAGGAGCGGTTCAGGGCTGAGTATTATCAGGTGAAGATAAGACTTGAAAAGCTGGAAGCCATGCTCGAAAAGTGGGACAACGGAGAGCTGGACTTCACACCGACTTGTCCGAGAATGATCTATGACGGGCAGGTACAGGCTATGTCAGACTACTGCTCCGTTCTGATAGCACGAGCTGCTATGGAGCATATCGTAATTGAATAACGCTTGAAAGCATTTGCGACCGACACCAATGTCGGCGGCAAGTGCTATTTTTATACCCAAACACAGGAAGAAGGTGAAATAATGCGTATCGAACTAAGAGCAGACGGTCTCCACATAAGCGGATATGTCAACGTCACAGGCAAGCTCAGCAGACCTGTGATAACTCCACGCGGTAAAG
>JAGCWY010000051.1 GCA_017961625.1 Ruminococcus sp. | reverse complement strand
TTGAATTCCTCCTTTAGCATTGCCTTAGCCATATCTATGAGAAGCTTTCTATTTTCGGGCGGAAGCTTTTTTGCATTTCTATTTAGTATAACGAGATCCTGATCGTCTTCGGCAGGATCTTTTATTTTTTCATCAGAAGAAGTATTATCTTTTCCAAGTAAGTAGTCTACTGTAACGTTGAAAAACTCAGCTATTTTTATCAGCATCGAGGTATCTGGAATTCTTTTGTTAGTTTCCCACATAGCTATTGTGCCTGATGAAATATTAAATATTTGTGCAAATTGCACCTGAGTCAATCCTTTGTTTTTTCGTAGCTTTTTTAGATTTTCTGCAAACATATCGACACCTCCTTTAAATTCATAATATCACATTCCGTGAGTAATGTCAATAAATATTCTCACAAACTGTATAATATAACGAAATGTTAGAAAATGTCTTGACATCTAACGGATAGTGAGTTATAATTCTAACATAATGTTAGAAAGGAGGTGCTTGAAATGGTAGCCATATACAAATATCGTACTGCGCTACATATGACACAGACACAACTTGCACTTCTGGTCGGAGTAACGCCTAACGCAATAACGCAGTATGAGAGTGGAGCAAGAAAGCCTAATATCCTTATGCTAAAAAAACTTGCGAGGGCGCTTAATACAACAGCTGATGCGCTTTTGGAGCCAATCGAAATTGAGGAGGAAAACTAAAATGAACAACATTCAGATTTTCAAAAACGACAGCTTCGGAGCTGTCAGAACAGTCGAGGTAGAGGGAGTACCCTACTTCGTAGGCAAGGACGTAGCTGAGATACTCGGCTATGCAGACCCACAGAAAGCAATGAAAATGCACGTTGATGAAGAAGATAAGCTGACCCGACAAATTGTCGTATCAGGTCAGAACAGAAATGTTACTATAATCAACGAAAGCGGGCTTTACAGCCTGATACTTTCAAGCAAACTCCCGAAAGCAAAGGAGTTTAAGCACTGGGTGACATCGGAGATACTCCCGACAATCAGAAAACACGGTGCATACATGACCGACAGCGTTATCGAACAGGCTCTTACGTCGCCCGACTTCCTGATACAGCTTGCAACACAGCTCAAAGAGGAGCAGGCACAACGGAAGGCGCTTGAACAGCGTGTCGAGGCTGACCGCCCGAAAGTCCTCTTTGCGGACGCTGTTGAAACTTCACAGACTTCTATCCTCATCGGTGACCTTGCAAAGCTCATCAAGCAGAACGGTGTTGACATCGGACAGAAAAGACTGTTTGCGTGGCTTCGTGAGAACGGCTATCTCATAAAATCCGGAAACAGCACGAATATGCCGACACAGCGCAGTATGGATATGAAACTGTTCGAGGTTAAGGAGCGCAGTATCAGCAATCCTGACGGCTCGGTGAGAGTTACCAAAACTACAAAAGTTACAGGAAAGGGGCAGACGTACTTTATAAACATTTTTCTGAAAGGAGCATAAGCAACCCGTACAACCCATACCGCATAGAATACAGAGAGGTGATAGTATGGCAAGAGGACAGAAACTTATAGCAGTAAGCTATGTGAACATCGGCGGAAAGGAGATCCTTTTCGACGATCTGACAGAAGAACAGAAAGAAGAATTCAGGCAGAAAGTATCTGAACGTATAGGCAAGACGCTTAGCTGGTATCTCAGTGAACATCCGGAAGAACTTGCCTCGCTTCAGAAGTACAGGGTAGATAATAAGACGGAAGGAGACAGAAATGACAACAGAAACACTTAAGGAAATCGCATTCTGGATGATACTGGTCCCGGCAGGGCTCGTGATAATCCCGAACATCCTCGTTCCGTTTGACCATTGGTGCTCCGGAACGCACGAGTTCTCACCGGAAGCCCGGTATCAGCGTAAGCTCCG
>JAGCWY010000050.1 GCA_017961625.1 Ruminococcus sp. | reverse complement strand
TTATGGCAATGAGGTCACACCCGTTCCCATTCCGAACACGGAAGTTAAGCTCATTCGCGTTGACGATACTTGGCTGGTGACGGCCCGGGAAACTAAATCAGTGCCGACATTTTTAAAGGACTGCATTCGCAGTCCTTTTTTGTTTGCCTGCACTTTGGCGTCCCTTGTAGGTGGTTATGCCCACATCCCCATACAAGGGGCTAACGGCTCGAATCAAATTTTTTCTCCGAAAATTATGATTTATTCCGGTAGCAAAGTTAGAAAGCATAGCCCCGAAGCATATTGAAATGCTTCGGGGCATTTATTTTATATAACAAAGCTCTTTTTGTATCACCATATACTGAATAATGCTCCTGCAAGAGGAGTAAGGATTATCATAATGACCGAAAAGCTCAGGGACTCCACGGAAGTGAGGGTCGCACGCTGCTCGGAGGGGAACATATCCTGAAGCTTTGCATTTGTCCTTACTTGTAGGGCGTCGTCGCCTGTAGCAGCTATAAAGCCGCCCAGCGCCATTATGACGAAGCTTGCGGAGTGTTCGAGAAGCACTCCTACGGCAACAAGTGCAGCTGTGAATATAAACACTGACTTGTACCGCACCTTCGGGAAGCGCAGTATCAGCTTTGAACCGATAACGCCGCCTGTTTCCATAAACAGTAGGGCAGGACCGAGCCAACGATTCGGTATACCTCTTTCCGTGAGCTTTGCCTGTAGGAAGAACAGGAGGAGTATATCAACAGCTCCCACAAATGAATTACAGAACATGAGCCCCAGAGCTCGACGCGCCTCTTTGAGAAAAAGCAGGCTATCCCTAAAACATTCACGAATCCTTGCGAATACATTTATTTCACTGCCGCCGCTCTTTGCGTTTACCTCCGTCAGCGTTGACAGCACCGCCAGCTGTAGGGCACAGGCGATAAGGTCAGTGCTGTATGCGAGCTTGTAGCCGATAGCCAGCGCAAGACCTGCACACAGCGTAGATATGCCGTTGCAGACACGGTATATAATGAGCTGATTTGACTCGTAGCGTTCAAATTTCCCGTGGGTGCCTGCTCTTTTCATTGAGTCATAAGCAAGTGCGTCGCCGGTGCCTGATGAAAAATTATAGCTGAGGGCATGGAGCGCGATAGCTATGCAGACTATAAACAGGTCATTAGACAGTATCATGGCGGTATTTCCGATAAAACGCATTATACTGCTTACTATCAGCATTTTCTTTCTGCCGAACACGTCCGCCATAACTCCCGACGGGAGCTCGAAAATAATGCTTGTGATGTGAAATACGGTCTCGGCTATGCTTATCTCTATAAGGCTGTAGCCTCTTGCCGCGAGTATAGCCACCCATGCGCCTGTCAGGGAAAGATCAGCTAAGACCGATGATAAATACAGCTTTAAAAGCTGTTTCTTTATATTGAACATAAAAAATCTCCTTAAACTGAATTTTAAAGCAGTCAAGGAGATAATGCGCGTATTTAATTGCCTTTACAGACCCTTGAGCCGGTATGCTTTAGCCGACTGAATCCGAAAAAGGGCGCACTATCCCCGTAAACGGGAGATCATAGCCATTTTTCAGTTGTATATTTCTGCTTTTCCAGTACATACTATCAGCCTTTCATGTGTCTGAGGGTCATTGTTTATACAGTTATTATATCATGCAATGCCGTAAAAGTCAACAGATATCTTCTCTTCGATAATCAGCAGCGGCTGCCGTTGATACGGCAGCCGCGTTCCTGTGTTATGAACTGAGGTCTGTGAAGTTTATACGTCCGAACTGTGATTCGGGGTCTTTGTTGAGCATAGCCTTGAGCACGGTAATTACTGATGTATTTATAGTTCCTACCTTCCTTGCAACAGCCGCTCTGTATCCAAAGTTTACCTTACCCATAGTGGGGGTCTGCTGAGGAGAGGTAAGCCTCTCGTAGGCGTCCTGAGCGATGTCAAGGATATCGCTTGTGTGCTTTTCTGCGCTGTTAACCTGTAAAGATACAATGAATTCATCAGCTCCTGTGCGGTATATCCTGCTGTTCTTGAATACCTGTCCAAGTATCTCTACAGTCTTTGTAAGGAGCCAGTCTCCCGTATCGTTGCCATAGCGTGAGTTGATATCGCTAAAATTGGAGATATTGAACATTATGAAGTAGTATGGGTGATCTTCTGTCGAATTAACTTCTTCAAAATCCATAGAAAAGGCGATACGGTTCCTTACATCTGTGAGAACGTCCCTGAACATAGCTGCGTACAGCGATTCCTTTGTCTTGTTGCTCTTGACTATAGTATTTGCGAGTTTCTGGTTCATTTTTTCTTGCTTCCTGTTTATGAAGCTAAAAAGTATTACAAGACCTAGGATGGCTATTCCGAATATCCCCATATACAGTGCCATAAGGTACGTGAGGGAGTAGACCTCTCTTTTTGTATCATCGATCATAAGCAGCCAGTTGTACTTCGGCATATAACAATATGTGGAAACGTATTTAGTGCCGTTTGCTCTGTATTCAAAGCTGCCCTCTTCGCTGCCCTTGCCCTTGCTCAGATTTGCGCATATTTGCCGGATAGTCTTATTCTCGGTAGGCTTGCCTATGAGCTCCTCGTCGTCAATGAATATATATTTCATATCATTGACGTTTATCATTGTGTAGAAGCTGTCATCAAAGCCACTGATACTTATATCGTTGAGAGTGCTCACAAGGCTGTCTGTGAATATTCCGAGGCCCACAAGTCCTATAGGCTCGTTAGCTTCGTTATATACAGCTTTGTACATAGAGACTATTTGTCTTCCACTGGCAGGGGATATGATTATGCCTGTGTCGTATACGTCGTTGCCTGCTGCGAGCATAGAGTCCTGAAGCTGTTTCAGTGGTTCTGGATCCTTACGTGTAACAAGTCCCACGATATCAGGATTGGTATGAGCAAGAACATGAGTGTTCCATTCGCTAACGTATATTCCCTCAAGATTTTCGATATCCTTTGAAAAGCTCTCGGTGTATGCCTGAGCTTTTGTCTGAAGTTCCCTGTTTGTGGGATCGCTGAGCAGAGCTGATATTTGGTCTGCCTTGCTGTAGTACGCTAGTATCTTTTCTGAGTTTTCCACGTAGGTCTGGATTATATGGGCACGCTCGCTGGTTATGGTCTGCATATTGTCCATTGAGCTTTTACGTGTGGTGAAGCTTATGGTCTTGGTCACAACAAGAGAAAGTATTATCATAATGACAAGCTCACTTATGAGTATGAGAGTGACTGCCGATATTCTTTTTGAATCCTTCATAATTACGAAATACCTCCCCCTGTATTTATTTGGACAGCAACTGCCGGCTGAGTCGGTCCGCGGCTGCTGTGACAGTGATATCCCCTTTTATTTCCTGAAAAAGCCGGAATGCCTGTTTGGCGGCGGCAGACTGTTAAGAAATTCGTCTGTGTCGTCCTCTGCGGCTTTGAGTATATCCTTTACCCTTTCTTTAAGGATACTGCCGTTCGAGCTCTGGTTGTTTGCCTCAACTTCTGCCGAGACTTCGAGTATTTCTGCGATGCTTACGGAATTCAGAGACTTTTTCTGAGCTTCATCTTTCTCCGCATCGGCTGTCTGATTTACAGGAGCTGCCGAAGAGTAGGGCTGGTACTGCTGATATTGCTGATAAGGCGGTGCACTGAAATTCTGAGGTTCGGGAACTGATTCGCAGGGTGCGGCAAATCTGCCGACCTCTGTGATACTCACCGGTCTGTCCTGCATGAGTATCATACAGTTGACGTTTGACGGATCCAGTGAAAGGATATAGCCGATACAGTTATTGCAGGGCAGCAGGTGCGTCCTGCTCTGAGTGCTTATGAGCAGCAGTGCAGCTATGGCGCTTTCCCCGGCAGCCTGCATATTCATTACTGCGTCAGCCTCTGCGTGTATTATACCGGTCATATCTGCGCGGCTTATACCCGTATATATCCTTCCGGAAGCGGATTCTATAGAGCATACCGTATCCTCCGGGGATATGAACGCGCCTGATTCAAGTAGTCTTATTGCTGTCGAATGAGCCGCGTTGAAAATAGCTTCTGAATTCATTGTCATCACCTCTGATCACGTCGGGCAGTAATCGCTGAAGTATGATAAAGTGCCGTTATTGATTATCATTTTTGGATGTAAAGCTAAAATAATTCCTCTTTGTTGTATTAAAATTATACACCTTTTAGGTATATTTTTTCAACCGAAAAAACGAGGAAAAGGTGGATATTTTTGTTCACATAAATTTAATATTTATAAATGAGCAGTAACGTCAACATTTTATAAATAATAAAATGGCTGTTCAGCGTTTATCCAAGCTTTGGTTATTATAAATAATTAGTCATATAAAAGTTCATATTCTTTAAGGATTAATGATATATGTTTTTACGGCAAGTATATTGTTGTTAAATATGTATAAAAAATCCGCCCGTTTTTGTTCAATAGGGCGGAACTAAGAAAACAGCAACGGCTCTTGCGGCACACAGGCTCTCATTTTGAGTATAATATCCTTGATACAATGATATTGTACTCTTTTCTGCTCTTTTTCAATAAAGCGTAATCGTGGGCTCCGCCTTTTTTCTCGTAATAGGAGTAGGGGTGACCCTCTTTTTTCATTTTTGCGGCAAACCGTCTTGCAGGAATGTTCATTATGTCATGAGTTCCCGAAAACATGGTAATATGAGGAAGTCCGCTGATACTGCCCTTTGTGGCGTCGGCTCTGTATTCGTTTGCGTTGAGGTCTCCGAGCCACAGCTTGCTTATCTTATCGACAGGGAAATGACCTATGATACAGTCCTGATCTCTTATATATTCAGCTCTTCTGCTTTCATTTTCGGTCATCTGTCCGATTATGAAGCCCGGAGAGATGAGAATTATCTCACTGGCGAGGGGTAGTCCTTTTTCTCTTGCGAGCATTGACAATGACAGCGAGAGAGTGCCTCCTGCGGAGTCACCTATAATGGTCAGATCCTCAGGGGAACAGGTTTTTATGAGCTCCCTGTAGACCTCCATGAGCATAATGTGGCACTCCTTTGCGTCGCTTTCAGGTACCATAGGGTACTCTGGAAATATTATCTCACAGCCTGTATCTCTTGCAAGGCGTTGACAAAGCCTCCAGTGCAGGGGCATAGCTTCAAGGAAAAAGCCGCCTCCGTGGATAAAAAGGACCTTTTTATTGCTCCGGTTTTTCTTATCCTTTGCAATGTAGTAAATACCATCCTTTACTCTGCACTTTCTTATGTCCATTTTTTTCTTTATTCTTTCTGACGGCTCAGAGCTCTGCGGCAGCTTTTTCTTGAGCTTTGCAAGTCCCTCGCCGAATTCGGGATTGTCAAGCTTGCTCAGCTCTGTGAAATCCCTCATTGAAAATTGTATCAGCTTCCTTAAAATGATATTCATGTGCATCTTCCTCTTAAACGATTTGCGGGTATATAGTTACAATCGGATTATTGCGGCAGGTAATGGCAATAGGTTGTCAGCTACAGCTTTATCTCTACCTCGATGCCGCTGTCAACTGCTTTACGGAATTTCTCACCATCTGAGGGGACTCCTACAACTGTTCCGTAGTGTATCGGAACAGTATACCTCGGGTGGATAGTGTTCACCAGTTCAGCAGCCTGCACAGCGTCAGCGGTGAATTTTCCTCCTGCCGGAACCAGTGCGATATCGCATTTTATCTGCTTGTTGTCGGGCGTGACATCAGTATCACCTGCAATGTATATACGTCCATGCTCAGTACTGTCTATGATATATCCCAGCCAGCCGTTGGATTTCGGGTGGAAGGGCTTTCCAATATTATAAGCAGGTACTGTCTCGAATTTTATTCCGGATATTTCAAAGCTCTCTCCTGCGGTGACCTGTTTTACGGTCAAACCAAGTCCATTCGGCTCGCTCATAGAGGACGGACAGACGATGACAGTATCAGGTTTCATCACCTTGTGGATATCCTCGGGAGAATAGTGATCAAAGTGGCTGTGTGTGATGAGTATGATATCTGCGTCCTGTGGATCACCGCTGATGTTGTACGGATCGGAATAGATTATCTTTCCCTCGTCGATGCGAATGCTGCTGTGTTCGTTTATTGTTATGAAATCAAGCATGATGATACCTCCTGTGTTGGAACGTTTTTTCAAATTATACCACAAAAGCATTCCTTTGTCACTACCTTTTCGGCGTTTCAGCATTTTTTGCCGGCATTTGACCAATCTTCAATGTATTTATTATAAAGAATCGTCCGTTGAAGCTGTTGATGCTGTCAACGGACGATAATATTCTTAGTTTTTATTCATGAATTCTTCCATAGTTTTTATGGTTTCGTCCGAAGTCGAAGCATAAGCATAATATGCAAGGATATTGGAAGAATCTACGGCATTGACCTCGCCATCATTGTTTACGTCAGCGACAGATTTCTGATCGTCTGTAAATTCTCCGTCCTGTTCTGTAGATATAAGTGCATAGTATTTAAGAACATTTGACGCATCAACGGCATCTATGATTCCATCACAGTTCACATCTCCGAGGGAAATGCTTTTTTTCAGTTTTATTACAAAGTCCTCATGCTGTCCGAATTCCTTGAATGCAAGAGAGTAGCTTGAAGAGGAGTATTCGTAGCCCTTGGGAACGTTCTGTATAAAGATCTTGTAATTGCTGCCGGTATACAGCAGATTATCGTATTTCATAACGGGGATATCCGAGGTGTTCCATGAATAGGAGTAGCTGTTGTTTTGCGAGCACACGAATTTGAGCTTTACATCGCTTACTGGCTCTTCTGTTGCTTCGTCTACTACATAAATATCAGCAGAGCAAGCAGTTTCGGCAGTCGGAGCTTCCTCGATAAGTATAATGACTTTTTCGCGTAGCAGACCGTTCTCGACCTTGAATCTGATACCGTTGCTGCCTTTTTCATAATTTTGCTCAAGCTCTTCGAGCGAGAACCTTTCACGCAAAGATGTAACGCACATATACTCACTGCCTGTTTGCAGGATCCTGTAGCCTTCTTTTGGAGTTATCCTGAAGGTGTACTCGCCGTCAGGCAGAGCGCCTTTGCCTATCTGAAATGATGATAATCCTGAAGCGTAGCAGTATTTGTAGCCGTTATCGTCATAAATACCGTGTGATTCAAGAGGAAAGTTCTTTATGCCATAGTTGTATACGCTTCCGTAGCTTGTAACTTTGTCATTTTGAGTACAGATACAACAGTCAACATTTACATTGCCGTACATATATGGAGCATAAAGAGGTACAGCTATTTTTTCAGTATCGCCGCCATTTTTGAAATCGAGCTTTATCCTGCCGTCATTATTGTATGAGTTCATTGTTGCTGGGAACCTTAAATAATATGAGGCATCTGGATCATATTCTATGTCAGTGAAGGTCTTTACTGGCTCTTCACTCATATCCCAGCTTGCAAGCTCGGTCTCGGTATTGTTTTCGTCATTTGCACGTCTTACGATAAATGCGGTGAGCTTTTCCGGAGGCAGAAAAGTGTTAAGGTCATAAGCTGCTATCGTAACGGCACAGTGGTCGCTGTCAACGGGCACAGGGTCTTCCTTGGGGAGCTCAACCTTTTTCAGCTTCGCCGCTTCTTCCTCAGAAATTGTACGCTTTGCTTTTATAACGATATCTTCGTGCTCACCGAATTCAGAGAATGTGAAAGAATATTCGGTATCGGCCATATAGTATGCTGGAAGGTATTTTACTAATAATTCATATTTTGAGTTCAATGTACGGAGATCGTCGAATTTCATCGGATGCTCTCCTGTTAACCAATTTATGGAATCAGACGAAATACTTTTTACCTTTAGTTCAAGGACGCAGCCGACAAGAGGCTTTCCTGTATCTTCGTCAATTATAGATACCTGTGCTGAACAGCTATTTTCGGTAGTCGGAGTTTCCTCTATGTAGAATTCGACTTTTCTATCTGCCGAACCGTTTTTTACGTTGAAATCTATGCCTTTGGAAAAATCATAGTTAAAATAATCACTGGCATGATCTACGTACCAGTTAGAGGTAAATGACGAGAGGTTAACAACTTGTAATTTGGATTCGGAATTATCTTTTACAAAACGGTATTTTTCTGCAGGCTTTACATAAGCCGTATAATGACCGTCAGGCAGTATCAGGTAAGAATTCGAGTCTGATGATGCGTTTATGTATCTGAAGCCCTGGTCGTCTGTGATATATGCTTTTTCAATCTTGTCTTTGTTATAAGCGCCTGAGATAGTTGTAGAATTTCTTTCGTATGTGACAACACGTCTGAAAAAATGTGGTTCGTTTGAACCTGATCCGAGACGTGATAAGGTATTAAAGCCGCATATTACTAATTTATCAGTATGTTCGTTGTTTTCAAGTATAATATCCGTTTCATCAGGGAGGCTGTAAAACTCCGGAATGTTTTCAATGACTATCTTGTAGCTGACATCATCACTCAGACTGAGCTTTGAGAAGGTCTGCATATCAGTTTTTGCAGGCTCCCATTCAGCCAGTACTTTTCTTTCTTCCCCGCTGACTTCTACAAGCTTTGCTGTTATCCCCTCAGGAAGCTCATAATTTGGTGCGATGATTGATATCATCGCACAGCCCTCTGATATCTGTTCTTCTGCTGACTCCGCGGCATAAGAGCGGAAAAAGCTATACTGAGCTCCGTTATAAGCCGCAGAAGTCCCTATAATTGCGACAGCTGACATTGCAGCTATCATTTTTCTGATCATCATAGTGATCCCTCCTTATATCGTGATAAGTATATTATATAGTATTGGTGATAAGAATACAAGCGATATACTTGGATTTTACAATCTGTTAATGATTAATTACTTTCATCACCGATGTGGTATATACAGTTTTAGCAGTTTTTAAAAAATTTTTTCAAAAAGCTGTTACACTTTTAAACTGTTGTGCGTTATTATAAATGAAGGCAGCTAAATAAAGACCGTAATTTTACGGCGTATCCTAATGGGGGGATACAGCTGCCCCCGGATAATAAAACAGGTTGGGATGGTTGCGGATCACGCCTGCTGCATGGCTCACCATATCATCATGGGGAGTGAGCCTTTTATCTGCGGCAGGCAGTTTTCTGCAAAATTATCAGCACAGAAGAGGAATTGGTTTTTACGTGATAAACTTAAAAAGGAGTTATAACGATGAAATGGATAATAATACTGGCATCTGTTCTTCATACAGCGCCGTCATGACCTGTATGAGGCTGATCTTTGCATATTTATGAAAGCTTTCATAAACCGCTCTTTTTGATTTTGTAATATATTCTTTCGGATTATTTATGGCGCAGATCGCTGACAGGCAGAAGCTTCCTTTATGAAGCATCTGCCTGCTTTTTTATCAGATTTTCCTATTTTATTGGCAGTCATACATAGTAAGCGTTGCCCCGATATGTGTTCTTTTTTACTAGATATGCATATATAATCTCAAAAATAATAAAAAAGGCAAAAAAAGTGTTGCACTTTACAAAAGAATTGCGTTATTATTAATGAGGACGAATTTGCTCGAAAAAAGTAAAGGAGGACTATATGACTGATGAAAAGATAATTAGTCTTATGCGCGAAGCCCCGTCAAACGGGCAGAGAGCTCTTTTCGATAAGTATTACAACTACGTTTTTTCAATAGTAAGCAGGATAATAAGCGGCTTCGGAAGCCAGAATGATTCTGAGGAATGTGTTATAGACGTATTCGCTTCCATAATGATGAAAATGAGTCCTGACGAAAATATATCACTGAGGTCATACATAGGAGCAGTTGCCAGAAACGCGGCGATAAGCATGAGAAGAAAGCTGGCAACAAAAAATAGTTCCTGCATATCTTCCGACGATGAAGCTATGGCTGAAATCGCAGGCGATGAAGATATTGAGGAAAATACGGACAACTCTGTGCTTGCCGAGTTGCTGCTCAGCAAGATAGGGGAGCTCGGTCCTCCCGATTCGGTAATAATAGTCCAGAAATATTATTACAATAAAACCTCAGGGGAAATAGCGGAAATGACCGGCATGAGTGCAGCCGCTGTGCGTGTCAGATGCGGACGTGCGATGACCCGCCTCAAAAAGCTCCTCCATGCCGACGGCATAACGCTTTAGAAGGAGGGATAAAATGAATACGAGAAAAAAGATCATTTATACCCTGCGAAGCGCGGACAAGGATTCAGTTGAAAGGCTTATGGAAGAAGCCGCAAAAAAGGAAGAGATATTTGCAAAGATAATGGAGCGCTCCGGAAAAGACGGCGAGTATACGGACGTCGCAGAGGGCACTGAGCATTACAGCAGAAGAAGGGGCTTTATCCAGACAGCCTCGGCAGCTGCTGCATCGGTACTGCTTGTTGCCGGTATAGGGGGTGCGGTACACTTTTTAAGGTCTGGAAGAGGCGATGCCGACAATAATATGGGTGACAGCAATGTAACGGCTGATGTCACGATCAACACATCCTATTCAGCAGATGAACAATCATCATATAATATAGAAGTTACCACCGCCGGTGTCACATCAGACAATACAGACGTGACCACCGTCGCCGGAACTGACACAGTTACCGGTACGGCTGACGGGACTGCAACAGAGACTACAGAAAAAACTACTGAAACAACGACTACCACAGCAGTTACGACTGCTGCCGGAGAGCAGACTGATAAAAATGCAGCAGGGGAACAGCTCCGCGAAAAATGTATCAGTGCTGTATACGGCTATGAAAGATTCTCGGCAGATTTTACTCTCAGCGAGGTATCGGAAGCAGGCTCGCTCTATCTGAGACGCGAAGGAACGATAAAGATAGACAACCCGTCTATGACTGGAGAGCTGTCGTATAAGCATTATGTTTCCGACGGACGCCTGCAGCGCACCGAGCGTTACTACTGCCTGAACGATAAGTGTGTAAATGCGATAGACTACGGCGACAGAGGACTGCTCGCAAGAATAACGGATATGAGCTTCGAGCTGGAGGCAGGAGGAATAAAGGACAGGGTATTCTTTAAGGAATATTCCGGCTTGAACCAGTTCACAAGGGAGAATATGAAGGATTCTCAGTGGGAAGTAGCGGGAGAAAGATACGAAAACGGCAGAAAGATAGTAAGCGCAGTGATAAATTACACGGGTAACGGCTCAGGAACGAGCTTTACAGCCGATTTTGACGACGAGACCGGCGTTTGCCTCGCATACGACAAGTACCTTGACGGTGTGCTGACAGAAAGCTTCAGAACGTCAGGTCACAGGTTCGGAGACGAAGCAGGAGCTCCGCTGACCGAACATGAGGTAAAGATGTTCCTTGAAAACAACGGATATGATTCAAATATGGCATCAGGCTTCAGCGATTACGGCATAGACGACCTGAACTGAGAAATATCCGGAACAGATTAATATAAGTATATTGTTAAATATCATATAAACAATATAAGAATTAAAAAGGAGTGAAAGAAATGTTTAAACGAACCATTGCTGGTGTGCTAAGTATACTGATATGCTCATCAGCGCTCAGTTCGGGAGCTTACGGGCAGTACTCACTTACTGCTTCGGCAGGCGACCAGAACGACGCAACACAAGTTTACGACGAAAACATTCCCAAGACAGAAGGTAACACCTCTGCCAGATCGACTATTCGCTCTGTTCCTGATGAGTCAGATATCATAGAAACGGCAGAGCTCGGAGAAAACATCACTGCCGCTATTTACAGCAACGGATTACTGCGTATCTGCGGATATGGTAATATGACGGAATTCAGGAAGTCACCTTTCCAAAATGCTGCTCTTGTAAAGCAGATATTGTTTGAGGACAAGGACACTGAAAACGGTCATGTTATAACGAGTATCGGAAGCAATGTATTCAGCGGCATGAGCTCTCTCAACTGCTCTTCATGCGGCAGTCCCGATAAGGCTGCTGCCGATATTATCGTTCTTCCCGAAGGAATAGAGACTATAGGTTCAGGCGCGTTCAGCGGCTGTTCTGATATAGCAGTTCTTACTGTGCCTGATTCCGTAGTAACAATGGGCGAGCAGATGTTCAAAGGCTGTACTGCTCTTAAGGAGCTTACTCTCCCTTATGCTGCAAACTCAAAGACTGTAGCTGCGATTGATGGCAGTCCAAACTGGACTAATTCTGTTTCCGATCTGTTTCTTGAAAATTATGGTTCATCGAGAAACGACGAAATGGATTTCTCTGATTATGCCATTGAAAAGATAACTATCAAAGGCGGAGATATTATCCCTGCTTATGCGTTCTCGAATATGACAACGCTCAGAACCGTTGATCTCAGCAGCACAAAGATAACTTCTGTAGGCGATTACGCTTTCTGGAACTGCTCCGAGCTTACGACCGTAAAGCTGCCGGAAACAGTCACATCACTCGGAAGCTATTCTTATTACGGAAATCCCATAACCGCTCTTCCCGATAACGGAAGCATAGTCTCTGCTGGCAGCTATGCATTTGCAGAGTGCATTAACCTCGGTGAATTCACGATTCCGAAGAGCTATGAGAGCCTTGGCGAATATGCGTTCCAGAACTGTACAGGAATAGAGGAACTGACTATACCTGCAACAGTAACATCAATTGGTATGAAGATATTCAACGGCTGTACAGAGCTTAAGGAGCTGACGCTGCCTTTCGCGGCTACCACAAAGGCTGTTACCGTATCAGGCTCTGGAACGGACTGGAGATGTTCAGTTGCAGATATGTTCCTTGATAATTATGGTTCATCGGAAAACGATGATATGGATTTCTCTGACTATTCTATCTCAAAGATAACTATTACAGGCGGCGAGATAATTCCTGATTATGCGTTCTCAGGCATGACAACAGTCGGAGAGATCGATATAAGCGGTTCAGGAGTATCCTCGGTCGGCAAATATGCATTCAACAATTGTACCTCTCTTGAAAGCATTAAGCTTCCTTCATCCTTAAAGAATATATATGATCATGCTTTCAGGAACTGTACAGAAATGAAGGAATTCAAGCTGAATGACGGACTTGAGACTATTGGTGAATATGCATTCCAGAATTGTACCATGAGCTCTCTTACGATACCTGATTCTGTAACATCAATGGGAATGCGTATGTTAAACGGCTGCTGTCTCCTTGAATCCCTTACTATCCCTTATGCGGCAAATTCAAAGGCTGTAGCAGAAATTGGCGGCAGTCCAAACTGGACTAATTCTGTTTCCGATCTGTTCCTTGATAATTATGGTTCATTGAGAAACGATGAAATGGATTTCTCGCCTTATGCCATCAGCAAGGTAACTGTTACAGGCGGCGAAATAATACCGGCGTATGCATTTTCTGGCATGACAACTCTCAAAGAGGTGGAGATATACGATTCTGAGATAGCCCGTATAGGAGAATATGCGTTCAATAACTGCAAGGCGCTTGTCTCAGTTGAAGCTCCTGAGGATGTGGACGATATAAAGGCAAACGCATTCGCAAACAGCAATGCCGATTTGTACATATACAACAGGGCTTGCTATATAGCAGACAATGCAGTGGACAAGGATTACAGCGGCACTGTATACGGCTATGCTAAATCGACTGCAGATACTTTTGCATCGGACAACGGATATAAGTTTGTGCCTTTCGACAGTGAAATAGTTATCGGTCCCAAGAACATTTCCATGATAAAGGGCGATAAGTACACTATCAAGTCGAATTATACAAGGCTCAGCTACAGCTCCTCCGATACGGCAGTTGCAGCAGTTGACAAGGACGGCGTGATAAGCGCAGTTGAGCCGGGCAATGCTGTTATAAGCGTAGAGGCTCCCGGCGGAAATACCTGCACTGTCAATGTGGCTGTAAGAGTTCCTGCAACTACTACGACCACAACAACGACAACTGCAACAAGTACGTCAACAACAACGACCACTGCTTCGACTACAGCAAAACCCGAAACAACGACTACAAGCACAACGACCACCACAACGACGACTTCCAAGACTACTACGACCACAACGACTGTAACTACAACAAAGGCTCCTATTCTCGTGGCAGATTTCACAGTTTCTCACATGACAAAGGAGGATATCGAAGAAGCAGGCATAGACCTCGGCGGCGAGGAGAACTACAACAGCTTCAAGTACTCTGTGGAAGGTGAATATGGTCCTGCCGGAGTTGTTATCCAGAGAGATGTTATCTACAAGCCTACCGGAGACGTGCTCTACACCAATACAAACCTGAAGGTAAATGACAGAGATGTCAGCATTGATGATGCAAGGCTTAACGCTGCAAACGGCGGAAAGGGTGTATATATCGAGGAACTGGGCGCCTTTGTTTACCGCACGGAAACAGTTGATGAAGAAATGTACATTTTCGTTGACGGAAGCTGCAGGTGGCTCAAGGAATACTACGATGTACAGATACTTATTATCAACAAGGGCGAGGGCAGTGTTACAGACGGCAAGGCAACTCTCAACGTTCCCGAAGGACTGACACTCGTTAACAGCGATAAGGTACAGAATATAGGAGAACTTACATCGGAAAAGCTGCAGGTGGCACGCTGGTTCCTCCGCGGAGACGCGGCAGGTGATTATGAGCTCTCAGCTGATTTTGTCGGATTTAAGAACGGCGATCCTGAGGACCCGATCGAAATGACCTTCACAGCAAAGGACAAGCTGCACGTGTATACCTCAGACGCAGTTAACATTAATTTAGTACTTCCGAAGTATTCGTATTACAATCATGACTATGTCATAAAGGTAAAACTTACGAATAACTCTCCAGAAACGTCTGTATACGATCTCGACTTCACAGTTGACAAGAAAATGCAGACCTCAAAGACTGCTTTTATATCCAATGAGCGCAGCAATGGCGAGATAACCGAGACTACTGTAACAAAGAATGAGACTCTCAGCTTTACAGAGGGTACGGACGGCAATAAAAAGCTGCACATTGATGAATTAAAGCCCGGAGAGGAAAATGCTGTTGCCTTTGAGATCACGGTAAAGGACCTCTGGAAATCAGTTTATGAGCAGTATATAGCGGCAGAATTGTTTGACCAGCAGGAAACAGCTCTTATCGAAATGCTCAAGAACTATAATGGCATTTCTGATATAAGGGTAATAAGCAATGGATATGCCAAGCTTTTCAGTGAGATCCCCACAGAGCATATCTTAAAGAATGTCAAGATCGGTTTTGTAGGCTCGCAGGCTTCTGTAAGCTATTCTATCGAAATAGACAAGGAGACAAATGCGCCGGCAGAAAGAAAAGCTGTTATCAACACAAAGCTTGCAAGGAACAGACTGAGAGATATCTTCAACAACTCAACTGATCCGAAAACAGATTTTGAAAAATTCAGAAACGAGTTTATTGTCAATATCGACAATAAAGACCCAGAGCATAATTTCAGTGCTTTGGCAGAGTACATGAATAAAAAGCTTGAAAACGGAACTGATAAGGCATTTGATTCGATAGTAGATGACGACGATGTATTTTTTGAACTGCACGGCGGCAAAAATGCAAAGCTCTATTTTGAGATCGGATCACCCGACGAGGACAGCGATGTCCAGATCACCGTATCCAACGATGCTGTTGAGCTTACAGACATTTTCGGCAATACTGCCGGAGAAGACGGAAAGCTCAACATAACCGAGGACGAGGATATCGTAAGAGTCAAGTTCACCAGAGATGATGTAAACGGAGTTATCGTTTTCGAGTATGAAGACGGTACAAAAGAGGTTCAGAAGATAAAAAGCGCTGAACCGCATGAGTGCCAGTCAACAGGCAGATTTAATGTCGTTAAAACTCCCGGCGGCGGTGAGCCCGGTCTGGCAATATCTGTATGCGATGTATGCGGCGAATTTACAGACTGCTGTTCTATCAATCCTGACGCAGTAGCTATGCTCGGCAACTCAAATACTTACGCTGATATCAGAGTAGCAGTTGAGGAAGCTGTAAAGGCAGGGGAGAGCACAGAGCTCACTATCTTCGGTGATATAGTTGTTACAGATGACGTTATTATCCCTGAATATGTTGATGTTATTATAGCTGATAATGCGAACATCACTGTAAAGGACGGCTGCAAGCTCATTGCAAAGGGCAAGGTGACCAATCTCAGCGGCCGCAAATACGACCTCAGCGGAAATGGTCCTATAGTTCCCGAGACAACTACTACAACCTCGGAAGCAACTTTGACCACGACCACTACAACAACTACAACTACCTCGACGACTACTGCAATGGATGCTTCAACAACTACAACTACTTCGACCACAACTACAACGACTGAAGCAGTTACAACAGAACCGGTTACAACTGTTATTGGTACGCCCGAACAGTTCGCCCAGTGGGCAGCTGTTGACTATCAGAATAAGAACGGCAAGCTTGTCGGAGATACGGAAGTAAATACTTCTGACAACGGTATGTATGAGATCATACTTAAGGACGCCAGCGGAAATGTTCTTGATGTCTATACTATCGACCCGCAGACAGGTAAAGGAACAAATTCTGCAAATGAGGCTGTTGATCTTTCTCAGGTAGAAAGCAGCACTATGACCAATTTGATAATTGCACTTGTTTCATTTATGATGCTAGTGTTTGGTTCGGCAGCAGGTATGATATCTAAAGTTTTTGAAGCTCTTATTATGATCGGAAAGATATAAAAATATGAGTTCAGTTCTGATGGACCGGGCCTGAAAAACGTCAATTACAAAAACCTCCTATGGTATAATTTAAACCATGGGAGGTTTTGTTTATGGGGAAAAAATAAACCTCCAGTATAATTTTTTACAGATCATGTCTGATATTGAACAAATGCTGCGTTTATTTTTTATGGAGGCAAAATTATCAGATCTGGTTATTATAAGAACGCTTCCTTATAAAAATAAAAGCCCATTAACAGAAAGGACAATGATTATGAACAAAAAAATCTCAGCTTTTGTTACATCAATGGCTATGCTCGCTTCTTCTGCAACTGGATTAACATTCGCAGTGACATCACACGCTGAAGCTGTTACGAGAGGTGCTGATCTGAGTACATCAAGCTTTTTCCCGGAGATAATCAATCAGGGTCAGGTAGGCTCATGCGTGGCTTGCGCAACGGCATACTACCAGTTTACCAATGAGGCAAGGAGAGCTTTGTACCGTCAGAATCCATACGCTGATATAGATTTTACTTACTCTCCGGCATCTGTTTATCCGCTGATCAACGACGGCGGCGATTATGGTTCATGGGAATACAAGGCATATCATGCTTTAAAGAACAGAGGCGCTCTTACTATGGATGAAATGCCTTATGACGGACGCTTTGATCTGAGATTCTATACGGTAGATGAAAACGGTAAAAAAACAGACCGTTCCGATCCGCAGGGAATCAATTACATAACCGAAGGCAGTTATGAATATAATGAAATTGTTTCAGGCAGCACAGTAAAGGATGCTTACGGAAATAAAATAATCAATGAAAATGATTACGAAGTAGTTGATGAGGTGGACGGTAAGAAGATATACAGAAGAATAGGGGAATATATCGACGCAGATCAGTATAAGGCCCTCAGCTATTACCAAAGAGATTACTACTTGCCTGTATATGAAAATAAAAACACTAATACATCAACAGGTCTTTACTGGCATGAAGCCAAAACCTACAGAGCTATCCCAAGAGATGAAGAGGCTCTTTTAAATGCCCTCAATGTCAAGCTTGACAGCTATGAAGGCTGGTCTTTATGTTCACCCAACCACGGAGCAAAAGCATTAATCACTGAAGAAGGAGATGTAGATTGGAACACTGAGGATCAGACAGAAAGGGAAGATCAGTTCATCGAAAATATAAAGGATGCTCTCGATCAAGGAAAAGTAGTAGCTGCTTCGACCAGTTTCAACTATCTTTGTTGTCTTGACAGTACATATAAGGAGATAAGTTATAAGGAAAACCCAAAAGAAAAAGTTGTAATTCAGAATGTCACAAAATATGATAAAAACGGGCCAATAAGAGCTGGTCACGAATTCACGATAGTAGGATATGATGATTCTTTCGAATGCGATATAGACGGTGACGGATATACTTATAGCCCTGGCGAGCAGGGTGCTTTCAAGATCGCAAACTCATGGGGCACTGGCTGGGGCAATGACGGTTTTATATGGGTAATGTACGATGCAGTACGTATCGAATCTGCCAATAATGGCTGCCCTGATCCGGCAAATATATATACAAAAAATTCGAACGGAACATGGTACAACAAAATATACCAGAGAAATACGGCTATTGAAGAGGCTTATATCATTAATGTTTCTCCTCAGAATGTAAAGCTGGTTTCAGAAGTTGATGTGATGACAAATGATTATTACGGTCTGAATGTAGAAAACACCTACCAGTATTCTCAGCCAATAACAAATTATGTTATGAGAAGCTTTTATTATAATCCAATCAAATTCAGCGGTCCCATTTACACTGATATAACAGGGTTATGCGGCTCGGAAATAAATGGAAAGGATTATATGGTAAAGGTTTATTCCAACAAATATAATTCTAAAACTATCGTAAAGGGTATACGCCTCAAAGACGATAAGGGCAAAGTTGTATCAGAGTGCTCATTTATAAACGGCGATATTTACATGAAGGAACTCACAAATTATGAGTCTCTGGAATACACATTAGGCGTTAATTTTGAAAAGGGCGATCTGGACTACGATCACGATTATGATGCTGATGACTATAAAAAGATAATGGAATACTTTGATATATTAAGCGAAGACATAAGTGAATATGAGAAAAACGGAAAGATAAGCGAAAAGTTCTCCGCTTTCCAGCTCGAACTCCTTGACTCCAATAACGATGGAAACATTAATTACGAAGATAGAGATTATTTCTCATCGAAGCTGTATTCATAATCTAAATGTACTTACTTTAATTTATCAGTAAAAAAACTTAGTGCTGTTTAACCTAATAACAGCAAAATATAGGAATGGGATAGGAAAACTCACTTGTCCCATCAGTTTGTCAAAAAGCTCCTTTGCACGTGCAGAGGGGCTTTTTTAACAAGCTGGATAACTGTCATAAGAACAGTTATTTATTCAGTAGGGCATTCTTTAACTGTACATTTCTTGACTATTCCGGTCAAATTTTCAGAAAAATGTTGACATTAAAATTCCATCTTGCTACAATAAATATGCTGAATTAAACTTCGAACCAATATACAAAAAAGCTATCAGATATTTGGTAAAAAACGATAGCAAAAATTTTTTCAGAAAATATGTCCGCTAAGCGTTTTAAAAAACGATTATTATGATGAACATGTTCAAAGGGGTGAATAAGGAATATGACAGACATTCAGCTCAGGGAGCTTATGAAAGGTCCTTCTGATGTGTGGCAACGTGCGCTATATGACGAATACTGCATCTATGTCTATACGATAGCTTCAAACAATCTTCGATCATGCGGAACTGCTGAGGATATCGAAGAATGTGTGGCTGATATATTCATTGACATATTCCGTTCGCTTAAATCCGAAAAGGCCTACAGCGGTGACCTAAAATGGTTAATATCCACTATCGCAAAAAGAAGTTCTATCGATCTTTTCAGGCGGCTTTCGCTGAAAAGCAACAGGACAGTATCGATGGACGATGTCGCACCATTTTATGGAGCCTCAGAGAACGAGCTTGAAAGTACTTCTGAGCGCATGGAGCTGAAAGGGATACTCATGGACTGCGTGAAAAAGCTTGGAGATCCCGATTCATCTATCATAATTCGCCATTATTACTATGGCAGGTCATCGGTTGAAATAGCTTCGGAGCTAAATATAACAACAAGCTCGGTACAGAAAAGGATGCAGCGAGCAAGAAAGAAACTTAAAAACCTGCTGTTAAAAGCAGGCGTTGATGCGGAGTGGTGAAAATGAAGATAGAGGAATTGTTTGATGATAATATCCCTGAGTTCTCCGACAGTAAAGAGGATGGTTCTTCTGCTTTTACCGATGAAATCAGGGAAAGGATTTATTCGCGGATACAGCGCAAGCTTATATCTCAGCAGGACGAACGCACATACAATGACAGTGTTTCGGGTGTTGAAAGGTACAAAAGATCTGTATTCAGAAAGATTATCGATGTTTCTATTTCGATTGCAGCCGCCGCTGTTATTACCGTAAGCTCACTTTATTTCTACGGGAACAGAAATAATAATAACAAGAAAAAAACTGTTCTCAGTTCACTTGAGTATTCCGACCATGCCGCTATCGCAAAGCTCCTCACTGAGAATTTCATATCAACTTCGGATTATATCAACGGAGAAGTTGCAACAAAGGGTAGCGGAAGGTGCTTTTCACAATACAGCTCACGTAATTCGGAATGGCAGGGAGAAGATACAGAGTATTATCTGATCGACGATGAACGCTTTGAAAGCTGTGAAGAAATATATGATTCTTTCCGTGCAGTGGTTACGAATGAGTATTTCGATACCCTGAAAGCAAACGGAGGCATATATCTCAGCATGGGCATAGATGAGGCAGTCAAAGGTAAGGATAATACAACTGCTCCTGTTCTAGTGGATTACAATGGCAGGCTTTATACCAAAGAGGAAAACGTATATGAGACCGCCGAAACTCCATCAGAGCCGAAGATACAGGACAATGAAAAATATGATTTCTCAGCCTGTATTGATGCGGACGGAGAATATGTATTTGATTACGCTTGGAACGGAACACAGTGGAAAATCAGCAATGTGAGAATTTCTTAAATACATGAAAGGACATAATATGAAAAAGATAATATCATTTTCAGCAGCAATTGTTATAATGCTGTCCGGAATATGCGCTACTTCATGCGGCAGACGAACAAAAGAAAATAATAATAAAGAAAACAGCAGCATATCAGACGACATTTCCGGGGACGAGCTCTCCGGAGCTGCCAGCCTCGGTCAAAAGGTAGATGTAAGCGGTATTACCGGATACTATACTGCGGAGAAGGTGAATATGCCTGCCGACGTTGAGTATATTTATTCGGTATGTGAAGCTGATAATGATGAGCTTCAGCTGATGTATTCGGTCAGGAACCCGTACGAGAAAAAAATATACCTGGCAGACAGGGAGCTGAGCGGTTTTTCCTTTATCAAAAGAGAGCTTCCCGAAGAAGTGATTTCAGCCGATTATTATGAGATCATGACAAGTGATACGGATACATATTCTGACGCCAGCGTTATCTATCTGATCGAAGATCATGGCGGAATGAAAATGCCTGAAGAATATGACGAGAATTATGATTATGATGCTTATTACGATAACTGCACTACTTCATATCTTCTTGTTAATTACGCCGATAATAAGATAGCCAGCAGCTTCACCCTTGAGCTGCCCGAAGCCGACGGTTACGGAAGTGACGGTATAAATGACATTCTTGAATTTGATGATCATCTGCTTGTTGTATACGATAACAGGATATTGCTGCGCATAAACAAGGCAGACGGCTCTGTAACTCAGATAATGGAAGCCCAAATAAACAATGATTTTTATCGGCCGCTGGCTGCTATAAAAGACAGCGACGGAGAGCCTTATATCATTCGCTTGAATGCTGATGAGTTCGACAGAGAGCGTCAATATTTACCTGGTGAACAAACCGGCATGAAGTATGAACTTTGCAAGCTGGAAGGTAATTCACTGTCAGAACCGTTTATGACCTTTGAAGGAGGTGAAGGATATCCTCAGACGGGTTATGGAAAATATAAATTCATTTTAAATAAAGCAGATGCTTTATATGGCATATGCGATGGCGGTAGCATGGAGGAAATAATCAACTGGAAAAAATCTGATTTGGACTCTATGGAGGTTTTACCTATTGGAAACGATGAGTTTCTCGGCATAAAGGGAAAAAACACAGAATACGGCTGCGAATATGAGTATTTTAAGCTCAAACCCGGAGATATTTCGGCTCTTGCAGAAAAAACAGAACTAACACTCGGCGTTGTTTTGTATAATGAAGGTAATACAGATGATATTGTCAAGGATTTTAATCGTAATAATGACAGGTATCACATAAGAACAGTTATTTATGGTGATCCTGGTGAAGTAGTTAGCAACGGCGGTGATATCAATGTATATGAAGACAACATCCGTGAAGTAATCGGTAAGGCATTTTCACAGCTCTGCGATGACATTCAGAACGGAAACGGCCCTGATATCGTTATGGGACTTGGTTACGGTGATTATCGAAAGCTTGCAAATAGCGGAGCTCTTACAGATATGGAACAGTTCCTAGACGGAAGGAATGGGTATACCCATGACGATATATTCCCTGCAATCATTAAGACAATGTCTGCAAAGGACGGAATAATATATGGACTTCCGGGTTCATTTACCTGTGAATCCCTTATCGTAAAAAACAAATTCTGGGGCAAGCCCACATGGACTATGGACGAGATGCTGGAATTCTATGATAATGCACCGGATTTTGCTGTTCATATGTATGATGACACGGAAAGAGCATATATGTTTGCAGACATGATTAATTCTGCATACGGCGTTATAGACTATGATAAGGGAGAATGCCATTTTGACAGCGATGACTTCATAAAGAGGCTTAAATTTGCAAACCGCTTCCTGACATATGATGGAATGGGTCATTCTCAGGAATACCATAATGATAAGTATACGTGGTTTGGGACTGACAGGACACTTGTTGTAAATGAGCAGGTAAATTCATTGATAAATATAGTAAAGGCTCTTCAAGGCAACGGCGAAGAGATCAATATGGTAGGATACCCCACTGATAACAGTGAAAGAGGCGGCTTGATAAAGCCAGAGTATTTTTATAGCATTACATCTTCTTGTCAGGATAAGGACGGAGCATGGGAATTTGTTTCAAAAGTTCTTGAAAATGCTTATGGCGGTTATTCGTGCTTCAAGCCCAAAACCAAGAATACTCTTAATAGTGAGATAGGTGCCGAACATACGGTAAGTGGCATATCTGTTCCCAGTTTTACAGCTGAACAGGCTGATATGCTGTATGATTATCTTTGCAAGTGTGATAATATAGCAATTGAATACGATGATGATATGAGTACGGTTCTCTATGAGGAAGCCGACAAGTATTTTGCAGGAGAGTGCTCGGCAGAGGATGCTGCAAAGTCTATACAGAGTCGTGTATCTGAGATAATGAAAAAGTATAAATAGATATGGACAGGACTTATATGAATTGTTATTGCTTGCAGAGTACACATACTGCAAATGTCAATCTAAAAATGTAGATTCTGTGAGAGCCTTGTGGTGAAAGTCCACTTGGCTACTCGACTGAGAGGTCGGCGGCTTAATCGCCGCCTCTTAATCAATATATAGTTTATGAATAATCTTTAGCAGCAATTGCAATTGTTTTCAATAATTTATTATGCAAAAAGACACAGAGCCAACGGCAAAATTGCTGTGGCTCTGTGTCTTTTTGCTGTATTTATTTCAAGGAGTGGTCTATAGTGTAGACTTTTCTGATACTCTTAAATATCACACTCCGAAAAGGAGCTTGTCGTATGCAGGGAATGGCCAATAAGATTCAGCCGTTAATGTCTCTGCCTTGTCAGCTGTGGCACGGAGCTTATCCATTGCAGGAAGCATACTATCGCGGACAAATTCAGAAGCCTTAATGATAACATCCTGCTTTTTGAAATCTGCAACTACTTTTTCAAGCTTTGTTGTTGCCGAATCCATTTCATCAATTAACTCTGAAAGCTCAGTTACAAGACGGCTCTCATACTTGCAGGCTGCTTTTGATACACTCTTTTTAACTGCAACAGCAGAAGCTGTATCAGCTGCAAATTTTGCAACTGCAGGGATTATCTCCTTGCGTGCCATATCTATCATAGTAATAGCCTCGATGTTTACTGTCTTGATGTAGTTCTCAAGCATGATATCACAGCGTGAGAATATTTCAGCTTCAGTGAATACTCCGTGAGAAGTGAGCATATCCACATTCTTCTTATCGCAGATTTTCGGCATTGCGTCAGCAGTGGTTTTAAGATTCATCAGGCCACGCTTTTCAGCTTCCTTTATCCATGCATCATCATAGCCGTTACCGTTGAAGATGATACGTTTGTGCTCCTTGATAGTCTTCCTGATAAGGTCGTGAAGAGCCTTGTTGAAGTCCTTTGCCCCCTCCAGGTCATCAGCGAACTGCTTCAACTCCTCTGCTACTGCTGCATTGAGGTGAATATTCGCACATGAGATACTGTTTGAAGAACCAAGCATACGGAACTCGAATTTGTTACCTGTAAATGCAAATGGAGAAGTTCTGTTTCTGTCAGTGGAGTCCTTGCTGAACTTAGGAAGAACATCAACACCAAGCTGCATTTTTTCCTTCTTTGTTCCGCCGTATGGTTTATCCTTTTCGATAGCGTCGAGAACTGCTGTCAGCTCGTCACCGAGGAATATGGATATTACAGCAGGCGGAGCTTCATTTGCACCGAGACGGTGGTCATTGCCTGCGGTAGCAACGGAAAGTCTCAGCAGATCCTGATAATCGTCAACAGCCTTGATAACTGCTGCAAGGAAAAGCAGGAACTGTGCATTCTCAGCGGGAGTCTCACCGGGAGAAAGAAGGTTCTCACCTTGATCTGTGGATATTGACCAGTTGTTGTGCTTACCTGATCCATTTACTCCTGCAAATGGCTTTTCATGGAGCAGACAAACAAGTCCATGGCGGATAGCGACTTTTTGCATTACTTCCATTGTAAGCTGATTGTGATCAGCAGCGATATTTGTTGTATCGTATATGGGAGCAAGCTCGTGCTGTGCAGGTGCAACTTCATTATGCTTAGTTTTAGCGAGGATGCCAAGCTTCCACAGTTCCTTGTCGAGATCAGCCATATACTCGGCAACTCTTGGCTTGATGGAACCGAAATAATGGTCGTCCATTTCCTGGCCTTTGGGTGGCATAGCACCGAAGAGAGTACGTCCTGTCATGATTAGGTCTTTTCTCTTCTTCCACATCTCACGATCAACGAGAAAGTATTCCTGCTCGGGACCAACGGAGGTCTTTACGCTCTTTACCTTGTCATTGCCGAATAGTTTAAGTACACGCAGAGCCTGCTTGTTAAGGGCTTCCATTGAACGAAGGAGCGGTACTTTTTTGTCAAGAGCCTCACCTGTATATGAACAAAATGCAGTCGGGATGTAAAGAGTACCGTCCTTTATGAATGCGTAAGAAGTCGGATCCCACGCTGTATATCCACGTGCCTCAAAGGTAGCACGAAGTCCGCCGGAGGGAAAAGAAGATGCGTCAGGCTCGCCTTTAATGAGCTCCTTGCCCGAGAATTCCATGATAACTCTTCCGTCGGGTGCAGGAGAAATAAAGCTGTCATGCTTCTCAGCTGTAACACCTGTCATTGGCTGAAACCAGTGTGTGTAGTGAGTTGCACCTTTTTCAATCGCCCACTCCTTCATTGCAGATGCAACTGCATTTGCTACGGATATATCAAGAGGAGTTCCTTTGTCTATAGTTCTTTTCAGTGATTTGTATACTTTATCCGAAAGAGTTGCCTTCATTATTCTGTCATCGAATACCATTGAACCATAATAGTCTGTGATTTTTTCCATTGTAATTACCTCCAAATCATATTATGTAAGGAAGTCTGCATACATCGGGAGATCTGTTATTAAGATGTATGCAGACTCCTTATAAGCTTAAGCTTTTTCCCACTCAGCTGAATCGTGAAGAGCGTTGTAGCCTTCTTCACCGGTACGTATCTTGATAATATTCTCGATATCATAAATGAACATCTTACCGTCGCCATAGTTGCCTGTATAAAGTGCAGCCTTTGCCGCTGCAACCACCTTATCTACAGGTACTGCGCATACTGCGATCTCAGCCTTTACCTTAGGGAGCAGGTTCATCTC
>JAGCWY010000049.1 GCA_017961625.1 Ruminococcus sp. | reverse complement strand
TTTAATGAATGTTACCGTTGCTATACTCTTCCATGAATTCAGCAGCATTAAACTACCTTTTATGAGATGAATAAGCAAGAGATTATTAATTTCATCTTGTGTTTATGATATTAATATGATATAATGAATGCATAAAGCAGGCAGAACATCGGTATCTGAAAAAGGAGGAGTTTCGCTATGAAAAAGATTATAAGCTTGATATTATCTGTGTGCATATGTGTAGCTGCTAATATACCACGATCCACATCAGCATTTGAACCTATTCCTCATTTTACCTCGACATTTATACAGCCCTATTACAATGATATTCTGGACACAGAGCGCTGGGAACAGACATTCAGCCATGCAAAGAAGCTTGGTTTTGATACATTGATAATCCCATCTGTTCTATATATACATCACCAGTCTGTCAACACATTCTGGGACAAGCCCATCAATCCTGTTTGTTACAGCTGGTTTCCTATGGAAACTCCTGTTGCTTATGATGTGCGATGCAGCGGAGACAGCATCAAATTTGCCCTTGAGGCTGCAAAATCTACTGATATGAAGGTATGGCTTGGTACTGTAAGCGATAATTCATGGCTTTACTCTACAGGCGAATATGCCAGCAGTTATGAGATCTGGAGCGATAAAAACTCAAAGCTTAGCAGTTCTGTCATATCCGAGATATGGTCTCGCTATGGAGAGGAATACGGAGATCAGATTGCAGGCTGGTACTATTCAAACAATTTTAATAACTTTGAAAACGCCTGTAACGGAACTGACGGCGGAGAGAGCGTGCGGATAATCAGCAATAATATAAATGCCAATATATCAGCAATAGAAGAGAATTGTCCTGATAAACCCATAATGCTGAATCCTTATTACTATTACGATAATTCAACTCCTGAGCAGTTCGGTACATTTTTGACCGAACTTATAGCTGATTCGGAGCTTCGCCCTATAGATATCTACACTGCTAAGGACATGAGCGGACTTGCAGGAGATGTTACTGTAAAACGCAATTGGATAGAAGCACAGAAAGCTGCAGTCGGCGATAAAATGCATTTCTGGGTTGAAAATGTGAGCGGTATTTTCGGCGACAGCATAACAGATATGGAAAAACTGCATGAGAGCTATAATGCGACCTATAACCTTGGAGAAGCAAGCATTATATCTTATATTGACTTTTTTTCAAATATTGGGATAGAAGCAGACGATTATTTTTCAGATTTTATGTCGGGTATTATAAGAGGCGATGTTAACGATGACGGTGAATTCAACGTTGCTGATCTTCTGTTGTTTCAGAAGTGGCTGCTGGGGGTTCCGGATACAGAACTTGCAAACTGGAAAGCCGCCGATTTTTGCAAAGACGAACGCCTTGATTCCTTTGATCTTTGTCTTATGAAAAAAAGACTTGTTGAAAAAGAAAAAATAGAAGCCATGTACGATGATTCAGAAGAAGAACAAGGTATAATAGTACATAATACCGAGGAGATTTATAATGCCGTAGAAAACGCAAAAGCCGGTGATCTGATCAAAGTCGAATCGGGTGAATATGATTTGTCGGGAAAGACCTTGAAAGCCTCAGCAGACGGCACAGAAGAGCAGCATATCATCATCAAAGCTCTTGACAGCGAAAACCCTCCCGTA
>JAGCWY010000048.1 GCA_017961625.1 Ruminococcus sp. | reverse complement strand
GAAAACGCAAAAGCCGGTGATCTGATCAAAGTCGAATCGGGTGAATATGATTTGTCGGGAAAGACCTTGAAAGCCTCAGCAGACGGCACAGAAGAGCAGCATATCATCATCAAAGCTCTTGACAGCGAAAACCCTCCCGTATTCAAGGGTGAGACTACAGAAACCGGTTATGTTATGCACATTACAGGCGACTACTGGAATGTTGAAGGTATTGTATTTACTAATGCGCAGAAGGGAATAGTTCTTGACAATTCCAACCATTCCGCAATATCCGGCTGCGAGATACACACCGTTGGTGCAGAAGCGATAGCTGTACGTGACGGAAGTTCTTATTGCACCATAGAAAAATGTAATATCCACGATACTGGGCTTGTGTTCCCCGGATACGGTGAAGGCGTCTATATAGGCAGTTCTAAGGATAAAACAGAGTTTGACTTCAAATGTGATCATAATAAAGTAATAGACTGCACATTTAAAAATGTTGCCGCAGAGCATATCGACATCAAGGAGTATACCACCGATACTGAGATAAGCGGCTGTACATTCTATGGTGATGGCATGACAGGTGAGAACTATGCAGGAAGTTTCATAGACATCAAAGGCAACGATTGTTATGTTCACGACAATACCGGTTACAGAAACGGCAATCCCAAAATAGTAGCTGCATTTGAGATACACGAGCAGGTGCAGGGCTGGGGCTATCACCAAGTTTTTGAGAATAATACCCTCTATATGGATCAGCCCTATGGAGCTGAGAATACAAATCGCAGAATGTATGTAGTAGACGGCTGGTTCAGTGATTTTACTGTAAAGTCTAATCGAGTGGATTACGGTGAAGGACTTGTTCCTGCCGATAAAAAGTATCATTACAACTGTGACAATGTCTCTATTATTCAGGAACCGCTTACTTTTTAAATTTAAGACGATTGCTAATATCAATGAAATAACGGTCAAAGCAGTTCGTGTGAAGAAAAAACAGGCGTTTTTTACAAGAATTTACACGAAAAAAGGCGATATAACGTTATGAAAAATGCCAGCTCCATTACGGAGCTGGTCTTTTTACGATAAACCAAATATACATCTCCTGTCATCAACACATAACAGTACGCCTGCTCTGTGGTGATATGCTCAGATAGGTTAGTGAGGGTCATCACGAGCCTACATTAAAAGATTTACCGGTAGAATAGTAAATTCAGCGCTGAAAGCATATCAAATCGTGTTGTGTGTCAATCAAGTATTTTTAATTCTCATCGTTTTAAAGAGAATTAATGTCAATATATCGCTTGCAAGAGCTGCAATACTTGCCATTAACCATACACCGTCAAGTCCCCATACAGCAGTCAGCACGAAAAGAAATACGATGGGGAACAACAATGTTCCGAAAAGTGACACAAGAAAAGAACGCCCAGGACGGTCAAGTGCCGTGAAAAGTGATGAGAAGCACATATCAATCCATCCAACAAGATATGAGAATGAAAACAGCTTAAGCGTAATGTTAATGCTCAATATTCCCGATAAGTACGCTATGGAACGCGGTGGCTAGTCTACTAACTCCACTATGAAATCAGTATATCAGCACACGTTCTCTGACGCGCGCAAGCAGGTCGATAAAAAGATAGATGACTACTTCAACAGTCTACTTGAAGGTTTGAATAAGGAATAGATAAAATAAAGTATAACAATATAAAAGAAGCAGCTTCCGCGAGGGAGCTGTTGTTCTTGTAAGTAATAAAATTATTGTTTCCATGATGACTACTTGGAGTTCCAGTTCAAGTTAGTTGTAACGATAGGCATTGAAAAGTGAATATAATGATAGCATCAAAAACGGCACTTCAGAAAGAGAAGTGCCGTTTTTTCATATCAATTGATGCAAATAAGTGAGAAATCAGAAATACGATATATTCCGGTTCCCTTATCCAGTCCGATAAGGAACTTGACATTGTCATCTGACTGAGTCATAGTTACTGTGTCAGTGATAGTCTGAACGTTAGGAGTGAACGTATGCTCATGGTAGGAATAGCTCTTATACTCTCCGTAGCCCTGCTGGAACATCGTATAAGTGTTTATGTTCTGTGAAGTACTGATCTTGTAAGTCATGCGGTAGGTCTTTCCTGCCTGAAGTGAAACTGTGCTGCTGCTTACCTGCGCATACTGCCCTGTCTTTGATACATTGACAGTTATGCTTCCGTCATCATTGTACTCGATAGAGCCGACACCATCATTCATCCAGACGCTCCAGCCGAACTGATCTATCATATTCGGATCGTCCTGCCAGTTATCATTTATTCCATAGAGGAGATTGAGATGGTGTTCTGCATATTTCGCTCTGTTCTTGTAGAAATTGCGGATCATTTTAATGCAACTGTCATAGTTTGAACTTATGCCAAATCTGCGGAAAGTATCATTAACAGCATCTTTTGTTGCGGCAGCATATGAGTCTATCTTTGCTGATACCTTAGAATTATCGAAGTTATCATTCATTATCTCCTTGTATCGGCTATAAAACTGCTGCTTGAATTCGTTATTGTTCATCAGCTTGTTGAATAGTGAGGAAATACTGGTGATTTTTCCTGATTTGTCCATATCCTTGAAGCAGTCACGGCGGAATGAGCACTGTCCGTCATAGCCTGAAGAATACTCCGTATCAAATAGCAGGAAACGCCATTTACCATCCATATATGGATTTGAGCTATCGTTCTCGTCTGAACGCCATATCATCCAGTTATTGCTATTAATAATGCAGTCCCAGTTTGCGATATAGTTTTCAAAAGCGATAAAGTCGATCAAGCCGTTAATATCCAGAGTATCGCATACCCTTTTATAATTTGAAGGATCTGACATATTTGCGGACATAGCCCAGTTCCAGAACTGCTTGAAATCCTGATATGCCGAATCAAGTCCCGAATACTCGTAACCATTTTTTACAGTAGTTATACGGTCGGAATCCACATGATAATGTGATTCAAGATAGTTCTCGTCAAGCTTTTCCTGCATTGAATAGGTACCCCAGAATTCTCCATCAAGGAAGACAATATAATCCTGCTTTGCCTGTTTACCGAGTGATAGTCCTTCTGCGAGGGACTGGTTCAGGTCATCACGGAAACGGCAGTTATCATAAGCATTTCCGCCATTTCGGATAGTTACCTTTTTATATTCCTTGATCTTTGCGCCGTCAATATCTGTGGCACCGCCCTCGAAGAAATCATACTGCATTTTATTTGCACCGTAGTCACGGCGTGCATAGAACGTCATGCTCTTTTGAGGGAATGCGGCAGACCAGTTTCCAGCTATGCGGACTCCAACATCTTCTGTAAACTTGAGCTTACCCTGTTCAAATACTTGTATATTGCAGGGGCGCTCCCATTCCTTGCCCTCCGAGTTGTAATTCGTCGGATTTTCGTTGCTTCCCACATCAAGATTGGGATCAAAGCTGCCACTGTTCTTCCAGCGGTAATACTGATCACCGATCATATATATACCTTTTTCCTTATCAAAGAAATTACTGCTGTCAGTGGAGATTGAAAGCACTTTCATATCCTTGTAATATGAGGCGTTTTTTCCGACAAAGTAACTGTTTGTTGCTACGTCGCTGTAAAGTCCGTTGCTGTCCCTGCATACCGCTCTAACTACCATGCCCTTATCCACTGCGAAATTCGGAGGCTCATAGCCTCTGAGAGAAATATCACGGATCGAAGCGAGCTGATTGGTATCATTGGTGTTATTGCGTATGCTGATACTTCCCTGATACTGTTTTGCTGAACCCGAGGTGCGCGGATCCGAACCGTCAAGTGTATAAAGCACAGTGGAGCCGCTGCTACCTGAAATAGCAAGATCGAATGCAGAATCATAAAAGCCTCCTTCTGATGAGAATACAGGCTTTTCAACACGGTATACCACTTCAGCTAAGCTGTTAGAAGCTCCGGGTGTGGGCTTCAGTAATGCCAGACTGTCGGAGCCGTCGGTTCTTCCGAAGGTAACATCAGTATCAAGCTCAGGGAGCTCAAGCTTGTCAAGCTCCGTACCGTCAGGTGAAGTCAGGTATATGGTTTCTCCTGTTGCGCTAATTTTAAAAGCAGCATGAAGCTCACCTGTTGCTGAGTCGGTATCATCACAGAAAATGATGATATATTTACCGACGCCAAGCGTCGTTCCCTGTGGAAATGTGAACTTGTAACGGTTTTTGTCACCGTCTGAAACTCCGATTCCGCTGAGATCACAGACATTGTCACCCGCATTATACAATTCGATCCAGTCGGGTGATGTTCCATCAGCTGCCTTTATTGATTTTTTGTTTGTAGAGCATACTTCGTTGATATATAGTTCCGATGTACCGCTCTGCTGATGGGATACGCCCTTTTTTCTCATCTGACACAGGTCAAAAACATCCCATACACCATCATTATTAAGATCATACTGTTTTCCGTCAAGGTTTTCATCAGTATTTTTTCCGAGCAAATAATTCTGAAAATTCTTCAGATCCTGTTCACGGAATATCTGACAGTTATCTTCCGCCGCAGCTGTCAGTGTGAATTTGTCTGCTACTCTGTGAGAAGCATCTTTTGTGCCGTCATGAACAGCAGTTCCCTGATACGGAACGGCAGATGCCGTCAGAAAGAGAGCTATCAGACCGGACAACAGCTTATTATGCTTCATGGGTTTGCACCTCCTGAAAAATTATGTATTACATTTCGTGCACGATTACACCGTAATTATATGGTATTTTACGCTGTATGTCAAGAGACTTTACAGTACATTTTGTGCTGAATAAAAAACATAATGTGCAAATATACAAAAGCGTATAAAGCAAACAGATATTATTTATTATGCTTTATACTAAGAAGTCTTCGTTTTAGTATCCGTTATGCATAAAAAATCTTATTGAGGAATATCCACATGAGAAGTGAAGCGCAAATGGCGATACATTGCAATGGGATTTGATTTGCAAAAGGTCTTAGTGTAAAATTTATGTGGGCATGACGGAAAGGGTAAGCGGTTTATGCCGCGAAAGCCGGTTGACAATGAGGAGGCGATGTGATAGGCTGGATGCCAGGCAGCACCATTTAATTTAAAGGGGGCTGCCTCGGCTGACAG
>JAGCWY010000047.1 GCA_017961625.1 Ruminococcus sp. | reverse complement strand
GCTACGCTCCTCACTCCAAAAGGTGCTTGCCAGTTACTGCTAACAACAAAGCAGCCTGCACAAATTGAACAGACTGCTTTTAGATATTACATAGAATTATTTTTGTTTTTTCCACTGTCTACTTGACAGGGGGCGGGTCAATCTCCTTATGGCTAATTTCTTATATTTTGATCGAGCAGGTGCAGTTGATTTTTATTCAAAGGCAGACAGTTTTGTCACAGCAGTTTAAGCAGCTCAGGACGAACGCTGTCAAGTCTCGGGTCTGAAAGACCAAAGTCCATAGCCTTGTAGTTCCATGCTGCTCTGCCTATACCGTGCTTTTCAAAAACTGAATTTATGGTCTTATACCATTTTATTGTGTCGTTTGGAGTAACAACGTCTATGCAGCCGTATTCACCGCAGTAAAGACTGCTCCCGAACTGTTCAGCCTTGGCTATAGCAGTGGAGAAGAGTTTTTCAAAGTATTCTGAGGAAGCAACGCTTTCCTCGAATGGGATGCGCTCCTCCGGAACTATCTCTGTGGTCCAGTAAGCACCCTGATGAGTAAACTTTAAAGGCTCGTAGCAGTGCATATTATATATAACGTTCTTGTCAAATGGCTCGTCAAGGAACTGAACGGTATCTGCGCTGTTATTGTGATAGCTTCCTACGAGTATAAGTATATCCGGAGCGATTCCTCTGATTCTGCGTATGCACTCCCTTGCAATTCTGTTCCATGCGTCGATAAACTTTTCGTCGGTGACCTCGTTTAGAAGCTCAAAAGCTACCTGAGGAGTCAAGGAGCCATAGCGCCTTGCGACTTCTTCCCAGAGACGGTAGAAGCGTTCCTGATAGTCCTTGCTGTCAAAGAAGCCGCTCTCGTTCTCGTTGTAATAATCAAAGGAAAAACCGGCTGTTTTATGTAAATCGAGTATTATGTTAAGACCGTTTTTCTTGGAAGCAGCTATAGCCATATCTATGTAGCCGAAACCTTCCTCGCTGAATGAGCCGTTGGTATTTTCAATTATATTATAGTCAAAAGGAACGCGGACATGGTCTACACCCCATGAAGCAGCGATCCTGAAATCATCCTCAGTGATAAAGGAGTCAAGGTGTTCTTTTTCGTAGCTGCACTCTGAGAGCCAGCCTCCGAAGTTAACGCCCTTATTGAAACCGTTTATCTTTTTCATTTCCTATCGCCTCCTGTGAAAGATTATAGCACGCTGACGGTAATAATTATACTTGTTTTATGTGATAAATAGCAAATTAATGATATATAAGCAAAAAATTATCATAAATATAGCAACAGATAAAATAAAATGAACCTCACTGCAAAAAGCAATGAGGTTCATGGCGCGGATTGAGAGATTTGAACTCTCGCGCCGGTTTCCCGACCTACTCCCTTAGCAGGGGAGCCCCTTCACCACTTGGGTAAATCCGCAAACCGACGAGCGAGAAGCTCACCGATAAAAAAATTGGCGGAGAGGGTGGGATTCGAACCCACGTGACCGTTAAGTCAAACGGTTTTCAAGACCGCCTCGTTATGACCGCTTCGATACCTCTCCATATTTCCTGCCGAATTAATCAGCTTTTATATTATACCACGACGAGAGGAGGTTGTCAAGGAAAAAGAAAATAGAACCATTACAATATATTTTCAACATTTTTGTTAAATATGCTGATGAGGTGTGTTGACATATCATGTACTGGGTATAAGCAGGCTGAAAATGCAAATTTCGTGTAAATTTTTTAGGATTTTTCGGAAAATGTACTTTACATATCATTGAATTTAGTGTAAAATAAACTATGGATAATTTTTTTGTGAGGTGCTTATATGGAACCAAAGTATAAAAGAGTATTATTAAAGGTCAGCGGCGAAGCTCTGGCAGGCGACAACAAGACAGGACTCAACTATGACGTTGTTACAGATATCTGTAAGAGTATCAAGAAATGTTCGGACGCAGGTGCTCAGGTAGCGGTAGTTGTCGGCGGCGGAAACTTCTGGAGAGGTCGTTCCAGCGGCGCTATGGACAGGACCCGCGCAGACCACATTGGAATGCTTGCAACTACAATGAACGCACTTGCTCTTGCAGATGTTCTTGAATCCCTCGGCTGTACTGTACGTGTGCAGACAGCATTGCAAATGGCTGCGATAGCAGAGCCCTATATCCGCAATAGAGCCGTAAGGCATCTCAACAAAGGCAGGATAGTTATATTCGGCTGCGGAACAGGAAATCCCTTCTTCTCCACAGATACTGCTGCGGCTCTCCGTGCAATGGAGATACAGGCTGATATCCTTCTTAAGGCTACCCTTGTTGACGGCGTTTATGACAAGGATCCCCACAAATACGATGATGCAAAGAAGTACGATACTCTCACTTTTACACAGGTTATCGGACAGGATCTCGGCGTAATGGACAGCACGGCAGCTGCTATGTGCCGCGACAATCATATGAAGATGCTGGTATTCGATCTCAGTCGTCCTGATAATATTTATGATGCGATAATGGGCGGAAATATAGGTACTGTTGTCAGTGAATAACGAAAGGAATGAAACACTATGAAAGAACAGCTTAATCTCGCTAAGGAAAAGATGAACAAAAGCCTTAACGCACTCGGAAACGAGTTTGCTTCTATCCGTGCAGGAAGAGCAAACCCCGGAGTTCTTGATAAAGTAATGGTAGATTACTATGGTGCGCCTACTCCGGTCAATCAGATGGCAGCAATTTCAGTATCAGAGGCAAGAATACTCGTTATACAGCCTTGGGATAAATCTACTCTTAAGCTTATTGAAAAGGCTATACAGGCTTCCGATATCGGTATTCAGCCTGTAAATGACGGAAACGTTATCCGTCTTGCTTTCCCTCAGCTCACTGAGGATCGTCGTAAGGATCTCTGCAAGAGTGTAAAGAAGTACGGTGAGGAGTGTAAGGTTACTGTACGTTCCATAAGACGTGATACTATGGAAAAGTACAAGGCAATGAAGAAAAACTCAGAAATCACTGAGGACGATCTCAAAGACTGTGAGAAGAAGGTACAGGATCTTACAGACAAGATGTGCGATGATATCGATAAAATGGTTGCAGATAAAGAAAAAGAGATCATGACTGTTTAATTGGTGAAATATGGCATTATTCGGAAAAAAGGAAAAAACTGAGCTTACGCTGCCAGAGAAACTTCCCGAGCACGTAGGCTTTATAATGGACGGAAATGGCAGATGGGCGAAGAAGCGCGGTCTGCCACGTTCCTTCGGACACCGTGAGGGTGCGAAACAGTTTAAGAAGATAGTACGCTACTGCAAGGACATCGGACTGAAAAATATCAGCTTCTATGCCTTTTCCACAGAGAACTGGCAGCGCCCTTCCGATGAAGTGAATACTATCATGGAACTCTTCCGTGATTATATCGTTGACGTAAGAAATTTCCTCAGCGAGAATACCCGTATGATATTTCTTGGAGACAAGAGTGCCTTTGATGAGGACTTGCAGGAAAAGATGATAAAGCTGGAGGAGGATACGGCTCATTATACAGAAATGAATCTCATGATGGCTGTAAACTACGGCGGACGCGACGAGCTTGCTCATGCTGCAAGGATACTTGCTCAAAAGGCTGTTAACGGTGAGATACGTCCCGAGGACATAAATGAGCAGGCGGTTGCGGATAATCTGTATACTGCAGGTCTTCCTGACGTTGATCTTCTTATACGCCCCAGCGGTGAGCTGAGACTTTCAAACTATCTTATATGGCAGTGCGCTTATGCGGAGTACTACTTCACAGATGTGCTTTGGCCTGACTTCACTCCTGCCGAGCTTGACAAGGCTCTGATTGAGTATGCTAACAGGAACCGCCGCTTCGGAGGTGTTTGATGCTTACACGTATCATTTCGGGAGCTGTGGGCGTAGTATTGCTTGGAGTGATACTATTTTTCCATGATACTCCAGTTCTTCCCATAGCGGTAGCAGCTATCATAGCTGTTATGCTTTTTGAACTTTTACGTGCAGTGAAGCTCCACAAGTGTATCCCGGTATTTTTTGCCTCAGAGGTCGCTGGCGTGTCTGTACCTCTTATTTATCATCTTACTAAGACTGACAAGGCTCTCTGCGATTATACAGTGGCAGGCATTCAGGGTTCTCCTGAGTTTTACTCGGCAAAGGTTGCTGAGGTAAATTCGATACTTCAATTCTGCATATATCTTATTGCTGCCTTTGTTATCTTTGTGACATGGCTCAGAAATCATAAGGAGATACGCTACGAACAGATATTTTTCGTACTTGCGGTGATGATACTTGTGCCGCAGGCAATGACAACTATGTTGCGTATAGAGCAATATGACAGTGAAAATGGACTTTTCCTTCTTGTTATGGGACTCTGCGGTGCATGGATTGCAGATACAGGAGCATATTTCACAGGCGTAGCTATTGGAAAGCACAAGCTCTGCCCCGAGATAAGCCCTAAGAAAACTATTGAGGGACTTGTTGGAGGTATTGTTACTACTGCCGCAGTATATACTGCTGCATTTTCAATCTATTACGGCTTTACAGCCCAAAGAGCTGCAATAGCATTCATTACGGGTGCTGTATGTGCAGTCATCGGTACAGTAGGTGACCTTTCGGCTTCTATGGTGAAACGTCAGATAGGCTTCAAGGACTACGGAAAGATTATGCCGGGACACGGCGGACTTATGGATCGCTTTGACAGCGTTCTTTTCGTGTTGCCTACTTTTTATGCATTTATTGCCGTATTCGGCGTACAGTGATATTTCTGAAACGGACTATTCACGGATAGTCCCTTTCGCATTTTATAAAGGACTTTTTCATAAAATAAATCCGGAATCTATTTCCGCGAAAAGGGGAAAATATAATGAATAAAACGGTGTCTATACTTGGCTCCACAGGCTCTATAGGAACACAGTCGTTGGAGGTCTGCGAAAAGCATGGATTGAAGGTCGCTGCACTGGCGGCACACAGCAGTATCGAGTTTCTTGAGCAGCAGATAAGGAAGTTTCGTCCTGCTTATGCATGTATTTACAATGAAGAGAAGTACGGCGAGCTGAAAAGGCGTATTTCCGACACGGACGTAAAACTGTATTCCGGTATGGAAGGACTGTGCAGACTTGCTTCCCTTGAAGAAGCGGATATTATACTCAATTCTGTTGTGGGAATGGTGGGACTTCTTCCTACACTTACAGCAATTGACGCAGGAAAGGATATTGCCCTTGCCAACAAGGAGACACTTGTGGCAGGCGGAGAGCTTGTAATGAGCTCTGCTGCAAAAAAAGGTGTGAAGATATATCCCGTTGACAGCGAACATTCGGCTATATTCCAGTGCTTACAGGGAAATAAGCGCTCACAGCTCAGCAAGATAATCCTAACAGCTTCGGGAGGACCTTTTTTCGGTAGAAGCTATGAGGAACTGAAAAACGTCACAAAGGAGCAGGCTCTTCACCACCCCAACTGGGATATGGGCAACAAGATTACGATAGACTCCGCTACTCTTATGAACAAGGGCCTTGAATTTATAGAGGCAAAATGGTTGTTTGATCTTACTCCTGACCAGATAGAGATAGTTGTCCACCGTCAGAGCGTGGTACACTCGGCTGTGGAGTACAATGATTATTCTGTCATCGCTCAGATGGGTGTTCCAGATATGAAAATACCGATACAGTACGCTCTCCTTTACCCGAACCGTATGAGCTGTCCGACTGGCAGGCTCTCACTTACGGATTACGGAAAGCTTACATTTGAGAAGCCGGATTATGATACCTTCAAGTGTCTGTCAGCTGCTATTGAAGCAATAAAACGAGGCGGAGCTTACCCATGTCTTGTGAATTCGGCAAACGAGGAGGCAGTACGTGCTTTCCTGCATGACGAGATAAGGTTCATAGATATCGGTGAGACCGTTGCTTCCGTCCTCGACCACTTTGGTCAGTCAGAGATAAAATGTTATGAGGACGTAATGAAAGCCGACAAGGCGGCAAGGGCTTATGTAAGAGAGCGAATATCGGCAGAATAAGCATATTTCAGAAAGGATAATTACTACATGGGTATTATAATTGCGATCATTGTTTTCGGACTTATTGTTACAGTACATGAGTTCGGACATTTTATCTGCGCAAAGCTCAGCGGCATAAAGGTGTTGGAGTTTTCCGTAGGTATGGGACCTAAGCTGCTGCAAAAGAAGAAGGGGGAGACAAAGTACTCCCTGAGAGCTTTGCCTATAGGTGGCTACTGCGCTATGGAGGGCGAGGACACGACTAACAGTGATCCGAGAAGCTTCCGCAATGCAAAGCTCTGGAAGCGTATGATAGTACTAGTTGCAGGAGCAATGATGAATTTTGTTCTTGGTTTTGTGGCGCTCGTTATAATGGTCTGTGTATTTGAAAAAAATGCCCCGACTACTGTCGTAAGGGATTTTTCCAAGATCCGTAATGAAGATCAGAGCATAAGCTATAGTTCGATGAGCTATGAAACAGGCTTGCAGGTAGACGACAAGTTCATATCGATTGATGGTACAAAGGTGTTCAGTGATATTGATCTTGTATATATCTTCGATACGTTAATTCCAGGCGAGGCTCATACTGTTGTCGTAAAGAGAAATGGTGAAAAAGTCACACTTGAAAATGTGGTATTTGAGAATACTGCTGATGGCAGTAAGTATGATTTTGCCATTTACGGAAAGAAAAAGAATCCGCTGACGGTATTAAAGGTCTCTGGTGACAGATTTATGACCATGTCACATGTAATAGGGCTTTCACTTAAACAGCTTTTTACAGGAAATATGAAAAAGGACGATGTATCCGGACCTGTCGGTGTTGTCAGTGTTATAAGTGACACAGCAGAGCAGAGCCGCAGCGTCAGTGAGGCGATTGAGAATATTCTCTATATAATGTCTCTGATAACAATAAATGTAGGAATATTCAATCTGCTTCCAATACCGGGCCTTGACGGTGGCAGACTTTTGTTCTGCCTGATAGAGCTTGTACGCCGCAAGCCTGTAAAGCCGGAGCATGAGGGTTATGTACATCTTGCAGGAATGGTGCTGCTTTTCAGTTTGATGATATTCGCTACTTATAACGATATCGTAAGGCTTGTTACAGGAGGATAAAATGGCGGATATATGTCTTCTTGGTACGGGAGGTATGCTGCCATTGCCGTACCGTTTCCTTACAAGCTTGTATGCCGAGTACAACGGCAAGGCAGTTCTTATCGACTGCGGCGAAGGTACTCAGGTAGCAGCTGCAAAGCACGGCATAAAACTTAGCAGGATAGAGTTGATATTAATTACTCACTGCCATGCGGATCATGTTACGGGGCTGCCGGGACTTCTTCTTTCTATCGGAAACAATTCTAGGACGGCTCCTCTGGAGATAGCGGCCCCCGGAAGCTGCATACCTGTCATCGAAAAGCTCATGAGCGTATGCGGAGCTCTGCCTTATGAGGTAAGGCTGCGCGGACTACCGGAAAGCGAGCATTTTGAATTCACAGCGGATATGATAGATCCGCTCCTAACGGTAAAGACAATGCCCCTTTCACACAGAGTAAGCTGTCTAGGCTATAGTCTCGTGCTTAAGCGTAAGCCTATATTCCTTCCGCAGAACGCAAAGGCTATGAACATACCCGTGGAGTTCTGGAAAAGGCTCCATAACGGCGAGACCGTAACTCTTGCAGACGGTCTTAGAGTACCTCCGGAGGCTGTGACAGGTGAGAAAAAGCCTCCGCTGAAATTGACCTACGTCACGGATACACTGCCTGTGGCAGAGCTGGAGCTTTTCGCTATGGACGCAGACCTCTTCGTATGCGAAGGAATGTACGGACTTCCAGATAAAAAGGAGTCTATGAACGAAAAGGGTCACATGCTCATGCAGGATGCATGTAATATAGCAAAGTTGGCTGACGCTAAAAAGCTTTGGCTTACTCATTACAGTCCTGCTGAAAAAGAACCTTCAGTCTATGCAGACGAGCTTCGGGAGATATTTCCCGATACCATTATATCCGAGGACGGTATCCGCATGACCCTCTGATTCGGACTTTTAGCTTCGACAGTCCGATAATATGTGATAGGAGAGATAATATGAGAAACGTTAGACCTGTAAAGGTAGGGGACTGTGTCCTCGACGGAAAGCATATATACATACAGTCAATGCTTAATGCACGTTCCGACGATATCGAAGGCAGCGTAAAGCAGGCGGCAGAGCTTGAAAAGGCAGGCTGTGAAATAATCCGCGCGGCTATCCCGAACATGGAAGCGGTAAAGCTTATCCCGGCTATCAAGGAGGCTGTTAAAATCCCTCTTGTAGCGGATATACATTTTGATTACAGGCTCGCTCTTGAAGCAGCCACGGCAGGTGTGGACAAGATACGTATAAATCCCGGAAATATAGGAGGAATGGACAGGGTAAAGGCGGTTGTTGAAGCCTGCCGTTTAAGAAATATACCTATCCGTATCGGCGTTAATTCAGGCTCACTTGAAAAGGAGATACTTGCAAAATACGGTTCTCCCACACCGGAAGCACTTGTTGAGAGTGCCCTTACTCACGCGGCTATGCTTGAACATTTTGACTTTAATGATATCGTTATATCAATTAAGTCTTCTGATGTACATAGAATGATAGCCTCCTATAGGCTTGCAGCGGAGAAGTGTGATTATCCTCTTCATCTTGGAGTAACGGAAGCAGGCACAGAGCGCATGGGACTTATTAAGTCTGCGGTCGGTATCGGCTCGTTGCTCTGCGACGGTATCGGAGAGACTATTCGTGTATCACTTACCGACGACCCGATACGCGAGATAGCAGCCGCTAAGGATATACTTAAAAGTATCGGAAAGCGCGGCGGCGTAAGAATGGTCTCATGTCCTACCTGCGGCAGAACAAGAATAGATCTTGTAAAGGCTGCAAAACTGGTGGAGGAAGCCGTAAAGGACATGGATAAGGATATAACAGTGGCAGTCATGGGCTGTATAGTCAACGGTCCAGGAGAAGCACGTGAAGCGGATATAGGCATCGCAGGCGGTGACGGCTGTGCGGTCATTTTCAAAAAGGATGGTACTCAGAGAAAGGTAAGCGAGGCGAATATAGTTCCCGAGCTTCTTGCTGAGATAGAAAAGCTCTGACAGAGCCTTTTATGATAAGTTATTAGTAAACAGGGAGTCGTAAAATGCAGGTTAAAATTTCCGAATTCTTGAAGGATTATTCCTTGGAGCTGCCAGAGAGCGTGCTCAGCGGTGAGATATTCAAGCTTACCTACAGTGAAAATCTTGAAAATATCCGCTTTCATGCACGTTTTGAAGAGCTTGTTCCAAGCGATGATATCTTTGCATTTGAAAAAGCAGTCGAGGCTGCCATAAAGGTGGAGCAGGTGCGGCTTGCCTGCCGCTATCCTTCCGAAAAATTCGGTATGGATTGCTACGGAGAGCTGATAAAGCTGCTAAAACGTGATATACCTGTGGTCAACGGCTTTCTTGATGATGCGGACGTATCCCTTGTCGACAGTGAATTGCGGATAAGGATAGTCCACGGCGGAAGAGAAATACTCGACAGATACAGCTTTTGCAGATACTTCTCCCAGATGATATACAATCAGTTCGGAGTGAGAGTAAAGGTATTACTTGAAGGAGACAGTTCCGTAAGCAGAGAACAGTTCGATGAGATGATAGAGCGTATCGAAGCTGATATGCCGGACTACAGCGCTCAGCTCGTTCCAGAAAAAACGGCAGAGGAGATAAGGGCTGAGGAGGTAAAGGCTGTTATACCGACAGTCACCATAGATATTGGTGCTCTGAACAAGGACTTTGATGCGGAATCCGCTGAGATAGTAAAGGGAAAGGCTATACGTGAAAAGCCCATACCGATCTGCGAGGCGGTACAGCATCTCGGAGAAAGAGTAGTAGTCGTGGGAGACGTATTTGCTTCGGATATGAAGGAAGTACGCGGAGAAAAGACGGTCGTTACTTATGATATAACCGATTACAGCGGCTCGCTTAAATTAAAGATATTCGCAAAGAACGAAGAGGTGGAGGAGCTCAAGCTTGGCTCTATAAAGAGCGGTGCAGCCCTGCTGGTATCTGGAAAGCTGGACTATGACTCATTCGCAAGGGATATAGTTATATCCGTAAATTCTCTTATAAAAGTAAAGCGTATCCCCAAAATGGATAACTATCCTGAAAAGCGCGTAGAGCTTCACTGTCACAGCAATATGTCGGCTATGGATGCTGTTACCGATCCTGTAACTCTTATCAGTAGGGCAGCGGAGTGGGGACATCAGGCAATGGCTATAACCGATCACGGCTGCGTACAGGCCTTCCCAGACTGTATGTACAATATGCCAAAGGACTTCAAGGTCATATATGGCATGGAAGCCTATGTTGTCAACGATATTGAGCGTGATATGGCGGTATACGGCGATGACGACCGTTCTTTCGACGATGAGATAATCATTTTCGACGTTGAGACTACAGGTCTGAGTTACAGAAATGACCGCCTTACTGAGATAGGTGCTGTTAAGCTGAAAAATATGCAGGTGGTTGACGATTTCAATACCAAGGTAAATCCCGGCTTCCATATCCCAGAACATATCACAGAGCTTACCGGTATAAGCGATGCCGATGTTGCCAATGCTCCTGACGAGGGAGAGGCACTTAAAATGTTCATGGAGTTCTGCGGGGACAAGCCTGTTCTTGTAGCGCACAATGCACGCTATGATACAACAATGATAGGACAGGCACTCAAACGTTGCGGTATTACCTTTGATTATACATGGGTGGATACTCTTGTTATGTGTCAGTCCATGCTTCCGGAAATCGGACGCCATAAGCTGAATTTGGTTGCAAAGCAGCTTAAGCTCGGCAAGTTCGACCATCACCGCGCCTCCGATGACGCTCTAATGCTTGCAAAGATATACATAGCTCTTATTGGCAGGCTCAAAGCTGACTGTGGCTTTGGATCAATACAACAGCTCAATACGCTGGTCGGCGAGATAGAAACAAAGAAGCTGAAAAGCTATCATCATATAATACTAGTCCGCAATCAGGCAGGGCTAAAGAATCTCTACAGGCTCGTTTCACTGAGTAACCTTGATTATTTCTATAAGAAGCCCCTTATACCAAAGTCGAAGCTCATAGAGCACCGAGAGGGACTTATTTTCGGAAGTGCCTGTGAATCTGGAGAGCTTTTTCAGGCGATACTGGATATGCGTGATCAAGACTATATCGACAACCTTGCGCGGTTCTACGACTATCTTGAGATACAGCCTATTTGCAACAACAGGTTCATGGTGAGAAAGGGCGTAGCCCGTGATGACGAGGAGCTCCGCGACTTCAACCGTGAGGTCGTCGCTCTCGGTGACAGGCTTGGCATACCCACCTGTGCGACCTGCGACGTACATTTTATAGATCAGAAGGATGCTATCTACCGTAAGATAATCCTTGCAAGTATGGGTTTCAATGATGCTGAGGAGCAGGCTCCCCTCTATTTCAGGACTACCGAGGAGATGATGGCAGAGTTTGAGTACCTCGGCGAGGACAAGGCAAAAGAAGTCGTTATAAAGAATACTAATGATATTGCCGATCAGATTGAAAAAGTTCGTCCGATACCAAAGGGTACCTTTACACCGACTATCGAGGGCGCAGAGGAAGAGCTTGTTAAGATAACCCATGACAAAGCTCATGAAATATATGGCGACCCTCTTCCGGAGCTTGTTGATAAGCGTCTTGACCGTGAGCTTTCTTCAATTATAAAACACGGCTTCTCAGTGCTTTATATTATCGCGCAGAAGCTCGTATGGAACTCGGTTGAGAACGGTTATCTTGTAGGCTCCCGTGGTTCCGTTGGTTCGTCGTTTGTCGCTTCAATGGCAGGTATTTCTGAAGTTAATCCGCTTCCACCCCACTATGTATGTCCTAACTGTAAGCACAGCGAGTTCATGCTTGACGGTGTTTACGGCTCCGGCTTTGACCTGCCTCCTAAGAAATGTCCTGACTGCGGAACGGATATGAACCGTGACGGTCACGATATTCCCTTCGAGACCTTTCTTGGCTTTGACGGCGATAAAGCGCCTGATATCGACCTTAACTTCTCCGATGAATACCAGTTCTGGGCTCACCGTTATACGGAAAAACTCTTCGGAAAGTCCAACGTGTTCAAAGCGGGCACTATATCAGTAGTCGCTGAAAAGACTGCTTATGGCTATGTAAAGAAGTACTGCGAGGAGAACGGCATAACCCTAAACAATGCAGAGCTGAGCAGGCTTGCTATCGGATGTACCGGCATCAAGAGGACAACGGGTCAGCATCCTGGCGGAATGGTTGTTGTGCCGTCGGATTACGATGTTTACGACTTCACTCCCGTTCAGCACCCTGCTGATACTGCCGATTCCGAGATAATCACCACTCACTTTACATTCAACTCCCTGCATGATACCATACTCAAGCTTGATGAGCTTGGACACGTTGTTCCTACTCTCTACAAGCATCTTGAAGACCTTACTGGCATTAAGATAAAGGACGTTCCCACTTCTGACCCGGACGTCATACGTATGTGTACTAACTGCGATGTACTGGGAGTTACACCGGAGGATATATATTGTAAGACGGGAAGTCTCGGTATACCTGAAATGGGTACGGGATTCACAATACAGATGCTCCTTGACGCAAAGCCCACAAAGTTCAGCGACTTTTTGCAGATATCCGGCCTTTCCCATGGTACTGACGTATGGCTGGGCAACGCGAAGGATCTTATAGATAACGGTGTATGTACGATTTCCGATGTTATTGGAACCCGTGACTCTATCATGACCTATCTTTTATATAAGGGTGTTGAGCCAAAAATGGCTTTCCAGATAATGGAGTGGACACGTAAGGGTAAGGCTCCCAAGCAGTTCACCCCCGAGATCATACAGATGCTACGTGACCATAATGTTCCAGAGTGGTACATAGAAAGCTGCCTTAAAATAAAGTATATGTTCCCGAAGGCTCACGCGGCAGCTTACGTTATCGCAGCCATAAAGCTGGGCTGGTTCAAGCTCCATATGCCTCTTGAATACTACGCTACCTATTTCTCGGTAAGAGGCGAGGACTTCGACGCGGAGCTCGCTATAAAGGGCAGGGCTGCTGTAAGGGCAAGGATTGAGGAGATAAAGGCTCTTGGAAACGACAGAACCAACAAGGACAGTGCGCTGTATGATATTCTTCTAATTACGAATGAGATGATGTCAAGAGGCTACGAGTTCTTGCCGATAAACCTGTTCAAGTCTCATGCGACAGATTATCTTGTTGAGGACGGCAAGCTCAGGATACCGTTTTCCGCTATGAGCGGTGTCGGTGACAACGCTGCAAAGGGAATATACGAGGCTGTTCAGAAGGGTGGCTTCATGTCCATAGAGGAATTTCAGTCCGAAAGCGGAGCGTCAAAAACAACAATTGATATGTTGAAAAGCATAGGAGCCTTTGGTGATTTACCCGAATCGACACAGATGTCGTTCTTTTGACTTGACTTTCTTTTAGTAATATGCTATCATATTATCATGTTAGCAGACTAAAGTGATTTTGCGAGGAGGTATATTATGAAAAACTATGATCTTATCACTCCCGAGGGAACAAAGGACCTGCTCTTCGGAGAGTGTATCGTAAGAAGAAATATAGAGAATACCCTTATGAATCTTTTCAAGAGCCGCGGCTACAGTGAGACTATCACTCCCGGACTTGAATTCTACGATGTATTCAACCTTAATTCAAGCTATTTCCCGCAGGAAAATCTGTACAAGCTTACAGACAGCAAGGGAAGGCTCTTAGTAATGCGTCCGGATACTACTATGCCTATCGCGCGTATAGTTGCTACTCGCCTTAGGGACGCAGACCTTCCGCTGAAGTTATGCTATGCTCAGGCTGTATACACCACAGAGCCTTCACTTAAGGGAAGAAGCGACGAGGTAGTACAGGCAGGTATAGAGCTTATAGGATCTCAGCTGAAAATGGCTGATCTTGAAGTAATATCAACGGCAGTTGATTCACTAAATTCCTTTGGCATGGAATTTTCGCTCGAACTCGGTCATATCGGTATTTTCAAAGAACTCGTCGGCAAGCTTGACGCTTCTGAGCACGACAAGGAAAGTATCAGAAAGCTCATAGAGAATAAAAATTTCCCTGCACTCAACGATATGCTTGACAGTTTCGGAAATTCTCCTGTAACAAACGCCCTTAAAAAGCTTCCTGCGCTCTTCGGCGGAGAGGAAGTTTTCGAGAAGGCTGAGGAGCTCATGCCAGACGATAACATTAAGCGCATACTTGATGAGCTCAGGGACATATATGCTGACGCCTCCGAACTTTGCGGCGGAGAAGGCAATATAACGGTGGACCTCGGTCTTGTAAACAAAACAGATTATTATACTGGTCTTATCATAAAGGGATATTTGCAGGGACACGGCGAGGAAGTACTCTCCGGCGGACGTTACGATAAGCTGATATCAGAGTTCGGATATGATGTTCCTGCTGTCGGTTTTGCTGTAAATATAAACGCAGTTGCCAAGCTCATGGAGAAGAGCGACGTTCTTCCTGCCGAGCCTAAGCCGGATGTTATAGTATTTGCCGAGGAGGGCTGTGAGGTAGCTGCTATAAAGGCTGCCCGTGAGCTCCGTGAGCAGGGACTTATCGTTGAAAATGCACTTTTCGACGATATCGAGAGCGTCCGTGAATACGCTATTGAAAGAAAAATAGCAAAGGTCGTAGTTATCGACGGCAGCAAGGAGGTCTGAATATGAACAAGCCTATAAGAATGGCTCTTACGAAGGGCAGACTTGAAAAGGATACTATTGAGCTTCTCGAAAAGCTGGGTTTCGATTGTACAGCAGTACGCGAAAAGGGAAGAAAGCTCATACTTCCCGTGCCTGATGCAAATCTTGAAGTAGTCCTTGCAAAGGCAAACGACGTTATAACTTATGTCGAGCATGGTGTATGTGATATGGGCGTTGTGGGCAAGGATACCATAATGGAAATGAGAGGCAAGTTCTATGAGCTTGTTGATCTCGGCTTCGGAAAATGTAAGTTTGCGCTTGCGGCAAAAAAGGGATATGACTTCTACAGCGGCTACGGAATAAAGACCATAGCAACAAAGTACCCTAATGTTGCAAGAAAGTTCTTTGAGAAAAAGGGCATGGACACCGAGATAATCAAGATAGAAGGCTCTGTCGAGCTTGCTCCTCTTCTTGAACTTGCTGACGGTATCGTTGATATCGTTGAGACAGGCACTACTCTCAGGGAGAATGGACTTGAGGTAATTGAAGATGTAGCCCCTGTTTCCGCAAGGCTTATAGCAAATACAGTAAGCCTGAAAATGAGGCATGCCGAGATAGACAGGCTTATTACACTTATAGAGGAGAATCTTTGATGAAGAAAATATTCGCTAACGGTACGGACGAGGTCGCTTTTTTGAATGATCTTAAAAAGAGGAGCGGCGAGACCAATAAAAAGGTCACAGAGGTCGTATCGGAGATAATAGAAAATGTTAAGAATAATGGCGATGAAGCCGTTAAGAACTACACACTGAAATTCGATGGAAATCTTCCAAAGTACTATGAGGTGCCGCGTGAGGTGATAAATGACGCACTCACAGAGGCGGACCAGGAGTTCGTTGACGCGCTTCTCAATGCTCAGGAGAATATAGCTGATTTCCACAACAGACAGGTGGAGCAGAGCTTCATCTCTCCTAAGAAAAATGGCGTTATCATGGGACAGCGCATACGTGGTCTCCACAGGGTAGGACTCTATGTGCCCGGCGGTACAGCAGCTTATCCCTCAAGTGTTCTCATGAATGCTATCCCTGCAAAAATAGCAGGCGTAGAGGAGATAATTATGGTAACTCCTCCTCTTAAGGATGGTACTCCAAATAAGGATATCCTTGTTGCGGCTGCTATCTGCGGAGTTGACAGAGTGTTTCTTTCAGGCGGTGCACAGGCTATCGCAGCTCTTGCTTATGGTACTGAGGAGATACCCAAGTGCGACAAGATAGTAGGTCCCGGAAACATATATGTAGCTACTGCCAAGAAGCTACTTTACGGTGTTGTTGACATAGACATGATAGCAGGACCCAGTGAGATACTTGTTATCGCTGATGATACTGCAGATCCTAAGTTCGCAGCAGCCGACCTTATGTCACAGGCAGAGCATGACGTGCTTGCCTCGGCTATAATGGTAACCACAAGCGAGAAGCTTGCAGACGGTACGATAAAGGAGATAGAGCGTCAGAAGGAATATCTTTCAAGAAAAGATATCATCACTAAATCACTTGAGGATTATGGTGCTATAATCATTGCAGACAGTCGCGAAAAATGCGTTGAGCTTGCAAATGAGATAGCTCCCGAGCACCTTGAAGTGCTCATGGAGAATCCCTTCGAGCTCCTCGGAAGCCTTGACAATGCAGGTTCCATATTTCTTGGCAATTACGCTTCTGAACCTCTTGGCGACTACTACGCAGGTCCTAACCATGTCCTGCCTACAAGCGGTACAGCGCGTTTCTTCTCGCCTCTCGGCGTAGCAAGTTTCACAAAGCGTACAGCTTATACCTATTACACCGAGGAAGCACTCAGACAGGCAAAGGACGATATTGTTCTCATTGCAGAGCGTGAGGGACTTACCGCTCATGCTAATGCAATAAAGGTAAGATTTGAAGACTGAATCACGCAATGGGGCGGCTTGAAACAGAGCTGCCCTATAGGTGTTTTAAGATAGGAGCAGATATGAAGAGATTCCGCTGCCTCTGCTGTGGATACCGTACTCTCGATACTAGAGGAGAATTTGATATATGTCCTATATGTTACTGGGAAGACGAGCCATATATATTGTATGATAAAAAGGGCGAGCAGGGGCATATAACGTCTGTGTATTACTATAATGACTGCGAAAACGATGATTACGATGGCAGTGATATAATTGATATACCGTCAGAGGCGAAACATATGCTTACTTTGAGTCAGGGCAGGCAGAATTTCCGTAAGATAGGCGCTTGCCACGAAGAAGTAAAGGCATATGTTAGATTTCCGAGAAGCTCTGAAATGAAAAAATGGCGTGAAGAGAACAGCATAGTTGACGGAGAGCTGTTTTTCTTCAGAATGAGAAAGGATAAAATATGAGTTACAGACTTAATAAGAAGCTAATAAATTTAGTTCCCTACGACCCGATAACAGGTCACTATGATATCAGACTTGACGCAAATGAGAGCTGCTTCAATCTCTCTGACAGCTTAAAGGAAAAGATAGGAAGAAGCATATCACAGATTGACTTTAACCGTTACCCAGACTGCCTTGCCAAAGCTCCCACAAAGGCTTTTTCCGAGCTTTATAATGTACCCGAGGAGTTTATCAGCGCAGGCAACGGATCCGACGAGCTTATCAGCATTATCGAGGGCTGCTTTTTTGAGGCCGGGGATACGATAGTAAACGTATCTCACGACTTTTCCATGTATGAGTTCTATGCACAGCTCTATGAGGTCAATGTAAAGACATATCAGAAGGAAGCGGACCTTACTATAGACCCCGATAAGCTCATAGCTTTCTGCAAGGAAAACGGCGCAAAGGGGCTTATTTTCTCCAATCCCTGCAACCCAACTTCTCTTGGACTTGACAGAGCTTCCGTAAAGAAGATTATAGAAGCCCTTGACGGCTGTCTTGTTATACTTGACGAAGCGTATATGGATTTCTGGGATCAGTCGCTGCTTGCTGATATTGAAAAATATGATAATCTTCTCATACTCAAAACCTGTTCAAAGGCGATAGGACTTGCAGCTGTCAGATTCGGCTTTGCAATTGCGAACAGGACGATAACCAATGCCATAAGAGCGGCAAAGTCACCCTACAACAATGATACTGTTGCTCAGACCATCGTTACGGATATTCTCAGTGAAAAGGAGTATCTCAGAGAGTGCAGGGATGTCATTATCAGTAATACCAAGCAGCTCTACAAGAAAATAGCTGAGATAAACGAAAAGTATGGCTGCTTTGAAAAGATATTCGAGCCATGCACGAACTTTGTGTTAGTAAAAACAGACGATTTTGAGAAAATATTCAGGTTCATGCTTGACAATTCAATAGCGATCAGGAAATTCAAGGGATATATAAGAGTTACTGCCGGAAGCAGTGAAGAAAACGCACGCTTCATCGAAGTGCTCGAAAAGTATTGTACAAAATAAAGGAGGTAATTATGCGTATAGGAACTATCGAACGACAGACAAAGGAAACACAGATCAGTGTCGGCGTAAATCTTGACGGCAAGGGAAAGGCAGAGATCAATACTGGCATAGGATTTTTCGACCACATGCTGACAGCTCTTTCAGTACACAGCGGTATAAGCATGAAAGTTAACGTAAAGGGCGATCTTGATGTAGACTGTCACCATACTATTGAAGATACCGGTATAGCTCTAGGACAGGCTCTTGCGAAGGCTCTCGGCACAAAATCCGGCATAGCGCGCTATGGCACAGCTTATATACCTATGGATGAGTCTCTTGCAATGGCAAGTCTCGACCTCAGCAATCGTCCCTTCCTTGTGTTCAATTGTGAATTTACAAATCAGAGCTGTGGAGATTATGACCTCTGCATGACCGAGGAGTTCTTCCGCGCATTCGCGTTCAATTCTGGAATGACGCTCCATATAAACCTTCTTTACGGAACTAACGATCATCACAAGGCAGAGGCTGTATATAAGGCTGTAGCACACGCTCTTAAAACTGCCGTTACCGAGAACAATGACGGTTCAACTCTGTCTACGAAAGGAGTTCTCTGATGATCGCTATAATCGACTACGGCGCAGGAAATATATTCAGTGTGAAAAACGCTCTTGACTATCTAGGACTTGAAAGCCGCCTTGTCAGTGACAAAGAGTCAGTAAAGGCTGCCGACGCTGTTATACTTCCGGGTGTGGGAGCATTCCCCGCGGCAATGAAAAAGCTTGAAGCCACGGGACTTGTTGATACTATCAAGGAGGAGGCTGCTAGAAAGCCTTTCCTCGGTATCTGCCTTGGTATGCAGCTGATATTTGAAAAGGGCTATGAGTTCGAGGAGTGCGACGGTCTCGGACTTATCGGTGGAAGCGTCCGAAAAATGGAGGAGCCCGAGCTTATAATTCCTCACATGGGTTGGAACAAGCTTGAAAAGCTTAACGACTGTCCCATACTTGAAAACGTTGGAGAAAACGAATACGTTTACTTCGTTCACTCCTACAAAGCTCACTGTGAAGATAAGAATATCGCCGCATATGTTGAGTACGGCGGAAGAGTTCCTGCGCTTGTATACGACGGAAAATTCGTTTACGGAGCACAGTTTCACCCAGAAAAGAGCGGTGAAACAGGACTTAAAATGCTCAAAAGCTTCGGTGAGCTTATATGAATAAAGAATATCTTAAATGGATAATGCCGTCTATGACGACTCGTTCTGTAAAATCATCACCTTTTCGTTTTGATAAAGCTGAAGAACAGGCAGAAATTTCATCAGATATGATAAAAAGATGTATACTTCCGACCAAAGAAGATATCATAAAATATGTAAACGAGTTTTTTAGTAATATCGGAATGGAAAACGTGGATCCCAAAACTCAAAAAACAGGTCGTATTTATTATGAGATCTGGAAGGATAATAAATCAAATGGTATGGTTGAAAAGGACGATATTGTTTGGATAAAGTTTACTGAAAACGGTGTTATCGGCGTTATAGGAACGTCCTGTGATATTTTTCTGGGGTTCCCAAAGAATGAGAATTATTCTACCTCAGATAGAATAGTGGATTATGTAAAAAACAAAAAAGGAAAAGGTTACAGTTGGGATACGGAGAATGTATTGATATTTCCGTTGTGCAAAATCCCGGAGGGGCTAAATCGGTCGGATATAGAGAGTGGTATCGGAAACTATCTGATATTCAAGGGTGTTCCTATTCTTGATTTTTACTCACATAATTATTAAATGGAGGGCATATATGCTAATATTTCCCGCAATTGATATAAAGGACGGCAACTGTGTTCGTCTGTTCAAGGGCGACTTTTCCACGGTTGAAAAAGTGGCTTCTGATTATCTTGAAACAGCAAAAAGTTTCGAGAAAGCAGGAGCAGAGTGGATACATATGGTAGACCTTGACGGTGCCAAGGAGGGCAGACCCGTTAACACAAAGATATACACAGATGTAGCCGAAAAGACTAACCTTAAAGTTGAGCTGGGCGGCGGTATCCGTAGCCTTAAAACGATAAAAGAGTACCTTGACATGGGTATCACAAGAGTTATCCTAGGCTCGGTCGCATTGAAGAATCCTAAGCTCGTATGTGAAGCTATTGAGAAATTCGGTAGTGAAAAGATAGTTGTTGGAATAGATGCAATGCACGAGATGGTTGCGACAGAGGGGTGGCTCGAAAGCTCCGACGTACACTACATCGATCTTGCAGACAAGATGATAGAATCAGGTGTTAAGTATTTCATTTTCACCGATATCTCAAAGGATGGTACTCTTTCGGGAGTAAACCGTGAGCAGCTCAGAAAGCTTGCAGACGCTACAGATGGCAGAGCCAATATAGTAGCGAGCGGCGGAGTTCATACTATGGACGATATCGTTGCCTGCAAGGAAATGGGACTTTACGGTACTATCTGCGGAAAGTCCATATACAAGGGAACATTGAATCTTAAAGAAGCAATTGAGTATTCAAATGAGTGATAAGGCTTTTAAAAAGCTTAATATTGCCGTAAATATCATTTCATTCGGTATGCTGACTGTATATTTTTTGTATATGATTTCTGTTTACAGTGATTTTCCCGAACAGATAGGTATACATTACGGCGAGGACAATGAATTTGATGTTTACACTTCCAAATGGCTGGCTTTCTTTCCGTTTATGGCAGGCTTTGGACTTGTGGGAATTTTTTCTTTAGCAGGAATAGCAGCCAGAAGGATCAAAAATACCAGCAAAAAGCTGAGCGCAGAAGATGACAGTTTTATCAGAATGACTTTTATTGCAGCCCTTGATGCTATGAAGCTGTTCTGGGCAGTGTTTTACACCATATGGGCGCACTGTGTCATTCATCAGACGAGAATGTTCACATTCGGCATACCCATACGGAATTTTCAGACTTTGTCATTATTGATAATAATAGGAGCTTTTCTGGCTGTTGACAGCAAAGTAAGACTGAAAAAGTCGAAAATGTTTATAATTATAGCTGAGATCATTTTTTGTGTAGTGGTTATATTAGTAAGAGTAATGAAAAACAATATTTAAGGAAGTACTCGATGTAAACGATGGATCTTAAAGAGGTAATTGATATGTGCAGAGTTTCTTTCAGGACAGATATATTGGACAGAACAAGTGATGACAGGCTTATCGTCTGGACAGACGGCGGAGATGTTGATCTAAAAAATATGCAGATAGACCTCAGAGAGTGTGGACAGACATTTATCATCGCCGAAAATCTTAAATGGTGATATATCAATGAATGTTTTTGAAAAAATATCAAAAGACGTAAAACTTAGCGAATATTTTGAAAATACAGCAGATATTTGTTTCCTGTCTGAACCAGAAGAATACGACGGGAAAGGTATGGGCATAAAGCTAAGTATTGATGGTAAAGTCATCGGAAGGTCGGCTGATGGCTGTGATTTTCTGCTTTTGAGTGACGGAACAGTCGGCTATATCAATTATGAAGGCTTTGCAGGAAGAATAGCCGAAAATGCAGAGGATTTCTTTTCTCTGCTCCTGAATTTTCCGACTTTTGCGGAATACCTTTATTCTGATTGTTTCCTTGAGGAAAACAGAGAAAAGGTAATGGGAGAGATATGCATGAGCTATTACGAAGTCATGGAAGGCTGGGAAAAAAGACGTGACAAGGCTTTTGAGCAACTCAATACAAAAGCGGAAGATGTCTGGAACATAACAATGAAAAAGCTTTACGTCGCTGCAATGAAAGAACCGAGGTTTGGTTTTATCTTCAATGGTGAATTATCGGATACATTGTTTAGCGACTACAGTCCGTGGTGGCTGTGATAATAAAAAGGAGGCGGAATAATGCTCGCAAAGAGAATCATCCCTTGCCTTGATGTAAGAAACGGCAAGGTGGTCAAGGGCGTAAATTTTGAGGGAGTACGCGACGTAGGCGATCCTGTTGAGTGCGCTGAGGAGTACAACAAACAGGGCGCTGACGAGATAGTATTCTATGATATAACTGCTTCATTTGAGGGACGCGGAGTTTTCCTTGACGTTGTAAGAGATACGGCGAAAAAGGTATTTGTACCGCTTACAGTAGGTGGTGGTATCAAGACAGTTGACGATATCCGCGAGGCTTTGAGAGCTGGTGCGGACAAGGTATCCGTAAACTCTCAGGCTGTACAGAATCCTCAGCTCATAAAAGACGGAGCAGATATATTCGGCAGCCAGTGCATTTGTGTAGGCATCGATGCAAAGAAGATAGCCGACAACAAATGGACGGTATATATAAACGGCGGCAGAAAGGATATGGGAATCGACCTTATCGACTGGGTACACACTATTGAAAAGCTTGGAGCAGGTGAGATATGTCTTAATTCCATAGACGCAGACGGAACTAAGGAAGGCTTTGATATCCCCATGCTTAAGGCTGTATGCGACAACTGCTCCATACCTGTTATTGCCAGCGGCGGAGCCGGAAAGATAAACGACTTTTATGAAGTATTCGAGAAGACCGGAGCAACAGCTGCTCTTGCTGCTTCACTTTTTCACTTCAAGGAACTTACAGTCGGTGAAGTCAAGGATTATTGCCGTGATAAAGGTGTTATTGTACGCTGATGAACTACATCAGAAGCATTAAGCTTGAAAAACTCACAAAAGAGCTTGGATATACCGCGAAACTTCCTGTTGTGAATAGTCTTGCCCAAATGGAAGAGTTGGAACTGCCAAGACCTGTAACTTATTTTGTAGGTGAGAACGGTACGGGAAAGTCCACTCTACTTGAAGCCATAGCAGTGAAGTACGGATTCAATGCGGAGGGCGGTTCACTGAATTATTCGTTTACCACAAAGGAAACACATTCGGAGCTTCACAATGCCATAAAGCTTATTCGTGGAATTGAACGTCCGAAAACTGGTTTTTTTCTTCGTGCAGAAAGCTTTTACAATGCTGCATCGTATCTTGATGAAGCAGATGGTGGAAGTGGAAAACTTTTAAGAGCCTACGGCGGTGTATCACTACATGAGCAGTCTCACGGAGAGAGTTTCTTTTCACTGGTTATGAATCGATTTGCAGGTCGCGGAATGTATATTCTAGACGAACCAGAAGCCGCACTTTCACCGTCACGTCAGATGTCAATGCTAATAAGGATAAACGAACTTGTAAAGCAGGGAAGTCAGTTCATAATAGCGACTCATTCGCCAATTATTCTTGCATATCCGGATTCTGTAATATTTGAGTTAACAGAAAGTGGAATCAATGAGACAGAATATAAAAACACCGAGACATATACAGTCATGAAAGCTTTTATGGATGATCCTATGCGGATGATAGATCATCTATTTGAAGAAAAGGAGGAGATATAATGATAAAGATAGATTTGAACGATCTTGACAAATTCTTTGTAAAGGGCGAGCTTATCCCTGCGATATGCTATGAGGTCAATACAAAAACAGTTCTTATGCTTGCGTATATGAACAAGGAGAGTCTGAAAAAAACTCTTGAAACAGGCTATACATGGTTCTGGAGCCGTTCGCGTCAGGAGTATTGGAACAAGGGCGCGACCTCAGGACACCTTCAGAAGGTCGTATCAATATACGGCGATTGTGACAACGACACACTGCTTGTAAATGTTGAGCAGACAGGAGTTGCCTGCCATACAGGAAGCTACAGCTGCTTTTTCAATGAAATATACAATACGGAGGAGAATGAATAATGACAGTATATCAGGAAATTTTTGAAGTAATTAAGGAAAGGAAGAAGCAGTTAGAGAACGGTACAGCTGCTGAGAATTCCTACACTTGTTATCTTTTTGAAAAGGGCGTTGACAAGATATGCAAGAAGGTTGGCGAAGAAGCCACAGAGACTGTTATTGCTGCAAAGAACGGTGACAACGACGAGCTCAAGAACGAGATAAACGATCTTCTTTACCATGTAATGGTGCTTTGCGCAAATCAGGGACTTGACTGGTCGGACATTGAGAAGGTACTTGACGAGAGAAACGAGAAAATAGGCAACCTCAAGAAGTTTCATGAGGTAGACAAGAACACATGATAAAAAGCTGCCATAAGGCAGCTTTTTCAATTGGTTTCAAGTTTTACTTTTATATCGGTAGTATCAAGGTAATCAAAAAGTGCAGTCATTATATCCGTATAGCAGGGGATATAAAGGTGCATCCCGTCACCTGAACTGTAGCCGCTTGTAAGCTCGAGCTTATCGTCGCATATCACGGAATAGTCATCGAAAAAGTATACGTCGGGAGAGTCTATCCGCTTAACCATTTCTATGAGCGCGGCATTGTAATCACGTATGATACTGTTTTTTACTACTCTGCATCCGGAGCCTACGGGAGTTATTGCGGCAACGATGATATTTATACCGGGTACACGCTCCCTTATCTCGTCTATAACCTCACGGTAGCGCTTTATGAACTTGCCGGGAGAATTGAGGTTTACGTCGTTCATGCCTAGCCACATATAGAGCAGTTTAGGCTTGGCGTATTCAACAGCGTCCACAAGGCCGAGTTCCTCTGTACCCATAGTGAAAGTGAAATGCGCAAGATTCCACATGGATACGGAATCTCCGGCTATACTGTGTTCAATAGGTATAAATCCGTAGTATTTAAGTCCGAGGGCAATGGAATCACCTGCGGTAAATAGTCTTTCTTGATAAAAGGCACTGTTTGGCGAGGTGCCAACGTATCTGTCAGGAGCAAGAGCATTGTCAGAAGTTGTGACTATTGTGGTAGCTGAGACTGTTGTGACGGCAGTGGTTTTTACTGTTGTCCGCAACTCTGAGGTTCCCGCAGGGCAGGAAGTAAGTTCACAGCACAGTACATCAGCTGCGTCGTTAACAGCTGCTGAAGTATAACTTCCGGCGAGACTTCTTTCGTTCATGTTCTTTCTCAGTGATGAGGTTAGTATAAATGACAGCATAGCTGTCAGCAGAAAAAACAGGAGTATAACAGGTACTCTTGCTTTTTTTATTATTTTTCTAATCATTTTATCTGCACTTCCTGTGTTTTATGCGGAATATCCGCACACTTAATATTTTACCATATTTTCCGTGAAATGTAAAGCAAGGAAGAGCTGCTGAATAAATAGCGGCTAAATTCTTGACATTGTGCTGTATGGAGAGTATAATTATATGTGCAATATAATGAATATCAGGAGTGGAATGGAAATGAACAATATCACAATATCCGGGCTGTATGACCTTTCTCACACAGCTGCAAAGGATTATTTAAGCAAATTCACATATCCGTGGGAGGCTCTTAAGGGAATAAGCAGCTTTATTATCGAACTCGGAAAGACTCTCAGCGCTGACGAGTACGACAACCCTTCGGAAAATGTATGGGTACACAAGACTGCAAAGGTTTTTCCCACCGCATATCTCGGAGCTCCCTGTATCATCGGCGCTGGCACTGAGGTGCGTCACGGCGCGTTCATCAGAGGAAGTGCTCTTGTAGGTGAAAACTGCGTAGTCGGCAACTCTGTGGAGCTTAAAAATGTTATACTTTTCGACAATGTGCAGACTCCACACTACAACTATGTCGGCGACAGCATACTCGGCTATAAGTCCCATATGGGAGCAGGCTCCATCACCTCAAATGTAAAGTCGGATAAGACGAATGTTGTTATCAAGTCTGGAGATGAGCGTATAGAGACTGGTATAAAGAAGATAGGCGCAATGCTGGGTGACTGCGTAGAGGTTGGCTGCAACAGCGTTCTCAATCCGGGAACAGTTATCGGACGTAACTCCAATGTATATCCCACAAGCTGCGTAAGGGGCGTTATACCTTCCGACAGCATATACAAGACGGGCGGAGTCATTGTTCATAAGAACTGACGGGCTTGCCGCAGAGATATAACGTAACAGTAAGCTTTGAAGCTGCCTTCGGGCAGCTTTTTGTTTACTTTTTTCGCGCTTGATATTGTAAAAAAGATAAAAATGTGGTATGATAGAAATGGTATTATCCCAAATTCAGAAGTTAAAGAAGACAAAACGCCTTCCAAACAACGTAGATACGTTGAAAGGAAGGCGCTTGATTTTTTCTTCAACTTGAAGATTTTGACGTAATGTTTTTTCGTTCCTTGGAAAGTTTTAAAATATGATTCATCTGAGACTTCTTGATGATTTCAAAATCTGTTCTGAAACCAAAGGCTTCATGCAGATCGTCAGTAAACTGTGTTCTGGTGTAAGCGGGAAGGTAGCCGTAGCTCTTGGCCTGGAGGAATTTGTAGTC
>JAGCWY010000006.1 GCA_017961625.1 Ruminococcus sp. | reverse complement strand
TTTGATTAATTCCCACTTGTTTTTCCACCACTCGGAATCTAAGAAATCAATTGTCGGATTGCCTAAATCAAGACTGTCGAGAGAACCATTCAGTTCATCAATCATGCTGTTAATGTCACCGAGGCCGTCAGCTACACCGAGAATGTTTTCTAAGTCCTCGGTGTTTACAAGATTTGACATTAAGCTATTATTGCCACCTACCTTGTTAACTTCATCGAAGCTTGCGAGGAACGTATCAAGTCCTTCGGTTGCATCTCCAAGGCCGTTCATAGCGTTTGCAAGATCTTCGACAGCATCCGTGCTTACTGCTGCACTACTGCCGAGATTAGCGATATTATCAACTGTTTCGGAGCTGATAGAAGTATTTCTCAGCTCGTCTACCTGCTTTTTGAGCTGTGCAATAGCAGCACTTGCAAGCAGTATTCCTGCGATGCCTGCAATAGCACTGATAGCACCGCTGAGCGTTGCTATCTCCATAGTAAGTATCTTTACCGCACCGCTCACTAAAGCGATTATACGAGGCGCTATCGCACCAATAGCAAATGCAGTCAAAGCAGCTTTTACAAGTTTCTGTGTCTGCACAGATGCGTTGCTCCATGCTTCGGTATACAGCTTGATTGTTTTTGTAACAGCTGTAATTCCTGATGATAGCTTGATTATAAGCGCATTGTTCTCCGCTACTTTAACAGCAGCAGCTGATACAGCTTCAAAAAGTGATGCAATTTCTTTCAGCGCAGGTGCAAGTAAAGCCAGACCGTTTGTAAATGCCTTGCCGAACTGTTCCTTAATGTCTCCCATAGTGTTGCTGACTTGTTTCAGTCTGCCTGCAGGAGTCTTTGCAAGAGCTTCGTTCATACCGCCTACTGACTGCTCGACAACTGCGGCCAGAGTTGCGACACGCTGTTCTTCATTGCCGTACTTCAATAGCTGCTCCTGCGCTTCGGTAAAGCTGTAGCCATATCGTGACAGTGCAGAAGTCTGACCTTGAAGTACTTTTCCGAGCATTGTAGCAATTGTTACGGCATTTTCTGCTGTTGCATTAAGGCCGTATTGCTGAGCAAGCATATCATTGAGTACAACGTTCATTTTCTTTAATGAATCCGCATTCTCAATATATGTTGCAAGCTCCTGCAAGCCTGAAAGCTGTATCTCATCACCGATAACGCCAACGTTCTGAAGCTCTGATGCGAAGTCCTTTATAGCCTTAACCTGATCCTCAGTCGCTCCGACATTTCTTATCAGTATTGTATTGAGCTTGGTTTCTGCTTCCATCTGCACCTGCCATGCTGCCCTTGCGCTTTTAGTGAAGTTGTATATAGCAGCTACCGATACAAGCTTTGAAAGTGTGGAAATCAAGCTTCCTGTGGCGTTTTTAAAGCCATTTGTCGCTCCTGTTGCCTGATTCATGGCATTAGCATAGCCTTGTGCACCGTTAATGCTAAGCAGTATCCTTAGTTCATCTGTTGTAATTCCCATTTACGCACCTCCTTGCTGTTTATTTTGAAGTGCTTTAAGATATTTTTTCGAGTTCTTCCAGTCCTGCCCCTTTTGTTCATCGAGAGGATCAGGAAACTTCACTTCTGCCGAGAAACAAGAAAGCACGGCAACTCTGATCATTCCCGACAGAGTGTATATCTCATCACTTTTCTGCCTGTTACGAGAGCTTACCGTGTCCTCTGCCTCTTGTATCGTCATATTCCAGAACTCGGAAGGAAGTATGCCGACTTCAAGAGCTCTGCGATACATCAGTTCAACAACTTCTGTAACGCTTCTACTTGTTTCTCTTTCAGTTTTTTTGATGTTTCATACATCTTTTCTGTCATGATACCTGATACAAGCAGTACTTCTACCAGCAGCTCCTGAAGCTTTTCGTATGTGCCGCCGTCTGTAATGTAATCGTCAAAAAGCTGATATACATCATCTATTGTATTAATGCTGTCATTCTGTGATACAGCAGCAGCATAATAGTACTTTGCAAGAATATTGATCTCTGACATTCTGTCAAGTCCCTGAAGAATATCAGTTTTCAATGCTTCTTCCAGCTTGACCGCATTTGCGGTAGTGATTTTCAGATGGTATTCACTACCGCAAACTGTTAAAACTTCATAAGGTTTCATATGCGGTCACTCCTTATAAATCTGTCAATGCCGTTGCAGTTTCGACGGTTAACGTAAACTTAATGGCGTTGTTTACTTCCGTTGCCTGCCGTCTTACAGCACACTTGCCCTTCCAGGTAAAGCCCTCACCGTCAGGATATTCAAGCTTCCACATCAGCTCGGTTCCTGCGGTCTGATATCCACGAAGAATATTCCAGGTATCACGAATCTGAGTTGTTGTGTCGGTCTCATCCTCAGTTGCGTAAAACAGGAATTCAAGGTTCGATGCAGCTCCGAGGCCGTTGATTGAACGTCGTGAAGAATCTTCAAGATTCGTAACGTCTACCTGCTCGGGAGCGCCCTCCATTTCAGGTACGTTATAAAGGCCGTAAAGTGATTTATATGTAGGATCACCCGATTGAGGCACCGCTGCCACGCTGAGCTTGGTATTTTTACTGAGAAATTCCATTCTTATATCACTCCTTATATGTATTGTATTTTTCACTGACTAATACACGATACGTCATTACATAACGTTGTCTTCCGAGCGGTTGTGCATTTGAACGCACAAAGCCCTCAGGCTGTAAGATATCATCCACCGCCTGTGCAATCTCTGCACACTTTTTCGGTGTCTCTGCATATATGTCTATCTGAAACATAAAGGCCGTAAGAAAGTCTTTATGATCCATTGTGACGGATGCAGCGTTTGATATCTGCGTTAAGTATATCGACGGCATTGTCAGTTCTTTTTCGCTGCCTGCTAATTCAACAGGAGCTAATGGTATTAGGAGATGTGCGATTTTTTGAACTATGTCAAGCATTTCTTATTATCTCCTCTACTTCTCTGTTTACAATTACAACAACAATATCTTTCATAATCTCAAAGCCTTGTCTGAACATCGCTGCCGGCTTTTGTCCATGAGTTGTTACAAAATGCTGCAAAGCTTCTGAGAAGTACACCCAGCTCTCTTTGCTTGTATGTGGAACAGACGGATCACCGAGAGCACCCGTGCCGAATTCTACATATAATGAGTATTCGACATTGGTTTCAATGGCATATTCCATCATTTTTTGATGATCAAGGAATATGCTATTTTTTAGATATCCTGTGCCTCCGAGCTCTCCGGTAGGTGTAAGGTATTTCACTTGTCCCTGCATACGTGCCGCACCACGGCCGAGAGCCTTGTCTATCTCAATATTCGTTTCAAGGCTTTTTATAGCTTCGATTTTTCGCTGTAATTCTTCAAGGCCGAGAACGTTGAAGTTTATGTCCATGATTCACACTTGAATACAGAATGTGAAGTATACTTTCCGACTAATTCTGTAAGCTTTAAGTCAGGTTTGGTGCTGCTTTCAAGTGAAGCCATGAAGCCTTCTTTAAAATGGTATCCGTTCGGTACAGTCAGAATAACAGTTTTTTTCTTTGATGTTGTTCCGTTTTCGTTTTTTTCTTCTGTCTTTGTTTCGACAATACAGTCGAAACGCCCTATAAGGTCAATTTTCTTCTCCGTTCCGACATAGCCGGATGAAGCATCGACCATCTTAAAAATATATACAGGACGCTGTTTATTCCTCGACAGGCGCATAAATAACACCTACCTTTCTCGGGTAATTGTGCAACTGTCGCTTGATATCGTCCGGAATATCAGTGCAGAAGCTCTGAGAGATACCGCCTTCGGTTCTTGTTGTCTCTCCTTCGTTGCCTAATCTGTTATAATAGATAACAGCAAGCTTAATCACAATACTTTCCGCACTCTTCGGGAGATCTTCCCTGCCGATATAGTCGAGCACGGCATCTTCTGCCATGCTCAGACATACCTCGGCTGTTTCTTCGCTGCACTCACAGGGACTGCCAAGCAGTACCAGCAGCTTGTCAATCATCATCATGAGCCGACTACCGCTGCGACAACACCGGAAGCAACGCACTTGTTTGAACCGTCCTTGACAGCTACAGCTATGTACTTACCGGAAGCAGTAGTTACAACACCGTTTGAAGGAAATGCTGTGAAGCTGCTGACATCGTCACCGATATCAACTGCTGCAGATGCTGTTGCTGCGCTTGCGTAGTCACCCTTGTACACAAGTGTGCCGCCTGCTGTGTTACCGCTGATAGTTACCTTTGATGTTGTAGCGCTGGAGCCTGCTGCAGCTGTCAGAGTGAGTGAATTCTCGCCACCACCATAATAAGCAGAAATCATTCTTGCTTTGTTGTTGAGCACGAATGCGTCATGATATACACGACCCTCGGCGAGCATACCACTGATTCCGGGAGGATCTGTGTGCAGCTTATACTCATTGATCTTGACAGGAGCTGTACAAGCAAGAGGATGTGTGATCTCGAACAGAAGTCCTGCAGGAAGTCTGTTTGAAGGAACCTTGATAATTGCCACGCCGTCGATCTCACCGACCTGACCGTTGAAGAGTGTACGCTGTGAGAGATCGCCTGACTTTACAAAATTAGAATCCTGCTTGATAAGGTTAAGGAACTTAGGTGATGCGTTGCAGATACGGCCTGCAGAAGGAACATCAGCCTCGTCGATTGCTTCGTTAGCTGACAGGAATGCAGCGTATGCTGTGCTTGTTGTCAATGCCGTTGTAGCGTAGAACTTGTGGCCTGCTCCCTTAGCTATCGTTGTAAAGCGATAGAGGTCGAGTGCAGGAACAATAGCAAGATCAGTCTCTCTGCGGAGCTGTCTGCCTGCTTCACGAACACCAGGCTCGGTGTCTGTAGCATTACCCTTGTCAATGGTAAATGTAAACGACTTGTCCTGTGTCATTGTAAGCTCCTGAACTGTGTCCTGAAGCTCGTTAGGTGTGCCGTAGCGACTTGTTCCGGAACGTGTGTAATCGTTAAGAGGTACAGCATCAAAGCTGTATACCTTTACTGTCTTTGCTCCTACAAAGTCGTAGTCTTTGTTGATGGATGGTGTTGAAAGAGCACCGTTGTTTATAACTTCGTCTACCTTGCCAGAAAATCTGGTTGTAAGATTAACTGCCATAGTTTACCTCGCTTTCTCAGCCTTCCTCAAATCCTGCGAGGAAAGCATCTTTCTTTGCATTGCCGCCGCTATAAGGTGGCGGTGTATTGCTGCGAAGTGCGTTGTCCACTGCGGCTGTTACAGCCTCAGGCCACGCCTTCTTAAGTGCTTCGATTGATGCATTGCAAGTGTCTGCTGAGCTCAAATTCAGACAATCAACTAATGATGCTGGAAGTTTGCTCTCTTCGAGAATACCGAGCGCTGTATATCTCAGCTCCTTCTCGGCTATTGACTTCTCACGAGCTGCAAGTTCTTCCTCACGCTTCTTAGCTGCATATTCTGCCTTCTGGTCGGCATTCATCTTTGCAAGCTTTGCAGCTTCTTCTTTTTCTGC
>JAGCWY010000046.1 GCA_017961625.1 Ruminococcus sp. | reverse complement strand
GCCGTGCAGAAACAGCATGACAGGATTGTCCTTGTTCTCGCCGTAAATGCTGATCCACTGCTCCTGTCCGTTCACATCAAGATACATGGATTTGTTGATGCCGCCTTCAGGCGTTCTGTTATAATACATCTTTCCGATCAGGCGAACGATCAGAAGAATGATAATAATTCCAAGAAGAACTATCCCTGTCCATTTGAGTATCTTTAAAAACTTTTTCATGGGTGTCTCCTATAAATTCCGATTTAGCACAGCAATCTGCTTACTATCCATATTATACACTGCGCTATCGTCAAAAGTCAAGAATACATATGAACGAAGAAGTCCCCTCGCGGGGACTCTCGGTATCTTTTTCCATAAGTTTTGAATCTATCATGGTACTAAGCTAAATCAGAATTTGCGTGGAGCCCCCGCTGGCAGGATTCTTCCAATGCGCCTCACAGCGCAAAGATCGAATAGGCTCTGCGATAAATCAAATTTTAACTGTTAAAGTATTTTTTCTATTTTCTATTCCGTTTGTTCCTCTATTCTCTCCAGAAAGTCGCTGATGATCTCTGCGACATCATCGGGACGCTGGTCATAAATACAGTGTATCCCCGGCAGCAGCACCAGCTCACAGTTCCCTGCTTACTATCCATATTATACACTGCACTGTCGCCAAAAGTCAAGAATACTGCTATGAGAAGTGATAAGCAAGCATGTATAACATAGCGCTTTGATATATTCAAAGCTTATAAAAACTAAAGAGTGATATAGAGAGTTCCCTCGATTGCGGGGACTCTCTATTGCAAATGTCAATATAAAAATGTAGCTTTTTGAAACTATAATAATGTATGAAAACCGACATTATTATAGTTGATTTTTTAAGATTCTAAAAGAACTAATATGTTGGTTTAGTTATCCTCAGAAAGGAACTACATCTGTTACCTTCTTCTTTCAGATCAGAGCAAAAGTGCATTCTGTTAATTGCTAATGACCTTGGAGCGAAAGGAAAGTTTTAATGTTGGAAAAAGAAAAATAGAACTTTTTGAGTATATCAACATAATTTATCTTTGAAATCTCGTGAAAGCGTTTTCGGTCAATCTGTTTTTTCCTTGATTATTTCTTCGATATCAAAACTCTATACGAATTATCTTTATGCTTCACACTCTTATTAAAAACTTCATATTCAAAACTATCATCTTCTTTCGGTAAATTCTGGTCTATGCTTTCAATGATTCAAACCATTTTTCGATATACTGATTTTGTTCTTTAGTATCGGGAAAAGTTTTGATATCGCAATAGCTCCAGATGCTGACAATGCTTTGGGCCAGTGCCTGTTTTCGCATTTCTACAAGATATATCTGCGGTACATATGACATCATTGCAGATTGGTGTGCATTGATAAGTGAGCCGCTGCATTTTAATCCAAAACTGTTTTTCAGCAATTTGTCTCTCAGTTCCTGATACGCTGATAAGTAGCCCTCCGCTCTTGCTGTTATGACCTTATTTTCAACTGTTATTTCCAGTATAAATCCGTCAGATGACTTATCCTCTTCAGCATAGACTATACCATTTATTTCGGACGCTTTATTCAAGTCATACAGCTTGATATCATACTTCTCCATAAATTCACCTCTTCTAAACTCAGATTCATCACAGTGACATGCTTGCTATTCATATGCTCCACTGTCGCCCAAATTCAAGATTACGTATATGAACGCAGTAAAATGCTAAATTTGTTATTTTGGAAGCTCAGTATTATGTTTTTGGTTTGATACTTTTTTTGCAAAAATAAATTTATAGACACACAGTATCAGCAATATCAAAGGGACCAATAATGACGATATCGAGAAAAGCCATTCAGAATTTGTTGGCAATGGAAGATTATGCGCCCTCTTGTATTCCTGTATAATATACATCACTAATGTATGGAGACCTTCAGCCAGTTCCTGAACAATAACGGCAAATAAAGGAATGAGCATTGCAATATATAATTTCTTTTTGTTTCGATCACGCAGTTTTGTTGCAAAATACGCCCATACAGCAGCGGCAGTGCCTATTGCGGTCCATTGTATGAAATCAAAGATCTCCTCGAATGTCTGCTGAAAGTAGTAGCTTATATCCCTGATATGCTCAGCTGAGTTCTTTTTTTCAGAAATATACCAACAAAGCTCCATAATAAATATATAGAGGTAATAGAAGAAATCCAGTCCAAAGAAAAATAGGAAAAGGTCTATGAACTGCTGCTTCGGCTGAACATCTCTTTTTATAACAAATAGAATAATAACTGCGTAAAGGGATAAACCGCCCATTATATCCGAAAAGCTGAAAATATCTCTGCCATGGTACAAATAATAGTCCAGCCTTCCTGCAAACTGTTGGGCTACTCCCATTAGTCCGCCTATCCATAAATATTTCGTGTTTCTAAAAAAACTAGTGCTTTTCATAGTCTATACCACCACATATTCAAATTTAATACGTCAACCTGTTTAATATCACTATTATACACTACACTATCGCCCTAAGTCAAGGTTGCTACCATAACCATTCTTCAATCTGCTTGACTGTTCCTTTATAGTTTGATATAATAATAGAAAAGCTAAGGAGGCGTTCCTTATGTCAGATACAAGAGAACTGTTGCCTGTTCTGCTTTCTGAGAAGAGCAGAAAGCTCAAAGGCAGCATATATAATAGGATGCAGGTCGATTTTGCATACTACTCTAACAGTATCGAAGGAAACCACCTTACTCACGACCAGACCAGATACATCTATGAGACTCGCACTATCGACGGTACTGTTCCCGTGAACGATGTGTTTGAAGCGGCAAATCACTTCAAATGCTTCGACTATATCCTTGATACCGTTTCTGAGCCAATAACTGAGGACAATATAAAACAGCTCCACCGTATGCTGAAGAACGGCGTTATGGATGACGACACAGATTACGCTGTTATCGGCGACTATAAGAAATACCCCAACGAAGTCGGCGAGATAGAGACTGCCTTACCCGAAGAGGTCGCAGGTCTTATGCAGAACCTGCTCCGCAAATACGAAAACAAGCCAGCTCTTGACTTGTATGATGTTGCTGAGTTCCATGCAACATTCGAAAAGATACACCCGTTCTATGACGGAAACGGTCGTATCGGCAGGCTCATAATGCTTAAACAATGCCTTGCTAACAGCATCGTTCCCTTCTTCATCAACGAGGATACCAAGCATTTCTATTATATCGGGCTCAAGGAATGGCAGTCAGACGAGAAAAAAGAACGACTGATAGACGTATTTCTGTCCATGCAGGACGATATGAAAGCTATCCTTAACTACTTCCGTATCGACTATGATAAAACCGAGCTTAAAGCAAGAGAAGTGATAAGCAAGCATATATAAAATAGGCAGGTGCTCCCATTATAAGAAGCCCTGCTATTTGTTTATTCTTCCTTATCAGTATCGAACAGGTCGGTGAAGCAGCTTTTGATATAGTCCATTTCATTCTTCTTAGCAAGACTTCTATTTGCAGTATTCATGATACCTATTATATATAGATTAGAAGGAACATAAAAAGGTTCATCTTCTGTTGAGGAGTTATCAGATTTATCTATATCATCTTCTTGTTTTTGATAAGCAAGTTTTATCTTTTCACCACGTTTGTCAGATTCAATTAGCATTAATAATTCGCCAAATATTTTGCTAAGATTTCCACGATTAATTTCATCAATGATAAAGTAATAGTCTTGTTCAGAATTATTTTTAGCCTTATTAGCATGATAGAGCATCGCAATACTAAGAAGGTCAAATTCGCCATACAGACCGAAGGCTCAGACACCACATATATAGCAGGACTTTATCGATATGAGGAACATGGTGGTATGCAGATACCTATGTTTTCTATACTAACGCGAGAAGCAGCAGGTACTGTCAAAGATATTCATGATCGTATGCCACTTATACTGGATAAGGAAAACGTAAAGGAATGGATACGCCCTAACAGAGATCCCAGTACTATAGTTGAGAAAGCTCTGTCCAATATGGTCTTTGAGAGAGCTGTTGAGTATCCTCGTTTTCCACCTGAGACCATTACAGCATGAGGAGTCGGCAATGCCGACTCCGATTCATTTCAAAAGGGTGTCGTTTTTATTTGCAATATGTCAAAAACCGAAAAAGCATTTGTGTGAAATAGTTTTTTGTATTTCAATAGACCACGATATATTGCCACTATATTCCTTGCTCATATTCCCTGAGCTGACGGTAGAAAGTGTTAGAACGCAAGTCCATTTCCTTCTGAATCACCACAGCCCTACAGCAGAAAATGCTTGACTTTCCTGACAAAAAATACTATAATCATTATATAAAGCAAAGGTGCTGCGGTATTTACCGTATGCACCTTTTTTGTATTGGAGGAAAAAATATGAACAAAAGACCTGTTATAGGCGCTATACCTCTTTTCGACTACAATAAAACCAGCTATTGGATGCTTCCCGGGTATTTCGGCGGGATAATTGAAGCAGGAGGTCTGCCTGTTATGCTTCCTCTGACGAGCGACAGTGCTGATATCGAACAGATAACATCTATGTGTGACGGCTTTCTGTTCACGGGAGGTCAGGACGTTGATCCAAAGCTGTACTCCGCAAGAAAAACAGGCGCCTGTGGCGAGTGCAGTCCCGAGCGCGACATTATGGAGGAACTGCTTCTAAAGCGGGCAATGGAAGCTGATAAACCCATACTCGGCATATGCCGCGGCATACAGTTCATAAACGCCGCACTTGGCGGGACTCTGTGGCAAGATGTACCCTCCCAGTTCTCCGATAGTGTGCCGCATTGCCAGAAGCCGCCGTACGATATCCCTGTACATGAAGTGAATATAGAATCAGATTCACCGCTGTATGATCTTCTGAAAACAGATACCCTTCCTGTGAACAGCTATCATCATCAGGGAATATGCAAACTTTCTACTGCACTTTTACCTATGGCAAAAGCGCCCGACGGACTTATCGAAGCCGTTTACGCTCCAGAGCGAAAGTTCCTCTGGGCAGTACAATGGCACCCCGAATTTTCTTATCTCAAAGACGAAAACAGCCGCCTTATCTTCAAGGAATTTGTTGCTCACTGTTAATCTATAAGATCGTTCTGGAAACGTGATAAGTGCTCGAAAGGCAGGATCTGCCGACCTCTGAACAGTCCGCAGCCGTCGTTTATGAGCTGATTGTTTATAGCCTTGAACATATTCACATCTATCTCCGCGAGCTCCAGCTCCTGTAATTTCGTTAGGCGTTCGTATGCTTCATCAAAATAAATACACTCGCTAACAGGTATCTCATCGCGTTTGGTGCGTCTTGCTTCCTGCAATTTCTCATAGCCGAAGTGATTTGCATCGCCTATCTCCGCAAAGTCGTCCATATCCTTTGTACGGAGCTGCAATTCCGTATAGCAGCGGGCAAGATTGTCGTAAAAGGTTATGTGTATGGACTGATAGCCTGTGCTTCTGGGAAATGACACATAGTCGCGGTAATACGGTCTAACAGCCTCTTTGAGCTTGTCAGAATACCTGTCCTCAGTGAAGCCCGAAAGCTCTGCGGTGAACCCTCTCTCCTCAAGAAATTCGGGTACCACATCGGCAATTTCATAGAGGTATTTCTTCTCTATCTCACTTCTTTCATCTCCGTTTTTGATGTGACAGGAGGGCATCGAAATAACTATGCGATACGCGATAAGGTCGCGGAAGCATATGAGCTTGCTCTTTATTTCGGCTTCTGACGGAAATTTGCCATTATTTTTGTAATACTTGTAAATGTATTCAAGAATATAACCGTTGAATTTTTCCTCTGCGCGTATAAGAGACTTTATCCGCCCTTTGAAAGTGAATGCAAGGAAAGGGTATTCCCTTGTCATGTATTTGTAAAACTCCTTTATCCTCTGGGACTGAGAAGTAAGGAAGTCGTTGTGTTCAAGCAGTTCTATTATCTGTATCAGGAAATTGGAGTGCGCAAGGTCGATGCTGTTGTGACTCTCCTTTGCGCTGTTTCTGAGATCGTTTGAATACTGATGCAGTATTTTCAGCACCGTATTTCCCGAAAACAGGTAGTCGTTCAAGGTTATCATTTCATATTTCCCCGTTCTTTATTGTTGTCGTCGATGTTGAAGTAGTCGTGGTGCTTGTAGTAAATGAAGTTGAGACAGTTTTGGAGTTCTCCGTGGTTTCACTGCTTCCGCTCACAGTCATTGTGGTCACAGTTTTTCCGTCTGGAGATACGACGGTTTTTGTTTCCGAAAATTCTTTTTTCATAGTCTTTCTCCTTATAATTAAGAATAAAAGCTGTTAGTCGTTTGGGCGAATATTATCCGCCCCTACTTGATTATTTTGAAGCATACAGTGTTTGAATTTATAAGTGGATCGTGATACTCAAAATATACCGTTCCCGAAACAGGACTTCTTATCTCTGATACGACCTCCCCCTCAAATGGATCGGATATTACTCCGAGCATATCCCCACGTTCAACTCTCTTGCCTATCTCGATAAGGCTCTTAAATACGCCCGAAGCTTCGGAGCGTATCTGCTTGGTTTTGCTCTCGTCTATTATTTTTGTAATGTACCCGGGCGGCGTGTTAGCGCTTACAATGCCCTGCTTGTCAAGAAAACGCAGTATGGCGTAGACCGCTTCGTCTGCGGCGTTTTCATCAATATCATCGGTAGCATTTGCGTATACCGAAAACGCCTTTGTCTCCCACACCTGCCAGTTGTAATTCAGCGTGGTAGTATCATAAGGTCGGGGCTTGCGGAGTATGCCGAATTCCAAACCAAAGTCCTTCATCATATCAGGCTGCATAAAGCCCGTGTCCATCATTTTTACATGAGGCAGGAAATTACCCACCTGATAAAAGCTTGCAAGCTGTATGCCGTATTCGTAGCCCTGTATCTTCGAGAAAAGTCCATCCGCGATACGCTGAGTGGTTTCACCCTGCCAGTAGCCGGGGAACATTCTGTTGATGTCGGTATTGTCCATTGCCCAGAAGCGCTTGCCGATATTCATGGAATAATAATTCACGCAGGGAATGACCATTATCTCGCAGTCCTCGGTGATTTTGCCCTTTGCTTCGAGCTTTTTCAGCTCCTGCACCATGCGGCTGCAGACATACATCTGCTGTACTTCATTTCCGCGCATAGCTCCCACTATAGCCGCGGACTTCTTTCCGTGACCGAAGCGGAAGCCAATAACGTCAAGCTGTTCACGGTAAGGTGATTTCAGCGAGTATAATACTTTCTTTTTCATTACTTGTCACCTCCAGAGGCTGGCTGCAATATCCTCGCAAGGAGCGAGCCGCCGTAAACTACGGGATATTCCCGCAGCGTAAATATCATACCGTTGCATACAGCGTCTATTTTTTCCACTACAGCAGAGGAAAGTGGATCAACTACATCACCGATATGGTCTCCTTTACTGACACTGTCCCCGAAATCTACACAGGACACAAAAATGCCTGCCGCATCGGAATTTACAAAGCCTACCTCTCGTCCCTCCGAGACTATGGGCTCGCGGACGGGAGCTGTTTCTCCGCTCCACATTTCGAGCTCTTTCATAAGATTGAGTATGCCGTCAAAGAGCTGTCGGCAGTATTCCTTTGTGATACGCATACCCACGCCCATTTCAACAACAAGAGTTTTCGTTCCCCTTGTGTTGAGTGTATGAGCGAGGGTAGATTCAAGAACTGTTGCGGATTCGTGTATCCAAACAAAATCCACGTTCATCATTTTTGCATATGGCAGAAGTGTTGGCGCAGTCGGAACGCTTATGCGTATCTGCGGTATTTCCTTGAGGAAGATGTTGCTTGAATGTATATCCACACAGACGTCGGAGCCTGCAATATCATCGACTATGGAAGCGCAGAGCGTCTCTATCATTGTGCCGTCCTTGGAGCCTGGAAAAACGCGGTTCATATCAAGGTCGAACATGGGAACTCCACGGGTTATAGAGTCGATACCCATTGGATTGAGTGCTGGGTATATGTCCACGATACCGTCAAGCATAGCAATGTTCTCATTTAGATAAGAGCCTATCATATATGCAAGATACTGACCTTCAAGCTCGTCGCCGTGTGTGCCTGTAACAAGGCTCAGACGGCGATTGCTTTTACCGTTTGCAATGCGCCGCTTCTGTATATTTAGGTTTTCATTGACCGCAAGTGCGGCAGTTGCTATTGTTTCTATCATTGTTCACACCTCATTTCTATGTCAAGACCGAGCGTACTAACTGCAATTGCTGGGTATATCTTCCGAACATCACGCCCCTGTCGATAGCGCAGTCGCGGAAATCTCGTCCCGTTGATATAACAAGGTAATCGTCGTTTACGGGGCAGTTGTTTGCAGGGTCAATCCCCTCCCATTGATTGCCCGTCCAGTATTCAACCCATGAATGAGTTTCACCGTCGCAGAACGCAAGTCCAGCAACATAACGGGCAGGGATACCGCCCATTCTCAGCAGAGAGATAAGGATATGGGAGAAATCCTGACACACTCCCGTTTTCATGGCAAAAGCCTCTGCGGCAGTTGTTGCTGTAGTTGTCACGCCCTTTTTATACTCGATAATGTCTGAGAGGATATCACTGAAAAAAGCTGCTCTGGCGGATACGTCACTGATATTTTTATCCTTCAGCTCAGTATAGAAATCCCTGAGCTCCTCGTCAGGAGCAGTATACTCCGACTGATACAGGTAGCATGGCATAAGGAATGTGCTGTGCTTTGTGGAATCTACCTCTGCCGTTCCCTTTATCTCAAAGTCAAGAAATCGGTGATCTCCCTGTATGTAGCCTGCCGTAACGTTGTTACCGAATGCGTCGACTGTCTGTTTTGTAGCGACAGCAGGCGAGATGTCAAGTCCGCAGGAAATTATCTTCTGAGCTTCCGTATTAGGCGGTATTATGCGTAATGCAAAGCTGTGATCGTGTACATAATCATCAAATGTCAGCTTCGTTGAAAAGCTGAAACTAAGTGTTTTCATACAGTTACCCCCGTTGGTTCAAAAAGGTGTTCAAGACTTCCGAGCGCTTTTTCCGAGCTCTGACCGTAATCTTCCTCTGTACCCATTATTATCACCAGCTCGGACAAGTATTTCGTATTGTAGCGGTACGGTGTTCCTTTCGGGACACGGTTGAGGTTCTTGAGAAGTCGGATATATTCCTTTTCGGCAATATCATAAGGATATTTCATTCTGATGTACAGGTCGAGCCGTTCGACAGTCTTGCCGATATATATTATATTTCTTATCTCGTCATCGTAGATATGCTCGTTTATACAGCCCCAGAAGCCGAAAAGCAAATCTTCAAGGGGCATCAGCGAAAGCCTTGTATTTGCCGACATTCCCGACTTCCCCAGGGAATCCTTTGCAAGCTGCAAAAACGAAAGAGCTTCGGTGGATATCTCCTCGCGGAGAACTATGCCGTTATCATAAGCACGTTCAAGACTGTATGCAACAGAGTTGACATTGCAGTCGTCATATAGAAAGCTCCGCATGAATGTGTCGTTGCTTCCGTAGGTATCGTTGAGCCCGAAGCATTTAAGATAATTTGTGTACCCTCTGCGGTCGTCTATCATTTTGTCATAGAGCTTCTGTATCGTCCGAAGAGAGGTAAATGCTCTTTCAGTATAGCGTCCCAGCCAGTAAAGGCGGTCGCTGTGTTCTTTTGATATCGTTGTCATAAAGACTCCTTTCTATTTTAGTATCCACGTGTCTTTGAAGCCGCCGCCCTGTGAGGAATTCACCACAAACGAATCGGGATTGCGTGAAAATCTCGTAAGTCCCGAAGCCCATACTTTTGTCGTTTCACCCGACAGCACAAAAGCTCTCAGGTCAGCCTTTCGCATTACGGTCTCGCCGTTATCCAGTATCGGCAGGTCGAGGAAGTCAATGACCTCCTGTGCGATAAAGCGCCTCGGCTCAGCAACGATAGTTCTGCGGAATTCTTCAAGCTTTTCCTTTGTAAGGTCTCTGCCGAAAACTACTCCGTAGCCACCTGCTTCCGCAACGTCCTTGATGACCAGCTTTTCGAGATTGTCCATGACGTACTTCATGTCATCATCGTAAAACGGTAGATATGTGGGAGCGTTTTTCAGTATGGGGTCTTCTCCAAGATAGTATTTTATCATCTTTGGCACAAAGTAGTAAATGCCTTTGTCGTCGGCTACTCCGTTGCCTATAGCGTTGATGATACCCACGTTGCCGCTTCGGTATACCTCCATGAGATTCGGTATTCCTATGAGGGACTCGGGCAGGAAGTTCAGCGGGTCGAGGTACTCATCCGCGATACGTCTGTACAATACTCCTATCCTCGTTTTGCCGCCGGAATATGTGCGGTGATAGAGGATATTGTCCTCAACAAAGAGTTCGTCGTTCTGCACGAGCACAGAGTCTGTGTGCTCCGCAAGATAAGAATGCTCAAAATATGCGGCATTGTATCTTCCCGGAGTAAGTATCGCCCGTATACCGCCGCAGTTGGAGTACTCCATTGTTTCCTTCAGAAGCTTTGCATAGTTGCGGTTATCGACTATCTCGTTCTCGGAAAATGCATTCGAAGCGGCTATTCTTGTGAGCTCTCTTGCAATCAGCGGATATGAAGCTCCCGACGGTATTCTGAGATTATCCTCTAAAATATACCATTCGCCGTCCTTAGCCTGAACAAGGTCAATGCCAGAAATATGGCTGTATATCTTGTTCTTAGGCGTTATGCCTTCGCACTGTGCGAGATAGCCCTTTGATATGTAGATGAAGTTCTCGGGAATTATGCCGTCCTTTACGATCTTTTTATCGTGATAAATATCAAAAAGGAACTCGTTCAGGGCGTTTACACGCTGAACAAGTCCCTTTTCAATGCTCTTGAAATCTGCCGATGCTATCACTCGCGGGATAGGATCGAAAGGAAAGAATTGCTCATTAAAAACACCGTTTTTGTATATTCCGAATTTTACGCCGTAGCGTCTGAGAAGCTCGTTTATCTCGGTTGCGTTGCCAACTGCCTTTGTAAACTGCTCGATATTCTGCTGTGTCATTGTTATCACTCCATTCTTACGCAAATAATAAAGGCGCTTATCCATGCGGATAAGCGCCTTTGCTTGCTTTATTACACTTTCATAATACCATATAAGTTATGGCTTGTCAATAGTTTGACAGATATTTTTTTCATAGCCTTTCTTATGAAAAACAATTATTACTCATACATTGAATTCAGACGTTTTCCTACTTCTATAAGAAACGTTTCAGTATCAACTGTCTGTTTCGTTCTAAGCTTAGATATAGATGCAAGATCACCTGTCATTATACCTTCGCTTATTGTTTGTAGTATAGCTTTTTCTAGATTTCCGGCATATTCACAAAGTTCGGGAATTGTATCCAGTTCAGCTCGCTTTCTGAGCGCGCCTGTCCATGCAAAAATAGTTGCCACGGGGTTGGTTGATGTTTTCTCGCCATTGAGATACCTGTAATAAT
>JAGCWY010000005.1 GCA_017961625.1 Ruminococcus sp. | reverse complement strand
TTGTCAGTCTCACCTACGATCTTAACGTCATAGAGAGGCTTACCCTTCGCATATTCCTGCTGGTATATCTTGCCGTCACGGAAAACCTGTGAGAGCATGTGAGTGGAAAGTGCGTTCACACAACTTACACCTACACCGTGAAGACCGCCTGACACCTTGTAAGAGCCTTTATCAAACTTACCACCTGCATGAAGCACAGTCATTACGACCTCAAGAGCCGACTTGTGCATCTTTGGGTGCTCGTCAACCGGAATACCGCGTCCGTTGTCCTGAACAGTAATAGAGTTGTCCTCGTTGATTGTAACCTCGATGTCAGTACAGAAGCCTGCCATTGCCTCGTCGATAGAGTTATCTACTGTCTCGTTTACGAGATGGTGAAGACCCTTTTCTGAAATATCACCGATGTACATTGCCGGACGCTTACGCACAGCCTCAAGTCCCTCAAGGACTTGAATACTACTGCCGGTGTAGTTACTTTCCTGATTTTGTATTTCTTCCATTTCTTGAATTTTCAATTTTTACTTTGCAAAGGTACAAAAAAAAATGGATAATTCCAAAAAATTCGGAGAAATTTCGCGCGCGTACACGTATAGGGATGAATTTTTTCGATAAAAATACTTAAAAAATATAAGAGGCTGCTACCCTCGGCGGGCTGCAGCCTCTAACTTAAATTTATTATGGAAACAATCATGTGTATATACAAACACAAAGAAAGCCCTTGAACAGGGCTATCTGGAAGTGCTTAACCAAGCTTGTTTACGTGAAGAGCAAGACTTGACTTGATGTTAGCTGCCTTGTTCACGTGGATAATGTTGCGCTTTGCAAGCTTATCGAGCATCTTCTGGATAACTGGAAGCTGCTTTACACATTCTTCCTTGTCTGTTGTTGAACGGAACTTGCGAACTGCATTACGCATTGTCTTAGCGTAGTACTTGTTGTGAAGAGTCTTTGTCTTAGTCTGACGAATTCTCTTTACAGATGACTTGTGATTTGCCATTTTTTACTTAAAACTTTAATTTGTTTGGTTGAAAAAATTAATTAACCAGTCATGGGTCTTGCGCGTGTCAAAGCTGCCCTAACAGATTTCTTGCGAAATCCACCGCCACCATATATTATCGAAATCACACGAGATGACGGATTGGTTGTAGTCCCTAGGAGAGTCGAACTCCTCTTTAGAGAATGAAAATCTCTCGTCCTAACCGATAGACGAAGGGACCATGTGTCGGATGCAATTTTTCAATTGCGGATGCACTTACGCACATATGGAAAATAGTCTTTGTCAGCCCTGACCAGGGGACGTTTCGAATTTTCCGGGTGCAAAGGTACGTCTTTTTCGGCGATTATCCAAATTTTTTCATCAAAATCTTTCGTAATTTGCTGAATTTTCGTACTTTTGTGCTTGTTATGCTGGAAAAGACACGCTGCATAGTACTCAGAACTGTGAAATACGGCGACCACAGCCTCATTATCGACCTGCTGACCAGAGAAGTCGGTAGGCTGAGTGTCGTATGGCGTATGCCCAAGACGGGAAAAGGCAAAACCAAACGCCAGATTTTCCAGATTCTCAACATTCTTGACGTTTACTACGAAAGCCGTTCTGCAAACAGCCTTCCTATGGTAAAGGAAGCACATATAGTCGAGCCGTACTCTAGCATTCCCTTTGACCCCGTAAAACTCTCCGTCTCATTCTTTATTGCCGAGTTCCTATGCCTCTCCACCCGGGCAGAACAGACCGACTATCTCCTGTACGACTTTATCGAAAACAGTCTCAAGTGGTACGATACATCCGTCTCGGCTCCGGCCAACTTCCACCTTATGTTTATGATTAAGGTGTCGCGTTTTCTCGGCTTCTATCCAAACCTTGAGGAGTTCACAGAGCACTCATATTTCGACCTTCGCGCTGGACAGTTTACAGGTGAGGCTCCTTGTCATAGCGATTTCCTCAAGCCTTCAGAGACCCATGATTTTATCAATCTAATGAGAATGACGCCTGAGAATATGCACCTTTTCCGTCTCTCACATTCAGAGAGAAACCGCATCATTGACGTTATGATGCGGTTCTATGGTTTTCATATCCCTGGATTCAAGGAACTCAAAAGCCTTGAAGTGCTGAGGGAGATTTTCAAGTAATCACCCCTCGCCCCTTTGAATTATTTCACTTTCTTAGCAGCCTTAGCAGCCTTCTCCTCAGCCTTTTGTGCTGCCATCTGAGCCTTTATTGACTTTTCCTGAAGTTTCAGGTCATCTGGATTCTGAGCAACTTTATCAATAAGCTTCTGAGCTTTCTCCTGAGCAGCCTTGGCCTTTTCATTAGCTTTCTTTGCATTTTCAGCCAGTTTCTTCTGCTTCTCGACCTCCTTCTGCTTCTTCAGCATCTTTTTTTCTTCAGCTTTCTTTTCCTTTTCGGCTTTTGCAGCAGCCTTCTCTGCGGCCTTAGCCTTTTTCTCAGCCGCCTTCTGTGCGTCTAGCGCTTTCTGCTCTGCTTCAGCAGTTTTTTTCTCAGCTTTCCTCTGTGCCTCCTGCGCCTTCTTCTCAGCTTCAGCAGCATATTTCTCTGCCTTCTTCTGTGCCTCCTGCGCTTCCTTCTCTGCTTTAGCAGCATATTGCTCTGCTTCCTTCTGTGCGTCTAGCGCTTTCTGCTCTGCTTTAGCAATATTTTGCTCTGCTTTCTTCTCAACTTCAGCAGCCTGTAGCTCTGCCTCTGTCTGTATTTTAGTCTCTTGTTCCATCAGAGCCTGCTGCTCTGGTGTAAGCACGTCCTGCGCCTGTAAATTCTGCGCTCCCATCAACATAGTGACAGCCAGCGCCATTGTCATAAAAGTTTTTTTCATAAAATACGTTTTTAGTACTGGGCTTTTAGCCCTTTATTAGTTCTCTAGAATTTATTTCGTTATACTCTTCAGATACTCGTCAGACATAACGAGTCGCTTTGCCTCTTGAATCTGCTTGTCATAGCCATTCTGATAGGCTATAGCTCCCTTCTGATAGTAGTAAGCCGCTATTATATCAGCCTCAAGCACACGCCGTATCTGCTTCTCGTTCTTCTCCAATTCACGAGAAAGGTTATGCTGCAGCTTTGTCTTCAAGGTCTCAAACTCTGCCTTGTTATCATCATAATAGCCTTCCATCTTTGCAACCTTAATGAGCTCGTCGTATATCTTAACGGTCTCACGGTCGTATTTGAAACCTGCATCAACTACAGCCTTTGAGAAATCCTTCCACTCGCTATCAGAGAGTCTGAAATCTTCTGGCTTTGCTATAGAGTCATGCTTCATTATATAATCCACAACCCAGTTGAACATCACCTCTGTAGAGTCGAGTCCTGAACCTGCAAGATAAACAGCTATATTAGGAATAGTATCGCCCTTGAACTCTACGTCAGGCTTGATGCCACCGCCATCTCTTACCTCGCGACCATTAGCCGTATGGAACACATGGGTTAGCGAATCTGGGATATGCTCTTTATAGCCACCACCAGTATGCTTGTAGTTAATAGCCTGAATGCAACGGCCACTTGGGATATAGTACTTGGAAGTAGTCAGCTTCATGCTCGTATTGTGAGGCAGATCCATAGGAACCTGTACAAGTCCCTTACCATAGGTACGTGTACCAAAGACTACGGCTCTGTCAAGGTCTTGCAACGAGCCGGCTGTAATCTCACTCGCAGAAGCAGTATTGCCATTCACCATAACGACAACAGGCATAACGGTATCGATAGGCTGTGCATCTGTCTTATACGAATGGTTCACCTTCTTCATTTTACCCTTGGTAGTAACCAAAGTGATACCCTTAGGCACAAACATATTAACTATCTTGATAGCCTCCTGGAGTGAGCCTCCGCCATTATTTCTTAGATCGAACACAAAACCCTTCATTCCCTGCTGACGAAGCTCGATGAAAGCGCGACGAACATCCTGTGAGCAACCTTCCGTGAACTGGTTCAAGGCAATATAACCCACATTCTCGTCAAGCATACCGTAGTAAGGTACAGAAGGCAACTGAATAGCCCTACGCTTTATCTTCACCTCTGATGGTTTCTTCTCTCCTGGACGCTTGTACTTCAACAAGAAGGTAGAACCGGCATCACCACGCAGATGACTTGATACATAGCTCACGTCCTTGCCCACCATAGTAGAATCGTCGATAGAGAGTATCTCATCACCCTTTCTAAGACCGACCTCCTGCGCTGGCATACCAAAGTAAGGCTCATCAATACATACGTTACCCGTCCTCAGGTTCTTCCTCACAATAGCACCAATACCCGCATACTTACCCGTCAGCATCTGCTTCAGGTTCTTCACCTCATCAGATGCATAGTATTCCGTATATGGGTCAAGCGACCTGAGCATAGCCTTTATACCCGTACCGACAACTTCTGACGCATCCAACGTATCAACATACATCATGTTGAGATTCTTGTATATAGCTGAGAAGATCTCGAGGTTACGAGCTACATCGTAGTTATGGTTTTTCTGGGCAGAAGCCGAAAGACTGAAAGCCAGAATTATAAGTGCAAATATTTTTTTCATTGTCTATTTTTCAGAAAATTGCTACAAAGATACTAAAAATCATGAAAATAAACTAACTTTGCCAATAATTTAACTTACATTTAAGACTAAGTATCACTAAAATCTCATCGTATAAGGCATATATCCACATCATAAATGATAGTTTCAAGGGAATAATATCAAGAACCGCAAGAAATACCCACAATAGTATATAACCACCCGTAGATAGAATACAAAACCGCAAAAAACATACTTTTTTCAATATTTTCTTCAAATTTCTCGGAAAAAGTTTGGTAGTTTCAGAAAATCGTTGTACCTTTGCATCGCAATTAAGAAACAACGCTGATTGCAAACATAAAAAGCTTCAGTAGCTCAGTTGGTTAGAGCACATGACTGTTAATCATGGGGTCGTTGGTTCAAGCCCATCCTGGAGCGCAAAAAGAGATACTTTCGAGTATCTCTTTTTTTGTTTTTCAAGCCTATTCGTCCTCCCTTCGCTTCTCCTCCGTTCCAAGTCCGTTGTAAATCCGTTGTAAAACCGTTCCAAGTCCGTTCCCTATAATCGGAGAAAATGGGACTTACAAGGGATTTACTTGGGACTTACTTGGGACTTGCAGTAAAGGCAAAATAGAATCAACCTCATAAAAAGAATTTTCATACTACTCGTCAACTCGTCACCCATAGCGCCATAAAGTTTTCTGTGTCAGAGAGTTGTAGCGGTGAGGGTGACGAGTTGCAGAGTTATGTGAAAATTCTTTTTTTCAAAGCGTTGTCTTTTCCTGATTTTGGTTTACAGTTTTTGGTTATTATTAAACTGGCTTTGTTGACATCATACTGAAATTGTTGTCATATTCCTGAAAAGGTTCACACATTCCTGATTTCGTTGACATCGTACTGAATATGTTTACTC
>JAGCWY010000045.1 GCA_017961625.1 Ruminococcus sp. | reverse complement strand
TTATTATTATTGTTATTTCCCTGTTCCCAAGGATTCTGCCACTGATTCTGATTGTTGTTATTGTTGTTATTGTTGTTATCGCTGCCAGAAACTCCGCTCTTATTATAGGTAACCCACTGGTAGTAAGCTGTCAACGGAGTATTTCCGTTGTAGTGATTGAGCCAGCCATCAACGCCTCTACCGGGCCATGTGTTCATCATGATCTTGCCCTGAGTCTGAGGAATGTTACTGTTTGCTGTATAAACAGGTTTTCCGTCAACATACCATGTTATGTGATCTGGCTGCCAGTCAAAGCCGTAGGTGTGGAAGCCCTGTGAAGAGTCAAACCCAAGGTCGTACATCTTCTCATGGTTACCCTGACCGTTGGTATAATAGTTGAACTGTACCTTTGTGGTATCCTTGCCGAGGATCTCGATATCTATCTCGTCCCAAGGATTGTCATCGGAAGGACCTGTGTATGTAAAGAACGAAGATACAACGCCGTCATTCTTGATAGCCTGCATAGATGTCTCGTAATAGCCGAAACCATAGAAATCGGTAGTTCTGTACTCAGCGCCTGCATAATTATACTTGCCTGAGTAATCTTTGTCAATAGAAAGCGTCAGATAACCCTTATCAAGCGAGGTCTGAGACTTGTACCAGCCGCAGTCGAATGGATCGCCGTTCTCCCAGCCATCAGAAGCAATGAAGTACTTTGATGAACCGTCTCTGAAATCCTCTACCATTGTTGCTGAGGAATTCATTGCTGTTCCGTGATCCTGAATGGAACCGTTCTGCTGCTGATTGTTATTTCCCTGCTGACCGTTGTTTCCCTGCTCCCAAGGATTCTGCTGGTTGTTATTGCCCTGCTCCCAAGGATTCTGCTGTTGATTATTATTTCCGCCGCCTGAAACGCCGTCCTTATTGTAAGTCACCCACTGATAGTAAGCTGTCAGCGGAGTATTTCCGTTGTAGTGATTGAGCCAGCCATCAACGCCTCTGCCGGGCCATGTGTTCATCATGATTTTGCCGGCTGTCTTCGGGATATTGCTGTTGGCTGTATAAACTGCCTTTCCGTCAACATACCATGTTATGTGATCTGGCTGCCAGTCAAATCCGTAGGTATGGAAGCCCTGTGAAGCGTCAAATCCAAGGTCGTACATCTTCTCATGGTTGCCCTGACCGTTGGTATAATAGTTGAACTGTACCTTTGTTGTATCCTTGCCGAGGATCTCGATATCTATCTCGTCCCAAGGATTGTCGTCTGAAGGGCCTGTGTATGTGAAGAACGAAGATACAACGCCGTCGTTCTTTATTGCCTGCATAGATGTCTCATAGTAGCCGTAGCTATAGAAATCGTTAGTTCTGTACTCAGCACCTGCATAATTGTACTTGCCACTGTTATCCTTGTCTATGGAAAGTGTCAGACAGCCCTTGTCAAGCGAGGTCTGTGACTTGTACCAGCCGCAATCAAAAGGATCACCATTCTCCCAGCCGTCGGAGGCTATGAAGTACTTTGATGAGCCATCTCTAAAATCCTCCACCATTGTTGCCGAGGAATTCATAGGAGTACCGTAATCCTTGATATTCAGCTTTGGCGAAGTTGTAGTGGTAGTAGTTGTTGTTGTAGGAGGTGTGGTAGTGGTAGTAGTTGTTGTGGTAGTTGTTGTGGTGGTTGTAGTTGTTGTTGTGGTAGTTGTTGTAGAGGTGGTTGTTGTAGGAGTATCGGCACTACCCGGCAGGAAGGATTCCGGTAACTCTCTAATCAAATGCAGAAGATACTTCTGTATAGATAGAGAATCCGAGCTCGTAAGTGAAGAGCCGTTCTCATAAACGTCGGCATTTCTTATGCCCTGTTCTGTTATACGATTCGGATCTGTTCCATTTACGCCGTACTTATTGGGATTTGCAAGCGACTGCATAACAATGACAGCGTCGCCCATATCAACCGTACCGTCGCAATTTGCGTCACCCCATAAAGTAACGCCGTCATCCGCCATAGCAGAAAAAGACGCCGCCGTGAATGGGTAAGTCATCAGCGCACATGCAGCAATAATTGCAGCGCAGCGTTTGAAAGTGTGCTTTTCCATAGTCCGCCCTCTCATTCCGTGACAAAGTCACTTTAATTATTTCTTTTTTATTGAAACAAAATATGCTGCAGCGTACTCAGCTGCTGCGGCACATCATGTCACATTCTGTGATTTTCTGCGGAACTCTGACGGAGTGTAGCCCGTCTGCTCCTTAAACTGTCTTGCAAAATGAACGTAGCTGTGATATCCACTGCTTGCAGATATATCGTTTATATTCATATTAGTAGTCGAAAGCAGCATTTTCGCGTAGCTCACACGGCTTTTCACCAGATCCTCGATAAAGGTCATGCCGAAATGCTTCTTGTAAGCATGCTGGAATGCAGAACGGCTCATTCTTACTTCGTGAGCTGTGCTGTCAACAGTTCGCTGCTCATAGGGACGACAATATATCTTGTTGCGAACAGTCGAAATTAGTTCGAACTGCGTGCTGCGCCTTCCGGAGATGCCGTTCTGATTTTTTTCCTTTATCTTTATAAACATTAGCCTCATGAAAAGAGCAGCCGACTCCGCTCTGCACGGATTATCAGAATATCTCTCGTAGGCTATTGACTTTACGCAGTAACTCAGAAACTCCAAAGGCATAGTCACGGGAGTTTCAAGCGGCAGTTTCATACTAAGGAACTCCTCCTCCTCGAAACGGCTGTCGAAATCGAAATGCACCCAGTCATTTTCAAATACATTCAGCGGCACGCAACGATAACGTTGAGGTCTGCCCTTGGGGTATATAAATACCGAGCCTGCAGGCGTGAGTATCTCCTTGCCGTCTATTTCAAAAACAGCAGACGTGCGAACAAGTAGGAGAAGGTAATCTCCGCTTCCCTCCGGTCTGTCAATAAAGAAGTCTGCGTCATGGCAGTGGTCAAAACCAACATTATTAATTTTCATTATAAATTCTCCATTTTCCTAAAAATCAATTTTATGACAGATCCATAATTCAACATAAACAAGTCTTTTTATTCATTGTGTAGATTATAACATTTTCAAATCTGTTTTTATATTATTATATTGTCAAATTTAGTAATATTATGATATCTGCATAAAAGGTTATCCCCCGCCTGTGCGAGGGATAATCATTTTATTTGTTCTCCTTCATGAAATCCGGGAACTTGTAGCGTTTTTTGTATTCCTTTGGCGTTACGCCGAGATATTTCTTGAATATCTTTATAAAATAGCTCTGTGAGCTGAAACCAAGCAGATTGCTTATCTCAGAATCAGTATACTCCGAAAATGTCAGCAGGTTCGCGGCCTCCTCAGCCTTGGTCTTGCTGACGTAATTGCTGAAGGCTATGCCTGTTTCAGACTTGAAAAGACGTGACAGATAAGCAGGGCTTATCTTCAGGAAATCCGCAGCATCCTCTATCATGATTTTTCCGTGCAGATGATCGCTTATATAATCCAAAGCCCTTACTATCTGCTTTGAATATATACCGCTGTTGCGCACTCTTCTCATGTGACGGGTATAGCCCTCTATCATTTCCTGATGAACTGCATGGACCTCGTCCGCCGTCCTGCATTCGTCAGCCTTCATTATATATATATCACTGAGATTGTAAGCTTCCTCAAGGGTCATACCGCTGTTTATGCAGAATCTTGCTATTAGCGCGGCAGAGATCGAAAAATGATACTTTAAATTTCTAAGAGGATCCTTACTCAGTATTCCGTAGCCCTCGCCGCAGAGGGGAGTGGCAAATACCTTTACGAGTTCTATATTTCCTGAACAAATACTCTCATAGCAAGCTATTTCACGGTCAAAAGGCGCGTGCTCGAAGCCCTCCTCCCGTTTCAGAAAAAGATGTGATGAAATATACTTTTCAGTATAATCACTCATTCGCGACACCTCACTTTATGGTACTTTAATAATATTATAACATTTAATCACAAAATAATCAAGCACAATATGTTACTTGAATCAAGCCCACCTTCATTATACGGTGAGCTTGATAAAATGCTGTATTATGTACCTGTTTCGTGGAAGAAATATGGAAGCGCGTCGTAAACATAATGTCTTACATAGCCCCACCAGTGAGTTGCTCCTGAAGCTACCATGAAGTAGAAGTTGCCCTTAGAGAAATCTGAAGTGTAAACAAACTGGCTCATTTTCTTCATTTCCTCTATCTGAGGATTAAAATTCGGATATGCTATATCCTCGGAGCCCGTAGCTGCAAAGATGAAATACTGATTTTTCTTAAATCCTGACTTATCAACAGCGTCCGCTATCAGCTTCGCCCTGTCATAAGCAGAATTAGCGTCACGGTTCTCACCGCTGAGAGGCATATAGTAGCCGACAATGTCAAGACAGTTTTCAAATACAGCCCATGTTGAAATTGAACCCATCGAGAAGCCTCCGTAAGCTCTGTGCATTCTTGAAGCCTGTAATGAGCTCTGTGAGGTGTCCTTCTTTGCAAAAGTGGAATACTTGCCCTCAACGAAAGGAACTACGCTCTGACGGAACTCGCTGTAGAAGCGTCCAGCCTCTGTCTTGTTGAATGTAGGAAATACGACGATAAGGGGATCAAGCTCACCGTTCATAATCATGTGGTCTAACATATTCTGTATCATTGTATCATCCTGAGCGATAAGAGTGTTCTCGTTCTCTCCGCCACCGTGCATGAGATAGAATATGTTATACTGCTTGCTGTCATCATAGCCGTAAGGCAAGTAAACATTCAGGTTGTTGCCGCCATTTATACCATTGTAGCTCTCCTTAATGACTTTTCCTGCCTGCTGGCAATTGTTGAAGTAGTTTCCGGGAGCTTCCTTGTACTGTTTATTAGAGTCGTAATTGAAAGGAGTTACCTGAGACACAGGAGTATTATCTGGAAATTCCTTTATCTTGCCGAGAACGAATTCCTGAATGAGTACCAGGTCGTTCACCTCAAATTCCGTACTTCTGTCAACGTCTGCCAGCTTTACCAGCAAAGAGTTCCTGCTACTGCTGAGGATAAGCCTTCTTGCAGCGGTTACGTCCAGTGCATTAATACAGCCATCCGAATTGATGTCGCCGAGTATGGACTGTCCTCCGACAGCTCCTTCTATGAATGTGCCTCCAACAGCTATCGCCACCTCGTCAACATAGAAGCTGGTGTTGCCGGATTCCGACTCGATATATATGGATATATCAGAAGCGCCTGAGGGCACTGTGAAGCTCTTGTTTGCAAGCTGAGCCCAGCTTCCCTTCAAGGGAGAAGCATTGGCTATCTTCACGTAATTTGTGCCGCTTCCATCGCTATACTGCATGGTAAAATAGAACTTCTCGGCATCGCTTCCCTCGTTCTGCATCACGTTAGCGCTGAAGCTGTATGTTTTACCTGCCGAAACGTCCCCGTCAATATTTACGAGAGCGCCGTTCCATGAATCCTCTCTGCCAGAGCAGTAAAGAGAGCCGCTACCTTTGAAGGCTTCCTTTGATGAAGCGTTTACAGAAGCTCTTCCCCTTCCTTCCCAGTTATCATCGCTGCCCTCGAAGGTCCAGTGCCTAATATATCCGTCGTGATCGTCGGGCGATATGGTCGTTACAGTAGTTGTGGTTGTTGTATTATCATTTTGTGCTGTCGTGACAGTTGTAGTGTCTGAAGACGAGCCGCCCTCGTCGCCGCCGAACTGCCACCAGTCAACATTGAACAAGTAATCATTTCCACCGGTGAACTTGAAGTAAAGGTCATGCTCTCCACTGGCACCGCTTACGGTGCAGGATACCTCTTCCCAGTTCTGCCAGCCGCCTGTTCCTGGAACAGAACAGTTACCTATCTTCTTGCCGCTGAGACCGTCAAGATATATCTCGATATCACCACCGTTTCCGCTTGCTGCAACGCTTGCGGTAAACTTGTCTGCGCCGTTTCCGAAATCAACGCCGCTAACCTTGACATAGCTTCCATTGCGTATATTGGAGATATTCATTCCGCCGTTGTCACATTTCTCTGTCTTGACACCTGATGAGAAACATATAGTCTCAGCCTCTACCCTCTTGTAGGGATTGAGGGAAGCCAGCTGCGTTGGACCTGTTTTTGTGGGGGATATCGTTGGAATAGATCCGTCAGATCCATACTGGAACTCGTCAATGCAGACGCTTCTGTCGAAGTCACCGCCGCCCGGCAGGCTGGCATCATGGTAGAAGAGATAAGAATGTCCCTTGAAATCAATTACGCCAGGATGATTGGTGAAACAGTTATGCTTCTTCATCACTTGTCCACGGTAAGTCCACGGACCCGTAGGAGAAGGTGCTGTGGAGTAGCCTATGCTCTCTGAGTTCTCTCCATTATAGAAAGCGGCAAAAACAAGATAATAGAGGTCTCCACGCTTATAAAACCAAGGTCCCTCGCCGTATGAGGAAGCCTTTCCGCCTCCGGGACCAAAGGTTGATGAATTCATATTGAAATTTCCAATCTGACCGTCTAGGGTTATCATGTCCTCCTTGAGCTTGACGTAGTAGCAAGTAGGATTTCCGAACATTAGCCAAGCCTGACCGTCGTCGTCAATGAATACAGTCGGATCAATATAGTCCCAATTAGGACCACATAGAGGCCTGCCTATGGCGTCCTTGAAAGGTCCTGTCGGAGAATCTGCTACAGCGACGCCTATACCTCTTCCGCCGCCGTTTTTGTGCTCAAGTGTCACATAGTAATAGAACTTACCGTTACGCTCTATACACTGCGAAGCCCAAGCCGTATCCTCCTTGCCCCATGTGAAAGAATTCCATGAAAGCAATGTTCCGTGATCTGTCCAGTTCTGCATATCCTGGGAGGAATAGCAGTGCCAGTCAGGCATATAGTAGAAGTCTGAGTTGTCCTTGTCGCGTCCGGTGTATACATATATCGTATCATTATACACCATCGGCGCAGGGTCAGTGCTGTATATTGTCTGGATACACGGATTATCAGCCTTGACAAGTGCTTGCGGAACTGCTGCGAGCACTGTACACGACAAAGCCGCAGCAGTCATAAATGATAAAAGTTTTTTCATAAGTCTGCCCCCGTTTTTTATTTTTGGATTTGCTTTTTATTATTTCCCTTCGTTTTAACTGTGAACTTTCAACGGTCAAAGTTCACAATTTCTTTATATTTTATTAAATTATAATGTATGATTCTTTTTTCGTTATACCAAAATTTTGTTATAAATGGTAATATTTCTACTATAAATATCATTTTTGCGCTAAACATATCAATATTTGCTATCGGAGCAAAAATATCTATACATTTCTCCTCATTCATTAAAAACCTTCCGTATTATCGGGCAGTTCTAGACATGAACATTTATCATCCCCGTCAGCTATCTATTGCAAAAGTGCTTCATTTTTTCAACATCCAAGCAATTTTTGATGTTATTTACAACACTCCACAAATTTTGGCTTGCATTTAATCTCTTATTCATTTTATAATAAAGGTAACAAATAATAGGGTATTTTGCCCTTTTGTACTGGCAGTTTATCTTAAGGTATTTTGGATTATGTATAGGAGTGATAGAAATGGTATCCAGAGAAGTAAAAAGGTTCATCAGCGGCATTGTTTCAGCGCTGATTCTATTTTCATCTGTTCCATTTACTGTTTCTGCTGCTGACCAACAGAAAAAAGGTGCGATTGGTCAGTACGACTATGAGATGTGGAATAAGGGCAGTATCGGAGAAGCTGATATGAAAGCTGATACTAACTCGTTCACCTGCTCATGGGAAGATATAGAGGAATGTATTTTTGGTATGGGCAAGAATTTCGACTCACAAAAGCAGAGTTACCGTCAATTACCATTTAACTGGCGTTGCCTTGAATATGATGTCGATTATTTCCCGAAGGGCGATTCCTTCATGGCTGTTCACGGCTGGACAAGAAATCCTCTTGTTGAGTATTTTATCGTCGAGGCCTGGGGAGCCGTCAAGCCTTCTCCAATGTATCCATCGGCTACGGACTGCGGCTCATACATACTCAACGGCAACACTTATGACCTGTACAGAAATATGGTCTACAATCAGCCAAGTCTTAACGGAACAACATCATTTCCTCGGTACTGGAGCATACGCACAGAAAATCCAGTAAGAAACTACCAAAACAACCATATCAATGGTGATGTCAGCTTTTGTCAGCATTTTCAGACATGGGAGCAGTTAGGACTTGATATGTCAGGAACTCTTTATGAAGTATGCCTGTATTTTGAAAATCATCACTCCAGCGGCTCGGCTGACGTAAATAGTGTTCTGGTCAGCGGACATGATTCATCCGCCCCTGTACAGATTATCAGATTCGGCACAAATTCAAGAAATCCAAGGCTGAATTTTGCCGACATCTACGGTTATTATCAAATATACAATTTTGACACTGATACTATAATTGACTGGTCTCCCTACTATGACTGCAATATGTCGGTATCAGAAAACGGTTACTACGGAAACGCAGACGATAAATGTGTACTTGTATCTGACCGTATCGAATCATGGGAAGGTCCTGTTATGCAAATTTCCGGCAACTTCTTTCCCGGCGACACCATAAGCTTCGGCGCGGCGGTAAAGCAGGATACTGAAGATGCTACAGATTTTATACTCACAGTCATGTATACAGATGAGAACGGTTTCGATCAATTCGATAGAGCTGCCTCAGTCAAAGCGAAAAAGGACGAATGGACTGATCTTTCAACTACCTCCTATACTATTCCCGAGGGAGCACAGAATACCACTATCCGTATCGAAACGACAGGCAGCAATACCGATTTCTTCATTGACTATGCTTATGTAGCCGAAGGTGGAGTGCAGTCATATATGAGCAAACTCCTAGAAGAGGAAAAGGATATTTCGGAAGTAAAGGGCGATATAAACGAAGACGGCACAGTTGACGTTTTTGACCTTGCTCCGTTCAGAAGGCTCATTCTGAACCTTCTTTCAGGTAAAGGGCAATATCTTCACAGAGCAGATGTAAACGACGACGGAGCGGTCAACGTGGCAGACCTTGTATGTATTCAGAGATACCTTCTCGGTGCAGGCAGCTTCTCCAGAGACACGACCGTAACAACAACAACAACTACTACTACTGCAACTACCACAATATCAACTTTATCATCAACAACAACTGCAACATCTATCACAGAATCAAAAGACTCTTACGACTTCGACGCTCAGTATATCTTTACACACACACGAAAACTATTGACTGATGAAACTTTTCCGAAGACAAAAATAATCGGCAGTCGTGCGGAGCTTGAGGAATATATATCCGAAAACGAGGAAAATTATGATTTTTATGATATACAGAACTGGTTTTCTAATTACTCTGTCCCCTTTTCAGAAGCTGTTGAAAAATACAGCGATGAATGGTTCAAAAGTCATAAACTTGTAATTATCCTTTATCAGGAAACATTTATCAACACCAAATGTCATAAGGTAACAAAGGTGACCAAAGACAAGGTTGAGATAGAACTCCTGAAAAACGGCGGCGATATGGCAATGTGCCAGTGGCATTTTCTTATCGAATTAGACAAGAACGCTGATATAAATGACGATTTTGAAGTCGTTGTCACTGATACATCCAAACCTGAAGATCACTCTTTTGGTTCTATAGCGTAATATATACGTATAAAAAATACAAAGCATGATATAGTTAATAAAAGATCCCGGAAGCAACACCTCCGGGATCATTTTTTTATTCAAGCCGAAGCCTTAATGATAGCCTTCTTAATGGCTACAAGATCAAAAACATCTACGCTTCCATCCTTATTAAGGTCTGAAGCCTCATACTGCTCCTTTGTGAAGCCCTCCGACTTGTTAAGCAAATGATCCTGCAAGATCACCAAGTCGGATATATCAAGCTTTCTGTCGGCGTTAAGGTCGCCTGCAACAGCCGTTTCTGATGGTGTACCGCTTCCCTTGCCTATAACAAAATCGCTTGTCACCAACTCGAACTTCTCACCCTTTTCGTCCTCGGCAGTTATCTTGTAAGTATAATCGCCGTCGTTGAGGGCGTTAAAGACAATATTGCGGTCAAAATATGAAGAAAGATCATACTTGCAGGCGTTGGGAGCAGCTTCCGCATACTGGCTGGTAACCTCTCCGCTTCGGAAATAAACTCCACCATAGACCTTTGTAATCTTGAAATTCGACGTAATTACGCCCTTTATCGAGAAAGCCTTGCCTTTGGAAATATTTCCTGTTGGAGATGTGGCTCCTTCTATGGTCATTCCCGATTTGAGCTCGGATTTTAGCTGCATATAAGCCATTGAAGCGTAGCCCTTCTTGCCGTTGTAATCAACGTGCGCCCACTCTCCGTTGCCCTTGGTCACAGTGAACTCAGCTCCTGCAGGTATCTCTCCGATCACTGCAGACGTGGTATTATGTCCGGCTCTGATATTAAGGTAAGTCACAACGCCCTTTGTGGTATACAGACCTGCACAGTCCTCGGTGCAGCTGCACTCCGGCTCAGCGTTCATCGTTGGCGGAGCAACTGTCGTATTTCCGCCTGCATTGTCGGAATACGTAAAATAGCTGAGCGGATCGTAGTATGTACGCGCCGGCCAACCAGCCTGTAATGTATCGCATATACCAAAATGCAGGTGATTTCCTGAAGAATTTCCCGTACTTCCCACCTGAGCGATGATATCACCCTGATTTACGGAAGCTCCAGCGCTCACAAGGAGCTGTGAGGCATGAGCGTAGAAAGTGTACACACCAAGGTCGGCATGATAGATTATTACCATATAGCCGTAGCCGTCCTTCCAGTCCGCAGAGGTAACCTTTCCAGTGTAAGCAGCATATATACTGCTTCCGCCATTGGCTTCAATGTCAATGCCGTTGTGATATCCGGAAACATCGTTCACATTTCTTGAAGAGTCGAAATAAGTCGTAATATTCCTGAATCTTGATTCTGTAGGCCATACAGCCAGTGCAGCCGCATGAACATTCCTGCCTAAAGGCAGCCATGACTGCAAAGTGAATACAAGTGCTATAACAACAAGGACAGCCGCAACTCTCCTGATAGTATTTTTCATGATAAAACTACTCCTTTACGTAGAGCGTAAATTCTTATACATATATTACCATATTTCACACCAAAAGTCAAACCGCAAAGACACGTGGCGGCAATGAACCATATATGTGTCGCCTCTGCCTCTTGTGCAAAAGCACCTGCCCACTTGACAAAATGCTGAAAAAGGAGTAAAATCATATCGTCAGTATACACTAACCAAAGGAGCTGAAAATATGTTCAAAACCGTAATAAATATCGAAGGAATGATGTGTGGAATGTGCGAGGCTCACGTCAGCGACGCTGTTCGCGGAGCGATCTCAGCCGAAAAGGTGACCTCCTCGCACAAAAAAGGCATTACAGAACTTATAACTGAAAAGGAGCCCGATGAAAAAGTCCTCAGAGAAGCAATTGAAAAAGACGGATACAAGGTACTCGGTATGACTACTGAGCCCTATGTAAAAAAAGGGCTTTTCGGAAAAAAGTAATCAAAAAGGCAGTTCATAAATGTAATACTTATAAATGAACTTTATTAAGTACTGCAATTAACGAACTGCCTTTTGTATTATTCAGTTTTGGGCTCGTCCTTTACAAAGAAGTCCTGCACCTTTTTTGTTATCATAGTCAGGTATCTCAGACATGGCTCTGCGATTATCGAGAAGTTCACACAAAGTATGATACATCTGTTTGACATTGAGGATATTGAAAACAGGTCGCTGACGAATACCATACAGCATACAAGACCGAGTCCGCAGCCTATCCATATACCCATTTTCAGGACATCAAGCGGCTTGGATATCTGATAGAGAATCATCATACCAACAATACTCATAAGTATCGTGGATGCCGTAGCGATATCGTTTGGAGCCACACTGAATATATTGCCGAAATATATCATGGCTCCTACAACGAGCACGTCAGTCAGAGCCGCAGGAAGAGCCTTTAGCAGGATATTCATTATGAAGCGTCCCCGTATCAGCTCACGATTTGGCATGAACGACAGGAAGAAGGCAGGAAGTCCAATAGTAAACACGCTTATAAGAGATATCTGCGACGGGAGCAGCGGATACTTCATACCGAAGCATATCGAAAGTATAGCAATGATGAACGAGAAAATATTCTTTACTATGAACAAGCTGCCCGAGCGTTCGAGGTTGTTAACGACCTTTCGTCCCTCCGCTACTACGTCTGGCATTTTCGAGAAGTCAGACTCCAAAAGCACCAACTGAGCAGCCTGCGCGGCTACGTCGCTTCCCGAAGCCATAGCAACGGAGCAGTCAGCGTCCTTGAGAGCGAGCACGTCGTTTACGCCGTCTCCTGTCATTGCAACGGTCTTTCCAGCCTTTTTCAGAGCTCTAACAAATTTTCTCTTCTGCTCAGGAGTTACTCTTCCGAATACCGTATATCTTGTTACAGCCTCCTTTATGGAGCTTTCCGTAGTAAGAGTAGTGGCATCAACGTAATCACCGGCATTCTTTATACCGGCACGCTTTGCCACCTCAGACACGGTCACAGGATTATCGCCTGATATTACCTTTACTTCCACACCCTGCTCGGCGAAATACCTGAATGTATCAGGAGCGTTCTTCCTTATTGGGTTGGACATTATAACAAAACATACAGGCTCCACCTCAGAGGTAAGCTCTTTGCCGTCCGGCAAGCCTTTATATCTGCCAAAGGCAAGCACGCGGTAGCCTTTGCGGCTGTAGGAATCTATCAGTTCACGATGATCCTTTATATTATCCCTGAGAACGAACTCCGGAGCTCCGAGAACGTAGGAATCCTTTTCAAATGTAACGCTGCTGTACTTAAACTCAGAAGAGAAGCCAGTAGCTGCAACAGCTCTCCTGCCTGCCGGACAGTGGAAATGGTTCTTGATAGCTGCCATAGTCTCGTTGTCTGAATCCTGAGCTGCCGCAAAATCACTGAGCAACCCCTGTATACGATCGTCGTCATCGCCCTCCTCGGCATTCACAACAGCCGATACAGTCATTGTATTCTCGGTGATAGTACCTGTCTTGTCCACGCAAAGCACATCGACACGTGCAAGGGTCTCTATGCATTTCATGTCATGTACAAGAACCTTGTTCACAGCAAGCTTCATAGTACTGATAACGAGGGCAACGCTGGCAAGCAGGAACAAGCCCTCTGGTATCATTCCTATGACTGCAGCCACCATTGACTGAACGCTTGCCCTGATAGTCTCATGATTCAGATAGTATGCCTGATAGAAAAGTATGATGCCTATTGGTATTATAGCGAAGCCTGCAAATTTTACTATCCTGTTCAGGGAGCGTATCATTTCCGACTGTTCACCCTTCTTGGTCTTTTTAGCCTGAATGGTCAGCCTTGATATATATGATTCCCTGCCCACCTTTTCCAGTCTTGCTCGGCAGGTTCCGGAAACGATATAGCTTCCCGACATGAGAGTATCTCCAGGCTTCTTGCTCACCTCGTCAGACTCGCCTGTAAGGAGCGACTCGTTTACCGATACGTTTCCGTCAACTACTATAGCATCGGCGCATATCTGATTGCCTGCCCTGAATATTACGATATCATCAAGAACGAGCTCCTTCGAAGGAACTTTTTTTATTTCTCCATCGCGAACAACAGTAGATACGGGAGCATTCAGCATTGATATCTTGTCGAGGACAGACTTTGAGCGCAACTCCTGAATGATACCTGTCAGAGCATTGGCAATGATGACGGGCATGAAAGTAAGATCACGATACGAGCCTACAACTATCAGTAGCACCGAGAGAATAACAAATATAAGGTTAAAGTAAGTAAAAATATTATCAGAGAGTATATCCTTAACGGTCTTGGACGGTGCTTTGACGGGGCGATTATCGAGACCCTCTTCAATCCTCTGCGTTACTTGTTCTTCAGTCAGACCGGTATCGCGGTCCGCCTTTATGCGCTTGTAATCAATGATATCCCTGAATTCACTGGTTTTCATTATTAATAATACTCCTCGCACATTATACTGTATATTATTATAACATATTATTATAGAAATAGCAACACTCTCGGAAATAAACTGATGCTTTTCTTTTTTCTAACGCGAACACGTCGGCGCTAGCTTCGCAATTATCATATATATTATTATTAATTACAAAAAAAATGCGAGCATCGTCACCCGGATTTGTTGCACAGGGTTGACATTAGATAAAAAACGTGATATAATATAGCTATCAGAATTTAGGAGATGCTTTCAATGTTAGACATAACAATACCACAAAAAGGCTTCACGACCAAGGAGCTTGTAATGACTGCGCTTTTTACCGCCTTAACGGTCGTATGCGCATGGATATCAATACCTATAGGCACTATTGCCATAACTCTCCAGACCTTCGCAGTATTCTGCGTTCTGCTGACCCTCGGCGGCAGGGACGGGCTGTTCTCTTGTTTAGCCTACATACTTCTCGGAGCTATAGGCCTTCCCGTATTTACCGGCTTCAAGGGCGGCTTGGGAGTACTCGTTGGGCCTACAGGCGGTTATATCCTCGGCTTTATGCTTATGGCTCTTATATACTGGGCAGGCACTAAGCTCCTCGGCAAAAAGCTTGCTGTACAGATAATACTGCTGCTCGCAGGGCTTGCAGTCTGCTATACTTTCGGAACATTATGGTTCGTATACGGATATTCCGACAACGGAAGTACAATAGCCTTCATAAAAGCCGCAAAGATATGCGTTATTCCCTTTGTACCCTTTGATCTGCTTAAGCTCGTTCTTGCTCTCATACTATCAGATCGAGTAAAAAAATATGCAAAAATCTGAAAAAAGACCTGTTCACAGCCGAACAGGTCTTTAAAATTCGTATATATAAATATCTTGCTGGTTTATTGTGCATAAGGCGTTAGCAATTGCTTATTATACCGTAAACCCAAATACTGTCAAGACAAGCGCCATAAATGGCGGTCTTGACAGAGTTTGTATTTGTAGTTTCGGGCAATTACGCAAACGCCTGACAGTTCCCAATTATCCAATTACTTGCCATTTTATTTTTCTGCAAGAAAGCTCTGGAGGGATTCAAGATTTTCATTTGCAACACGTCTGCCAATACGATAGGCTTCCCTCATGATATCGGGATCATGCTCAATATGCCCAACCGGTAACTTCTCCGTAGGAGCAATAACGAAGGCTCTCCCCTCCTTTTCAGCATTGAATATGTACTTTGTCTCACTGTTATAGAGCTTATGATAATTGCCTATAGCCTTTATCAGCTCGGGATATTTGCGGTACCTGACCTTTATGAGCTTCATCATGCTCGTCGGCTGTTTCACATAATCACGAGGTTGAGTGAGTATCACCACGTTCCTTTCGCAACCTCTGCTCTCCATGAACCTGAGAGGAAGCACATCGGCTATACCGCCGTCTAGCATCCTGTGTCCTCCCACCTCTACTACCCTTGCAGCTAAAGGCAAAGAAGCAGAAGCCCTTATCCATTCAAGCTCATCGTAGCAGATATCTCCGCACTTATGGTATATCGCCTTACCTGTCGTAATATCGGTACACACCACCCAAAAATCCATAGGCGAAGCGTTGAAGGCGTCTTTATCGAATATATCAAGCTTTTCCGGCAGGGTATGATAACAGAACTCCGCACCAAACATATCTCCTGTCCTTATTAGCGACCATGCACTGCAATAGCGCTTGTCCCTGCAAAATCTTGTATTGTATCGTATCGCCCTGCGTATCTGTCGCGATTTATAATTGCAGCCGAAGGCAGCTCCTGCCGAAACTCCCACAGCCGCATCAAATACTATGTTGTTTTCCATAAGGACGTCAATAACGCCAGCGGTAAAAAGTCCGCGCATAGCGCCGCCCTGCATAACCAGTCCGTGTTTCATATCTTTCTCCCTGTTACATTATGCATTATATCTGTAAAAAAGTGCTTATTATAATAAAGGAGCTGTCGCAACAGCTCCTTATGTCGTCAATTATCGCTGAGGTCATAAGGTTGCTCCTCATTTGAAAGAGCCACCTCTATCACTTTGCCGTAGAAACCCGCAGGATTGAGAAGTATCTTCTCCCCAATAAGTTTTGCCTGAGTAAGATCGGGAGCATAAAGTCTGAGATCCATCAAATCAAAACCGGTATCTATACACCTTACATGGATATAGTAACCATTGCCCACAGGCTCATACTCTATTTTCAGTTCCTTCTCGTACTTTATCCTTGCAAAGTATCTCAGTGCCGCATGAACTAGCTTATCCCTGTAGGACTTAGGCGCATAGTTTTTCAGCTGTTTTGCGCACTCCCTGCCCTTTTTACCGAGTACATAGCACTCGCTACCCTTTTCGTCCTTCTCTGAAACCACAAGACCGTTTTTCAGCAGATAGTCTATAGAATCCTGATAGTAAAAGTAGTTTATTATACCAGTACCGATAGCTATATCGTAGAGCTGATCGGGACTTACGGGACGGTCTATTTTGTAAAGGAGGTAGCAGAGTAGTATATTAAGCGTAGGAACGTCCTTTATTTCAGTATCGGCAAGCTCAACCATTTTCATAATATTTTCGTCCTCCATAGTTTGTCACCTTAACAGAAATTCGGGTAATCCAGCATATTTGACAGCAAAGCTATATTCACAGCCGCCTCCACGCATGGAACAGCCGCAGGAACAGTGCAGGGGATATGCTTTTCGCTCTTCACAGTCTCGCTGGTCATATCCCTGTAATTCACAGCTGCCTGCTGACCTGCGGTATACTCCGAGGGTTTCATGGCAACTCTCAGTGTTATAGGCATACCGGAGGATATACCACCGATTATTCCGCCGTGATTATTGGTCTTTGTGAGAACGTGACCGTGGTCGTTTACATAGAACTCATCATTGTTCTGGCTTCCCACCATTTTAGCAGAAGTAAAGCCGGCTCCGAACTCAAGTCCCCTTACGCCAGGGATACCAAATACTAACTGAGCAATATTATTTTCAAGTCCGTCAAAAACAGGAGAACCGATACCGGCAGGAACATTCACGGCAGCACATTCAATGACACCGCCAAGGGATTCGCCGCCCTCATGAGCCTTGTTGATATCCTCTATCATATCCCAGCCCTTGCGGTCGTTGATAACAGGGAACTTTTTGCTTCTCACGCTGATAACACCGTCACGGGTAATATTTACCGGGTCAAAGGGATTATCCTTTATATTGTGTATCTGTAGTATATGCGCTCCGGTATAGATACCTCTTCTTTCAAGTATCTGAGCGCAGACAGCTCCCGCAAAGCAGAGAGGAGCCGTAAGTCTGTCGGAAAAATGACCGCCGCCACGAACATCGTTGAAGCCCTTATACCTAAGAGTGCCTGTATAATCGGCGTGTCCCGGACGTACAAGATTATCAAGCTCCTCGTGCTGCGGAGCAGAGGTTTCAGTATTCTGCAAAAAGGCACATAAGGGCGAACCCGTAGTGCGGTCTTTGAAAATACCGGACATTATATGTGGCATGGAATTAACAGAAGGAGAACCTCCGCCAGAGTATCTTCTAGCCATAAAGTCTGCAAGTGCTTCGGCGTCGATATACTCCCCTGCGGGAAGATTGTCCACAGTCACGCCTATTGCAGGACCGTGAGCTTCTCCGAACATGGATATAGATATCCTGTTATTCCATACTGATGACATTAGCCTTACCTCCGAGCATTTTGTAGTCGTCAAAGAAAGCAGGATATGACTTTTCCGCTGCCTCTGCCCCCTTTATAACGACCTCTCCGTCTATACGGGTTGCAGCAACAGCAGCAGCCATAACTATCCTGTGATCGCCGAAGCTTTCCACCGTGCCGCCGTGCATGGCATTTGTGGGACGGATAATTAGTCCGTCATCGGTAATAGTAACGTCTCCGCCCAGTGCGTTGAGCATCGCGGAGGTGCTTTCAAGACGATCGCTCTCTTTTATTTTAAGTCTTTTAGCGTTATATATAACAGATTCTCCGCTGCCGAAGGCTCCCAGAACAGCAAGTATAGGCACAAGGTCGGGAATATCCGAGCAGTCGGCTCTGTAATGTCCGATATTGCCATTATAACACATTCCTCTGATAATTTCAAGAATTTTCTTGTCTCCCTGAACACTGTTTTCGTCAAGGTTATAAAGCTCCACCTCTGAGCCGAGTGCATTCGCCACACAGAAGAAGGCAGCCTGTGAGTAATCTCCCTCTATTTTCTCGTCTCTTGCAGTATAGCTCTGACCACCCTTAACGCGAAAGCCACGCTCTGTTTCCTCGGCAAAAACGCCGAAACGTCGGAGCATATCTATAGTTATATCAACATATGGGCGCGATTCAAGATGCGAGGTCAGAACTATCTCGGAATCCCCTTCAATGAGCGGAAGAGCAAATAGAAGTCCGGTTATAAACTGTGAGGAAACATCACCTTCTATTTCAAATATTCCGCTTTTAAGTCCACCGGATACGGTAAATGGCATAGTGTTGTTATAATCAAAGCTAACGCCGTTTTTGCCAAGCTCACGGATAAATATATCTATCGGTCGCTGAGGAAGGCGTCCTCTGCCGTAGAATTCTGTCCCACAGCCCACAGCTGCCGCAACAGGTATGATAAAACGAAGCGTCGAGCCGCTCTCGTTGCAGTCAATAACGCATTTATCTGTTTTTTTGCCGCCGCTACCCTTTACGGTGATATCACCGCCGTTAACTGTGAATTCAGCTCCTAGAGCCGTCATAGCGCCTATAGTAGCTTTGATATCCTTTGACATGGTAACTCCACTGAGATGTGAAACTCCATTAGCAAGCGCTGCACATATTATTGAACGGTGTGCACAGCTTTTTGAAGCAGGAACGCTGAGCTTTCCGCGAAGCGTCGAGGGTCTTATGCTAATATCCATTTTTAGTCCTCCATAAGACGGCAGAATTCACTGAAGGGCACCTTTACTATCTCGCCCTTTCCTACTTTCCTGCATACTATGTAGTTTATGTCCTTTGCATCGTTTTTCTTGTCCTTAGAACAAAACGGTAGCAGTTCATTCATGGGGATATCACTGCCTGTAGGTAGTTTATAAGCTTTTACGCATTTTTTCAGTCTCTCCGAAACATGAGCAGCGAGTTTGTCAGTTATCATACACATACCCGCAGCAACTCCCTCGCCGTGGGCAATGTCCTTATAGTTATGCCAGCCCTCTATCGCATGACCGAGAGTATGGCCGAAATTCAGGACCATTCTCTCTCCCCTATCGAATTCGTCGTTCTCCACAACCTGACGCTTTATATCAATACAAGAGTATACCATTTCGTCCATTATCTCGTCAACATTTTCGAGGCAGTGGGACTCCATTAGCTCAAAGAGCTTTTCGTCCCGTATCATACCGTACTTGATACACTCACCCATTCCCTCCGCAAGCACCTTCTGCGGCAGTGTTTTCAAGGCGTCGCTGTCGCATATAACAAGGGCAGGCTGTTTGAAGGCTCCCACAAGGTTCTTGCCTCCTGGAATATCAATTGCGGTCTTGCCGCCCACAGAGGAATCCACCTGAGCAAGAAGAGTAGTAGGTATCTGTACGAAATCCACACCCCTGAGGTAAGAAGCCGCAGCAAATCCAGTTATATCACCTACAACTCCTCCTCCGAGTGCAATGATAATATCCGATCTAGTAATATTGCTCTCACAGAGAAAATCGTATATCCTGCCGAGATTTTCAAGGCACTTTGACTGCTCTCCGTTTGGAAAAACAAAAACGCTGCATTCAAATCCGGCAGCCTCCAACGAGTCTTTTACCGTCTTCAAATGGAGCTTTTCAACTATATCGTCAGTTATCAACGCAGCCTTTCTCGACCTTGTGACCTTCGCTATATATTCTCCGCTTTTTGCAAGTCCACCGCGCTCTATTAGCACCTCGTAGGGTTGACTTGTTTTTACGCTTATCCTTTTCATTCTGCCGACCTCCGGAAAATTACCTTAAGACTATGTCTATTCGGTGTTTTACATTAGAAAAATTATACCATACACTATAAAAGCTGTCAACACTTTTTTGCTTTAAAACTTTTACCTGTTGAATTTTAATTGTTACAAATATAGAAATCCATTTACAGTTTTTGTTAATTATTTCTATATCGCCTGTTAGTTTCACAAAAACAAAAGTCTAATCATCGTGCATATTGCACATCATCTTTCAACTATATTCGCCATGCATTGTGATGTTAATACTAAGTTCACAAAATGTCAATCATTATTACTAGTCAATGTGTTATAATGTTAGTATCATTTAATATAATACTTTCAGTCAACAGATTAGACAGGAGGTGAGTCGTATGTCCGTAAATGATTACATTTCTGCCCTTGAAGAGTTCATTGTCCTTATGCAGAATATTGAAGCAGCTTCTCCAGACGTAATTGCCGAGGCGATGACAGATCTGTGCCATGTTCTCAAGATTGGCAAGGTTGAAATGCTTACTTACGAGAACGAAGCCGCCGAACACCTCGGTCTTGCCACTGTCCACCGATATTACAACTGCGGAGAGCCCTGCCTTGGGGAATACATAAACAAAAGAATAATCACCGCTGATGAGCAGATAGCCGTATATCGCGTTTTTATAATGAACGACACTGCTCCCTGGGACGATACCGATAGAAAAAGGATAAACCTGTTCATTATGCTGCTAAGTACCGTCACTGGAAAAATGCGGTTGCTTACCCTCACCCATCGCCTAACTTTCTTCGACAGAGACCTGAATATGCATAACCACCGATATTTCATGTCGCTGATAAGAAAGCTTTACAAGGAGGAGATGATTGATCGTTTTACTGCGGTATACTTCAATCTTAAACGATTCTCTATAGTCAATCAGCAGATAGGCAGAGAAAACGGCACCAGAGTAATGAAAAGATTCATAGCTATGTTTGAAAACCTCCTCGACTGTCAGGATGAATGTGTCTGCCGTATAGGCGGTGATAACTTCATCGCCCTTGTAAAGCAGGAAAAGCTTGACGACGTACTCGGGCTTCTAAGCGGAACAGGCATAACCTACGACGAAAGCAGATCTGAGCGTATATTTATTTCCGCCACCGCAGGAATATACGTTATCCCTGATATGGACAGCTTCACACTCCCAACAGACGTTATGGACAGAGTGAGTATGGCTTTTCAGCTTGCAAAAGGCTCAGCAAAGCAGGACGTAGTCTTCTTCGATGACGCTCTTCTCGCAAGAAGCAAGCAGAACAACGAGATAACCGCTTGCTTCCAGAAATCCATAGAAAAACAGGAGTTCCTCGTTTACTACCAACCTAAAGTAAATATAAAAGACCGCAGTGTTGCCGGCGCAGAGGCTCTCTGCCGCTGGGTCCACAATGAAAGGCTCGTGCCTCCAGCGGAGTTCATACCCGTCCTTGAACAGGGCAGAGATATATGCAAACTCGATTTTTATATGCTTGACAATGTCTGCCGTGATATACGTCGCTGGATAGACACAGGCATGAGAGCTGTAAGGGTCTCAGTAAATCTATCACGACGCCACCTCTCTGATATGGATTTACTCAAACATATCGTCGATATCATAGACAGGCACAATGTTCCCCATGAATATATCGAGATTGAGCTAACGGAAACTACTACAGACGTAGAGTTCAAGGATCTCAAGCGCATTATAAGGGGATTGCAGGAGGCAGGTATAGCTACCTCTGTGGACGACTTCGGCATAGGCTACTCCTCACTCAACCTTATCAAGGAGATACCGTGGAACGTACTAAAACTCGATAAAAGTCTACTTCCCGATTACGAAAAGGATAACCCAGAACAGAAAAGCGTCATGTTCCGGTACATTGTAGCTATGGGGCGTGAAATGGGACTTGAATGTATCGCCGAGGGCGTGGAGACCAAGGAACAGGTTAAGCTCCTTGAGGACAACCACTGCGATCTCGCTCAAGGCTTCTATTTCGACAGGCCTCTGCCCATAAAGGAGTTTGAAACACGTCTTATGGACGATTTCCGCTATGATAAATGACAACAGGCTGCCCTCAAAAGGCAGCCTGAATTATTTGAAAAATAACTTATTTGTAGCCCTAAAGCATGAATACGTTTGCGCAATTACAACGATACACACTCACCAAAACTTTCAAGACCGACATTTACATCACTTGCTCATAAGTCTTGGCCAGCTTTGAGTGTATGGTATAATATACAATTGCAAACATAAGGCTCTTTTATAACTACACAAAATGTTATCTAACCAAATTATTTTATTGTTATCTAACCAAATTATTCTATGCTCTTGACATACTGCCTGTCTGTATGGTATAATATTAAACGATGTGCCGGTGTGATGGAATTGGCAGACGTGACGGACTCAAAATCCGTTGGTGGCAACACCGTGCGGGTTCAAGTCCCGCCACCGGCACCAGAACATAGCCTGTGTCCCCAACCACGTTGGAGTTCGCAGGCCTTCTTACTTTATAAAAATAGACTTAATCTACTTTCGCTTACGGCACTGTCATTAATTCCGTACATCTTACATAACACAGAACTCAACAGAAAGTTCGAGCCTCACTTTTAGTGGGACGTTAGTTTTTATGCGCAATATAGTTTTCCAAACAGCAACATATACTCGTAATGAACATTTGCTCTTGACATGCTATTTATACAATTTTCTAAAAATTAATGGCTGCATGACATTTTTATCATGCAGCCATTGCTATAAATTCATTTTTCACATTCATACTCTATCAGGACCAACCATTGTAGTTATCAACATAAGTAGCCTGAAATTCCTCATCAGATTTGTAAAGATAAATTATACATTCAATAATGCTAATAACACTCATAACAGATGCTCCGATATCACATGTCAGAACTTAGAGACAAATTCCTTATGGTGGACCCGAAGGGGATCGAACCCTCGGCCTCTGCGTTGCGAACGCAGCGCTCTCCCAACTGAGCTACGAGCCCTTTTACATAGTTAATTATATCACTTATGAAAATACAAGTCTATCATGCAAAGAAAAGTTTACATTTTGTTCATATTTCTCTCAAAGCATTCCCATAAGCCATACTCATTTCTAAAATGTGGCCTTAGAGCTTAGAACAGGTATCAGTCTAGATATCACTTTTGTGCTGTAACTTATTGACACCACCGGCTTACTGTGTTATAATTAATACATCTTAAATAACCGCCGTAAGGCGGTTATTAACTTGAACTATACTCAGTTAACGCACTTCCCTTATATATTCAGGGATATGCACATCACTCCGATTTACGTAAAGCTGCTTTTTCTGTAAAAGTCAAAGCAGGCAATAATTATTCCATAACGAATACATGGACGGTGAAGCTTTTGAAAATGGATGAAATCGGCTACAATCACAGACATGACCACAATTTCTGCATAGATCGTCCCAACGGCATGAACAGTTGGCTTATGCTCATTGTGAAAACGCCTGCACACTTCCGCGTGGACGGCAAGGAAATACGCACCTCCGCCCACTCTTTTATAATCTACACGCCATACACCCCGCAGTATTACTATCCTGCCACAAATGAATACTTTGACGACTGGATGCACTTTTTCCCTGACGAAAAAGAACAGAAGCTTATGGAGGAGCTTGATATTCCCTTTAACCGTCCAGTCAATATCGCTGATATCACCGATATGTCCGCAATGGTCAGAAGTATGTGTTTCGAGCACTATTCCTCTAACCCGTTCAGACAGCAATCGATAGACCTTTATTTTCAGTTGCTTATCCTTAAACTCTCGGAAAAGCTGAGAAAAAAGGAGGAACAGCACGAACGTCCGGAGGGGTTGTACTTCGAGAAGCTCCTGTGGATAAGGCAATCAATATATCGCTGGCCAAGCAGAAACTACTCAATAGACGACATGGCTAAGGAGCTTTCCCTGAGCCGCTCGCGCTTTCAGCACCTTTACACCGAAACCTTCGGCGTGAGCGTAAACAAGGATGTTATCTCGAGCCGTCTGAACAAAGCAGCTGAGCTCCTGAAAACTACCGACCTCTCTGTAAAGGAAGTCGGAATACGGGTTGGTTACGATAATACCTCCTACTTCGTGAAGCTGTTTGGCAGTATCTACGGACTTACCCCTTTGCAGTTCAAGCAGGCAGAGGGAAAATAATAAAGCGCCCCGAAGCGCTTCCGGTTAGTATCAGGGATATCACGTGATACAGTTCAGGGATGCGCTCATCTGGGGCGCTTTTCGTTTTTATCTGCAAGTCCTGCAAGAACCAACAGTGTCATCAGCGCTGACAATATTATCCCAGCTATGGCAAGCTTTGATTTGTAGGCAAGCGCAAATATAGTCAAAACTCCGGCAGCAATGCCCATATACGTAAGGAAACGTTTCCTTATCATAAGTCTTTTACGCGAATCAGCCTGCCGCTCGTTCTCCTCCTTCTCATGGCGGCGGCGAATCTCATCAAGCTCCTGTTTTTCCTCGTCGTCTATCTTTTCCTGCTCCCTTGCAAAGACAGCATCTCTGACCGCACTCAGGAACCGCTCATAGACTGTAGTTATCATGAGCCTGTCGTCGCCATCAGAATACTCCACAGCCTTGCTCAGGGAGTCTCCAAGCATGCCGACGAACTGCTTCTCAAAAGCGTCATTATCGTTGAAATCGTAACCGTATCTAAGTATATAATCATCAGCAAAGCTCCTGACGACTTCCTCAAGGAGAAGATCGTTTCCACTTCGGCAGCCATTGAAGGCAAGAAATTTCGCGTAATGAGCCTGCCAGCATTCTGGGGCAGCGTCAAGTATCATATCGCTGTACTCCTCGGCTGCTTCAAAATCCTCGTCAGCGAGGAATATATTCATTCTGCGTATCAACTTTTCAGGTGTGGAACGCCCAGCCGCGCTGTGTTCAGCAAAGCCGTCGTTGTCTCCTCCTATATGACGTCTGACAGATCTTATAAGTTCCGTCAAGAAGCTCATACCAGAAACATCCATTATCATATTCTCAGACAGCTCAGCCGGCACCTCTCCCCTGTCCATATCCTTAATGCACACGACAATGAGCTTTTCGCTGCTACGCTTGGCAGCAGACGCGCATCTCCCCCACTCGCTCTTGAATCGTGGCGAAGCAAAACTATCTGGCTCTGCGCTTACAACGAGCATTACCGGCGAACAACCTATTGCAGCGTTTATATAGCTCTCGGAATCCTTTTCTGGAACATCTCCGAGTGTTTCTGGAGCGTAGAACACACGCATACCCTCCTGTGAAAGCTGACGGTATATCTCTGCGGCAATAATACCGTCCTCCATTATATCGCCCTGCTCTCCATCCGCACGGCAGCACATATAAACATCGTATCTCTCTCCTGTGCCTACACGTTCGAGCATATCGCGCCTGAGCATTTCAAGCGCAGATGCCTCCCGGCGGTAAACTGCACTCTGCTCAGCGTCCGCAAGGCTCAGCGCCGTACAGCAGTCCTTATCGTCAGTGAGTTCAATGCCGTAGGGGCGGTGACATACAGGCACCTTAAGCCCGGAGAGCGGCTCGTCCTCATAAAGTATTCCGCAACGGCAAAGGACCTTTTCCCAATAGCCTTCGGGCTCGTCGGGGAACTCCTCGCAGAGCTGTGAAAAAAGCTTTTCAGCTCCCTCAAAATCGGTCTTGAAGCGTAGTGCGCAGGCTCTGTTGTATATTTCGGCATACTTCTCCCTATATTTTGTTGGAACAGTCTGACGAGAACCACAGAACTCACATTCACATATACCGCTCCCCTCCATATCTGGAAGTAGCTTTCCGCACATTTTACATACATAACTCACTGAAGTCACCACCAATCGCAGCAGGATACCGTCCTAAAATCAATATTATTATAACACAAAAGCCGCAGAGAATCAACCGTTTACGATATTTTACAGCTTGTACACATTTCCGGCATTGCCATGCATGAAAAGCTCGCGCTGTTCAGCTGTTATGTCAAGGCTCTCCGCAAAACGCAGATGCTCGGACTGTGAACAGCTGCCGAAATCCGAGCCGAAGATAAAACGCACGGGCATTTCTCTTATCGCCTTCTCCAGAGACTTCCTTATCTGTCCGCATTTATCCGCGTCATCAGCTAAAGACGAGGTATCAAAGTATACGTTTTCGCATTCTCTCAGTACTTCAAAGCAATGCTCTGTATCAGGATAAAAGCAGTGACAGTAAATAAAAGTATTTTCTCTGCGTTTTGCCGCAAGCTTTCGCATCTTTTCAGGAGCTGCATACTTATTATTGTCCCAGCCCGTATGGAAAAGCACGGGAACTCTGAACTCAGTAGCAAGGTCATACACAGGAAGCAGTGAGCTGTCAGTACAGTAAAAAGGCTCATGTCCCGTATAGAGCTTCATACCGATGATATCTCCGCTTTCAAGGAACTTCCTGCAACAGCACAGCTGCTCCTCAAAGTTTATAAGCGGACTTATCCCTGCAATGACTTTAATTACAGCGTCGCCCCTGAAAAGCTCAGCGCAGTCCCTTACGGAACCAATAACGCTTTCAGGCTCGGAATCCGCGATTACTATCCCCCTGTCAACGCCGTTCCTTTTCATTTCACCGAGCAGAGCCTGCTTTTTTGCAGGGAAGTCCGGGGGATCGACGGGAAGATGCAAATGTGAATCAATTATCATTAAGCTGCTCCTTTCAGTTTCAAATCGAGAAAAAAACAAAGACCGCAGATCACTCTGCGGCATCCGTAACTTCGGGAGTATCATTTCCCTTTCGATTATTCGCCTTGTGCTTTCATACTACCACAGTATCCCTCAAAAGTCAAGTTTTTTCTCCGGTGACCTTGCTATTTTATTAATTATATGTTATACTTATAAATAGTCTTTTCGAGCATATTTGACATAAAAAGTGCAAAAATAAGATATATCTGTTTATTTTTCGATTTATCGACCAATTTTTCAGAGAATGAAAGGTATAAAAATGAAGCTTAAATATATTTTCCCAGTTTTAGCGGCAGCCTGTGTGCTTACAGCCTGCGGCGGAAAAAACGCAAAGACAAGCGATAACGATAATACAGCTGTCACTTCCACTGTCTCAGCATCATCGACGACTACTGTTACGACCACAAAAGCGACCACGACCACTGTAACCACTACAAAAAAAGTTGATCCCCCCACCGACCTTGTCCTCAAAGGAATGGAATGTGCAGAGGTATACGACGAGATAAACCTTGATTCATTCATCACCGAAAAAAATGTGGAGCTCAAGAACGGAAGCGTTATGCTGAACACCTCGGACACAGGTGTTTTTGAGGTGGATATCCCCTACCTCTATAACGGCGGCGAATTCACAGAGAAGCTGCAATACTCGGTAGTGGATACCATCGCTCCCACAATTCTAAACTCCGGCTGGGATCCTAACCATAAGGTTGGAACTGACTTTGACCTCAATGACTATGTCGGATTTGTGGATAATTTTGACAGACACCCTACTCTCACATATACCGGTACAGTTGACACGGATAAAGTCGGAGATTATCCTCTTACCGCAACTGTTACGGACAGCTCCGGCAATTCCGTATCATTTGACCTCACCATAAGCGTTGTGGAGCAGCTTCCGCCTCCTGTCGATAACAATCCCCGTGTCAATTACAGCGACTTCATACAGCGCTATGAGGGCGGAAATGTACGCTACGGCATTGACGTTTCGGTATGGCAGTCAGATGTGGACTTCAACGCTGTCCGCGACGCAGGGTGCAGCTTCGTAATGATACGTGTCGGCTATTACTACAGCCAGATCACTCTTGACGATTATTTCAAGGAAAACCTGAAAAGAGCCACAGACGCAGGTCTTGATGTAGGTGTCTACTTCTATACCACTGACAATACTATCGAAGGTGTCCGGGAACACGCACGCTGGATCGTCGAACAGCTGGGCGGTCACAAATTGCAGATGCCTGTCGCCTTTGACTGGGAGGAGTTCGCAAACTTTCAGAAGTACGGCATGAACAAACAGGATATAAACGACGTATACGCCGCCTTTGCTGATGAGATAAGAAAGCACGGATATACTCCCATGCTATACAGCAGCAAGAACTTCCTCGGCAATATCTGGAACGAACGCACGAAGGCTCTTGCGCCGGTATGGCTCGCTCATTTTGTGGACTCCACGGACTACACCGGCGAATATGCTATCTGGCAGGCAAGCGCTTACGGTCATATCCCCGGCATCACCGGCGATGTGGATATGGATATACAGTATCTGGACAAGGCAATCTCATAAAAAAATAGTGTCTGTAAACAAAAAGAGCTGACCGCTTGCACTTGGTCAGCTCCTTTTTGTTTTTCTATGCTGCATATCGCTCTAATGCGTAAGTCATTAGCGGTTCCCGGAATCTGCTTCGTTTACACTCGCATAATTCGACCGCTGCGCAATAATCCCTCGCTGTATCTGCCGCTGGCAGCGCTTCGGAAATTATTCCCACTCCTCAAGGATTTATCAAAACTAAACAAATTTGCTTAGAAAATATGAGTTGTGGTATCCCAGTTATAAGATTTGCTCTGTACTATACTTGCCCACTGATGCCCTGTTATCAAATTCTTAGCGCCCTGATAACAAAAAACAGCGACTTATAGGAGAATATGTGCCTGTTGGCTTGCTCCTTATTTGGTATTATAGCGCAGATTGATGCGGTTGTCAAGAGGTGGATTATACTTAAAGTGACTTTTCTATTTTGTATGACGGTGTTTGGTCTCTATAGTCAAATGCCTGGCTTATATCTGCATTAGGATA
>JAGCWY010000044.1 GCA_017961625.1 Ruminococcus sp. | reverse complement strand
AGGAAAGAAGTATCCCCGTAGCTCACTCTTATGATAAGAGACGAATTGTTGCTGGGGCTTTCCTCGTATACTTCCTTAGCGGGAACATTGACCTCTATCTTTATTCCGTTTAATTCAAAGGTTTTGTTCTCCTTCAATGCTGTAACGGTCTTGTTCTTTTCCTTCACCTTATCCATGAAGTTATCATAGTCGTCCGACTGCTTAACATAGGAAGGAGTATATATCTCACCTACTTCGGTATTTCCGATAAGCTTAGCTGCACCGCCCACATGATCCTTATCAAAATGAGTGATGAACATCATATCGATACCTTTGATGTCATTGTTTTCCATGTATTGCAGGATATCCTTGCCCTGTCCGCGCTCACCTGCATCGATAATGATGGTACTCTTATTGTTATATATCAAAAAAGAATCGGCTTTTCCGAGCTCAAAACAGTATACCTTTAATGTCCCGGGATCATCACTGTCGGGATCCTGTTTTTGTCCGTTATTGACCCCCGAGCCATTTCCCGGCTCCTGACCGTGTCCGTCATCACATCCCGTAAGGACTATACATAACACTAATAAAAGTGATATAAGTTTTATTATGGTTTTTCCTTTCATACCGATCCTCCCTTGGCTTTTGTTAATCGCCGGATATAAACTTCCTTAGCCCCAAGATGATATACTTCGGTTGCACGTAACATACAGCTTATATCTCAGGTACAGGCATTCCCTTCAGCCTAAACATATCCTCATAAGCACTCTTCGGTACATGCATATTGTTGTTCCTTCCGGTACCTATCTCAAGACCGGGCTTGTTACTTCCGTGAAAATCAGTGCCGCCGGTCATGATAAGCTTATGCTTTAGCGCCAGGCTCCTCACATTGTCCTCATCATAACCCATATTGGAGGAATAATATGTCTCTATACCCTTAAGTCCCATCTCGCATAACTCACCAACCAGAGTATCCGTTTCGGCCATACTTAATCCATACAGCATGGGGTGTGCAAGTACCGGGATACCTCCTGCATTTGTTATGGCAGTAATAGCAGTTTCTCTGGTCATATAGTCCCTCGGAACATAGCAGGGTTTGTCATTTCCCAAGAATCTGTCAAATACCTCGGAGTTTGATCTGCAGTATCCGTTTTCCACCAGCCATCTGGCAAAATGTGCTCTGGTGATAACACTGCTGCCACTTATCTTCTTAATAGCCTCTATATCAAGTGCTATGCCAAACTTGGCAAAACGCTCGGCAATCTTGTCATTTCTCTCTTCTCTTTTAACCCATGCTTTCCTTAATACATTTAAGAATTCTTCCGATTCCGTATCTATAAAGTACCCAAGGATATGTATATCTCTGTCCCTGAATCCGGCCGATATCTCTATACCGGGGATAAATACCATCCCGCATTCATCGGCTGCAGTCCTTGCCTCGGCTACTCCTTCCACAGTATCATGGTCGGTAAGAGCCATAACACCCACACCTCTGTCGGATGCAAGCTTGACCACTTCAGAAGGTGACATAGTACCGTCGGATATATTAGAATGCACATGCAGGTCTATCAGTTTATTATTTGTTACTATCTTTACATTATTATCCACGTTTCGTCCTCATCGTTCTTTTTTGTCTTACTACAAAGAATGCCACACTTGAAGGAAAATTTCAAGTGTGGCGTTTAATTTTTTTAGTATCAAATAAAAAAGTGCCTGCGGCACATCAGCTCCCCCTGCCCCCTCATTCATGAGGGGGTTGCTTTTTCCGCTTTTTTGTACCATAATGTTCTTATGAACATACTACAGAAGATTTTTTCAGAACATTATGAAGAAATGATTTATATCCTTCATCCTCGTGACGCTGTAAAAGAAAACGTCGAGAAGATGATTAATTGTGGTGACCCTTCCTACGGCGGTGCCATGTACGGCTGTTCCAAATGCGGGAAGCTGAAATTTGTCCCTTTCCGCTGCCATAGCAGGTTCTGTCCGACATGCGGTAACAAATATGCCATGGAACGAACTACAAACATGTCCTTTAAGCTGATCAGCGTAAAACACCGGCACTGCGTCTTTACCATTGATGAAAATCTCCGGCACTTCTTTCTTGAAAACCGCGATCTCCTTGACTGCCTCTTCCATGCCGTAAGCAGTGTTGTCTCAGAGATGTTCCGAAAAATTAACAGATCCAAGAATTTCACTCCCGGTTACATCATGGTCCTTCACACCTTCGGCAGGGACCTCAAATGGAATCCTCATATACACTGTCTCATATCAGAAGGCGGATACAGTGATGATGCCTACTGGCGGCATGTTAAGCATTTCAACTACAGATATCTCCGCAATGCTTTCCGTACTGCTCTTCTGAATGAAATGGAGCCCTTGATTGGTCCTTCATTTAAGAAAGTAAAGGCTGCCTGTTACAAAGATCATGAACAGGGTTTCTATGTTTATGCCAAGCCTAATGAATGTGATCCAGAAACTGTAGCCAAATATATCGGGCGTTATCTGGGACGGCCCGTCATTGCCACCTCACGCATCGACAAATATGATGGTGAATACATAACTTTCCATTATAATCGTCATGAGGATAATGCTTATATTGAAGAGACTGTCCCCGTCCTGGAATTCATCGAACGTCTTATCCGTCACATCCCCGAAAAATACTTTAAGATGATACGTTATGGCGGAGTCTATGCCAGGCACAGGGATATCGACAAAAAGCTTTACCGTGCCATATCCTGTGAAAACCATAAATTTTTACGCAGTTTCAACCAGTGGCGTACTGCAATAATCTATGCTTTTGGTTATGATCCCCTAAAATGTGACTGCGGTACCAAAATGACCCTATTGGAAATCTATCATAAACATAAGCGCGTTTCCCTCGAAGAAATGTATGAGAAAGTCATGTCCCGTTCTCGTGGAAAAAGGTCATCCGCATAGGTTCCTTTTTACTGCCAGATATGTTATACTCCTTAAGGGAGTGTGATATCATGAAACAGAAAATCGAGGAACTGCGCAAAAAATATATGGATAATCCTCCTGAAGGAATGACATCCAGGGACATTCGTAACATGAGCGATGATGATCTCCTTGATATGGATTATTTTCTAAATGAAGAACTTGACGATGAGTTTGGTGAAGAAGGTTTTTATATTTTCTGATCCTCTTTCCACTCATAGTCTGGTTTTTATACTCATCTGTCCTTTTACTAACATATGTTTGACTGACATATGTTTATTTTTTGTATCTTCAGGGTCGGAATCTCCTATAAAGT
>JAGCWY010000043.1 GCA_017961625.1 Ruminococcus sp. | reverse complement strand
TTTATCGAGTAGTTATACTTGATATGGATTACTTCATCATACGGTATAGTGGTCTCATAGCCATTTCTGAACCAAAACTTGACAAACAGCCTGTCAGTTGCATCCTGTATGAAGTCCACCTGACAGGGATTTATCGGAAAAAGTGCCTCATAATATTTCCGTGTCGCCCCTGTCACATCATCACGCCATATATGATATACCGGGATAACAAAAGCGTTATAGTTCATCAAGAGCAGATACGTTATCTTTTCAAGAAATTCGCTTGTTGTCATAAACAGATTAGGCTCGTTGAGCACATCCTGTATATTGCTCTTTACCGGGACAGGATCGCTCCCGTTCATTCGTATATGCTGCGGATTGAGTTTCTTGACCTCATCCGCTATGCACTTGAGCGCCTGCTGTACCGTATCGCTTGCATATATATTAGTACCAAACTGAGGATACATCGGCGCAAAGCCGCTGAGTGTGGGCGCTATCGTCTGCTTTTCGGGCTGTCTGTGCAGAAGTTTGTCAAGCCATCCCATTTTTAAACGCCCCCTTTATAAATTTCTTTGTATCGTCTGTACATTTCATAAAGCATAATCAGCGTAACAGCGCCGTCTATGCGCTTTTCCTTTTGCGTTTTGTTCTTCACAGGCTGTATATTGCCTATGTTATCGACCTGACAGCAGCAGTTCGATAAACACCATATGTCAACAGCGTTGTTACCATAGTTGATATATCGTGATTTCAGATCCGCCTCTACAAGCTTCATAGCGTTTGACAAATGCCGTCCCTGTGCGAGCATCTCTGTCTCAAAGCCGTACATCTGACACTGTTCAATAAATGTCTTGGCATATCTTTGGTCGTATCCTATCTTGTACGGCTTGAGCCTGTACTGCTTGAACAGCATATAGTACCAGTCAGCGACCGCTGCTATGTCTATCTCGTTACCCTCGCATATAGTAAGCAGTCCCGCTCTCGCCCATTCGGCATATTTTGCTCCGGCTTCTTTGTCAGCGCTCTCTGTCAGCTTGCTTTCCGGGATAAAGTACATTGATATCACAAACTTGGTCTTGCTGTCGGGCTTCATTATCAGTGCTTTTGCGCACGCTAAGTCCGTAGTAGCTGCAAGATCCACCGCGCCGAGGATGATGCTGTCTTTGAAGTCATCAAGCTGTATATCATCCTGCGGATAGTCATAATCCTCAAGCATCAACCACGACTGCGCATCCGACTGCGGGATATTGAAGTCCTTAGTCAACAGATGTATGCGTGTAGCTTTGTCGTGCTTTGCATCCTCGATATCCCTGCGGAGCTTGTCTATCTTCTTGATACCGTATATCAGTGACGGATTGGATTTCTGCCACGTGCTTTCATCCTGCCAGATCTCGGCTTCGCTGTCTTGCTCATACAGAAATGGCAGAAAATGTATGTCATCGCGCTCACCGCTTATCACGGCTTTTGCTTTCGCTATCTTATGATCGAGATAACAGTCTCGGTTAAACCCCTGTGTCGTACAGTTAAGGAAAAGCGGCTCGTCCTTGCTTGACATCGCTCTCCAACAAGCCTCTGCAACCTCTGACTGCCCGTTTTCTTCGTCTATGTCGTGACTTTCATCAAGATACGTCTTTGAAATGTTAAAGCCGTCCTTATTCTGTGTGGTACTTGCAAGCCTGAATATCGTGATATTCTTCACGGTATTACGCAGCTCCACAAGCGTTTTTTTCGTGATGGTGCTTTTGGGATCGAGCCGCTCACGCATCCCGGCTATCTCTTTCCATATCAACTTGGCTTGTTTGTCATCATTAGACGCGCAGCATATATCCGTACCGCCCTGACCTACAAAAAGATCATACATAGCATCGGCGGCGAAGCAGCTTGATTTCCCATTCTTTCGGGCGACTTCAAGCAGCGCCTCTGTAAATCGCCTGTAACCTGTATCGGGCATTTTGAAACTATAAAGCGCCTCAAAAAATGCTTTTTGCCACGGCATCAGTTTTATCGGTTTCATATAATACGGCACTTTTGACTGCAAGCACAGCTTTTCTTCAAAGGCTATGCGCTTGTCAGCCTCTGTCGTATCATAGATATAATCACCTGAATGCAGATCCTCTATCAGATTTCGCACTTCTTTTCTTATCCAGTACCCGACTATAACATCACCGTTACGGATAAGCCTGTCGTATTCCTCAAGGTATGTCATGCAAACTCCTCAAGCTTCTTGAGCAGCTCGTTTCCCGCGTCAACGTCCGTCTTTCTTAGGACATTGAGCAGTATGCGTATGGCATTCATATATGACTGACTGCACTCTTTGTACTGTTTAGCCGCCGCCGTGCTCTTCACGCCCTCTATGATATCGCCGTTGCTCTTGTACTTGGTGATGATCTGTGTCTGCGGGAGCTCCCGGAGCTGTGCCATCCTGTACTCAAGATATGCGACCTCTTTTACAAGGTTATTAACAAGTGTCTTTTCACCGTCTGAAACGTCCTTAAAAACGCTTTGTAACTCTTTTTCCCGCTCATTTACGGTTTTTTCAGTTTTCATTGCGTTTTTTCGCCCCATTTCAGAAAAAATGAAAATTTGACTTTGCAAGTAAACTGTG
>JAGCWY010000004.1 GCA_017961625.1 Ruminococcus sp. | reverse complement strand
TGGTCTTATGACAAGCGGTCAGGCTGAGGAGTTCATCGTTGTAACACCTAATATGTTCACAAGTAAGACAATGAGCGGTCCCAGCGGTATCAACCAGCAGACCTGCGCAGAGTATGATAACTTCCTCTATGACGTAACAGAGAGCCTTCTTCCTTTCATAAAGGAAAACTACTCTGTAAAGGAAGGCAGAGAGAATACAGCTATCACAGGTTTCTCAATGGGTGGTCGTGAGGCTATCTACTGCGGACTTATGCGCCCTGATGTATTCGGTTACGTAGGCGGCGCCTGCCCTGCACCTGGTATCACACCCGGTTCGGATATGTATATGACACATCCCGGCTGTATGCAGGAGAGCGAAATGAAGTTCAGAGACGTTGGTCCTGAGCCTGAAGTCTTCATGATAACCGGAGGTACAAATGATGGTACTGTAGGAACATTCCCGAAGCAGTACAGCGATATTCTCACAAGAAATGGCGTAAATCATGTTTACCAGTCTATTCCTGGCGGTGGACACGGTGCTGATTCAGTTAAGCCTCACCTCTACACATTCTTCAGGTATGCTTTCAAGGGCGATGAAAGCAGTGCAGAAGTAACTACAACAACTACATCTGCAACAACTACAACCACTACTACAACAAAGCCGGTCACCACAACAACAGTTACAACTATCAAGCAGCTCGATCCTAAGGATGAGCTTGATGCAAAGGTAACCAAGTGGGGCGACGTTAACTGTGATGGCACAATTGATATGGGTGACGCTGTAGCTATCATGCAGGCACTTGCTAACCCCAACAAGTATCAGCTTTCTGAGCAGGGCGCTGCAAACGCTGACGTTTATGAGGCAGGTAGCGGAGTAACTGCTAATGATGCAAATACTATCCAGAAGTATCTGCTGGGTCTTATAAAGTCGCTTCCTGAGAGCTATTCGTCAAATCTAAACACTTCAACCTCAACCACAACAACTACTACAACATCAGAGCTTCCTGAAACAGTTACAACAACTACGACTGCTCCTGTATCGGAGGGTTCATTGAATGAGAGCTTTGATTCCGGTATTGGTGACTGGACAGGAAGAGGTTCAGCTTCAGTTGCGGTATCGGATACTGCATATTACGGTGCTTCGGGTCAGTCGCTTTATGTTACTGACAGAAATTCTGAATGGAACGGTGCAGCAATCACCCTCGGTTCAGATTTCAAGGCGGGTCAGACTTACAGTGTAAGTTTAGCAGCTCTCCAGCTTTCTGGCAGCGATGCAACTATCCAGATATCTCTCCAGCAGGGCGGTAACGGTGGCGGAAGCGCTGTATATACATCTATCGCCAAGGAGACCTGCAAGAGCGGCGAGTGGACAAAGATAGAGAATACCTCATTCACTATCCCTGATAACGAGGGAGATATGATACTCTATGTCGAGACTGTTGAGTCCTCAGGCGATCTTATGGATTTCTACATCGACAATGTTCTGGTTGCAGCTGAGGGTACAGCATCATCGGTCGTAACAGGAGGCGAGGGCAAGGTGCCTGAGATAATCATTCCTGAGAAGCCCGATATCGACACCTCAAAGTGGGATAGCTATAAGGAAACAGCTTCTTCACAGGAAATCGACTTCTACAAGAGCTCGATAAAGCATTTTGGCAATACTTACAGACTTGACAGCAAGCTTGCAGCAGCCGAAGCAGGTCAGTCCCTTACAATAGCATACCTTGGTGGTTCTATCACAGAGGGCAAGAATTATACTTCACCCTTCTCAAATTATGTAAAGTCTACATTTGCAAAGGGCAGCTTCAAGGAAATAAATGCAGGTCTTTCGGGAACATCTTCAGTTGTAGGACTTGTCCGCAGCGAGCAGGAGATAGTTTCACAGAAGGCTGATATTATCTTCCTTGAATTCTCTGTAAACGACCATGAGGATATCATGTACAAGAAGTGCTTCGAGAGCTGTATCAAGAAGTTCCTTGATATGCCTAACGAGCCTGCTGTAATTGTACTTATCACAAGAGCACAGGGCGGCTTCTCAAGCCAGTCACAGATGTATCCTATAGGCAAGAATTTTGATATTCCTGTTATCAGTATGGACGACGCTCTCACAAAGGCATTTAGCAACGGCTTCCTTAAGACAAGTGACTACTTCTCAGACGAGTACCACCCGCATCAGAAGGGCGGACAGCTTATTGCTGACTGTCTCGCATACTACTTCCGTCAGGCTATGAAGAGCGAGAACCTTTCAGCATCCTACGAACTTCCTACAAAGGCTGTATACGGTATGGAGTATGCAGACTGCGTAAACGTTAATCCTAAGGACCTTGATAATTTCAGCGCAGGTTCATGGACATCAGGTTCAGGATATAACGGAAGCAAGTCGCTGAACTACTCATACACGCTCAATGGCGGAAATCCCATGAAGTTCAAGACTACAGGAAAGGGTCTCATCATTGTATTCAAGGCTAACAGCAGCGGAATGGGCAGCATAAATGTTACTGTAAACGGAAAGACCACAAAGGTTAACGGAAACAAGCAGTACACATGGGGCGGTCCTGATGCAGAGCTTGGATACTATCAGGATACTACCGGAGAGCTTGATGTTTCTATCACAGGAAGCGGCAGCTTTACTATCTGGGGCATCGGTCTTATAAAGTAAAGAACTTTCATAGTTCAATATATTATAATTGAGAAAAAACGGATAAAACGGCGGTCAAGATACTGCTGTTTTATCCGTTTTAATTTATCTGGATTTATTTTTTGTATGCTCAGCACTAAGGTTAGGGAATTTATTGAGCTATAGGCACAGACTATAGCTCAGGATAAACAAAAAGAATATTCAAAGGTATTGATTTTGTGCTCAGACAGGTATATAATATACTTAACAGATAGGAATTATAGTTTGCTATCAGAAGGAGGAAATTAATATGTCAAATATTTATAAGGGCGCTACAGGTCTTATCGGTAATACTCCCCTTGTGGAGTTCACAAACATTGAAAAGTCACAGAAACTTGAAGCAACTGTGCTTGCGAAGCTTGAATACTTCAATCCCGCAGGAAGCGTAAAGGACAGGATTGCACTTGCCATGATTGAGGACGCTGAAAAAAGAGGAGTTCTCAAGCAGGGCTCAACTATCATTGAGCCTACATCAGGAAATACAGGTATCGGTCTTGCATCTATTGCAGCTGCCAAGGGTTATAAGATAATCCTTACAATGCCAGAGACCATGAGCGTTGAGAGAAGGAATATCCTCAAGGCTTACGGAGCTGAGATAGTTCTCACAGAAGGCTCAAAGGGCATGAAGGGAGCTATCGCAAAGGCTGAGGAGCTTGCAAAGGAAACTCCAAACAGCTTCGTTCCCGAGCAGTTCGAGAACCCAGCAAACCCCGAGATACACAGGCTTACAACAGGTCCCGAGGTATGGAAGGATACTGACGGAAAGATTGATATCTTCGTTGCAGGTGTAGGTACCGGCGGTACAGTAACAGGTACAGGCGAATATCTCAAATCGCAGAACCCCAATGTTACGGTTGTTGCAGTTGAGCCCAAGGATTCTCCCGTGCTTTCAAAGGGTACGGCAGGTCCTCACAAGATACAGGGTATCGGTGCAGGATTTGTTCCGAAAACTCTCAATACAGATGTATATGACGAGGTAATAGCAGTTTCCAATGACGATTCGTTCGAGACCTCAAAGCTCATTGCAAAGCAAGAGGGCATACTTGTTGGTATTTCTGCCGGCGCAGCTTATTATGCAGCCTTAGAGCTTGCAAAGAGACCCGAAAACAAGGGCAAGACTATTGTTGCTCTGCTTCCAGACAGCGGTGACAGATATTATTCAACACCTCTTTTCAGCGACTGATTATAACGAACATCTCAGACTTCAAGCTTCTGAGTGTAAAAAAGCTTCTTCAATTAGCACTGTGCTTAATGAAGAAGCTTTTTCTTTTACAGCTTATACTGCATGAAATTAATATTCTTTACGAATCCGAAATCAGTGTACAGCAAAACTCTTATATTCGAAGCGGTTATCTGAACAGTACCGCATCTCTGTTTTTTGCCTTATAGCAGCTTTTTACTATTTCACTCTTTGAACAACTAATGCAATTAACAAAAAACGCCTTGTATTTTTCTAAAAATTATGTATAATAAAAGTATAGAAAGTACACTTCAGGTGAAATAGGCTTTCAGAATTTATATGAGGGAGTGAAATAAATGATTCTAAGTAATGTAAAAAAGGCCTTGTGTCTTGCTGTTTCCGCGGCAATAACAGCCTTGTCCATTCCATTCGTAGCTTCAGCAGCCGATCAGACTGATAGAGGCAAAATTGGCATATATGAATATGAAATGTGGAATCGGAACTATGTCGGTAACTGCGAAATTGAACCGGGCGAAAGCTCGTTTACCTGTTCATGGAAAAATATTGAAGACAATTATTTTACTATGGGTCAAATTTATAACTCTCTGAAATTAAACTACAAGGATGTGCCAAACCTGTCATTCAGCTATGACTTCGAGTATACTCCTAACGGCAATTCATTCTATGGAGCATGTGGCTATACAATGAATCCTATGATGAAATACTACATTGTCGATGGTTGGAGCAATCTAATGCCGCCAGCCAACTCAGCGGTCAGGTCATACGGAACTGCTGTAGTCAACGGTCATGAATATGAGGTATTCACATCATACCGTTATAATTATCCGATGATTGACGGAGCTTCTACAATGCCAGTGTACTGGAGCGTCCGCAAGGAAAGCACCTCAATAAACAATAACACCACGACCGTTCATGACTGTATAGACATTGCAAAGCATTTTGACTCATGGAGAGCCTTCGGACTTGATACGTCAGGAGAGCTGTATAGTGCGAATTTCTTCATTGAAAACAACGACAGATCAAGCGGAAGCGCTGAATTGAAGGAATTAGTTTTTGGGAACGGTAATGACAGCTCCCCTGTCAGTGTAGACGGTAAATATCTTGATAAAAATATTCTCATGGTTCCGGATCAGGATGGTTATTACATAAGAAATGATTTCAATGAAGATGTCGGGGACTGGGAACCACGTGAAAATGATATGCTTGAATTGACTATCGGCGGCTTCAATGGGACAAACGCACTTCACTCTTACAGACGCACCAGTGACGTGGCAGGTCCGACTCTGTATCTAGGCACAAAAACTTTTAAGCAAGGAGAGAGCTACAGCTTTGGCGCAGTTGTGATGCAAAACACATTTTCTTCCTTGAAGTTTGAACTTGTATTACGATATATATCTCCTGGCGGTACTCCGGAATATATAACCATAGCCAAAGCGAACGCAGAAAAAGATGAATGGACAGAGCTAGCAAACGAACATTTTAAAGTTGATATACCACAGGGATCGAGAGATCTGACTCTTGCTATACAAACAATCATGACAACCTGTGATATATATATTGACGACGCTTATGTTGCCGTAGAGGGTACAAAGCCCATGTTCAGTATTAATACAGTTCCTGATTCAGATCTGCGCGGCGATATCAATCGCGACTGTGTAATTGACGTTTTTGATCTCGTATCACTGAGAAGAGCAATACTTGAAATAATCGCAAGTAATGCGCCTATCCCTGCAAACTCCGATATAAACGACGACGGAGATGTAAATGTTTCCGATCTTGTATGGCTGCAAAAATTTATACTTGGTGCTGAAAAGCTCCCAACTAGCGTAACAACAGTTGCTGTATCCGCTAATTGAGTATTATTTAGACAATATATCCGTTCACTTGTGAAAAGTAATAAAGGCCTCTTAAGCGGCATATGAAAAAGAAATGCAATTAGCAGATCTTTCTCAGCATGCTTAAGAGGCAATGTTATTTTCAGTCGAATTTTACTAGTATGATTCGAAGATGAACAATTATTTTAAATGAGTAGTACAATTAAATATGTGAAGACACAAGAAATATTTGTTATGATTTTGTGTAATTGGGCCATTTATTGACTATAAGAATTTGTAAAAGCGCTTGTAAAAAGCTGTTGTGATTTTTATTTCTACCGTCGCGAGGATTCCATACTCGAACAAGATTACTTCATGAGGACAAAAGAATCACTTGTTCCTATTGAAGTTAAAGCTAAAAACGGCAAGACAAAGTCTCTGAAAATACTGATATATTTCGAAAAGTATGCTGATATAAAATTCGGAATTAAGCTGTTTAACGGTAATGTTGGTTATGCAGATAACGTATACCTATTCCTGTATTTGGGTGCATTCCTGCTTAAGAAATTACTGCAAATTATATAATATAACAAGCCCTGAGGCAATCTTTATATGACTGCTCTCGGGCTTGTTTTATCATATTCTCCTGAATATTATTTATAAGTTTTGATTTACATATGCAAATTTCAATTTTAAAATGTAGCTTTTGAAACTATAATAATGTATGAATACCGACATAATTATAGTTTCCTTTTGGTTCTTAATCGAACTGAGAAATTGATTCAGTTATACTCCGAAAGAAACTGCCCCTTGTTTACAATATTATATTGAGTTTAATAACATTAACTGTAATATGGGTTTTACCATTCTTGAAATGTAGTTCATTAACGGTCAATTTATAAGATATTATAAGTTCTTATTTAACAGATGTTCCGCCTGTAAATGTACCACCGTATGCAGCAAGCTGAGTCTGGTCGACTTGCTGGAAATATGTTGAACCGTTAAGAGTACCACCTGTGTAGAAAGATGCGCCCGATGTACCATTGCCGCCTGCCTTAAGCTGACTTACTGTCTTGTCAACGATGAAAGATACTATGACTTTTCCGTCGCTTCCTACTAGTGATAATCTTGTATTTGCAGATACATTCGCTGAAGCTGTTACGCTTGCTGACATTTCGCTGCCGCCCATGCTCATACCACCTGAAGGACAGTTGGATACCCATACGCCGCCCTTTACTGAGATAGTGCTGCCGCCGTCTCCGCAGTCAAATGGTTCATTGCCGTTTGAGATAATGTAGCCGCCGTTTATTTCAATATTACCGTTGGAATCGTAACCGTCGTGGTCACCGTTGGCAGCGTTGACTAATGCAAGACCACCATTAAACTGCAAGAGGTAGTTTCCAGAGTTACCGCTGCCGAAGCCGCCTCCTCCGAAACCTCCACCGCCCTGCCCCCAGGGCATACCGGTGTTACCCATACCTGAACCATCGCTGCCGCCGGCTGCATTAAAGCCATCGTCAGTGGAATTCACGATAACCGAGCCGCTGTTCTGGTAAATTTTCTGAGCTTCGATACCCTCATAGCACTTCTCGACTGTGATAACGATATCATCGTACTTGCCGCTGTCCTTTGTGCCGATAGTGAGGTTATGGTCGGCATGAGCGCCGTCATCAGCTGAAGCAAGCTTTATCTCGCCGCCGATGAGCTGCATGCTGCCACCGCAGTGGATACAGTCGTCGGAGGAGTCTATATTGATAGAACCACCGTTGATGGTGATATCGCCTACGCTCTGCCATGTAGTACCAGCCTCGTCATAAAGACCTACTGCCTTTATGCCCTTTGCGGAGATGTCAGTCTTGTTGGAGTTTCCGTCCATACCGAAACCGCCCATTCCTCCGCCGCCGGGTCTGCCACCGCCGGGATTAAAGCCGCCTGTATTGCCACCCTGAGTGTTGTCTGAGCCGGTATAGGAGCTTCCCTGGAAGGTTTTGATAGTCAGTTCGCCGCCGTTCATGGTGAAAAACTGTTCAGCTGAGATACCGTCTGCGTAGGAGTCAATATTTATAGTACCTCCATTGACAGTAACTATTCCCAACTGCTTTGCTGTTGAAGAAGCATCAGTGGAAGTAGCTTTGATACCGTCGCCTGCTTTTGTTTTTACTGTTACGGAGAGGTTTGAATAGTCCACCTCTGTTCCGTCTGATGATGTATTTCCTATAGTTACGCTGTCCTTGCCGCGTATACCGTCATCAGCAGCATTTACTACCAGTGTGCCGTTGTATATTTTTATATCGTCCTTGCCGACGATAGCGTCTGCAGCATTGCCGTTTACGGTAAGCTTGCCCTTACCCTTGAACTTTATATCGTCCTTTGAGTAGATAGCTCCCGTATCATTGTCGGCGTTGGTGTACTCAGTACCATCAGAGATTGTATTTTCTGTTCCGTTCTTAGCAACGATAACTACCTCGTCAGCGATAGACGCTACGTATATAGGAGAAGTTTTAGTATTTGTAAGACTCATGCCGCTGAGCTCAAGCTCAACGACGCCGTCGGGATAAGCAGTCTTGTCAACGTCAATAACGATCTGTCCACCTGTCATCTCACCTGTTACAGTGAAAACGCCTGGCTGAGAGATGGTACATACGTTGTTTTCCACTTTAGCTTCGGAAGAAGCATTTGTGGTCATTCCTGCGTCAGAAAGAGTTATAGTAAGACCTTCTGTAGTTACCGTCGGATCAGAAGTTATAGGATTGGTAGTTGTATTGCCGCTACCTGATCCTAAAGGATCAACATTATTAAATACAGTTACAAGGCTGAGCTGGAACTGTGTCTGCTTTCCGTCTGTATGAGTTACAGCAGCGCCTGTAGATGTATTGGTAAAGCCGCATGACTTAGCGCCGTTTATTGAAGCTTCACTGATAAGCACATACTTGTACTTCTTGGTGAATGCGATCTCCGACTTGGAATTTGCAGATATAGCATTGACTTTCTTCCATGTACCGTCCTTCTCGTTTGTTACATCGTCGATACAGTTAAGCAGTGCAGTTGTCTGTGTAGTGCCTGTAAGAAGCTTTTCATCTACCTGATTGTCGGTAGCTGTTGCATAAACGTCGCCACCTATTATATTTACAGCTGTTACAGCTGTAAGTCCGCGGTCACCGCCTGCAATAAGTGTACCGCCGCTGATATCTATAGTAGTCTCAGCCTGAACAGCGTCATTGCCTGCCTTGATAGAAACATAACCGTCCTCAAATACAACAGCGTCCTTGCTGGACTTGATGCCATCACCTGTAGCGTCTATTGTAACATAACCTTTCTTGACAGTAACAGACTGCTTAGCCTTGATACCATCAGTCTTGTTCTCGGAATTATTAGTAGTAATATTAATCTTGCCGCCGTTTATCTTAATATCGTTGTTACATGAAACAGCATCCTGGGTGTTAGCGGTGATCGTAAGGACACCATCGCCCTTTTCTCCGCCCTTTATAGTCATATCGTCCTTGGCCTCGATAACTGCAGATTTAGCATAATCTCCCTCATATGCAGTTTCACCATCTGAAATGGTATTCTCAGTACCGTCAACGATATTGATAGATGTATTCTCTGCGTTTGTGATAAGTATTGCTGGAGCACTCTTGCCAGTGATATTTACTCCGTTAAGGAATATCTTTACAGTTTCAGCATCAGCGGCCGTGTCAGCAATATTCACATTGATTTGTCCATCGTCAAGTGTACCATCAACATAATACTCACCTGAATGAGTGATAGTAACAGTTGCTCCGCTTACTGTTACATTTTCACCTTCGACTTCAATAGATGTATTCTTAAGGTGTATCTTTACTACGTCAGCTACAGGCTGCTCCGGATTATCATTCTTGCCACTGCTGAGTTCTCCCTTGCCAAGGAGGTACATCTGGATAGCAAGTGCATCATTGTTGGATACACCGTCATTTGCACCGTTGCAGTCTGCATTGATCCAGCCCTGGTCGGTGATAGTGTTTTTGTCAGTACCGCCTTTGCCGTACTTGTTCGGATTGGACAGCGCCTGCATTATCATTACAGCGTCAGACATATCAATGTCGCCATCGCAGTTTGCGTCGCCAACGAGTGTTGAGACATTAGTCTCTGCCGCTAAGCTCATAACAGGCATTGCAGCAGCTGCCAAACAAGTAGCTGAAATCCCTGCGACGAGCTTTTTCAAGACATTGTTCCTCATAATTATCATTCTCCTTTTTTAATATCGCCCAATCATAGTCTTGTTTTTGACTATGATTATATTATACATAAACAGGCTTGAATAATATACAATGCTTTAAAATGTTCTTTTAGCTTAGTTAAGAGAATAATAGAAATTGACAAGCCAATTTTTATTCATAATAATTAAAGAAATACAGTTCAGAATTAGACGAGATTTGTACTCTATAATGTAATTATATATGATGAAACTGAATTGAGGCTGAAAATGAATGTGAAAGATGTTAAACAAAATGAAAGATTGATGAAATTATTGTAAAAACGGGTCCTATACAAATGATGATTTTCTGACTGCTGATTTTTTATTTGAAATACTGAATTAGAATCCATAAGAACCAAAAGCCTGTTTTGATGAGCTATGTAAGAGCGATTCTATTTTCAGAAAAACTATCATATAAAAAATTAACCATACAGTCAATAAACTGTGTGGTTAAGCCTTTTGTTTAGAGCTTGTGACGGGACTCGAACCTGCGACAGATCATACTGGAATTTGTATTTATCAGATATTTTTTTACAGATATATCTAAGATTCAATTCACTGAATATCTTCTGCAGAAATATATATCCTCCATTAAAAAGATTCGCCGAATCTTTGCTAAGCTGGGCTGCCGGATAGTAATCAACCGATATCTTCTGTCCGCTTTCAGCTGCTCTCTTATTTAGTTCGTTGACATATTTTTTAGCCCATGCAACAGGGTCATCATGCTTTTCTTTTAATTGATCATATGTACCTAGCTTTTCAACTATCTTACTTGTATTCTTTCCGTCAGCTGTTCTGTATGATTCTATTACGTAAAACTGTTGAGCATTCTTGGATTT
>JAGCWY010000042.1 GCA_017961625.1 Ruminococcus sp. | reverse complement strand
TGTATCGGCAGCAATAGCGCTGATCTGTATTATCATCACTATTTTTTACGGCGTAAGGACACAGAATTTTATATCGACATTTGAATATGTTGAAGAAACAGAAATCGAAATCGAACAGAACGAGGGCATTAATACTGCTGTAATCGGAAATGAAAACGAGGTGAAAATTGATGGGACAGAAGATAATTGTGAAGATCAGGAAGTTCTGGCGGAAGAAGTCTGCGAGTAAGACCATGCCGGAGCAGGAAAAGCCGGGCATCGTCAAAAGGATAAAACGTTTCTTCGGAGGTTGATACCATGAAGATCAAGGAACGTATAGCGAAACTGATTGATGTGAAATCTATCATCACATTAACATTTACTTATGTATTTGCTTATATGGTGATAACAGGCAAAGATATCCCAGATTACTTTGCAACAACATACGCATCGATACTTATCTTCTATTTTGGAAGTCAATTTAAGAAATCGGAGGGAAACGACAATGAAAAACGGAATTGATGTATCACGCTGGCAGGGAGACATCGACTGGAAGAATGTCCGGACTGACTTCTGCATCATACAGGCTGGCTACGGACGAGAGATATCACAGAAGGATATCTGTTTTGAGAAGAATTATGCCGGGTGCAAGTCAGCAAGGATCCCCTGCGGAGCATACTGGTACAGCTACGCCACATCTGAGGAAGAAGCAAAAAAAGAAGCTGCTGTCTGCATCGAGGTCCTAAAGGGTAAGCAGTTCGAGTACCCAATATATTACGACGTCGAGGAGCAGCGCATACTGAGCCTTGGCAAAGATAAGGTAAGCGCTATCATAAATGCCTTCTGCGACGAGTTGGAAAAGGCCGGGTACTTTGTTGGCGTCTATATGTCAGCTTATCCCCTGGGCAATCTGACGAGCGAGGTTGTGCGGAGCAGGTATGCTGTATGGGTAGCACACTATGGTGTAATTAAACCGTGCTATTCTGGTGCATATGGCATCTGGCAGAAGTCCAGCAATGGAACTATAACCGGCATAGCTGGTAACGTTGATATCAACGAGGCATATGAGGACTATCCGACTATTATCAAGGCTGCCGGGCTCAACGGATTCAGCAAGCCGGAGCCGGTCCCACAGGTCAAGCCTCCTGAAAAAACAAAAAAGTCGGTGACTCTCATCATCGACGATCATACTTATACTGGACTCCTTGAAGAGCAGTAAAAAACTCCCCTCCGGCTTCGGCTGGAGGGGATTATATCTTTATGGAGCTTAGACCGCCAAGCACCTGATAGATATAACAACTTAATCACAGTATCTTGTAGTGAATTTCAATAACGCTCCGGGGTTTGACATAGGTAATATGCTCGATGAAACTGCGAATAGCCATATTTTTTACAGGGCCTCCGGTCTGAGGATCATCGATAATAGCAAGCCCAGATTCAATACGCTGATACAAATCCTGTTGGATCTCGGCAAGCGTTCTGGTGGAGACAGCATTAAGCTGAGAGGTAAGCTCTTTGATTCTTGAGGAGATTTTTTCTTTATTG
>JAGCWY010000041.1 GCA_017961625.1 Ruminococcus sp. | reverse complement strand
CTCATACCGATAAGACGGACTTCACATCGGCTGATATGATAGACATGGTTGAAGTAGAAAGCCTTGTCAAAAATGCAATCGTACAGCAGCTCGCAATGAGAGATGATATCTCAATAGCGGAAAACACAGACATCGGAGTTGACTTTCAGCCGGATATTCATGTTGAGGCAAAGAATCTCACAGAGCTGAAATTCTACTGTCCCCTTAAAGTTAAGCGTGAGATTCAGCCTTCATTTGATGAAGATGAGGAAGAAGAGTTCCTCGAAGATACCGAGGAGCTCTCAGACTTTGAGATCCTTGAGTACCAAAGTGAGATCAGCGATGCAATCGAGGCGTACCAGTGTGACGAGGAAGAAAATCGTGGTATAATGGCTTACCTTGGCGACAGAAAGCGTTTCGCCAATAAGTTTTATTCCATATTCCCCTCTGTTGAGAAGGTCGGCGACAGGCTCATGGGAGTGTTTACCTGCCAGATCTGCGGTGAACTTGACAGCTATGAGTATGACGAGTTGCTTCATGAGCTTTCCGGACAGGCTTCAGACGGCTGGGGCGAAGGTTTTGAGCAGCATGAGATCCACACTTCCGAGGGAGACATCTATGTTAGTTTCTACGATACCTGCGGTGCATGGGAGTTTATGACCGAGGAAGAAGTAAAGGCGGCTCCTGAGTTGCCGTCCGAAGACGTAGGCATGAGAATGTGAAGTGGCTGTATGTTAAGAGTAAATATTCTCAGTAATGATAAGGATATTATCATTAAATTGCCCAAAAGCTGTCACGAACTGGCGGCGGAGCTGAGAAAGGCTGGTATCGACATATCCCCTGAAAGGCTCACACTCAAAAGCAATGTCGGGCATAATTACCTTATCGGACTATACACCGAGGATCCGCTCGGCGACATTGTCATCGACAGGATCTGCGATAACGATAACCTTGCTGAACTTAATAAGCTGTGTCAGGTTTTTGATAAAGCTTCCGACAGGGATAATATGATGAGGATACTGCTCAACAGCGATGCTCATTGCATAAACGGCATAAAAAAGCTGTTTGCAGACCGATTTATGGAGTTTTCAGATAAGCTGGTGCTAAACACGAGCCTTGAAAGAAAGCCGACCGAATTTGCAGTTAAGGGCTGTATCATCGAAAAGGCTGTCCCTGTCAGCCACTCGAAATTCAAGGCTTTAGCGAATGCTCCTCTTCAGGACGAACCGCTCATAGCTAAGTACAGCGATGTTATGTATGCAGACAGCAATGGTATGTGCCACTGTATTCTCATCTACGACAAAGACTTCGGCGACGGTATCGTTATAAACTCTGAGGGCAGCAGCTACGCCAGATATGCTCAATATATTCCGCAGGCTAAGACCATCTATGACCAATATCGTGCCACACATCTTAATGAAATAAGACTATGCTGTCCTATAGAGATATACCAGTATATTGAGGACTATCCGAAGGACAACTGCATTCTCGATAATGTTGATGTGGCTGGATATGCCGACGATATCAATGCATTCATCTATGAAAATGACCTTCCTGCGGAGCATGAAAGAGGTCTTATGCATTGGTATCATCCCGAAGGCCCCGATGATGAGATAGCCGAAAAGGTATATTCCGCACACTGTACAGTAGAGGTAATAAACGGCGAGCTGACAGGAGTCATAACAGCCAAGATAATCGGTGAGCTTTCCGATGAGTCAATGGAAAGGTTCACAGACTACTGCATCGGTCAGCTGAGTGACGGTTGGGGCGAATCACTGGAGCAGAAGTACATGAGGACTGAAAACGGTGAGATCAATATCAGCTTCTGGTCGGACGATGATTCATGGGCTCTTGTTACTGAGGACGAGTACATGAGCGATAATACACAGGATATGGAGATGAGTATGTGAGTAAAATCGAGATATCTATACCTCCGCAGTTTTCAGAAGCAATCGAGAAAGCCGCGGAGAAAGAAGGAATAACCGCAGACGAACTGACAGAAAGAGCTATTAAGAAGCTCTTGGAGAGGAGCGATGAGAATGTCAGAAAATGAGAAAAAGGGCATAACAGTTAAAATCGACGCTGACCTTCATGCCCAGGTCAGAAAGTTCATTGAAGAAAACGGAATTACAATGGCGGAGTTTGTATCAAAAGCTCTTGATGACGAGCTCCACCCCAAGACAACTATCAAGGAGGAAAGATTTATGGGAAATATGCGTACAATGGCTTTTCAGGTCCCGGAGGACCTCTTCAATCAGATCAAGGACTACCTTGAGAGACATCACATGACACAGAAGCAGTTCGTCATCGGTCTTATCGAGGACGAGCTCGACCGTGATTACGAGGAACAGCAGGCAATGGCTGAAAAGCAGCAGTCCGAAGACGGGCCTGACGAAGATGAGGAAGAAGAACTCGATGAGGACGAGGACGAAGAACTGTCTGAGGATGACGTTGATGAGCTTGACGAGGATGAAGATGAAGACCTCGACGAATCCGAAGATATGGAAGAATCTGAGGACGAGGGAATGTCTATGGAAATGTGAGGCGATAATATGAGAGGATTCCCTTCAAGAGAACAGGTTGAACGGCTGAGACAGCAGTACCCGAAAGGAACAAAGATATGCTGTGACAGCATGAATGAAGACACCAGACCTATCCCTCCCGGTACTATCGGTGAGGTCATAGGAGTGGATGATGCCGGACAGGTCATGACGAGATGGAGCAATGGCAGTTCTCTTTCTATAATTCCCGGTGTTGACAGCTTTCATGTAGTTCAGCAGACTGAGGACGAAGAACCTGAAATCGAAGAATCTCAGGGAATGTCGATTGACTTATAATGCCGTATATGATATAATTAATTAACGACAAATGCAGAAAGAGGAATCATAATGGAAAAAGAAGAACAAGGTTTTGAATTACCAAGATCGATGTATAAGGAATTGAAGGCGATGAACCGTGAGCAAATGCAGAAGGTACTTGCTGATATATATGATAAAGGTGCAAAAAGTGTTGAGCATGGAGCTATCGAGTTTGAGAGCCTTCGTGAGAAAATCAGCAAGATCAACGGCATTGGAGAAAAACGTCTTGATGAGATCATGGCAGTAATTGAGAGTTTCATGTCTCCTGCCGAATAACAACTGAATACTATTGTATATATAATACTAATATCCAAGACCGCCGGTAGTGCGTCCGTAACAGGACCGCTATCGGCGGTCTTTTTTTTGTTTTACATACAGCTGTCTAAAAAACAGACGGCTGTAATTTTTATATGGAAGGTGTGAGTCTATTGAACAACGAAAGCTATCAGAGAAAAGAAATCGAAAAAACAAAGAAGGTGAACTATAACATTGATACGATATTTAGATATGTTCGCAGGTATCGGCGGTTTCCGCTCAGGCCTTGAACGAGTCGGTGGCTTTGAGTGTGTCGGTTACTGCGAGATCGATAAATACGCTAAACAGGCGTATGAAGCACTTTACGACACATCAAAGGAGGAATATTTCGATGACGCAAGAAAGATCATCCCCGAAGAATTGCCGGATATCGACCTTATTTGCGGAGGATTCCCTTGCCAGAGCTTTTCAATCGCTGGAAAGCGGCGAGGATTTGAAGACGCCCGAGGAACCATGTTCTTTGAAATTGCTCGGATCGCTGCCGTTAAGAGACCTCGCTATCTGCTGCTTGAAAACGTTCCCGGGCTGTTATCGCATGACGAAGGCAGGACATTTGCGGCCATACTCACTGCGTTGGATGAATTGGGGTACGATGTCGCATGGCAGGTGCTTAACAGCGCGGATTTTGGCATCGCCCAAGCCAGAAAAAGAGTGTTCATTATCGGATTTCTTAGAACCGACCGTGCCGGAAGAATACTGTCTTTCACAGAAGCAAATCCAAAAACTCTTATCCAGCGCATACCAGGAAAAGAAGGATGCAGGGTCTACTCACCTGAAGGACTGAGCATAACGCTTACAGGAACTGCAGGCGGTTTCGGCGGAAAGTCAGGTTTGTATGAGATACTTGGACTCCCGATTAAATCACTTACGAAATCAGGATATCAGATAGCTGTCCCCGGCGACAGCATTGACCTTGCATATGCGGATATGAACAGCCGCAGAGGACGTGTCGGACATGACATAGCTCACACGGTAACGCCATCGGCAACACAGGGTTTCTATTCCGTAAAATGCATCGATATGAATCCAGAGCCTGCAATTACTGATCTTGCAAGGTGTATTACTGCAAGACAGGATAACGGTATCGGGCATCATAAAGGTGAAAAATCGGCCGCTCTCTTCATGGATAAGCCTATACCTGTGCTGACTCCTGCAAAAGAGAATTTACGGCAGCAAGGCAGACGCTTCAAAACTCCGGACGAGCCTATGTTTACTATTACAGTAACTGACAGGAACGGCGTTATGTACAACGGGTTGATAAGAAAGCTCATGCCGCTTGAATGCTGGCGATTGCAGGGATTTACAGACGAACAGTTCAATAATGTGAAAGCAGCAGGGATATCCAATGCACAGCTGTACAAACAAGCCGGAAATGCAGTGACAGTAAATGTCATAGAAGCTCTGGCAAGATTTATAAAGGAAATTGATGTGGAGGTAAACAAAAATGAATGAAATCATGATATTTAATAATCCCGAGTTTGGCTCAGTAAGAACAGTATGCATTGACGGCGAGCCGTGGCTCGTCGGTAAGGATGTAGCTGATATTCTGGAGTACCGAAACGGTAGTCGAGATATAAACAGACATGTTGATGCTGATGATAGGCAGAAGATAATGATCTATGACGGAAATCAGCGCAGAGAAACAATAGTTATAAACGAATCAGGCCTATATAGTCTAGTCCTCTCAAGCAAACTTCCCACAGCCAAGAAGTTCAAACGCTGGGTGACATCAGAGGTACTGCCGATGATAAGGAAGACCGGCGGCTATGTTGCGAATGAGGACGTGTTCGTGGAGACATACCTTCCCTTCGCGGATGAGCCTATAAAGCAGCTCTTCCGTATTCAGTGCAGAGTTATCAATCAACTCAATGAGCGTATCCGTAAGGACGAGCCAAAGGTTAAGTTCGCAGACCATGTCAGCGATAGCACCAATCTCATTGATGTTAATAAAATGGCAAAGCTCTGCGCGGATCACGGTATCCGCATCGGACGCAACAGACTGTTCGCTTGGCTGAGAGCTCGCGGGATACTCATGGGCGGTAATATCCCCTACCAGGAGTACATCGATAATGGATACTTTCGTGTGAAGGAGTCCGTATATGAGTGCAACGGTCAGACAAGGACGTATCAGCAGACTTTTGTCACAGGCAAGGGACAGCAGTACATCTTGTCAAGGCTTATGAGAGAATACGGAGGTGTTATGAGTGCCTAATCATGTAACAAGTGTAATCACCCTGTCAGGTGATGAAAGCCGGCTAAAGGCTATGCTTGAGCAGATCAAGAACGATGAGGTTGGTATAGGCTCAGTAGATTTTAATAAGATACTGCCTATGCCCGAAGCCTTGCATCTGACAAGCGGTTCTATCGAAAGCGATGCTATTGCAGTATATCTTTCCGCTATTAACCCGATAAATGAAGAATTCTCAGGAGTCAAGAAAATAGGAGCTGATGAATTCCGTGAAATGCTCAAGAAACTGCCTTCTTCTTCAAAAAAAATCGATATGATGATGCCCGAAAAAGAAGCTATAAACCTTTCAGAGGACAGGTATCGTGAGAGCTTACAGTATCTTGCAGAGAAAGGCGAAAAATACGTTTCCAATGTATTGAAGTACGGAGTTTCAACGTGGTACGATTGGGCTGTCGGAAATTGGGGAACAAAGTGGAACGCCTATGGTTATGACAACGGAGTCGAAATGGAAGACAGTAAGCTGAAATTCCTTACTGCATGGGCGGCACCACACCCTATACTCCAGAAACTGTCGGAGATGTACCCGGATATCAAGTTTGAGCATGAGTGGGCTGATGAGGATATCGGCAGTAACTGCGGGCGTTACGTCTATTATGGCGGCGAGCGCATAGAGGAATACTTTCCTGAAAGTCAGAAGGAATGCCTTGAATTTGCAGCCCGTGTTATGGATGTAAGCCTCGAGGAAGACTACGCCCTTTACCTTAATGCAAGTGAAACTGAATATATTTACATCGAAGGCGATGATGAGTATGAGCTTGTGGAGATCGCAGATCAGACCGCCTTATTCACCAATAAACGCATTACAGATGCAGATATCCCGAAAGGAATGTACTGCTATCATCTCAGAAGCGGCGATAACGGTGACTTCTGTGCTATTGAGAAAAGCGTTCTTGTTAATCATGCAGGCTCTATTATTACGAAGGAACCTGTAGCCCTCGGCGAAAAAGGCTGTATCGAGCTGAACGAGAACAGCAGTCCGAACTTCCTCGGCGAAAATATGTCCCTGTATATGTTCAGGGAGTACTCTCCAGAGCAGACCGAGGAGCTGAGTATGGGAATGTCGGAGGTGTGATATGGACGAGAAAAGAAAAGTAACGCAGGAAGAAATTGATAACGCCTGCATATTGCATAATAAGTATATCGAAGGTGAGGACGGCGGAAAACAGGCTGTTTTTGAGAATTGCTCCTTTGAAAGGTTATCCTTCAATAATAAGCAGTTCAACAATGCAGTGTTCAGAAACTGCGAATTCAGGCTCTGCAATATGGCAGATACAGGAATGTGCTTTGCCGAGCTTAGTAATGTGAAGTTCAGTGGCTGTGACTGCACGATGTTCACAGCAGAAGAAGCGGCGTTCAGAGAAGTAACATTCGATAAATGTGATCTGAGATCTGCTGTATTTACCCATAGTTCGCTGAGAAATATTGCCTTTGAGAAGTGTGATACCGAGAAGATGAGTATGCAGAACTGCTATGAGCTCCCCGAAGCCGAGATAATAAAAATCGCAGCTGAAGACCTGCGTAAGATGAACAATAAGGAAGGTCTCATACTTCAGGGCTGTGGCGGTGATATGCAGGAATGGGCTGACGGCATTAACTCAACTCTTGCCGACGCCGATATACTGAGATCTCCGTTTGATAAACTATATGTTTTTGAGAACGAAGGACTTACTAATATCATGTTTCCGTTTGAAGATGTGGAGCTTGATATCGGAAAGCTTGCAATGTGGCGTTTACAGACACATGAGCAGTTCGGCGGCACATGGCTTTCAGACTATGTACCGAACAGGCTTGGCGGTTTCATTGAAGAAAAGCCTGCACAGGAGCAGAAAAAGCCGGATTGTCCGCTGGTCGGTGAAGACGGGAATATCTTTAACCTTATGGGAATAGCATCAAAAACTCTCAAGAGGAACGGCATGGCTGAACAGGCTAAAGAGATGTGCGACCGCATCATGTCATCGGGAGACTACAGGAAGGCACTCTCCATATTTGGAGAATATGTCAATGTTACGTCAGTTTATGATGAACCGGAAGAAAGTGAGGACGAAGAAATGGAGGTAACGATGAGTTAACTCCGGAAAGGAGTACAATGGGAGGCATTATAACCACAGGGTGCGAACCTCCGATACCGTGGATCGGCGGTAAAACGATACTTCTTCCCGTAATAAAGCGGATAATCCCCGAAGGGCAGAACAAATTCGTGGATGTATTCGGCGGCGGAGGCTCGGTATCGCTTTCAGGAAAGTACGCACCTATTCAGATATATAACGACTATAACCAGCACCTGACAAACTTCTATACTATCATCAAGACTCGGTGCAGAGATCTTGTAAATGCATTCGCAGGTGCATTCGGAAAAGACAGCAAGCTGATAGATGAGATCGAACAACGTATATTTGCGAATATACGTGATCAATTCAATGCTTGCTGTCTTGTTTTTTATAAATCAGACACATTCGGCGATTTCTATGACTCATCCCTTAAAATGCTTAATAAAGCAGCAGATATTCAGGACAGGCAGCATACCTGGATGACTGTTCAGAGAGCGTGGGATATATACAGGGATAAGGAAAACGATCCCGAACTTTTAGATGCTCTCATGTTCCTCATTCTTATGAAATGCAGCTTTTCAGCTACGGGAAAAAGCTGGGCTTGCAAGGGTATCAACGCTGAAACAGCGATACGTCTTATCAATGAAGCATCAAGAGCATTTCAGTATCTGGCAGTAGACAACAGGGATTGTATTGACATAATAAGGCTTCATGACAGCCCCACAACTATATTCTACTGTGATCCGCCATACTATATGGCGGAGAAATGCTACAGCGGAGTTCCGCTGTTCGGAGATGCAAAGCACCGAGCGCTGCATGATGTATTACTTGAGTGCAAGGGAAAAGTTATACTATCGTACAATGAATGTGATTTCATAGATCAGCTGTACTGCGAGGATATCTGGTACAAGATGAGAATAACCAGACCTCACAGTATGGTGCTCCATAATGAAGCTGGAGCGACATACGATGAGTTTATCATCGCAAACTTCGATATTTTTGAGCTATATAACGGTGACGGACAGGCATCTTTCTTTGACCTGACCGGAACCTTGACTGAAGAAGGGAGATTAATAATATGAAAAGAGTAATATCAACACAGACTGTAATGACTAACGGTAAAACAACGTATACCGGGCTGTTCACCAGTGAAGGGATACCTGCGGAAGTCGAGCTCTCCTGCGTAAACGGTAACGCCTGCTTATCGGTAACTATTCCGGAGGATGAGGAGGAAGAATACGGCGGCAGACCACTTACCGAGGACGAGATAGAGGCGATATGCAGAAACTATAAAAACTGTGATGATTGTCCACTCTTCAATTACTGTGATGAGGAGATGATGTGATTTGAAAGGATATATATACAAGTATTCTTGGGAAACCGCAAAATACGAAAATGAGCTTAAAGAGTATCAGGAAAGTAAGAGGGAGAACATCAAATGTAAGGAGGCTATCGAAGAAGCAATACGCACTCATTTCGACGGTATGCACCTTGATACTTCCTGTGTACAGGACATCTTCTCGGAGTATGGCTATGACCGTACAATGTGGGTGCTTGCAGCTACTGTCAAGAACAAAAGCTTCGACGGCAGATTCTCAAATATCAACAAGGGCTGGGCTCGAACCATTATCCCGTCACACCTTGAAAAATATGAGTTTGATGAGTATGCAGTGCAGTCGCATCCTGCAGTGCTTAACGGCTTTATCGACAGTGTGAGAGTTGAATATGAGGCTCTGGGGCTTCTGAGTTCAGAGGAATGCCTTAAGGACAGCTATAAGGAGGACTATACGAATAAGCTGCTTATACTCCGCCCTGAGATACTCAAGGATGAAGCAAGAAAACCTGCATTACAGTATTTCTATGCAGAAGACGGCTTCGGCTGTGATCCGTCCAAGCTCGGTAGGAAGGTTTTCGGAACTTTTCTTGCCGACGGTGAGAGAACACACTTTGGCAGAGGTGACTTCATAGGTATAGCTGATACAGAAAAGCTCCCTGAATGGGCATCAAAGCGACTTGAAGCAATATCGGCTCCGAAGATGAATATCAGAGTATTTCAGATCAACTCTGAAAAGGACATGAAGGATCTTGAATTCAGGGACTACGACTTTACTATGAGCAAAGGCGGCGTAGATCCATGCATTTATCAGCAGGTATATGGAGGAAGAGCTTATGCTCAGAACCTTGAAGAACTCTTCATGCAGTGCAATACCGGAAAACCTCCGCTTGGTTTCTGCGGACATTCCATGTCGGTGAGTGATGTTGTGGAGATATGCGATGGTAAGGACAGAGGCTTCTATTTTGTGGACAGCATTGGATTCAAGAGGCTTGATGACTTTGATGTTTCACTGACTGATAAGAATGATATAATGAAGGTCGTGATACTTGAAAACGACAGACCTCCATATAAGGCTGAGATACGCAGGGATATCGATGCTATGCAGAGCGTAGTCGGCGGTCTTATCGAGCCTGTATATTTTGAGGAAAACGGTGACGCAATCTGCTGGTGCAATGAAGAATTCTTACTTAATGACTCTGCTCCGAACAGAGTCATAGGCAACACCCTGATACACGGTACTTGTTTTATCTGCGGCGACGGTTATAACGACGAGGGAGAGCGTGACTCCTGCACTCTGACCGACGAGCAGGTAGATAAGTATATACAGATGTTTCCGCAGTCCGTGGTGGAAATTGCTCCCGAACAGGACATCGGAATGACAATGATATGTTTCTAAAAATGAAAGGAAAGGTGAACATTTATGAGAGTAAACGCAAAGATCACAAAAATCATCGACAAGCCTGATTCATCCATTAAGGCATTTGCAAGCGTAACACTGGACGGCTACTTCGCAGTTCACGGCGTTAAGGTGTGCGACGGCGAAAAGGGACTCTTCATCTCTATGCCTTCAACATCGTACACATCCAATGGTGAGACAAAGTATCGTGATACCTTCCATCCTATTACCAAGGGAGCACGAGAGGCTTTAACTCAGGCTGTACTTGACAAGTACGACGAATCACTTTCTCAGACTCAGGACGAAGGTATTGAGATTCAGGATATTCCCGAGGACGAGGAAGAATGTGAGGAGCTCGACGAGCCTGAACCCGAAATGTCTATGTGAACATTGTAGGTATTCAGACGGTGCGTATAGGTGAAAAGGTAGAAAAAACTTCTTAGGTATAGATTTTTGTATATCGGTGTGGTATAGTAGGAGAAAAAAGAGGAGGTCAGCCACATGAAACGAATATTATCGCTCCTACTCATATCCGCTATACTTACAGGCTGTGGTCACATCTCAGAAGATAAGCCGTATGTTGCAGAGGAAACCACGACGGTTAGTAATAATGCAGAAGATTCTGCGGAAGCAACAGCCTCAGATGCAATTAATACGACAACTTCAGCAGTAACAGTTACGAGCGAGGTCACAGCAGAAAAAAGCTCGCAGTCGGTAACTGAGAAAACTGCTGCTGAGGTAACAACAGCAGTCGCAAATACAAATGATCAGCCAAAGAAGGATAACACTAAGTCTCAGACCGCACAAGATAACAAAGCTACAGAGGTACAGAAGAACGAAAGCCAAACTACAACAAAAGCTCAGACTTCGCCTAAAAGTGCTGAAACATCGCCTGCGGTAAAGGAAAACAAAACTACGACAACTGTACGCACCACAACTCCGGTTGTCACTAATGCTCCACCGGTTACAACACAAGCACAGCTAACAACTGAAAAAGCTACAGAGCCAGAAAAAATGAACATTACCGAGCATTGGCTTATATATTTCAGCGACAGTCACGATAAAGAATACTATGTTAATATCGGAAGAAACCTGCCAAATGACGGCAGCGACAACGGTAAGGCACAGGCTGTATTTGACTATGTAACGTCAAATTACAGCGATGACAACGCCTGCACTTATCTGTCAGCAGTAACTATGAGCCTATGCGAAGGAATAGGACTCGACTGTGGATATGCTCTGATATCCAATTGGTATGATCACTGTGCCAATGCAGTAAAGGTAGATGGCAACTGGTATGTGCTTGATGCACAGGCTGGCGGATATCTATGCGGCAACTTCGGATTCTCACAAATCATGGATGAATATGAAAACAAGCTCAGTATATCACTGAGCGAAGACGACTATTAACGAAAGGGAAAATATATGTATAACAGAATCATTAAGCGTATCAGCGCAGGACTCATGGCGATGTCCTGCGTTTTTTCTATACTCGGAGCAACTATTCCGAGTATTTCAGCAAGTGCAGCTATGACTACAGAGAATGCTGCTTTCCCCTCTGCTGATGAGGTAGTAGCGGAAGCGGCAACACTTCTTGGCTCACCTTACGGTTGGGGCTTTAAGGGATATACAGGCGTATACTATCAGGGCAGCTATTCTCCGCTCTCTCTTGACTATGTCAGACAGCAGGGCGTTGACTGCTCAGGTCTCATCTACTATACCCTTGCTCACCTCGGCTACAGCACAAGCGGCTTTTCATGGAACAATCCTGTTCCTGTGGATACTCCTCATTGGCTGTCGGTCAATGATAATTGTACCATCACCTATAATGGCGTAACATCACAGATCAATGTTGAAAAGAAAAATATCCCTTATAAAGAGCGTCCATATTGGGAGTGTGCAGATGGTTCTACTATTACGCCAGGTTCTGTGGTAATCGCAGATAACCTTGACGGTGAGGATCATTCATGGATATATATCGGCGAGTTCAATAACCGTGATGAGGTCATCGCATATCTCAGGAAGATCGGCGTAAACGAGAGCTACATCAACAGCAATACTGTTGGTGACGGCAGCGGTGACGGTGGTACACACTGGCGTATCGAGTCAAACGGCTATCAGGGATGTGTGATCAACAATAAAACTGACGGTAAGAAGGCTACAGCTCTCAATATGTCGGCTTTCAGGATAACAAAAAGAGATGTGACATTTGAGATAAGTAAATATAACACAGACGGCAATTTTGTTGGAAAGTCTACTGTGGACAACAGTTCTGCGGTTTACGGTATTTATTCAGATAAGGAATGCACTAAGTCTGTCGGTACTATTACTATCGGCGCAGACGGCAGAGGTGCAATAAGTCTTCCCAGCGGCACCTATTATGCAAAAGAGATAAAGGCACCTACAGGATATGACTTAGATACTACGGTATATACCATAACTCCCGGTTCAACAAACGTGACTGAGAAATACAAGTTCGGCTCAATCAAGATCAACAAGACTGCCGAGGACGGCGTTGTAGCTGATCGTGAATTCAAGGTATCATGGACAGAGGACGGAAAGGGAAAGTCTAAAACTGCCAAAACGGACAATAGCGGAAATGCAAGCTTCTCTAACCTCAAGGTCTATGATATGAACAGTGGTAAACCTATCTCCTACAATGTGTCCGAGATAAACGTTGATACAAAATATGTTACTCCAAAGGCGTATGATATTACGCTGACTGACGGCAATGCTGATCTTTCGGTTGACGTAAAGTTTGAAAATAAGCTGAAGAAGTTCACAGCAGAGGTCGTAAAGAAGGATGTCGAGAGCGTTACCGCACAGGGCGACGCTACACTCGCAGGCGCAACTTACGGTCTCTATCACGACGGCGAAAGAATCGCAACTTACACAACTGATGAAAATGGACACTTCATTACAGATGAATTCCCTTGCGGAAACTATACCCTTCAGGAGCTTACTCCCTCAAAGGGCTATACGCTTAATGACGAGATATACAAGGTAGGTGCCGAGCCTCAGAACTACAAGGTTGAGGTCAATCCTATCGCGCTTGACGTGACAGAAGACGTTATCAAGGGCAAGGTGTCTATTATAAAGCACAGCGATGACAACGATAATACAGTAGAGAACCTTGAATCCGGTGCGGAATTTGAGGTGTATTTAAAATCAGCAGGCGGCTATGATAAGGCAAAGGAAACAGAGCGAGACTATCTTATCACAGATGGAAAAGGATACGCAGAGACAAAGGAACTTCCATACGGAACATATACCGTTCATCAGACAAAAACGGTAAATGATGCAGCATTCGTTGATAATTTCGATGTGAACATCATTGAAAATCACAGAACCTATGAGTATATCCTCAATAACAAACCTTTCAGATCATATATCCATGTAACAAAGATCGATGCAGAAACAGGAAAGAACATTCCCTATGAAGGTGCAGGTTTCAGGATCTATGACGGAAACGGGAAGCTTGTAAACCTCGGAACTGACATCTTATACACCAATAACGAGGGATATCTCATCACACCTGACAGTCTTAAATACGGCGAATATACTCTGGTAGAGGTGCAGGCTCCTATGGGATACGTCCTTGACAGTACACCTGTGCCTTTCACAGTAAATGCTGATAATGCAGACGAGGAAGATGCTGTGAATATCATTAAAGTCACTAAGGCTGATAGTGCTCAGAAAGGCAGGATATCCGTTTCAAAGCGCGGCGATATTTTTCAGAGCGTAACAGCAATGTCTTCAGCATATGAAAATAAGGAGGGCGAGTATAACGAAACGCCCACTACCTATACTCCTGTTTATGAGGAAAGCGGTCTCGGCGGTGCTAAGTTTGAGGTAATTGCAGCCGAGGACATCTATACGGCTGACGGTACACTCAGAGCTTCTAACGGCGAGATAGTTGCTGATATTATCACAGACAAGAACGGCAATGCAGCAACAGAGCCTCTTTATCTTGGAAAGTACATTGTCAGAGAAAAGACTACTCCCTATGGCTATGTATTGTGCAGCGAAGAAAAGGAAGTGGAGCTCACTTACGCAGGACAGGAGGTGTCTATCACAGACGCAGTAAACAACACATTCTATAACGACTATCAGGGTGTTAATATAAACCTTGCCAAGTTTATGGAGCATGACGAGCTCTTTGACATCGGCACAAACAATGAGTACAAGTCCGTTATTTTCGGACTTTACGCCGCAGAGGACATCACAGCTGCTGACGGCACAATTATCCCCGAGAATGGATTTATCACTCAGGTATCCCTTAATGAGAACATGACTGCAGCTATCGCAGAAAAGCTGCCTTTCGCAAAGTACTACGTTCAGGAGATTGCAACTGACGAACACTATATGCTTAACGGCGAAAAGTATCTCGTAAACTTCGAGTATATGGGACAGGAGCAGACCACAGTATATATCGACTGCGGCACATTCATCAATGACCTCAAGCGTGGAAGTGTTTCAGGCAAAAAGGTCAACGAGCATGGTGATCCTCTCGAGAATGCACTCTTCGGTCTGTTCAGTGCAGACGAAACTGAGTTTACAGTCGAGAATGCATACCTTACAGACGAGTCTGACGAAGACGGTAATTTCAGCTTTACAGATATTCCTTTCGGTAAGTATATCGTAAAGGAGATCGAAGCTCCTACAGGATATATCCTCTCTGACGAGCAGTATCCTGTTGTGATAGCTGAAAACGGCGATGTGATCGAGATAACTGCGGAGAATAAGGCAATTACAGTAGTAATAAGCAAGAAAGATATCTACGGCAGCGAGCTTGAAGATGCTTCAATACAGCTCATCGACGAAAACGGAGATATTATTGACGAATGGATATCTGACAGCGAGAATCATATCATCACAAATATACCTGCTGGCGGCTATACACTCAAGGAAGTGGCAGCTCCCGACGGTTATGTTATTTCAACTGACATCATCTTCACTATTGACGAATACGGCAATGTTACCGTAGATGGTGTTGAGGCTATAGCAGAGACAGAAAATGGTATCCCTTGCGTTACCATGATCGATAACACAACTATCATCAAGATCAGCAAGCAGGATATGACAACAGGCACAGAGCTTGCAGGTGCAAAGCTCCAGGTCATCGACAAGGACGGCAACGTGATCGAGAAATGGGTATCTACAAATGAGCCTCACTACATCGAGGCAAAGCTCATCGCCGGTGAGACATACACCCTCCGTGAGATCACAGCTCCCGACGGCTACAATACGGCTGAGGATATCGAGTTTACTGTTAATACAGACGGCTCTGTTACGGAAGTTGTAATGAAGGATTCAAAGATCATCACTACAACGCCTACTGTTCCCACAGGCGACACAGGCAAGAGTCCTCTCGGATATATCCTCTTATTCATCGGACTTGTTATTGTAAACGTACTTCTGTTCACAAGAAAGAAGAAGGAAGAGCCATCTGACGATTATGCAGAGCTCTGTCCAGATTATGTTGAAGGAGAGAATGAATGAAAAAGAAGACTATTCTTCAAGCTTTGGCGGCTGTTTCTGCAGCCGCCCTCCTTTTAGGAGGCGCATATTTACTCACCAAAGACGATTTCAGGCAGAGGCTCAAAGAGACTGAAATAAAGTCATATATGCCGACTCCGACAATTCTGGCGGCACTTGATGAGGCTTCTGAACCTGAGACAACAACATCAATAGCGGCATCAACCGTAACCGAGGACGAAATATCCCCGACAACAACATCTGAGATAACAACAGCTTCTCCCGAATTACCCTCAGAAGTAAAGGAACAGCTCATAGATTCGGTACAGTCGCTGAACTCAGCATATCCTGATGCCATAGGCTGGCTGTATATCCCTGATACAGTAATAAACTATCCTGTTATGCAATCGGGTGATAACTCTTATTACCTCGACCACGCATATGACGGAAGTCCGCTGAAAGCAGGCTCTGTATACCTGGACTGCAGATGTGAAGGACGATTCCGGAATCCGATAAATATCGTGTATGCTCATAATATGAAGAACGGCTCCATGTTTGCACAGATAACCAGATTCAAGAACGATAGCTTCTTTGAGAGTCATAAGTACGGTTGGCTTGCTACGCCGGAGACTGTATACAGGATAGACTTCTTCTCTCTTTCTGTTGCCGACTGGCATGATGAGTTGTATAAGGGCGATACTTCCATTTCCGAATGGATACCGCATATCTATGACAGATCGGCGGTTAGCCGTGAAATGGCATACACCTACGATGACAGGTTCGTATCGCTGTCAACGTGTAGCTATGAATTTGAGAATGCAAGAAATATCCTTACGGGTAAGCTTGTAGAAGTTAAGGAGGCTTGATCTTATGAGAAAACTGAGAGCAAAGATAGTATGTGCTGTAACTGCATTTATGGCAATGCTGAACTTTGCAGCAATGAACGCATACGCCGCCGGAGATGTGGCGAGTGCCGTGGAAGGTACATGGAGCACTGCCAAAGGACAGATACAGACCGTAGTAAATAACGTAGTGTTTCCTGTGATTGACGTTATACTTGGTGTTCTGCTCTTTGTGAAGATTGCTACGGCGTACCTCGAGTACAGAAAGCACGGTACCCTTGAGTGGACACCTATAGCCATTATCTTCGGTGGTCTGCTCTTCTCAATTACGGCTCCGCTGTATGTATGGTCGATATTATAAAAACAGGATAAAAATAACAGTTGACTTTCACGCTGAATTATGATATAATATATGCAGAAAAGGCAGGTGAGCGTGATGAACAAAATTGAGATCATGGACGATCTTATCAAAAAGAATAACGGATACTTTCTGACATCAGAGGCTGTTGCTCAGGGAATTTCAAAGACTTATGTTGCTGAATATATCAGGAAAAACAACCTTGAAAAGGTTGCCCATGGCGTATATATGTCAGATGACGCATGGCCTGATTATCTTTATATTATCAATCTTCGTAATAAGGAAGTTATTTTCTCTCATGAATCCGCACTTGCAATGCATGGACTTATGGAACGAGAAGCTCCCGGGATCATGCTGACAGTCAACAGGCAGTACAATGCATCACATCTAAGAAAAGAAGGCTGTACGGTATATACAGTTAAGCCGGAGCTTTATGATATGGGCGTGACCGAAGGAAAAACTATCTATGGCAATACTGTCAGGTTATATGACATTGACAGAACTGTATGCGATATTATCAAGCATAAGAATAAGATTGAACCGCAGACATATCAGACAGCGATTAAGGAATATATGAGAAGTCCTCAAAAGAATCTGAATAATCTTATGAAATACGCAAGATCACTTGGAGTTGATAAAACTGTAAGGCTATACACGGAGGTTATGCTATGATAAGTTCAGCTAAGCAGCTAAAGGCAAAGATCAAGAATATGACTGAAGGGCTATCGCCTTTTGAAAAGTCAGAAAAGTCTCAAATGCTTATACGATTATTCCTTATGGAAGGATTTCTTGAAAGAGTATCAGTATCAAAATATCGTGATAATTTCATACTCAAAGGCGGAATCCTTGTCTCTGCATACACAGGTCTTGATTCAAGAGCAACAAAGGATATTGATACTACCTTTCGCGCTTTGACATTAAAGCTTGAAAATGCTCAGAATGTCCTTGAAGAAATAATACAGATAGATCTCGGCGACAATATCAGATATGATATCAGAGGTTATGACGATATCATGGAGGATTTTGATTATCCCGGTTTACGCTTTACAATAGGTGCTAAGTTTGATACCATTGATTACTCTTTCCAGATCGATATATCCACAGACGATGCGATAACTCCCGATGCAGTAGAATATGAGTATAAGCTGATGCTAGAAGACAGAGCGATTTCTCTGACAACATATAACCTTGAGACTCTTCTTGCTGAAAAACTTCAGACAATTGCCGCAAGAGGTGCTGCTAATACAAGAATAAGAGATTTTTACGACATATATATGCTGACAAAGCTATACGACGATGTTATCGCTCCAGTTACGCTGAAAGATGCTTTTGAGGCTACAAGCCGTAAACGAAGGACAACTGAAAAATCAGCAGAGATCCATACTGTATTGGAATTCTTTGAAACAGATCCCGAAGTCAATAAAAACTGGAACAGATTCAAAATGAAAAACTACTTCGTTGAGAACATATCATGGGAAGATGTAATGAATGCAGTGAAAAATGCAGCAATGATTGTTGTCCCGATAGATATGGAGATCGAAGAATCTCAAAGCGAGGATATCTCGCCTGCTTTAGTATAAGTCAACTAAATAAAGAGTATCGTGCCTATTCTGCTTGGAGTAGGCATTTTTTATTACCAGAAAAGGAGAAGTTATATGAATTTTTTCACAGATGAGCTCAAAAAAATAACCGACAGGAGCAAATATATTCAGAATCCTAAGTTTGTCGGACAGTCCTGCGTATTCAGGCTGTCCTATGATGTTACTGGAAAACTGGAATTCGTGACAAGAGGACATGCTGATAACTACACAGCACTAAAGCTCTCGCTGTTTAATAAGAGAGAAGGCCCCATCGATATTCAGATAATGAATATTGTCGACGTTATAGGACGCAAGCGTGTGCTTGGAGAACTCAGATCTCCGTATATATGGAAATACGGTAATGACATAGACTGGTATAGTTATCATCCTGATGATAATGACTATTCTGCTATGTCAGAAACCGTCGATGATTATCTTTCCTGTTTCGCTGAACAGGAGCTAACAGAATCTGAAAACGAAGAACTGAACATTTCGCTGACATAATGGAGGTGTAATATGAGGAATAATATTAAGACAGCAATCGCTGTAATGAGTATTGCCGCAGCTTTAACAGGATGTGGTACAATTAAGCCGCCAACGATAGATACTGCTGTAACAACAGAACCGGTGACTGCAACGGAAGTCACAACTGCAGCAGCAACAGTACCTGTGACTACTGAAGCTCCTATGAGCGATGAGGAAAAAAGGCAGCTCGAGCAGACCACCTTTATAGCCGAGTTCCTTAACTCTCAGATAAAGTTTGAGGATACGGCTGGTATTACTGATGAAGTTATCAAAAAGTCTGATTTTGAGTGCGAAAGTGCAAAGAACGGAACAGAAAAAATAATAGTCAAGGGTAAGAACGGCGGAGGTGTCATCGAAGTCTCCGTAATGGATATTTCAGCGAGTAGTCTGAAGAATGATATTGAAAATGTCCTTTGCAGATACGGCGATTACAGCTACGAGCAGATCAAAGGCGGCATGAAAGGCATAAACGCTGAAGACTTCAATACAAACTACCGTATGATAACAAGCGTGGTGACGAAAGGAAAGTTTCAGCGATATGGTGCAATACAGAAGTCGGATGGAATGTCTGCTCAGTTCGGATACGCCGAGACGTATGCTGTACTCAGAGACAACAAGCTGACTATCATATCCGGACAGCTCCTGTCAACCGATATGACCGAAAGGCAGAATTTCTCAGAACTCATAAAACAGCTTGCGGAAAAGGTGGAATACTGACGGAGGTGAAACTATGCCATATATACCATTCACGGATGAACAGAAAGTCATAGCAAACTCCGTGGATCTTGAATACTTTCTGCGAAGTCGTGGGGAAACACTTGAAAAGGTAGGACGTGAGTATAAGCTCATATATTCCGACGGCAACGGCAGACACGACAGTATAACTATGTCCGGCAGTACATGGTTTGATCACAAGAACCAGACCGGCGGCGGTGCTATCAAGTTCATGCAGTATTTCTACGGTATGAGCTTCACGGATGCTGTACAGAATTTGCTGGGATATACAGTATCTCCCCTTGCAAGAAGTGTCCCTGAGACAGCACCAGAGCCTAAAAAGGAATTCACTCTTACGCCTAAGAAGAAAACCATGAACAGAGTGTACGCATATCTGATCAAAAAGCGATATATCGCTCCGGAGGTCGTATCGTTCTTCGCAAAGGAAGGAAAGATATACGAGGACTCGGAGCATCATAACGCTGTATTCGTGGGATACGACGAGAACGGAGTCCCGAAACAGGCTCATAAACGCTCTACAAACAGCTATGGAAAGACCTTCCGTATTACCATCGAGGGATCGGATACCGATTACAGCTTTGCACACTACGGTACATCAGGCAGGCTATACGTTTTTGAAGCACCGATAGATATGCTGTCATATATCACACTCCACCCTGAAAACTGGCAGGAACATTCATATATAGCAATGAACGGAGTGTATGAGTCTGCTGTGCTGAAAGCATTGGAGCTGCATGATAATATAGAGCAGATCGTTATCTGCACAGATAATGACGAGGGCGGTATCGATGCATACGACAGGCTCAATGACTTGCTTCGGGAGCGAGGATATACCAATGTTACGAGGATATATCCTACCAACAAAGACTTCAATGAGGACTTGAAAGCACGAAACGGACAGCCTGCGTTGATTGCAGTGCCGCATGAAAAAAAGGGTATTTATCATAACAACGTCAACGCTATCAATTACTATCCATGCCGTCCCGATAAGCTGACATCACAGCTCAGGGCAGCCTTTAAGAATGGACAATACAGATATCTTGCCGAGTATGCATTAGCAGGCTCGGCTTTTTTCATGCGTGTAAAGGACGAATCCAAGGCTCATTCTGCCCTTAAAGCAAAGCTGAGAAAAGAGTACAGAGCCTACAAGGATAAAGCAAGGATCGATGTTAAATGCAGAGATCTGAGCAATAAGCTGAAAGAGGTTCTCAGTGACTTGAAACAGCCTGCGAGGACATATGAGCAGTCAATAGCTACTGCAAAGAAGCTCTATGAGCTTGCAGACTGCGCGGTAAAGGTGCAGACTCAGGAAGAACTCGACAATCAGCCAAGTGAAGAAATATCTGAAAATGAAGACCAGGACGAGGAAGCGGAGCTATCTCCGCTTCCTTCATTGTCATAGGGGGCGCGTCAATATGTCATAGGCATATATTAAGTATACAGAAGGATTAATTATATAATAGCAGAAAAGGAAGTGTAGTATTGGATGATAAAAAAATATATCTGTTAGCTTTAATGGCGGCGTGTCTGATAATTTTTGCAATAGTTGTAAGTGTACTGGACAGCCGCGGAATAAACAGTATCAAGTCAAAAGCAGTCGGTGACGGACAGCACGGCACTGCAAGGTGGGCGACCAAACCGGAGATAAGGCAGACTTTTGTCCCTTTGCCATTCGAGCCTGAACTGTGGAGGCAAGGAAAAGACCTGCCGAAAGTTCAGGGAACGGTGATCGGATGTCATGGAAAGCTGAATACAACAGCTCTTGTTGATACAGGAGATGTTCACAGCCTTATGATCGGTGCAGCCGGAGTCGGTAAAACGGCATATTTTCTGTATCCGAACATAGAGTTCTGCCTTGCATCAGGAATGTCGTTTCTGTCAACAGATACCAAAGGCGACATTGCCCGAAACTACGGAAATATAGCCAAGAACTGCTATGGATACAATGTATCGGTGTTGGATCTGAGAAATCCGACCAGGAGTGACGAGGATAATATTCTGCACCTTGTGAACAAGTATATGGACATTTATCTGAGCGATAAAACGAATTTGTCTGTAAAAGCTAAAGCCGAGAAATATGCTAAGATCACAGCAAAAACGATAATCAACATAGGCGGTGGTGACAGCTCAAACTACGGTCAGAACGCATTCTTCTACGATGCAGCGGAAGGACTGCTTTCATCGATAATTCTGCTGTTAGCTGAGTTCGGTGAGAAGAATGAGAGGCATATAGTGTCGGTATTCAAGCTGATACAGGATCTCATAGCTAAGCCTCCTCCGAAGAACGCTAAGGACAAGCCGCCGATGTATTTTACCAAACTGATGGAACTCCTGCCAAGCGACCACAAAGCAAAGTGGCTGGCAGGTGCAGCTCTGAACTCAGCAGATCAAGCGATGCTGTCGGTAATGTCAACAGCATTGTCGAGGCTCAATAGCTTCCTGGACTCCGAGATGGAGCAGATACTGTGCTTTGGTACAGCCATAGACGCAGAACGCTTCTGCAACGAGAAATCCGCTATATTCATAATACTCCCCGAGGAAGATCAGTCTAAGTATTTCATGGTTAGCCTGCTGATACAGCAGCTATACCGTGAGATATTAGTTATCGCAGATGAACACGGCGGCTCACTGCCGAACAGAGTAATGTTCTATTGCGATGAGTTCGGCACCTTTCCCAAGATAGAGGGAGCCGAGGCAATGTTCTCCGCTGGACGTTCAAGAAAGATATCCATAGTTGCAATTATACAGTCATTTGCACAGCTCGAGCAGAAATACGGAAAAGAAGGCTCAGAGATAATCACGGATAATACTCAGCTAACCATATTCGGCGGATTTGCTCCGCAGTCGCAGTCTGCAGAGGTGCTGTCCAAAGCCCTGGGAGAACAGACCGTTCAGTCAGGTTCGGTATCGCTGGGAAAGGAGCATTCACGTTCCATTCAGATGATGGGCAGACCGCTGATGACCGTTGACGAACTCAAAAGTATGCCGAAAGGTCAGTTCATAGTTATGAAAACAGGAACCCATCCCATGATATCAAAGCTGAAGCTATACTTCAAATGGGGTATCAAATTCGGCGAGCCTTTCATGCTGGCAGATAAAGCAACACGTTCCGTGACATATATGGAGCGTGACGAGCTTATGAGAGAAGTCGCAGTGAAATATCCGCCTGCAAAGAAAAGCATTACTATACCCGTGAATATGACATTTGAAGAAGCGGAAGCACCGGTGGATAAAAAGAAACCTAGTGTTAAGACAGATAAAAGGAGTTGATCATTTGAATGTTGAAAGACGAATATATGACTTAGGTCTACCGCACAGAGCAGTAACGGTATACTGCTACTTATGCGATAGGTCGAATAAACAAGGAGAATGTTTCCCGTCCGCCAAGACAATAGCTCTGGACTTGAGTATAAGCAGAAGGACCGTGTTCAGAGCTCTCAATGAACTTCTTGAAAAAGGACTCATCGAGAAACAGCCACGACTGCGTGATAACGGAGGCTCCAGCTCGAATCTGTATAGACTGACGGACGTTCAAAAGGAGGTGGATGAGAATGTTTGATTGGATCGGTGATGCCATTGACTGGATAGGTGATGGAATATCGTCGCTGTGGGATAACACTGTGGGAGTAGTAACAAGTGAAGCGGCTCGTGCGATATTCGATGCTATGTTCGATTGGATATTCATGCTTGTATACGATGGTATATCAGATATTTTCAATTTCATAGACCAGTCGACTGTGGATCTTTTTGAACTCGGCTGGATACAGGCATTTATTTCGTTATTCCATAATATCGGTTGGATACTGTTTATCACAGGCATGGTGGTAGCGGTATTCGATACGGCAATAGCCTATGAATCAGGTCATGGGAATATTAAGGATACCTGCCTTAATATATTGAAAGGATTCTTCGCCTGCAGCCTGATAACGGTAGTACCGCAGAGACTATACTCATTCTGTGTGTCACTGCAGCACACATTTTCAAATGATCTTGTAGGAGCTTTGATACAAGGCAGAACAGCTACGCTGACGAGTGCAGGATTAGATGCTTTAGAAACTCTCAGAGCAGATATGTCTCTGTCTAGCCTGTTTTTCATAATACTATTTGGATACTGCACCATCAAGATAGTATTTGCAAATATTAAGAGAGGCGGTATCCTGCTGTGTCAGATAGCGGTAGGCAGTCTGTATATGTTCAGCGTACCGAGAGGTTATACCGACGGCTTCGTGTCATGGTGTAAGCAGGTCATAGCTACATGCTTAACTGCATTCCTGCAGACAACAATACTCTTCCTCGGACTGCTGACCTGTCCCGATCACCCGATACTGGCGGCTGGTATATGCTTATCTGCAAACGAGGTGCCTCGTATAGCTCAGATGTACGGACTTGATACCTCAACGAAGGTAAATGTAATGGCAGTAAGTCATGCCGTTAATATGGGCTCCAGAGCAGTAGGACTCATTAAGAACGCTTCAAAGGTAGCAACGTAAGGAGGTGGCCGCATGAAAACATATATATACCCTGATAACCTCAGAGCAAGCATAAAGCTGTGGTTCTGGTCGGTCAGAGACTTCATAATCATATGTGCAGGCATCATTGTTTCTGTTGCAGTATTTGCCAATTCCTGGAACGTGATACCTGCTGCGGTAACAGTATGCTTTGCGCTCATAAGCCTGAGAGCAGATGATATGTCGGTACTGGACTATATCATAAATGCGGTTAAATATTTCCTGCTCAGTCAGCAGGAGTACCGTTGGAAGGAGTGTAATAATGGGAAATAATAAAAGAAACGGCGTTCAGAGTCTCATCGGTCTTGAACGCTTTACTAATTACGGCGTGAAGACAGATAAGGCAGAGATAGTATTCTTCTCCGTCGAACCGACAAATATCTCGGTACTGTCTTCGGCAAACATAGAAATCAAGGTACATGACCTGACTATCGTACTGTCGATGATACCTGACCTTGAGATAATAGCTATGGACAGTGCGGAGCGTTTCGACGGCAATAAATGGTACGTCAAAGAGCGATTACAGAAAGAGGAAAATCCTGCGGTAAGAGAACTGCTTCAGGCAGATCACGACTTTCTCGATGAGATACAGCTTGAAATGTCTTCAGCAAGACGCTTCATGTTCGCAGTAAGATTCAGACGTGAGAAACCTGAGCAGATATTCGGTATCATATCGCAGGTGCAGAAGAATATCTCTGAACATGGCTTTTCCGTCAAGAGAATGGATAAGGCTGAGATCAAGAGAATGCTGGCACTGTACTTCGGTGCAAGCATTATCGGAGATGAAATACCCGATATAGAAGGTGAAAACTACATCAAGGAGGCTGATACGAATGAAGAAAAGAACTAAGGAGCTTACCGCAGAGCAGAAGGAAGAAATGAGTGTCAAGAGCTACTTCGACCGCATAGTGCCGGGAGCGGTCAAATTCTATACTGACCACTATATTTGCGGCAATTACTATAAATCCGTATGGGTAATAACGGAGTATCCTCCGACAACAGAGCAGCTCGCAATACTGGCACACCTTGCCGACAAGAATGGAGTAACGCTCCGTATCTACAACAGGCTCGTAGACAGCATCGAACAGGACAAGATCGTGCAGCAGGCTATGCGTAAGAATCACATGATGACTACAGTCAACAATGTCAACGAGAGCATAAAGGCTCAGGACAACATCAACGATATCGTAGAGCTTGTCAGTGATATGAACCGCAACAAGGAGCCTCTCCTCCACTGCTCCGTTTTTATTGAGCTGAAAGCAGATAGTGATGATAAGCTGAAGGAGCTCCAGAACGATACAAGAATGGAGCTCACAAGAGCGAAGATATCAGTAGACAGACTTATCCTCCGACAGAAAGAAGGCTTTCTGTCAGTGCTTCCGAGCGGAATGAATATGTTCGGAGGTCAGTACGAGCGAATACTTCCTGCTAGTGCGGTGGCAAATTTATATCCATTAAACTATTCGGGTAAGACCGATGAACACGGCTTCTATCTCGGGCGAGACAAATACGGCAGTAATGTGCTTGTGGACTTCGACAGGCGTACCGAGGATAAGACCAACAGTAATATCCTTATCCTCGGAAACAGCGGTCAGGGCAAGTCGTACCTGATGAAGCTCCTGCTCTGCAATCTCCGGGAATCAGGCAAGAATATCCTTGTACTTGATCCCGAGCAGGAGTACCATGATCTTTGCGACAACCTTGGCGGCACATATATCGACATGATGTCGGGAGAATATATGATAAATCCGCTTGAGCCTAAGTCATGGACTGACGGCGAAAAAGGAAATAAGGACGAGCCTGAGGCGTTCAGAAAAATATCAGAGCTCAGTCAGCACATCTCATATCTCAAGGACTTTTTCAGGGCATACAAGGACTTCACCGATGCGGAGATAGATACTATAGAGCTTATGCTCATAAGGCTGTATGCACGTTTCGGTATTGATGATACCACAGACCTTGATAAGCTGACCGGAGATGACTATCCTCTCATGGATGACCTCTATGAACTCTGCGAAAAGGAGTACAGGAGCTTTGATCATGAAGTAAAGTACATCTATACCGAGGATACCTTGCAGAATATCTGCCTCGGGCTTTACTCTATGTGCAAGGGAGCTGAGTCGAAATACTTCAACGGTCACACAAATATCCGCAGCGGAGATTTCGTATGCTTTGGCGTTAAAGGCATTATGTATACCAACAAAAAGCTAAGAGATACACTGCTTTTTAATATCCTGTCGTATATGAACGACCAGATCCTTGGCAAGGGCAATTCGATAGCGGCGATAGATGAGGCATACCTCTTCCTCTACAACAGAACGGCAATAGAATATATCCGTAATGGTATGAAACGCTGTCGTAAGAAGGAATCGGCATTTATTCTTGCATCACAGAATCTTGAGGACTTCCTGCAGCCTGAGATAAGGGAGCTGACTAAGCCGTTGTTCAGTATACCGACACATCACTTTCTGTTCAATCCAGGAAACATAAAGGCAGAGGAATTCATAGATATGCTTCAGCTCGAGCCTGCAGAATATGAACTGATCAGGTTTCCGGAGAGAGGCACCTGCCTCTACCGCTGCGGCAATGAGAGGTATCTGCTCATGGTCAAGGCACCGAAATACAAGGCTGTGCTGTTCGGATCAGCTGGTGGAAGATAAGGCTTGATTCCAGAAAGCAGGTGTGATATAATGTGGGGTAAGAATTGAGAGGTGAGAACGGTGAGATATTCGCTTATGCATAAAAATATCGTAGCAGCTGATATTGAGATCGATGAGGCCATTTGCATGATCACTCAGGTAAACAGCGTCTACGCAAAGGAGCATATGCCGTTAGGTGTTGTTCGTAATGAGTATGGCAGAGAAACGATAGACAGGTATGCTCTGAACCAGTGGTGGGCAAATCGCTGTATTCCTTCAAGGCGTATGGGACTATCAGATGCAGCCTATATTCTCAGATCATCTCCACAACAGCTTGTGACTGAAAGTTGGGGCTTGAGTCTGTCAGATCATTACTGGCTGAGCCATTGTGATAACGAGCTCAGTAATACCGCTCTCTATGAAAATGTTAACTTCTTCGATAATGATTTCTCTGAGGACGTGGGAGATATACTGCTCGGACTGAAGGAAGAAACCGATAATATCAACTACTGGTCTCCGGATAATACTACAAACGGTAATCTGAAAAAGCGCTGGAGGATCATAGACGGTAAACGATGTCTTTTCAAGTCAGGCTCTTATCCGTTTCAACAGCAGTCGTTCAATGAGGTCATCGCCTCAAGGGTAATGGATAGGCTCGGAATAGATTATGTTCCGTACACAGTAACATGGATAAATGACGAGCCGTACAGCGTGTGCGAGGATTTTGTAACGAAGGATACTGAGCTAATAACAGCATGGCAGATAATGCAGCTCAGAACAAAAGCAAACCACGAAAACGAATATTTGCATTTTGTGAATATATGCAGAGAGCTTGGTATAGACATAGTTCCTGCTCTTGACAGAATGATAGTTCTCGACTATATCATAGCAAACGAGGACAGGCACTTCAATAACTTCGGACTTCTGCGAAATGCTAATACCCTTGAATGGCTTGGTGCTGCTCCCATATTCGACAGCGGAACGTCACTGTGGTATAACAAGCTGACAGCAAGAATATCAGCAAGTGGTATCATCTGCAAACCATTCAAAAAGACACACGGCGAGCAGTTAAAACTTATCTCCTCCCTTGAATGGTTCGAGGCATCAAAGCTCGACGGTATCGAAGATGAGATACTTGAAGTGTTCAGCGACGATAAGGCAGCTCAGTATATTGATACTGAACGTGCGAAGACTATAGCTGCCGAGGTAAGAAACAGGATAGAAACTGTTGCAAGCATGGCGATGAGTCATACAAACAAATATGACATCTCCTCTACTGAGGGAGATGTTGAAGAAGATGTAGCTGAGAGCTACGGAATGAAAATGGAATAAACAATGCGGAGACTGCGAAAGCGGTCTCTTTTTTTGCAGAAGGGAGAAATATGAAACCAAGAAACTGGCTTGACCTTGCCAAAAATGATATACAGTTCTGTGAAGTTATGGAACAGCAGCTCCCACAGGAATATGCAAAGGCAGGACTGTGCTTCCATACACAGCAGGCTGTTGAAAAGCTGATGAAGGGAATATTGTCAGCAAACCGAGGGACTCCTCAATGCACTGATATATACAACCTGTGGGAGATGTGTGAGGACTTCACTGACGTGGAACTGCCTGCGGAGCTTGTAAATATATCGAATACACTTACTGCCTGGGGCAATACACTTGAAGTACCTGAATTCGATGTAGATACCTATTACAAAGCCAAGGAGATCGTTGGATCGCTAACTGATATCCTCAACAACGAGATAGACAGAACCGAAACAATGGTTGATAAGCTGGAGTATGTTATTGGTCAGGAATATGCCGAGAAACACAGGGAATGGCTGAATCTGAGTCATGAAGAACTCATAGAGAAAGCCGATGAAATATCTGCTGCCCGATTCGTAAAGGATAATATTCAAGACTCATTCACAGAGGAAGAAGCGGAATATCTGCTGCAGTTCAAGGAACCGCTGGAGATACTGGTCGACAGAATAACTGTTCTGAATGATCCGTCAAACTTAGCTGTAAAGGAGCAGTTCAGCGATATGGTATCGGAGATGTATGACAAGAAGGATGAGTATTCTGACTATGAACTTAACGAGGACTCAGGAATGCAGATGCAGTAAGGAGGCGGCAAATGGAAAAAGTGTTGATATTGCTGGCGAAGATTCTTGCCGATAAAAAGACCAGAGATAAGGTGTTGATATTTATCGACAGTATCGTTGTCGGCTTTCTGCTCTTGCTTGCGGCTCCGTTAATTGCCATTTACACCTTGGGAAATGTTGAAATAGAACCACCGGAGATAGACCGAAATACCTTCAATGAAAGTGCATTCATAGAGCAGTTATCTCCAGAGCAGCAGGAGCGGATGTCTGAAATACAGTCCGCAGGTGATGCGATAGAAGCAGAGTTGACAGCACTTGGCATACCGGATCAGACCATAAAGGCACAGCTCATATATATGTCATACTTCGATGAGGTGGAAGGTTTCAATGCTAACTTCTACGCTCATCTTTTTTATTCCGCCCCCAATGACGAGATACTCATTGACAGCATCAATCAGAATTACGGACTGAGCATTGACTACAATGAGTTCATGAAGACCTATACTTTTGTGATGAATGCAACTATTGATCCTCATATGTTCACAGACATTGCAACAAAAAACGCGGTAGACCTTGCAGCCTGGGCAGAGAATGCATATATGTCGGAATGGCAGTATGCTGACAATTGCTTCGGTGAACGGACCGGAGAGGACAGACTTCGCTGTGCCGACAACGTCGGTCTTATAATGGGCTACGTCAGGTATGATTCGGAGAATAAGGTATTCACTTCGGATACGGTAGACCTCTACTACACCGAGCAAGGCAGCCTCGATACGATGCCTGATTCAAAGGGCGTGGGAGTATTCAATGGCAGTGAGTTCGGTGTATATGTGGGCGGCGGTGAGGTTGTTTTTTCCTCTGCTATAGGCGGCGTTCAGTGCCAGAGTCTCACAGAGGGCGGCTGGACTTCATGGTGTACATTCGATGCAGTGACATATCCGCAGGAGGTACAGGACAGGATAAATGAGCTTCAGGAGACAACGACAGAAGCGACTACTGAAGCAACTACAGGAGGTTGAGAATATGAAAATATCAATTACAGCGGCAGACAAGAGTGAAGAAAAGCTCTTCTATGCCTGTGACGAAGAAAACATACTTGCGGCTAAGATCGGTCATATGCGTTTCGATTTCGGAAACGGCAGAGCTTTCTACGGTTCATGGTTTGGCGGTAATGTTGCTTTGAACGATGATGAATTCAGAACAGAGTTCAATGAGTTAACAAAGGAGATCCGACAGGGACTGCTCAAGGACAGAACAGCAATGGCTAAATATATACGAGAGAATCCGTCCTTAGATCTCGGCAATCGTGGCAACGGTTACAAGGTACAGACGGACGAGCATACCTACTACCTGCGGTGTAAACCGCAGCCCGGCGACTACGACTGTTACTGCTTCTGCTATGAGCGTGAGCCACTGGAACAGGCAATGACCGAGGATATGGCTGAAGAAGAAATGGGAATGGAGATGAACTGAATGACAATAAGACTGAGATACGGAGATAAGGAAATGAGCTGGGGACTGCCTGTATCTGCAATAAACCTACAGGACATACTCGACCGAATGAACGTCCAAAATGGCGGAGAGATCAAGTACAAATTCTCAAAATACGATATGGTCGACCTGCCTGCTAACGTACTTGACAGGTGGTATAGGGCCAATATTTACAAGCTGAACGTATTCGCAGACCGTTTTCAGCGGCTCGAGGATCATCAGAAAGCAGGTTTCAAGAGTGTGCTTATGAGAAATCCCGACAGCAGCATTGATGATATGATAGCGATGACCTATGGCATCGACTGTGTTCCCGTATACCCGGCGGCGACATATGCCGAGCTCGGAGAGATAGCTGTTGATAATGAAATGCTGCCTGAGATTGAGGAGTGTTCCGATGCCGTCATAGGGTTACTGGATTATGAAAAAGTCGGAAAGCTCATTGTTGAAAGGGACAAAGGCGTTCTGCTTGACGGCTATTATTGTATGCCTGACAGCTATGAGGAACCTGGCATCTGGCTTACGATAGAGGTGCCTGACAAGAGATTCTTCAGAGTTCTTGTATCTCCGTCAGCAACTACTACTGACCAGGCACAGTGGTTCAACTTGCCAGAGGATATACGGAAGCTGAGAGAATACTCAGCCGAACACAACTCAACTCCGGAGCAGATGTATATCACAGAGGTGGAGTCGGTACTTCCGAACATCACCGATGCAGCCTACTACGAAGCATACTGGGTCGAGGACATGATAGCCCTCTCTGAGCAGATGATTTGTATGAGCAAGGCTCAGATAGTAAAGCTGAAAGCAGTCATGGAGGCTGAAAATATCCAGACCTTCTCGGGTGCGAGAGAGACTATCGACTGCCTTAGAGAGTACGACTTCGATCCGATGGTTCAGGACGAGAGTCAGTACGGAAAGGTGTATGCCTGCCGAGTCTTCCCGACGAACTTCGACTGGAGCGTTCTGGAGCACTGTGACATGGATGACTTCGGAAAGCATGTGCTCAGTCGTAAGCATGGAGAGCTTACTGAGTACGGTGTACTCTCAGGCAGAGGTCAGAAGCTCTATACTACTCTCATATCAGAGTCTGAACCAATGGAAGAAAAAGAGAAGTTAACCGAGGACGAGTCTGAAACAGAAGACGAGTCCGAGGAAATGAGCATGGGAGGAATATCATGAAGAGATCAATAACAGTACAGATACCCGAGGAAAAGCTGTCGGCGATAGAGATGTACCTTGAGCAGAAGAACACGACACTTGCGGCGGAGCTCGACAAGCAGGTCGAGCAGATATATACCAAGGTCGTGCCTCAGAATGTCAGAGAGTACATCGAACTGACAGCAAAGCAGCAGATACGCAGACCTCGTAATTCTATAATAACCGGACCAAAGCCCGAAGAGTAACTCGCCCCGTGTCGCGCGAGAATGCGCTGTGTGCGATTTTATGCGGCACTGTCGGGAAAGGATACCACCTCGTGAGTGCCGAGCCGTTTTCGGGCGGTTTTGGCAACGGTCCGAAACAGCGGTTTCGGAGAGCTTCCGAGGGTGGTTTCTGGTTTGCAGGTAAAAGGCTGGCGTCAAACCGCCAGCCTTTCCACAGCGGACCGGCAAAGCCGACCGCATTTTCGAGCTTTTCAGAATTTAACGATTGGAGTCAAAATGAAAGTTGGTGAATGATCTTGGAGTCAAATAGTACAAAAGGAAAGAAAAACGGCAGTGATTCGGAAAATTTTGATGGAGTCACCGCCTCTAAAATTAAGTTTCCGCTGTACATCTATCCGGAAACAATGAAAACGGTCAATAGTCTGTACAAGGCTGACTGCTGTCCTACCAAAACTGAATTCATGGAAAAAGCAATTCGTTTCTACTGCGCTCACCTTATGCAGAATAAGCCTGAACTCATCGAGTATCTTGCGCCGCAGGTAGGTACGATCGTTGACGGAATTATAAAAGGAACAGAGCAGCGGTTATCCCGTGCCATATTCAAGTTAGCTGTAGAGGTAGGGGTGCAGACACATATGCTTGCTGCTATCAATGATATTGATGACACAACTCTTTTCAAACTTCGAGATATGGTCACGGACGAGGTCAGACGCATAAACGGTATAATAAACTTTGAAAGTGCTGTGAGATATCAGCGGAGTGAGGAATAAATAAAAGCGCTGTATTATGCAGCGCTATACATATATCATGGAGGTGAGAGTATGGCTCAATTAATTGTTTCGAGCCGCTATCTAAAAAGCGGCAAGCGTGGTAAAACAAAGCGCAGGAATTTTACAAAGTACATTGCTACCCGTGAGTCAGTGGAAAAGCGTCCGCAGAATACAGGTAAAACAACTGCAAATAAAAAGCAGCTCATAGCGGAACTGATTAAAGAGTTCCCAATGGCGAAGCAGTACCTTGAATATACAGATTACACTAAGAATCCTTCATCAGAAAACGCTTCGGAACTCATATCAACTATCATAGAACGTCATGCTGATGTTATCGGTAACAGAAGGAACTTCGTAGGATACATGGCAAATAGACCAGGAGCAGAAAGACGTGGCGAACATGGATTATTCAATGGAAGTGATGAGCCTATTGACCTGAATGCGGTTGCAAATGAAGTCGCCGAGCATCTCGGATATGTATGGACTCATGTAGTCTCACTCCGTCGTGAGGACGCAGTGCGGCTTGGCTATACAAATTCTGATATGTGGCGTGAGCTTGTGAAGCGTCACATTGACGATATATCAAAGGCACAGAATATTCCGCTTGCAAATATGAAGTGGTATGTAGCTTTTCATGATACGACACATCATCCGCATATACATCTCATTGTGTATTCGTCAGATCCGAGACAAGGATACCTTACAAAAGAAGGTATGGCTGCAATACGTTCAGCTTTTGCAAACGATATTTTTCATGAAGATATGAAAAGCATTTATCAGGAGCAAACTCTTACCCGTGATGAACTGAAAGCACTGTCCGAAGATCAGATGAGTGAAATATTATCTCAAATCGGAAGCGGAGTAGTTGATGAAAGGCTTGTTACAAAGGTCAGGGAATTAAATGCTCAACTGCAAAGCATCGGTGGAAAGAAGATGTATGGATATCTTCCTAAAGAGATCAAGCAGACAGTAGATGATATATTTTTTCTGTTATCACAGAACGAAGATATTCAAAAGCTGTATGATAAGTGGTGCGAATTTGAAAAGGCTAAGTATAAAATGTACACGCAAAAAGAAAAGGAACTTCCAACGCTTGCTGAGAACAAGGAGTTCCGCTCGGTAAAAAACATGATTATCAGAAAAGTCGTAAATATGATTGAGATTCCTGACAGCGAGCCTGAAGATATTCACGATGATATTGAGGAAGATACTGATATATCTTTCGCTGATGACTATGAATATGTTGATACTGAAGAAAGCGGCAGCAATTATTATTTCAAATGGTCAGATGAATACAAGTCAGCGTCGAGGATACTCAAATCACAATACCCGACAGATGATGAAAAAGCGGAGGCACTCGCTGTTATGAAGTCGGAGGCTGAAAAAAGAAATGTAATTGCTATTTATGACATGGGTAGGTACAGTACCGATGATGAAACAGCTAAGCGCTATTTTGCAACGGCACTTGCAGGTTTTATTGATATAGCGCCTAAAGCAAATAAAATGAGTTCGTACTTTCAATACCGTATCGGCAAGATGTACCTTTACGGATGCGGTACTGAGAAAGCACCTGACATAGCTTTCAAGTGGCTGGAAAATTCTGCTGTGGCTGATAACAAATATGCACAATATTTGCTGGGAAAGATGTATTTTAACGGTGAATACATTCCTGCTGATTATGACAAAGCTGAAAAATATCTTTCGGCGGCAGCATCGGCTAATAACCGTCATGCGATATATCAGCTTGCAAAACTATATCTTACACAAGAAAAATATGACGTTATCAAAGCAGTCAAGCTGTTTGAATCTATTGCTGATGATAATTCGTGGGCTTCATATTGGCTTGGAAAGATATATCTTTTCGGAAAAGACGGAATCGCTTCCGACAGGGAAAAGGCCTTGGAATGGCTTACGAAGTCTGCTTCCGAAGGAAACGAGTACGCAGAAAGGCTGATTAATTATGATAACGGTCACAACTATATGATATCAAATACCATTGTCAGCTTACTTGTTGACTTCGGGCGGATCATAGAAGAAGACAACGCTCGAAGCCGAAGAAGAATATCACATAAAGTCGATAAGAAGCTCCAGAGGGCGATACAAAGGAAGAAACAAGAGCTTGGTATAAAGTCTGGTGGTATAGAAATGTATTGATATATATGCATATATTTTTTAGATTAGTTCAGATTAAGTTTAAATATGGTCAGATCAGTTGTGTAAATAAGAAAAAGGGCGTATCAACGTAATATTGGTGCGCCCTTTCGTCAATTCTGCTCATCAATCTAATTTGTACTGATTTTTCTCAATATATAGGCATATTTCAGCGAATACTCTACGACAAATTGACGGCTGAAAGCTTAAGCAGACAAACAAAGACGACTTACATATTGCTTCTTTATCTCCATTGAAGAATGAACATATCTGTTGAGAGTAATAGCAGCATCAGCATGTCCAAGCAGTTCACTGAGCGCTTTTGGATCAAATCCTTTTTCTATGCAAACCGTTGCGTATGTGTGTCTTAGGATGTGAAAGTTCACATTACGGATACCGCATGATTTCAATATTGTTTTAAATCTGTTCTGCATAGTTCGAGGTTCAGTAGGTTTGGAAGAATTTGTTATTATATAAAATCCGCCAAAGCTTTTATATTCATTTAAAAGAGTCATTAAAAATGAGGGGATTGGTACAACTCTTACAGATGTACGGCTTTTAGGCGAGCCAATAATCACCTGTGATCTGCCATTTTTCGTTATACGCTGAACTGTTCTTTTTACAGATAAAGTACAAGCAGAAAAATCAATATCCTCCCACCTTAATCCACATAATTCTCCTATTCGAAGTCCTGTAAACAGGCATAATAGTATTGCAAGATTTGTGAGGCACATATTATTAATAAGATAAGTTTCTAATTTTTTGCGTTCAATGGGATCTAATACATCAATGAAACGCTGTTCTGTTTTGGGCATTGTAAAGTTGCTTTCGCGAATTCCGTATTCACGATATGCATAACGCTCAATACTACGATAAATGGTTAATATATCACGAACAGACTTAGCTGATAATCCACCCTTACCATTTAATCTACCAAGTGTAAGTTTGAAGTGGATAAATTCATTGATTCTGCTTGTAGTAAGAGCAGAGATATATTCTCTACCCAAAACAGGCAGGATATGTTTATTCAGTATATTCTCATAATTAGCATAGCTTGATTCCTTAACACGCAAACGTGTTGCATTAAGCCATTCTTCAGCGGCTTCATATACCGTCAGTTTTAGTGTTGAGACAGCCTTTTCTGATTTGACAGAATAAAGTTGAGCCATCTTATCTTTGAGATTGGATAAAGTCCTACTATATACGGATTTATACTTTTTTGATCCGTCCTTCTTGTATCCTACGTGTACTCTTCCTTCAAAGCGACCGTCCTTCCTTTTATAAATGTTACTTCCTCTTTTTGCCATAGATATCTCTCCATTCTGACTATTCATATGACGGTTTATTGATAATTTTTCTGTGGGCAAACCGTCAGACATACCTACAGAAAAATAATTTTTCATAAAAATTTGTGAAAAGGTATTTACATTTCGATTTATTATGATTATAATAATAATAAAATCACCATTCAATTATGACATAAAACTCATGTTTTAATGAGCAGAATTGACGAAACTAAAACAGCTATCTTTTAGCATTATTATGTCCATATTTCGACAAAAAATGTGTTACTAAATTTGGAATAAATAGTTGCTTTTTATTCTTATTTGTGGTAAAATATTGTCAAATGATTATAAAAAGGAAGTGTGGGAATGCTAAGAGTTGCTATAGTAGACGATGAAGTTGATTTTATTGAAACAATAGAATCATTATTGAAATCCATTATAAATCCCTATGGGATGAATTACTCAATTGATAAATTCATAGATGGAAAAGAGCTTTTAAATAGTAATACTCGGTATGATCTTCTTTTACTGGATATTGAAATGCCTACAATAGATGGCTTTAATCTTGTAGAAGAGATTAAAAATACCGCTATCGTAGCAGATTTTCAAGCTATTATCTATATTTCTAATTATGATAATTTCATACAAGAATCAATCAAACATGCTCCGTTTAGATTTGTTAGAAAAAGTGATTTGGAGGGCGAGTTTGAGGAAGCTGTAAATGCATTTTTGAAGCGATATTTAAAGAATGACGAGTTTTTTGTGTTTGCTGATAGAGATAGTAAGGAGGATATAACACTTAAACTGTTTGATATTGCTTTTTTTGAAGCTCAGGGGCATGATATAAGGCTTGTTGATGGAAATAATAAGGACTATACAATCAAAAGGAATGCGGAAATAACATTGGAAGTATTAGAAAAGAAATACTCTTCAAAGGGCTTTATCAGATCTCATAAGACGTACTTAGTGAATTATAGGCATATTTATAGAATTTGCGACAGCGTAATCTATTTTACTAATGGCGGAGCTGCATCAGTAACACGAAAAAATATTAAGGAGTTTAAACTAAAATATCAATCATTTGTTATGAAGGAGTAAATATGAGAGAAATATTGATTGACAGTATATTTTGCTTTTTGGATACATTTATAATCACATATTTTATTGAATCATTATTTAAAAGACGAGGCTTAAGCTCAATAGCTTCGTTGATACCGGTCTTTATAATATTACTTTTTGCAGATATAGGGATAACTTTTTTTAAGGCTCCAATATTAATACAATTGGCAGTATTCATTGTTTTATGTGGATTTGTCTTGATTGTGTTTTATGACGGTGATATTTTAAAGAAATTATATACTGTAATATTTACAATATTATTAACTATAATTCCAAGTCTGTTAATAGTATATATAGTGTCTTGGGTATCAAATGTGAATTACGCGACTCTTATTAATAAAAACGACTCTCTAAAAATCGCAACTAATCTTTTAAGCAAATTTTGCCAGTTTTTAACTATAAAGATTGTTTTGATAAATTTCAAAAAAGAAAAAAGCAATACTTCAAAGCCGCAGATAGTAATGTATGCTTCGATTATGTTTTTTTCTATTCTTGCAATAATTTTCACAAGAGATTCACTACAGCAAGGGGCTATCAATACAGATTTTTGTGTATATGTAACTTTGGCTATAATTGTAGTTGATCTGGTATTATGCTCTTTAATATATTTTTATTCAGAGTTAAATCGTAAGAAAATAGATATAAAAATGCAAGAATTCACTATACAACAGCAACAAAGGGATATTGATAACATAATAAAAGATTATAATGAAACTCTGAAGATAAGACACGATTTGAAAAAATATTTAAATATTGCGGTTGAAATGATGGAAGAAAAAGAATATGATAAACTTGAAGAATATATAAAATCATTTCAGGACAATAAAATCAGGGGGACAAGAATATATGTTAATACACAAAACAAAATGTTTAATGCCATTATAAATCAAAAGATGAATGAGGCAGAAAATTTAAATATAAAGGTAGAATGTACTATATGTGATGATTTATCTGATTTTAAAGGTATGGAAGATATAGAGTTATGCCTGATCTTTCTGAATTTACTTGATAATGCAATTGAAGCAGAAAAGAATGTTAAAAATCCTGTTATTAGATTCCATGTTTTTAAAAATACTGGATACGCGTGCTTTAAAGTAGAAAATGTAGTTGAACAGGATGTTTTAGCGTTAAATCCCAAGCTAAAAACGACAAAAAGTGACAAAAAAGTGCATGGTATTGGTCTTAAATCAGTTAGAGAAATAATAGAGCAACACGATGGTATTTTTAACATCACTCAGGATGGAAAGTGGTTCATTGCTGAGATTATGTTGCTAAAATCTGCCTTTTAGGACATAATAAAGGCGTTTCAAGACATAGGTATTGATTTCAGTTTTATAATCAGCTATACTTTGACTCAAGAGGTGATGAAATGATTCATCGATTGAGTTTAGAGATAGCTGATTATTTGTTTTATAAGAAAATAATTACTATTGAAAAATATGAAGTGTATAGTTATGGATTGGAAATGCTTATATCAGCAGTGGTTGGTGCAGTATTAATTCTTGTATGCGGAATATTAACTAATTCTTTCGTTCGTTCCATCATATTTTACATACTATTTGTAGCTATTAGAATGTATACAGGTGGTTATCATGCTGATTCTCATTTAGCATGTAAGGCAACATTACTATACTCTTTTATATTAACTAACATTGCATATTTAATGTTACGTGGCAGATGTGATTTTATGTTTTTTATATCAATAAGTATTTTGAATCTCATAATTGTTTTTTTCCTTTCTCCAGTGGAGTGCGTAAAGAAACCTTTATCTGATTACGTTCGGAAAAGAAATAAAGCGATAAGTGTTTGTTTGTATTTATTAGTTTTTATGTTGTCATTTATATTGTTTTATATGTCGTATAATGAGGCAGCGTTGTTTCCTACGCTTGTTGTAAGTAACATATCTTTACTCATGTATATAGGAAATATTAAAGAAAGGAGGCGTTCACATGAAAGTTAACAAGTTATTAAAAAAAGTTGCTGATCTTGCAGAGGCTACAGCTATTAAGGCTAATGGTATGACATCATGGTGGGACACATATCAGCCGGTTGAGCCTAAAATAGTAAGAGAGATGGCAGAAGAACAGAAGAAGCAGAAATAACAAACTGTTTTTCAAGTGGAGAATAGATTATTTTTGCTTTAATGTTGAATTTTCAAAAAGCTGTTACAAATCTTTTGTAACAGCTTTTTGAAGGACTTAATGTTAATAGCTATAATATGTAGATATAGTTGAAGAGGTATAATTCATAGATTAAGCTTTACCTTTTCTTTTGTTAATTTCATTCATAGCTTTAACAGTTGCTTTAAGGATTTCCAGATCACGTTCATTGCAATTGTAGAGCATACGGACAAGATCTTCTATCTCAGATTCTTTAGACGGTTTTTCGGGATAGAAGATTAAGTCCGGTGGAATGTTTAAGCATCTGATCAACTTATATAGGACTTCAAAACTTGGCGTTTTTCCCTCATTTTCAATACGGTACAAATATCTTTCGGATACACCAACATTATCAGCAAGGGCTTCAATCGTAAGATTTGATCGCTTCCTTGCTTTTTTTATTTGCTGACCAAATCTTTTATTTGGACTATGCATTTCTGGTTCACCTCCTTTAGAATTATTATACCTAGATATTTAGGGGTTTTTAATGGCACAGCAGTATAATTTAACTGAACTATTAGTTCATATATAAACAATTTCCCGTCAAAAAAAACCGATTTTTCTGACGGGATTTAGGTGCTGAAAAACTCCTCCAGTCTTTTTGCGGTTGACTGGAGGAGTTTTTTTGCTTTTAATAAGCAGAAAAAGCGGAGCTTATTATGAGGATAAAGTCTATAAATATTTAACAAAAAGGATGCCTTGCCCTTATAGCTTCGTTTGCTTCTCTACTGAACTGTCAGTACATAGTTATTGTGAAATAGCACTTATCATTTGCAATAATGCATTTGATAAGTGCTATTTTTATATATTCATATTTTTTTTGTTTGTAGTTCGGCATCCACCATAGCTGCTCACATAAGTACATCAATAATTATGAAGCAGTGAGGAGGATAATGTTGGAGATTTATTATTATAAAGCTCTACGTAGAAATGATCCCCAAACACCAATTCAAATGTTCACATATTATGCTGTAAAAATAGTTGTAGCGAAAACTTGGAATTACTCATTATCCTTTGCAAAAAGGGTAATGTATGACGCAAGAGTTATTTAAATGTGGCTGGTTATGCATAGCAGCTAAATATCCATGATCTTCCGTTTTGATTTGTCAATAAGAAATCAAAACGGAGGTAAAACATGGGATATAAGCATGGACTTGAAAAGAGAAAATTTGATGCTGAATGGAATAAAAATGAAAAACTATATAGAGAACTTGGAATGTCAGATGAGCAGATAGCATCTATCAAAGAATTTGATAATGATACTTTTCGCTCAGATCGTGCCTATCTTGAAAAGAAAGTTGATTTGTCTGACATAGAGGATAAACTGCAAAACTATGAATTCAGTATCGATGAGTACGATATAGAAGAGAACTGGCATGAGTATATAAGTAATATCGAAAAACGTAAAAAACTGTCAGAATTACGTCCGATAGAACGGAGAGCTTATTACTTAAATACAGTTATGAAAATAGCACACAGAGATATTTCGTTAATATTACTAGCACCGAGAAGGAGTGTTAGTCGTTGGATTGTTAAAATTGCTGAAATTTTAAAATAGTGGCCCAAATCAGCCATTTTCAACGGCTACTTAGTGAAGGGCAATATAAGCGCTTCATGGAACTTGAAAATTTAATACCAACACATAAGTGTGCAGCAAGATCGGTGTGGGCAATAAACCTGCGAGCCTTGAACATCCATACGCCACGACCTTAGAAATGAGCGAGCGATAAATATGAGTATGACAGTAGGAGTTTAGCCACTCCTATAATGGCGATGACAGCCGACTTGCGTGCCCGTCCGTATCAACGGCTCTGACTCCGTAAGGGCAGAGAGATAAGTTTCTGCGTGAACAGTGAGGACTCTGTTTGGCTTATGGGTTCCCAACCTGGAAGGGTGTCAGCAATGATATGAGAATATTCTAGGCCTTTGATGTAAGGAAAATGCCGTTGCACAACGTAACGGTAAAGTACCCCTGCTGGGGTACATCTGTGAGTGTAACGATACTTACAGATAACAATTTATATGGGCTGCTTTGATAGCAGCCCATATACATAAAGGAGAATACTATGACGTTTACACCAAAACGAGGAGATATGTATGTTGCGAATCTTGGTCAAGGTATAGGTTCGGAACAGTCTAATGAACGTCCTGTGATAATAGTACAAAACAATAAAGGTAATTCATATGCGGATACGACTATTATTGTACCAATAACATCAAAGATGAAAGCTGATATTCCCAACCATGTGATAATACATTATGGAACGCTAAAAAAATATAGAGGTTGTGTACTTACTGAGCAAATAAGAACTATTTCGGTATTGAGATTGAAGAAATATATAGGGACGTTGAAGGAGAAGGATATTCGTAGAATAGATAGGGCATTGAGAATTAGCCTTGCCTTGCATGATAGGAGGTGAAAAATGAAAATAAAAGAATTACCGCTCAATAATGCTGTGGAAAGATTCTTTATTGAAGCTGAAAATAACGGTCTTGAACGCCGGGAAGGTCAGGTTGAAATGGCAAATGAAATTGCTCAGGCAATCGTTGATGATAATTCATTGATAGTTGAAGCGGAGGTCGGCATAGGTAAGTCAATAGCTTATCTAGTTCCGATTGTGCTGCAATTCTTTCGAGAACGCCGGCAGATTATAATTGCAACATCTTCTATTGCTTTACAAGAACAGCTTGAACGGGATCTCAAATCCGTACTTGATATGATAGGTGTTAAGACAAATATTGATGTCGCAAAAGGAATGAAAAACTATGTGTGTTTGAGAAGCTTTCGTAGTTTCTTAAGGAAAAACGGAAAATATGTGGAAATGTATGAAAAAGCTAGGGATGGATTGCAAAACAAGTCGGAAATAACTGTTCATGAAAATGTATGGAAAAGTATTTGTATAAGAGCATTTGGCGAAAAATGTAAAGGATGTACGTTCAGAAATATATGTGAATACTTTAAGATGCGAGTACGCTTACGTAACACTGATGAGATAGTTATCTGTAATCAGAATATGCTAGTGACACATTTTATTAACCAAAGAGAAAATAAAGGGATTTTCAAACACGATCTCAGCACAGTAGTTGTTGATGAAGCACATAATCTTGAAAACAGGTTCAGAGATGCTTTTACTACATCTTTTAGTTTTCATAAAATATGTACGGAGATAATGAAGGTGACTGCTAATAGCAAGGAAGAACTTTCTGGAGCAAGTATTGAACTTATAGAACTGCTTGATAGATTATTTAAGTATCTTAAACATGATGTCTTTCAGCAGCGTAAATGTTCACATGACAATATAAAGAATTATTATTTTCACGAAAACAAGGAAATGCGATTGCTTATACTCAAGATACGCTTATACATGGCAGAAATTGAGATGCACACCAAACACAAGCTCCGTAGTCTGCAGATGTTTCGTGATGCCTGCAAAAAGAGCCATCTTGTATGGCTTACAGCTGAAAATGGCATTCGTATAAACGTCAGCAAGAAGGATATATGTAAGGAGATAGGAGATATGCTATTCGTAAAAGGAAGAAGGACCATACTGACATCGGCTACCATAACGTCAGGAAATGGAGGTGAGGCTAAAGAAGAATACAGGTATTTTATGAGCAATCTTGGTTGCCCTGATTATGTAAAGTTGTCCGAACCCAAGAAGTCGCCGTTTTATTATGATGATCATTCTATGTTATATATATCGAATAGTCTTCCTTGTCCGAGAAAATTTAACCGTGATAAATATCGTAAAGCAGCTATACCGGAAATAGTAAAGCTGCTTAAGATAACTCACGGCAAGACATTGATTCTTTTCACCGCAAAAGACGATATGAATTATGTATATAGGGAACTGTCGCGAATGGACCTTACATATAAGATAATGATACAGGTGAATGAATCATCTCAGAAAAAGAGAATAGAAAACTTCAGAAATGACGTGAATTCCGTTATACTAGGTACGGGAGCGTATTGGGAAGGAATTAATGTTGAGGGTGAGAGTCTCTCGCAGGTTATTATATTCAAGCTTCCTTTTCCGTTTCCTGAACCTGTAATAGAATATAAGATGTCAAAGGCTGAGTTTCCTCTTTTGGAAGTTGCTGTGCCTGAGATGATAATAAAGCTTAAACAAGGGGCTGGCAGACTCATACGAAGCAACTATGATAAAGGTATAGTATCAATACTCGATCCAAGAGTGAACATGAAATTGAAGTCAGCATATAGAGAAACAACATTAGCAGCTTTACCTATGAAGAATGTGACCGAGGATATCTCAGAACTCAATAAACGCTGGGAAATTATGAAGGAGAAGGATAAAAATGAATGATAGTAAAAACAGAGCAGCTGATTATATGCTTGCGGTAATGGATCAACTTCTGGGAACAGTTGCGATTGAAAAAGAGGTCTCCCAAAAGGAAAGGCTAAGAATATGTGAGATGAAAGAGATGACTGTTACTGAAAGACATATTATAATTCATGAATGGGAGATGAACGCATGATACAGTTTATTGCAGGTGCGATGTTCGGCGGAACTGTTGGAGTTATCGTTATGTGCTTTTGCATATCAGCTGGAAAAGCTGATGAATGGAATATGTAACAATAGTATATTGAAAGGTGGTATCTATGGTTATAAAAGAAAATTATAATGGCTGTGAAGTGAGAATATTCTTTAAACCACAGGCAGAAGACATAAAAGATAAAGTATTATGGCTGATTCTTGAATGCTTTAAAAGCAGATTGAAAAATGAAATGAATAGTGATTAGAGCAACAGTCTACAGCATAGCAAGTAAGACAGTTTTATACAAAATATACCTGAATAATTCGTGGGCATTGGTGATACCAATTTGAGCCGAAGTATGGTATTGTTGTTGGTGAAAAAAGTGAATAGGCGTTTGCCATTAAAATGAAAAGGAGCAAATAAATGGGCGAAATAGCTTATAATTTGTACAGAGTATCAACAACAAAGCAGGTTGATAAGGCCAAGGACGATATCCCGATGCAGCGAGAAGCTTGCCGAGACTTCGCCAAGCGAATGGGCTGGACAGTTGGTAAGGAATTTCTGGAGAAAGGAGTATCAGGTTTTAAGGTGTCCGCAACCGACAGAGATGCTATTCAAGAATTAAAGGCGGCAGCATTAAGAAATGAATTCCAGATACTGTTGGTATTTATGTTTGACAGAATCGGACGAATAGATGATGAAACACCATTTGTCGTAGAATGGTTTGTGAAACATGGAATAAGAGTGTGGAGTGTCCAGGAGGGGGAGCAACGATTTGAGAGTCATGTAGATAAGCTTATGAACTATATACGATTCTGGCAAGCTTCCGGAGAATCTGAGAAAACTTCCATGAGAATAAAGACAAGAATGCAGCAGCTAACAGCCGAAGGAAGCTATACGGGGGGATGTGTCCCCTTCGGATACCAACTTGAAAAAAGAGGCCGTTTAAATAAAAAAGGAAAGGAAATATATGATCTTGTAATAAATCCAGTAGAAGCTGAATGGGTGGTGAAGATATTTGAGAAGACCGTAAAAGATGGATATGGTTCTCATAGACTCGCCACCTATTTAAATGAGAACGGGGTAAGAACTCATAGCGGAGCAAAATTTCAATGTAATACAATAATAAGAATACTAAGAAATAAACTGACCTGTGGATATATGGTGTCAGGAGACACAGTATCACCTCATATGAAGGAATTACAGATCATAGATGAAAAACTATTTGAAAGAACTCAATATATACTTGATCAGAGAGCAATCAAAAACAGCGATGAAAGACAGGTCGCTTTGTCAACAAAAAGTAAGGCAATGTTGTCAGGAATAATGTTCTGTGCACACTGTGGCGGTAGAATGACTTCAAATATGCATACTGAGAAATACACAGTGAAATCAACAGGTGAGGTGAGAGAAAAGCAATACCTACGATATATATGCTATCATAGAAGTAGGAAACTATGTGAGTGTGATGGACAATCAGTATACTCAGCCTCAAAAGTGGATAAAGCAATCATAGATGCAATGACTAATAGGGTATTTGCTAATATAAGCGATGCACCTAATGAAGCTGAACTCAGGAAAGAATATAACAAAGAAATGCAAAAATGTCGTGCAAAACAAACAAAACTCAATACTGAACTAAAAAAATATCAAAAGCAGCATGATAAACTAAATGAGGAAATAGCAAATACCTTGATAGGCGAGAGTTTTTATTCGCCGGAACAATTATCTTCGGCTATGACAACAGTTCAGCAGAAAATTAATGCAATAAACCTACAGATTGAGAAGATAACTAATGAAATGGAAAAAAAGAAGACAGCGATTGAAAAAGTTCGTCCGATGTATGAAGTGTTCAAGGGCTGGGTCAATGAGTTCAAACTTGCTACGATAGAGCAAAAGAAAATGATTATTTCACAGGTTATAAGTCGAATAGAGATCGGTAAAGGATACAAGATAGATGTAACGCTTAATATGGAATATAAACAGTTCTGTGAAGGGTGGAATGGATTAATTAATATGCAGATATAATTATAGCTATAATAATTCTAACAGTACATTTAGTTATATAATATAAACGAACTTGAGAAATTGTCCTAAAAAGCATGTATATTGTCCTGAAAGACATAGTTGGATACTTGTCATATTGTTTATCTTGTATTATAATTTAAATAACAGATAACGTCCAACGTTTTTTGTGTGTCAATGGAAGTATGCTTGTTGACTTGATAGCCAAACGGTATTTAATAAAAGATTAGGAGAGGATGCCAATGTCAAATGAATCTAAAAAAGCGTAATAAGCATTGATGACTGTGTGAAAATAGTTTTTGATGTAAATACTGTTTATAAAGCAATTATAAAATACAGTAATGAGAAACGATTTTATTAAAGAATCAAAAGTATCAAATATAATCTTTGAAACTTTTGATTAATGATATGAATTGATTTTTAGGAGGTTTTAAAATGAAGAAATTGTTTAAAAAGGTTCTTGCATCTCTTATGACTGTTGCTTTTCTATCTTTATGTACCGTTTCAAGCATTGCAAGTGCATCGGAAGATACATTTGATCCCGAGTCAAATATTAGTGAAGAATCTACAAGATACACTACTAATTTCACATTAACAGATAATATTTTCTATCCTTTATCTTCAATTACTGGTTATGCAAGTGTATCTGTATACGCTCATCCTTATGGTGGAAGTGTAAGTATTTTGGTGTACGAAGGGACTAGTTATATTCAAAGCTTCTTTTTCGATGCAAGTGGTTATGCCCCTGTTCAAACTTTAACGGTTCCTGATGGGAAAAGGTATACTCTTTACCTTTATTCTTCAAGTGCTTCTCAGTCCAATCCAATTACAGGATATGCTTCGATTACTTGAACCCCAAATATATATTGAGATTTTTGTTGTATCACACATTGTATATTAAAATATAATAAAGCTTACGGTAACATAAAATTTTATTATGTTATCGTAGGCTTTTTGATGAGCATACAAATTATATTATACAATAAGGAGGAAAAAGTGAAAAACATATTTTCAATTATATTGTTGATCGCAACCTTTATGCTCTGCATAGGTTGTTCTAATAAGAATAATAGTTATAAGGAAAATAATATGCCTGTTATGATAAAATCGTCTCAATTACATTTTAAACCTTCTTACATAGAAATGGCAAACGATTTTTCTGAAATTCTATGCATTGATAGAAAAACTACGAACTACTTGATTTTCGGAAAAATAGAATCTGGAGAATACTGTGGATATATAACTAATAATAAATTTGAAGAAAAAAGTTTCTTGTACTTTAGCGTACAAGAAACAGAAACAGTAAAATCAGCCGCATTGATGAAAAATAATAAAGTTGCAATTTTAACAACTTGTGATAATGACACTATTATTTATGTTTATGATAGTAGTTATAATTTAGAAGATAAATATAATATTGGTGAAATAATATCTCAAGAAGATTATTTTACAGAACTGCTATGTTGTGAAGAGGGCTTTTATATCAATATTGGACATCACAACCTTATATTTATTGATCTTATGGGGAACTTGAAAGGTAAGGTTGAGACAAATGGACGTAGCATATCAGGAATAATCAATAACAGCAATGGAATGCCATGTGTTCTGTTAAAAGATGATAAGAAGTTTTTTTTATATACACTCGTTGAGAATAAAGTTACCGATGAAATATCTCATATAGAACTTGATGGTGATGTAAAATCAGTATGTTCAGGTTTAGGCGAATATGATATTACATTTGTAACAACAAGTGGCCTTTATACACTAAATAATGGTAATTGGCTTAAAATAACAAATTTTTCAGACATGGATTTTCAAACCCATAACATTTATGATATTGACATGGCAAGCGACACCGACTACGTTGTTCTACTTAATATCGATGGAAAAGATTGTGTTATGGAGTACCTTTCAAAAATAGATATATCTGATATTAAGCCCAAAAAAATTATAAAGGTGGCATTGACAAGTGGTGGTGCTATCGATCCATATACAAATCAAATAAAAGAATATAATTCAAAAAGTGAAAATTATAAAGTGGAATTTGTTGATTATTATACTAATAATCAAGAAGAACTATATAATCAGTTGAAAGTGGACATAATATCAGGTAAAAGCCCAGATATTGTACTTTTTAGTGATTATATGACTGTTGAGAGTTTTGGTTCGGAGGAAAGCTTATTTGTAGATTTATATGGTTTAATTGACAATGATAATGAAATCAGCCGAAGTGATTTTATTGATGGCTTCCTTGAAAGTTTGCAAACCAAAGGGCGGCTTTTACAGATTACACCAACTTTTACTGTTCATACAAATATGATTAAGGATAAATTTGTTAATGGACTAAAATCATGGAATATCAAAGAATTTGAAGATGTTTATCATAATATGCCTAAAAAAATGGAACTTTCAGTTTCGGCTCAATCATATAACAAATATGAAATGTTCAAAGAATTGGTAGGTTACGAACACTTCATAAATAAGAATAAGGCAGAATGTTATTTTAAATCAGATGAATTTATTGGTACAATTGAAACAATAAAAAATAATAACATAGGAATTTCAAATAAAGAAACTAGTAATGGTATAAGAATCATTGATGAATCTACGATGATTAATTCGTTTAGAAATGATGAAGTTCTTGTTCAAAACTTAGATATTTGGGGATATCATTATTTAAAGATTTATCAACAAGTATATAGTGGGGAAAAATGTACATTTATTGGATTCCCAAGTGAAAATAAAATCAGAGCTGTATGTAAACCGGCACAAACATTTGGAATAATGAAAAATTCTGACAATATAGATGGTGCTTGGGATTTCCTTAAATATTATATGTTTAGTGAAGAAAGTCTTACTGATCCGCACTTTATAGGTTTTTCAGGCCTTAAAAATATTCTTAAGCAGCAATTACTTACTGAATGTATAGGGGAAAGTTCAGCAACTAATGATACAGTAATAGAAAATAATAGCAATACGTTTATTTATTTTTCAAATAGTACTAAACCTATAGAAGTGAAATTACGTCCGTTTACTGAAGAAGAAGCAACAGAGAATGAAAAATTAGTAATTGAGGCTTTAAAACATCCTGTCTACTATGATAATTATATTGAGACCATTCTTTTTGAAGAACTGAATTCGTATTTTGAGGAGGAGTGTACAGTCGAAGAAGCTTCAGCTCATATTCAAAATAGAGTTTCTATTTATCTTAGTGAGCAGTCATAAAAATATGATAATACGCCAACGTATATATAGGATACTTTGTGAACTTAATCATGATAATATAATGCCAGTAAATTAGGAGCCTATTGAAGTTGATAGTATAGAACAGCAAAGTCGACGAGCCTACGAACAGAAACCGGGTATAAGGCTAAACGGCGAGTAAGGCTGCCATACAAACCGAAGCCCGAAAGGTAAACGTAAAACCGAGACAGTAAATCCGGAGGTTGTGCGACGAAAGAACTGTGTCTTACCCTGATAGACCGGGTCAGAGTGGAAAACACGTGCGATAAAAAACTTATGATCCGGAGTCGGTTGAGGTCATAGTACTGGAAACACTAGCCGGGAAGGATCTAATGTCAAAACATTGCAAATCACTGTAAGCAAGGCCGGGATATTTCGAATCTGATGATATGCCCTGAAAGTGGGAACGTATGCCCGTGGAAAGTTTCACGAAAGCTTTACGAAAGGAGGAGCAACAAGTGTTCCTATAATACTTGGGATAAAAAACAAAGGACCGACTTGGAAGGGAGAGGTTCCCTCTCTCTACCCTATTAACTATGCTAACTCTTTTAATGGTAGATTGTCAGCTGCAAGTATTTCCAAATAAGTAGATTATATGTTATTCACTATATAAATGTAAGAATTATAAGTATAGCCGCACTTGACTTAGCTATAATTTTTGTATATTCGTTAATTGTTTCAAAACAGCAACGTCAAAAGTCCAATCTTGTTGTGGTTCGGGCTATATGTTCGTACAGAGTACAAATTTTACTCAGACTCATAACTAAACGAGGGTATAATATAAATAATGATTTCTACATAATTCAGATAAAGGAGAACACCGTTATATTTGAAAAAGGTTACATGACCATTTGGTTATGTAACCTTTTTCTGTGCGCTCGGCAGCGCACGTTTCTAAAGGGTGAAAGTCCCGAATCCGCCCGACAGTGGGAAGGATACAGCCAAAGCCAAGGGTGTCCATCGTGAGATGGAATCTGAAGGAAGGCGGAGGCAAAGCTCTGGTCTGACGAACAGAAATCACATACAGGCTATGAATGAGGGTAAGACTGCAGAACAAGCCAAAGCCCGATAACTGTACGGAATCAAACATAGTAAATGTGGCAGATATATGGAGTGAAAGAAACGTGTGATACCCGAGGAGGTCTTGTCAGTGAGTGGAAACAGAGTAAGAAACTCATAGTAACAACGAATGACAAGAAGTCAGCAGAGGTCATAGTACCACAGTAGTTGCAAATGCTGTGGAAAGGACTGAACTTTAGGAGGTGTTAGTAAATGAATGTAACTGGAAATGAGGAAAATTGCAGAAAACTTCTGAAAGAAGACCGTGTACAAAGAGTATCTGCGGAACAGAAAGGGTATGTACAGGTGCATACGAATGGAAAGATTACTGAAAACAACAACACCAACGCAAACATTCAAACGGACAATCTGCTTGAAAAGATAATAATGCGTGATAATATGAATAAGGCATTCAAACGCGTGAAATCGAACAAAGGAGCAGGCGGAATCGATGGGATGGGAGTGGAGAAACTTCTGCCATATCTCAAAGAGAACGGTGCAGACTTAATCAGGCAAATTAAAGAGGGAAGATATAAACCTAACCCTGTCCGAAGAGTGGAAATACCAAAAGAAGAAAAGGGGAAGTTCAGAAAGCTTGGAATACCAACGGCAGTAGATCGAGTGGTACAGCAAGCCATAACGACGATACTAACCCCAATTTATGAGCAACAGTTTTCGGACAATAGTTTTGGATTCAGACCACACAGAAGTCAGCATGATGCACTCAAAAGGTGCAAGGAATACGCAGATGAAGGATACGTATATGTAGTAGATATGGACTTAGAAAAGTTCTTTGACACAGTATGCCAGAGTAAACTAATCGAAATATTGTCCAGAACCATCAAAGATGGCAGAGTAATATCTCTGATACATAAATATCTGAACTCGGGCGTTCTTGAAAATGGAATAATAGTGAACACACCATTCGGCTTGCCGCAGGGTGGACCACTTAGTCCGATTCTGAGTAACATAATGTTGAACGAACTGGATAAGGAACTGACACGGAGAGGGCATAGATTCGTAAGGTATGCAGATGACTGCATGATTTTCTGCAAAAGCAGAAGAAGCGCAGAAAGAACATTGGAAAACATAATTCCATATATCGAAAAGAAATTATTCCTCAAAGTAAACAGACAGAAAACAGTAACAGCACATATCAGTAAGGTCAAGTACCTTGGATACGGTTTCTACATATACAGAGGAAAATGCAGATTCAAGGTGCACAGAAAATCAGTAACTAAACTTAAAAACAAGATTCGGGAAGTGACCAAACGTAACAACGGATGGTCGAACCAGTCGAGAATCAAGAAATTCAACGAAGTCATAAGAGGATGGATAAACTACTTCAAAATGGCGGACATGAAAAATCTAATGGTTACTACGGATGAATGGTCAAGAAGAAAGATACGTGCGGTCTACTGGAAGCAGTGGAAGAAAGTCAAAACAAGATATCGGATGATTAGCAAATACGGTATTCCTAAATGGAAAGTAACTGAAATGGCAAACTGCCGAAAGGGAGTTTGGAGAGCATCAATAATGCTTAATTCTGTGCTAACCAATAAAGAAATAGCCGGTCTTGGATATATGTCCATGACCGACTATTATTTGAATGTTTGCGTAAACTAAGGAACCGCCGTGTACCGAACGGTACGCACGGTGGTGAGGGAGGTCGGCTAATCAATTAATGATTAGCCTCCTACCCGATTAGTGTGCAAGGCATGGCACAGGTCTAGCGGGTGAAAGTCATGTCACAGGTAGTTTTCGCCAAGTGTAGCGAACCGCAAGCCGTTGTCATCAATGTTCTTTAAGTCTTTTTTGTTAGCACTAAACATTAAAACAGATTCTTCACAGTAATCGTAACAGATTATAGTATTATTTGTAGGGAAAGAGAAAATAATAGTTATAAAGTATGTGATAAAAGACTTTGTCCTAAAGCGACTATATTATGTCCTGAAAAGCAAAAAATGATATTGATTTGCACTGCAATTTATGATATTCTATAATTATCATAAATAAATTTTTATGTGATATATATATGTATAGTATTATAACAGGAGGAGAAAATATGAAAATTAAAAAAATGCTGGCTTTGCCTTTGGCTGTTTCATTGCTTAGTTCCGCCATGATCTCAAAAAAAGTTTTTGCAACAAATCAAGATTTTATTATTGATAATGATCCTGTTGCCATAGGATTTTCTGGCTCATGTTCGCCAAATATGGTTTATTATAGTGGCATGACCGGTTCATATTATGATGATATGAGAATGTCGTCAAGCTCAATGGTTGGTACTTTTTATAAATGGCATTATCCTCCTGTGAATTTTAATAAAACATATGGTTCACTTTCTTTAGTGGTATATTTAAATAATATTAATTTTACAGATCCATATGCAGGATATTTTGCTGAGAATTATTATGGTGGAGGCGATGACGCCGGTACTTATTTAACTGTTGGTTATTTGAATCAAAATACGGCACCTTCAGGATGGAGTCCTACAATCAATTGTAATATGTATTCTTATGCTGGCAGTAATATTATTTCAAGCAGAATATATGTGAACCAATCTTCTAGTAACTATAATTGTTTAGGTGCTGATGCTATTCATCCGTATTTTTATTATTGAAGGGAGTTATAGTAATGAATAAACACCTTTTTAATACTTTTTCAATTTTATCAATTTTGGGTTTAACTGTTTTAGGATTTGCTGCTTTTTCAGATAAAGGTAATGATTCAGATCTCTCAAAAAATAGTTATTCATCTCAAGTGGATATTGTTTTTGATAATGAAGCAAATAAACTTGAAGATACTGATTTTAGAAATATGGACTACATGAATTTAGATTTTCACAATCGAGAGCTCGATAAAGCAGTAGATTATCACGATGCTACCAAAGAAGATATTTTTTATATGATGTTGAATACCATATTTTATTATGATAAGGTATCTGGAACAGTAATGTTCCAAACAGATAATCCAGATGTACTATATGTAGATGAGTTTCAATGTTCGCTTTCCGATGCTCAGTCATATTCATGTATGTCTCAACGTAGAATAGAGGATAAAAATAAAATAGAGGTAAGTAGTCTCTCTGAACCATTATATGAGAATATAATTTATTGCAATGGAATTGATAGGATTGATGTTTTTCCTATGGAAAAGACGTATTCTGCATTTAATGGTGGAGCCGTTACTCTTGCAAATGTTATAAGAATGCCAAATGAAAATCGTTTATGTATTGATGATGATGGTGAACATATATTTAATATGTTGACAACGCCAACAAATGTATTTAGTGCAAGTATGTGTATACAACCACAGGAAATAACAGTAGGTTATTTAAACAATTTTGATTTGTGGGACGTTGTTGATGTTATTACTATTGATGGACGATCTTATTATATAATACACGGCGAAGCTGAGGAAAGTTATGGAGCTAGGTTTGGTGTGAGCAATTTTACATTTACAGTTGACACCCAAACAGGTGTTATTGTTAAATTTGAGGGATGTGATGTGGATGGCAATATAAATCAGTTTATGTATACTGAAAATCTAAAATTTGAAGACGAAGCATCTCAAGTTACATTGTTTAATAAAAATGATTACATAGATTATTTAGAAAGATGAATGATAAACAACTATATATAAATGAATATGAAGGCTGTATTTTCTCAAATAATACAGCTTTTATATTTATGAAGAGAGAGCAACAAATAGTTTAGTTTTTTATAATTTGCTGACTTTATAGTTATAGATACATTATGACGTGTTAATTGATTTGTACATAATTGTGTACAAAGAAAAGGAAACCGCATCTTATGCTACAATATATAGCTTGTGGAGAAAACAAATTCATTGTAATTTACTTGAAGTGTGGCTTTTTTAGAAACTTTGATAATATGAGAGATGGTGATTATATGAAACAAAATGAAGAGTACAGACCGGTTGATATCTCAACTCTTCTCGGTAAGAACGAAGATGATCCGATTGGATTTAGAAAATTCAACAGCAAATATAGGAGAGAAATAGATCGAAGAACACACACAGATAAATGTTATATCTGTAAAAAAGAATGCAAAGGTTTTTGTAATTCGCATACTATTCCTCGTTTTTCGTTAGAAAAGATAGCACAGGATGGAATGTTGTTTAATAACTTTGCACCATTTGATATCGCTCATATTGACTCGCAGAACGGAGTTGAAAAATCTATTGTCTTTCATTTGATCTGTCAAGCGTGTGATGGAAGCATATTCCAAGACTATGAAAATGAAGAGAATTATGTATCACCTCCGTCTCAAGTTATGCTTGCGGAAATTGTTCTAAAGCTAAAACTTAGATATATATGGTTAAAGCATCGGGAGATTGAGGCTTACAAAATTTTGACTGAAAATATACCATCGAATAGTGATGCTGAATATGTAATGAGAAAGAAATTAAATGAAGCAATATATTTCAGAAAGAAAATAGAAAATGAATACTCCTATGCCAAAAATATTATTAATTCCAAAGGAACGATAGCTGATTCTTATCAAATAGAACTTTTCGCAAAACTACCTTACAGAACGGCAGTGGCTGTGCAAGAAGAATATGTAGTATATGTTGATTTGCAAGATGAGATTATTTACAATATTTATGATACAGATAATAAAAAGATTAAGTATCAAAGAGGAATATATGTTTGCGTTTTCCCAATGAGTTCCTTTACTGTATTATTGGTATTTCGTGAAAGTAATAATAAGGATTATATGGACTTTTTTTCAGATTTTAATGTAATGACACTTGATCAGAAGCTACAGGTATTAAATTATATAATTTTTTCTTATGGTGAAAATTATATGATATCACCTTCTGTTCCTAAAGAAACAATAGATAAACTTAAGATTGCAGCTGAGAAAAATGATGTTATTCGATCAAGAAGCGATTTGGATCCAAAAGTGGTTGGGGCAAAGCATTTGATCAATAGTTTCTCTTTTTCAAAGATGGACAGCATTCCTAATTTATTGGATTCAAAATATGCATTACCGTTATAATTTATGCGTTTCTGATTCCATATTTACTAAATAATTAGCATTACAATTCTATATATATTCTCTTTTGCCTATTTTTTAGCAAGTGTGTATATTTTCTCAAATTGACAGAAATGAGAATATGATTATGAATGTTGCTGAAATAATCACTGTATACAGCGGTCTCGTTGAGATCGCTGCTTTGTTAAATGATGATATTTTTGGGATTAGAATATGATTACTGTGATATTTTAATGTGGCGTTTGTTATATGTATAAAAAATATATAAATAAGATAAATTATTTTGTGCTGGTGTAAATCACTTGCGAGCAATAATGATTATCCTCAAAGATGTTTACAAAAAATAGATGAGATTTGATATAAAAGTGTTGAAAATGCGCTAATAATAATGTATAATTATAGTGTATAATTTAAAAACTAGGTAACTATGTTTTGAAATAATATATAATGAATGATGGAGGATATATGTTTCCAGAATTTGAAGAACTAAGATTTAGGAATTATAAATCATTTGAAGATTTTTCTTCGATTTCTAAATTAAAGAATATAAACGTTTTTATCGGCAGAAATAATTGTGGAAAGTCTAGTTGTATTGACGTTTTACAGTCATTGGTTGATAAGGATACAAATATTGGTTACAACAACGTTGAGATTAATTATAAGATTACCAATGAAGACTATGATTTGATGCTGTGTAATTCAAGGTATAAAGGTTCGGCGATGAAACCATATAAAGAGAGCTTTGTGAAAAAAATTATAAAACTAACACAGTGGTCAACTTCAAGCGGTGAGTCTTTTAGAACAGTATATGATTTCAATTTAAATGATGAAAAATTCATTAGTAATGATTTTGATGTCAGTATGATAATACAAAACTTTAATCAAAAGTTAATCAATACAACGTTTTATCGCTTAAATGCCGAAAGAGATATAGTACCTGAAAAGGAAGAAAAAAATATTTTTCTTTCAAAAAGTGGCTCCGGAGCGACAAATTTGATTAATCGTATTTTAAATTGTGCTGATTCTAATGAAAGTATTATCCGTGTAGATTTATTAAAAGCACTCAATAAAATAATGTCACCCGATTCTGAATTTACTGATATTACAATTCAAAAATATTCAAATGAAAAATGGGAAATTTTTCTTTATGAAAAAGATAATAGATTTCCACTATCAAAAATGGGAAGTGGCTTAAAAACAATAATACTTGTTTTGTTGAATCTTATAGTTATGCCATGTGTAATAGGTAATACTACTATAAATAAAATTGCTAATTACGAAAACATAGTTTTTGCTTTTGAAGAACTTGAAAATAATCTACATCCTGCATTACAACGAAGGTTATTTGAGTATATATACCGATTTAGTATTGAACATGATACAACCATTTTATTAACCACACATTCTCATGTTGCAATAAATATGTTTGCAGGTAAAAAAGAAGCTCGGTTGTATCATGTTATTAAGGAAAACGGAAAGTCTTCAATACATAATGTGGAAGACTATATTACAAAATGTGAAATATTAAATGATCTTGATGTAAGGGCAAGTGACATTTTTCAATCTAATGGGATTATTTGGGTTGAAGGTCCATCTGATAAGGTATATATTAAACGCTGGCTTGAATTATGGGGAAATAATGAGTTGGTTGAGGGTGTTGATTATCAATTTCTATATTATGGTGGTCGGATTTTATCACATTTTACAGCTGAGCCTGAATCAAAAGATGATAATCTTATAAAAATTCTATCTACCAATAGAAATTCCGCAATTGTAATTGACAGTGATATATGTGGTAAGAAAAAAGATATTAATATTACAAAGGAAAGAATAAAAAATGAGTTTGAAGCTGTCAAAATGTTGTGTTGGATAACTGCTGGTAAAGAAATTGAAAACTATGTCTCGTATCAGGCTATAAATGCTGCATTTAATGACAAATTATCTATTCAGTGTGGAATAAATGAAAAATTTCCTGATTATATAAAACAAGTAATAGGAAATTCTGTGTTTAATAAAGTGGATTTTTCACATAAAGTAATTGATTATATAAATGATGAGAATTCAAAAGATATACTTGATCTAAAACAAAGAATTATAGATTTGAGTGATACGATACAAAAATGGAATAAAAAATAGTTGCCTTGTACGTTAATACTGCAGAAGTATTTGATAAATTTTAATTAGTTTCATGATGTGAAAAGAGGAGAATTTATGGTTTGTCGTATACTTGAATTATATCTGAAGCAAAAAGAGGATTATAGAAAGCGAAGTATACAGGTTACTAATGTTAAGTATAATTTGATTGTTACATACATATTCTTAATTATTTTTTCTGTATTGGGAATAGTGAATCTATTTATTCAGATTCCGGATTTCTTTTTCATTGAATTAATTATAATTGCATTGCTATCTATGCTGTTATTCATAATGGAACGTAAAAATATAAAAAAATCGAATGATAGAGTTAAAGCATATGATAGTTTTTTGGTTGAATTACAAGAAAAATTAGTTATTAACGGTGTGAATTGGAGTGAAATTCAAAGATTAGATTATTTGATCGGCGAGTGTGATAATTGGATTAATTCTAAGAATAAAGAAAGGAAAAAAATAATAAGGTATGCTGAGATCATTGTATTACCTATAGCAAAATTTATTGCTGATATAATAAAGGATAGGATAGGTATGGTATCTACAACGGAAATAATAGCATTAATTATAGTTATATTACTAACAGCATTTTCTTTCTTTGTTTTCATTAATTCAATAGCATCAGTAATTGATTTATTATTAAAAACCGGATCTATAAATGAAATGAAAAATTTAAGGTCCACGCTTATGGATATAAAGGTAAGAGGTAGTTCAGCGAATTAGATGAGAATATATTGCGTTAAAGTGGGATATTAAAAACTTGATTGGAGAGAAGAAAAAATGGATTACCTAAAGTATAGATATTTAGATAATTCTTTTGTTTTCAATTAGATTCAAAAGAATACCATTTTATAAATCACAATATTATAAAGGTGATAAAACATGAATGATACAATTTTCTCAAAATCTGATTTAGGTGCTCTATCAGCATGGAAAGGTTTTTCATCTCAAACTCTATATATCGCAAATAGAATACTTCTTGACGACGGAGCATATGAGTATTACCCTGAAGATATTGAAGACTTAGTAATAAAGAAAGATGGTTTTATTGTTGAAGCAGTACAAGTGAAGAACATTTCATCAGATCTTGCACTTTCTAGTCTCGCTTCCTCCAAAACTTCAAAAGGTGGGGAAGGCTTCTTTAACCGCATGTGTAGCTTGCATACTCAAGATGATTCATTTTCAAATATTGTAGTTGTTTACTTTGGCTCTTTAGGATCTGAATTGCAAGCTCTTCAAGATGGAGACAAAAATACCAAAGCTAAGTTAGTTAAAAAATTAGAAGATAAGCACAATTTATCTACTGATGATGCAATATGGCTTCTTGATTCTTTGAAATTTGAAAAAGTTAGTCTTGATAATTTAAATAATAGCATCGAGAAGCAAATTAGTTCTTACGTTCCAGTTATGCCGGCACCATTATTGGCAAAAGATTTATTGATTCAGTATATCTCGACATTATCTAATACAAAGGGGTATACATCCTTAGATTTATGGAAAGAAAAGATACATGAAATTGGAGTTAGCATTTCTGCTATTGATGGTTTCTATAAAGAATACAATAAGTCATTAGTTCTTTTAAGCGAGTTTAAACTAGATGATACGCCTGAAGAACTTAAAAAACAGTTTTTTCAAGGCGTTTCAGCACACCCATCTCATATTCGTTACGGCTTTGATTTTAAGCGTTCATACTGGTTAGAAAAGATCCATAATACTATTGAGAAAAACGGTGTTGTTATAATTAAAGGTGTTTCAGGACAAGGAAAAACCGCATTATGTTATCGTTACTTAATTGATAATTATCCTGAAGGATGCGTTTTTTGTGTTCGTGCTATATACAATGAATCACACGTTAAGAATCTTATTTCTGCATTAGATGGTTTGAGCAAAAACAATTCAGGTATAATAATATATATTGATGTTCAGCCTGGTGAGGTTCTATGGGCATTTTTGATTCAAGAATTACAATCTCGCGGGTTGAATATTCCGGTACTTATTTCGATTCGTGATGAGGATTTTAATACAACTCCTTTCAATGGAAAAGCAATTCAATATGATCTTATTGAACTGAACTTATCAAAAGAAGAAGCGGAAAACATATATAATCTATTTACAAGTGAAAACCCGCATCCATTCTATAGATCTTTTGATGAAGCATGGATAGCTTTCGGCAGTAATGGCCCTATGATTGAATTTGTTTATTTGCTTACGAACAACGAGACTTTGACCCATAGACTTGAAACTCAGATTCAATTCCTTATTTCTGAAAAAGTGCCCGATAATTGGCTAGAATTGTTACAGTTGGTTTGTTATGCTGGACGTTTAGGCGTTAATGTAGACTATTCAGCCGTCAAAAAGATTACCAATTGTTCTACTATGATCGCAGCTATACAAAGATTAAAAGATGAATATCTCATAAGAGTAACTGAAGATAATCGAATAGAGGTACTTCATCCAGTTAGAGCTAAAATTGTCTATGATATTCTTTGTTTGCAAACTGGTACAAATGATAAAGACCTTGTATTTAATGCTATTTCATGTGTAAAATCAAAGAGTGTCGGTGCCATATTGTTTGATTATTTTTCAAATCAAAAATATCTTTTGGAAGATATCTATCAATTATCACAAATCGAATTCACAGATTGGATTGGATTTGCGGCGACAGTAAAGACCCTGCTATGGTTGGATACAAAGAGATATGTTGAATTAAACCAAGATTATATTCAATCACTTGTTGAGAAATATGGTGACGGTTGGTTATGCCTTTTGCCTACTGATTTTTCTGGCGTTTATTCTCCTAATGAATTTATAATGGATGATTTGATAGATCTGCCAATAATTAAAGATAAAGAGAGAGCCAAAACAGGTATTGAAGAGGTCAAAAAATCGCTCTCATCTCTCACATTAGATTATCAGTCCATAGATTATTTTTTCAAGAATTGTATAAAGCCTGCTTTATTACCTCAAACTGATCAAGAGAAGAGTTCATTTGGGTATTCATTATTTTGGCTGGCAAAACGTGGATTTAGTGCGGGCATTGTTTTGAATGCACTTGAAATGAAAAAATGTCTATGTGTCGGTGAACTTCAATCTTCAGCAGATGCAATAAGGGGGCTTAGTGAACATCCTGACTTATCAGACATATATAAAGAAGCAGTTGATTGTTTGTCTGATAGGTTGATTACTGAAATGGAAGTAATAGTTTATGATGATATCGAAGATGAAGTGATATGTAAATTTATCCCACCAATAGAAAATGAAACAAAGAATACTGATGAAACAGATTATTCAAATCAATACTGGCGTATAACGATGTTTGATATTCTTAAACAGCTCTATCCTCAAAAAGAATACATAACAATTGAATTAGTTGGTGTTGATCTTCTTGGTGATTTTGGAATAAATCCATTAGATTACAAACTTCATATTAAAAAAGAAAAAAGGTATATCACTTGGGTTACCGAAATAAATAGTTGGATAAGAAGTAGAATCGAGTATAGTCTTAGACCATCTTCTTGGGAACAATATGTGAAATACATTGATGAAATCAGAACTGTTGCTCATGAACTTGTTGAAGAAACAATAAGGTTTATTGACGATGTTTATAAAAAGGAACGATATACAAAAGAACGCTGGAAGCGAGTTGAGACAAGACTTATTCAGTTTAAGAAATCAATCTTTAAGAAAATCTACTTGCCAATTCCTGCTGTAGATTCATATTGTCTGTATTCAGAGGACAATGCTAATTTACCAGAACTTGATTATTTCACTATGCGTCAACTGCTATCAGTTGAGAAGTATAAAGATTTCAGACAACACTTAAGTAATTATTCTACTGGTTTAGAGAATTATTTCAATCAATTTGGAGAGGTTATATTAGCAAGAATAAATAAACAGGATCTAATCAGTATAGACAATTCAAGACATGCAATGTTTAATCTATACTCGGCATCTAAAGAACTATATGATGTTCAACGAGAGTATTACTCCCTGTTTTCAGAATATAGTAGCTTTAACGATAAATTTTTCAATGAAGAAACTGAGAGCTTACTGACTTTAGTAAATATATGGCGTCATGTGCTTGATTATATGCCGAAAAAACAAGCAGTAGCTTATAACGCTAAACAACAATATCGAAAAGGAAAGAACTTGTTTAAAGATTTACTTGCTGAAATACCTAATGAAATAAAGGTAACCATAATAGAAGGAGAAGAATATATATATATTGCATCTAACTTAAATATGGATGAAGGTAACACACTTGAGAGCGAATATACCAATTTAGTTCTAAAAATAAGAAAGATCTTTCAATCTGCAATTTTAGAGTCTAGCAATAGATGGTATTGTGAAACTCAGGGCAGAGAATTCGTATATGTTCCTTTGATTTCGGATGCTTGTCTTCCATCGGGTTTTTTAATTCCATTTTATATACTATTTGATAAAGAAGAAACAAATATTTCACATACCATGCTTCCGTGTGAAATAGAAGAATGTGTAAGAGATATATTAAATGGTGGCTCCGAAGAAACAACTTGGATAACAGCTATGAGCAAAATTCAAGAACTCAAATTATACCTTAAACGTTTTGAGCAAATTATAAATGTTGGTTGTAATGAAAAATGCAACCACGTTATCAAGAGGATCATAGAAAGAACCGAAGAAAAGATTAAAATAATATGGGGCGAGTTCATTCTTTGTAAAAGCATTGTTAATCAACTAACAAAAGATGCAGGAACCCAAGACCTAGAAATGTTAAATATAATTAACACCTTCTTTGAAAGTTATGATATAATAATCAACTATATCAATAATAGAAGAAATTATGCAGAAATAATACAAATGATAGATTGTGTTTCTGCTAGTATGATTTTTTTGCAACATTTGATGATAAAGAAAGAGTAACAATTATTTATCGCCGTTTTATGGATTAATTACATATTGTTAATTACGGTATTTTGCTAGAATTGCTTGTATTTTTAGAAGTTTCGGTTAGTGTGTGGTGGCTTATGATACCTATATGTACAATTTGTTAAAGTCAATTACTGCTTCACAGTTTCTAAATCTGATTATACACTACTGATAAATACAATAAAAATTTTTAATAATCAACGGCTGCACCCGAAGGCACAGCCGTTGATCCTCAAATATAAACCATACACTCAAACACAGCTTCTCTCGCCATATGGACGAAGCAGTTCTCCAGTCCGAGCATTTTCTCAGCATCACCGCTGAGAACTGCCTTCTGATGGCAACTGTCAGTCTGCTTCCAAAGCTCTACCTGACGTGAGATAGCTTCACTGACTTTACGTTCCATATCATCAAGGTACTTCACGATCTTGCCATCGTTGACGAGCCTGCGAAGCCTGTCGGGACAATGGCTGTCAGAGAAATGAAGATGATACCTGATGAAGTCGGTGTTATATGTCTTGCACTCCTCGGTCTGAGTGTCATTGTTGAAGTGGGTGACAGTCACGGTATTGGTGTCCAGTCTCCACAGCGGAACGTATTTCTTTTTCAGTGGGCTGTATGTGTTTTGATTCCGAATTTAGTTTAATAAAAAAGGAAAGAGGAAAGCACCCCCATGTACCTGCTATTCTTATGCAGTCAGAACAAGAAACGTTCTCTTAACGCAGAACAATTCAAGCTTTTCTTACCCATAATTACCAGAAACACATTTTGAAAGGAAGGTAATTATGATAATCTATGGAGCATAAAATCTCAGAAACACTTACTCTTAGTGAAGATGATATTAATGAATTTATGTGATTGATAATATCTAATTTTTATGTCGAAAAACAGGATGATGAATCGAAAATAGGTTACAAAATGTGAGGAAATTCGGATTCGTATTGACTTTTGAAAAAATTTATGGTATTATTAATTTATATTTTAGCTATGAAACGAAAGGATTGTACTATATGAATGCTAATGTCAGGATTGAAGGAATAAAAATTCGTAATTTCAAAAATGTAATTTCAGGAGATATTTCTTTCGATAATACTAGAAAAAACTATAAAGCAAGTATTACAGGACTTTATGGTCAAAATGGATCTGGCAAGACTGCGTTAATTGATTCGATTAAACTACTTAAAATAATTTTATCAGGCCAATCCATTCCTCAATACTATTCTAATTATATCAATGTTAATGCAAATTTTTCATCATTTATATTTGATTTCATTGTAAATTCATCACAAGGCCCTGTTAAGGTTTCTTATAGTTTTTCAATATATCCTATAGAAAATACATTGAATCAAAATACTGGATTAGATGATATTCATAAAAGATCAATTCAGGTATCTAAAGAATTAATAAAGTGTCCTAATTATGATATAGAGACGTCTACATTAGGTAGAGCAAGTAAATTGATTGATACTGATTGTGATACTGGATTCAATCCTATACCTAAGCGTGATTTACTTGTTGGAACACTAAATCAAACTGAGCTTATTGTAACCAAAAAAATTGCAGAAGCAACTTCACGTTCTTTTATTTTTTCTAGAGATTTATTGAACATAATTCAAAATCATGTTAGGGAAATGAATGGAAACTCAAAAAGTTTAACATTTTATTCATCTATTCTTGATAGATTATTTAATTTTGCTCTTTATGAATTATTTGTATTAGATACACAAACTTCTGGATTAATAAACCTTAATGCACAACCATTCTTTTTTAAATATGCACAATCAGGAATTGGTGCTATAGGTTCAATAATGCTGCCAATTGATCGCCCTACAATCGTACCACAAAAAGAAAAAGGTATTGTGGATATTATAATTAATAATATGAATATCGTTCTTTGCCAGATTGTTCCTAATATGAAAATTGGAATTAATGACCTTGGAGCGCAAGTTATGAATGATGGTTCAGTTGGTGAAAGAATTCAGTTAGTATCTTATCGTGAAGGAAATAGTAAACCACTTCCATTATCAATAGAATCTGAAGGAATCAAAAAAATTATTTCTGTTCTTCAGTTGTTAATTGTGGTATACAATGATCCATCTATTACGCTTGCGGTTGATGAACTTGATAGTGGCATTTTTGAGTATCTTCTTGGTGAATTGCTAAGAATTATATCTGAACGTGGAAAAGGACAATTGATATTTACTTCTCATAATCTTCGCATTCTAGAAACTATTGATCGAGGATTTGTTGCATTCACAACTACTGATTTGCAAAATCGTTATACAAAAATGACAAATATTAAAGGGAATAACAACCTTCGAGATGTATATTATAGAAAAATAATGCTTAGTGATGAAGGAAAAAACTTCTATGATTCTACACGCAATTCAGAAATAGCAATAGCATTAAAAACTGCTGGAGGATATGGAAATGGACAAAAAAATAATAATTCTAATTGTTGAAGGTCCTTCTGATCAAGATGCTCTTGAAGCTATTTTTGAAAAGATATTTGAAAGCAATGACTTAAGAGTTCATGTTGTTCACGGAGACATTACCACACAAAAAATCCCACAAGAATCAAATATTACTATAGAAGTAAATAATATAGTTGAACAGTTTATTGCAGATAATCACTTGTCCCGAAATGATCTTCAACAAATAATACATATTGTGGATTTGGATGGTGCTTTTGTACCCGATTCATATATCACTCAATGTGGTGATTTCCCGAATCTTGAAAAGGATAGTTCTACGCGTATAATATATTCATTAACAGAAATAAAAACTAACAACCCCCAAAAAGTAATTTTTAGAAATAAAATAAAAAGAGAAAGAATAAATGAATTATTACGCAAAAAAGAAATTGCATCTACGCCTTATCAAATATATTATATGTCATATTGTCTTGATCATGTTCTATATGATAAGCTTAATTCTTCAGATGAGGAAAAAGAGGAGAATTCAACTGCTTTTGCTATAAAATATAAGGATGATATTGAAGGGTTTAAAAAGTATATTTCTGAATCAAGCTTTTCTGTTCAAGGAGATTACCTAACAACATGGAAATTTGTTAAATCAAATGGTAATTCGCTTTTAAGATATACTAATTTATGGATTTGTTGGAGTTGAAGTAAGTGTTAATGCAGAATAAAACGTGAAAATTAGCTGAATATATGTAAATGCAAAGGCGTTCTGTGAAAAACAACAGGATGCCTTTCTTTATTTCGTGAGATACGCCGAAATAATCAAAATACATTGCAAGTTATTCTAAAATATGTTATAATATTACAAATAACCGTTGCTCATTTAACTAGCATTAGCAATCACTACGGAGGTGTTCTCAATGCTCAAATCAGGACTGTACGAACAGGTAATTAACAAAGAATTATTTGATAAAATATATGATTCTGTACAGCATATCGACTAACGCAATATTGACAAGGCGGAAGCACCTCAGGTGCTGACAGAGCATCTCTCTGAGGTCATTGAAAGGGGACTTTCACGGCTTGCAGGTGATGATATTGAATGCCAGCTAGGAATTGCCAACAAGATTGTTTCGACAGTCTAAGCGTTGATGAACGTGTACAGCAGCTCTTCGCTGTTGTCAATATGGGTATAAGCGTGATGATATTTGTGTGTGAGTACAAGAGCAACAAACTTGGTGCGGCACCGTATACGTTCCTTGGACTTGTTGATTATGTGAAGTTGGAAGGCTTAAAGCCAATTAACGTTGCGTGGAAACTTCGCAAGCCGATACCTGCGAAGTATACCAGTAAAACTAATCAGTTGACGGTGAGATGGTAAATATTAGTAATATCCCTCATTACTTATGGTAATAACATAAACAAAATCTTTTTACTAATGGAATAATCTGTTTTTATTGAAATAAAAACAGATGTATGATATAATATATAAGACATAGGGGTTATGTAATTATGAAGCTTTTTAGTGGTAATGAAATTAAAACTCATTTATTAAAAAATGGTATAACAGAATTATTTCATGCAAACACCGTGACGACATCATTATCTTTCATTTCTGAGGGCGGCTTATTATCACGTGGGGAAGTTGAAAAACGCGGATTGAAACAAACTCCTCAGCCATCTGATGCTGACGATAAATTATATAATATATGGAATGACATATTTTTTGATTCATGTGACGTGCACAAAAGAGTATGTAATGCAAACAAATATGGTCCTGTTTGTTTTGTCTTCTCTGTTGACTTGCTCGATGATACGTCTCTCCCACCAATTCGTATAACTAAAAATAATCCGTTCAATTGGGAAAATAATATCACTGATAATATTGAAAATAATTATATTGACGATATATCGGAATATCAAAAAGGAAATATTGCCATGCATCTCACTTTTTGTGATTGTCACACAGAAATTCCATTTTCTTCTTATCTTAAGAAGATTATTATAGATGATCCTCATCTTGATGATAATGATATATTTGAAAAAGCAAAGAATAGTATTTTGGAACAGCTTCGTATTAATAATATAGATTGCGAACTGCAAATTAGACATTGTCGCTTATGCAATTGCATAAAAAAATACAATTCATTTAAACCTAAAGGGATTGAATACAGATTTGGAATTCTATAATGGGAGTGTTAACTATGAAAAATGATAAAACTGAAATTATCCGATATAAAAATGAGATTGACGAATCTTACGCAAGTATTCTAGCGGATTATGCAGTCAAATCGGCTAAACCAAATAGCAGAGTTCACGAAGAAAAAGTTCGTGATAAGGAAAACAGAAGTGATTTTCAGCGTGACCGAGATAGAATAATTCATTCTGCTGCATTTCGTCGACTTATGTATAAAACTCAAGTGTTCGTCAATCATGAAGGAGATTATTTCAGAACTCGTTTGACACATACTCTTGAAGTTGCTCAGATTTCAAGAGGAATATGCAAGTCGCTTGCATTGAATGAAGAATTAGCAGAAGCAATTGCCCTTGGACACGACATCGGCCATACTCCTTTTGGTCATGCTGTAGAAGGATACCTTGACGATGAAATGAAACGTCGTGAAATGACGGGGTTTTTACATAATGAACAAAGCGTCAGAGTTGTGGATCTTCTTGAGAAACGCTGTTCAGAATATGCCGGTCTAAATCTAACATATGAAGTTCGAGAAGGGATATTAAAACACAATAGTGATAGGAGCGGCATTTATCAGTCATTAAATTCTAATGAAATATGTAGCACTTTGGAAGGGCAAATAGTAGGTCTTGTAGATACCGTAGCTTATATATGTCACGATCTTCAAGATGGTATAATATCTGGACTTGTTGAAAAAGCATATTATAAAAACAATGATTTTCAAAAAGATATTAAGAGAATAGAAACTATTGTAAACACGCTTCTTGATTCAAATGAACAATTGAATTTCTCGAGATACAGCGATACGTTCTTTATTGATAAGCTTATACATCACTTTGTAATGGCTATTACAAAAAGCAGTGCTGAAAACATTAAGAATAAAAATATTAAAAATCGTGATGATGTCGAAAAAGCAGCAAAAAAAGGAGTATCTATAATAGAATTTAGTAAGGAAGATAAAGAAATATTCAAAGATTTCAAAAAGCTTATATATAAGAGCGTCTATGGAATAAATACAATTGAGATTATGGATAGTAAGGCAAAAATAGTTGCCAAAGAGCTCTTTGAAGCTTTTTCTAACAATCCCAAGCTTTTACCTCCGGATGAATATTTTAAATATTTGCATTGCAACGATTCTGAATTAGAAGTATATGACGGTTATAAAAACAATGAGCTTAGAGTTATATGCGATTATATTGCAAGTATGACAGACAGATTCGCATTGGAAGAACATGAACGAATAACAAACCCAAGGATAAGGATATAAAATGAATAAACTTGAAGGCTTTTATGCGCTTAATGATCTAAGGCTTCCAACAGTACCATGGAAGCAGTATAAAAAAGATACCGTTTTGGATGACAGTATCTTATGGACAATAAGAAGTGCTGTTGTACGCGGGGACGATTTAAATCTACCCCGTAAAATAGGTGTTTCTGCAAGCGAAGCAGATAGTTTTGCAAAAATGCTTCTCAATAAACTTGGTGCCAATGATCTTATAATCTACTATCCTTTTTTTATCGCATTAAAAAGCGGAGTTATAGATATTTCAAATAACCGTATAGTTATAGAGGCTGTTGCGGAGGATCTTTGGAATTTGGTAACCTACAATAAAAAAAATGTTACCATAATAATAACAGATAATGATACCTCATATGTAGGAGATAAAGAATTTCTCTCCGAAACCGAGTTAAATGAACTATTAAAGTTCGGTTTTGTAATAAAACGAACATTCAGAGACGAAATTTGTAGTGGTCGTTCTGTTCTTTTGGAGTGGAGTTATTCAATGAAGTCGGATTTGAACAAACGGCCTATAGGTGAAAAAAAACTCGTGTTCTATGAGGTTAGAACGGTATAGATACAGTTATTTCACCATTGATAGACTAATTATATTGCGTCCCCCAAAACTCAATCAACATATAAACGGCTGTACCTAACCGATACAGCCGTTCATTTTTACACGCTATCATTATCATTTTCTAAAGTCACTTAACATACATAATCTTTGCATATAAAATCAACTTATTTTTAACGCATTGGATGTTACTTGCTCTGAAAAACCTGATAACATTTAAAATTCCAGATATACTGTTTAATCACTTCTGGTTTGAGAAATGAGCTCAGCGATTTCAGTTGCAATTTCATCAACGGTGTTGAGCGCAGTACTTCTAGCAAGTTTATCTGCTAATGAAGGACTAAAATCTATTACTTCCTTCTTGGTAATATTGTGCCAGATTGGAAGTATGATTTGTTCACCTGATACGGCTTTAGTAATAATACCGTCAAGTTCATAATTAGTCCAGCCTTTCTTAATAAACTCTTTGGAAATAACTACAATACCGAAACGACTATTTGCAAGACCTTTATCAATCTTGCGACGAAGGCTGTCACCTATCTTCATCTCGAATTCATCGTACCAAACCTTAATGCCTTTCTCAACAAGAGCTTTTGCAAGAGGACGAACGACCTCGTCCTTATCTTCTGAAGCGTGAGAGATAAAGACATCATACTCAGGATCATTATCAATGTCAACATCAATGCCAAAGCCTCTGTTATGTACCAAGGAAGGCATAGACGCAAGCGGCGGTTGCTGTTTAATAGTAGGCAATGCTGATGGAAGCACTCTGACAGCTGCATTCACCGTTCCTCTTAATCCGTTCATATCAATTGCAACGTGCCAATGACCAGAATGCGGAACAGCAAGGCGAACAGGCGATTGCTTTGCAATTCCCCCGGTATATTGATATCGTCTACCATTCTTGTAATTGTTAAAATTTGTGCTGTCGAGCAACTGTACATTTGCAGCATTACCCTTCAACACTATCTCGACAATTCTGCCTTTGTCAAGATTTCCTAAATCCGTGTGAATAAACTTCATTCATGTCCTCACTTTCCATGCTTAGTCTTATCAATGAGTACGAATGTAGTCGCACCCTTTGGTGTCGGCGGAACAGTTTTGCCCTTAACAAGCGTAACCTCCGTCTTGCTTCCGACGGGTTTGTACTGACCCGAAACAGAGGCTTTCTGCCCAGTTTTTGTTTTTGTAGCCATTAAGACCACGCTCCTTAAAAATTATTTAAAGAGATCACACGCTTAATTTTTACTTTCTGTCGACAAAAAACTATTGCATCTTGTGAGGAACTATGATATAATAGTAATTGCTACATTGGCTAAAGTACCATAATTTGAATTAGATGCTTTTGCCGACTTAAGAGATGCCTCTCACACAGGCATCTTTTTTCATGTAATCATCTTTTATTCGCATCAGTAATACTATTGTTATTATCAATACTCTTTAAATTACCTAAGTATATCCAATAAATCAAAATAAAAGAATGTACGATGCCGCTGCTTGTTGTTAGTATAAAGAATATGATTCTCTGATAGCAATGTCATATATCTATTTACACTTGTAGACGGCAATCCAGTAATATCAGCTACTTGTTTCGTTGTAACAATAGGATACTTATATAGTGTATTTAAAACCTCAACTATATTTGATGATCTTGCAAGTTCACAAGCTATTTTTATATGTTTTTCGTATAATTCGTTTATTTCAGTTACTATATGGATGTATTTATCACACTGCTTGCATACTGTTAATAAAAAGAATTTTATCCACTCATTCCATTCACCTTTATATCGAATATTGTTAAGAAGATTATAATACTTGAATTTATCTTTTTCTAATGCTTCGCTAATAAAAAAACATGGTAAATCTATTTGCTTTTGTGAGAACAGATACATTGGTATAAGCATTCTTCCAACTCTACCATTACCATCCATAAATGGATGAATAGTTTCGAATTGAGCATGGATAATAGCGGTACGAACTAAAGGTCGAAGTTCATCTTGCGGATTGTTAAGATAATTGATAAGATTGTCCATTAAGTCAGGAACTATTTCGGGTGACGGTGGTATAAACGTAATTGCATGTGAGGCATCATTTTTTCCTATATAATTCTGGACAGCACGATATTCTCCAACTTGTTTGGGCTTACGCACATTCCCCTTCATAAGCGTTTTGTGCAATTCAAAAAAGAAATCGTTATCGAAACCATTATATTTTAAGGCTTTATATCCTTTAATCGTAGCATCATAATAATTACTTACTTCATTTAAATCTTTGTTATTGTCATTTGGCGCAAACTGGTTTATTAATACTCCGTCCAATGTTGCTTGTGTTCCTTCCAACATAGATGAAGCAAGGGCTTCTTTTTGCTGCATTGTTGGCATAAGCCACGAACTATCTACTTTACTGTCTCTTATTTTTTCTTTGTATACTTCAAATTTTGATGTTGCATCAATTAATTCGTTTATAAATGATAATTGATCTATAATTCCCGTTTGAAGAGGTAAATTATGCGGCGTGTAAGTATCATTCATGATTACTATCTCCCTTCTATAAGCTATTATATCACTGTAAGAACCAAATGTCAATAGTTTTGGTTTTTATTTTGCGCTTTTTGAGTTTTTACTTCCTAAATCGAAATCAATTGAACTGAAAATGTTGATTATTCACCCAAGTTTATCGTTAATTAATGGCTTATGAAATTAAACGCTCCTTACGGTAGTGACCTTGTTTGTTCTCGGCATTGCCAATTCGGGTGTTTTCAACATATCCATGTACCTCCATAAGATTTATCGTGAATTCATTATATCCGATAATACTGCCGGAGTCCAGCATATCGGAATGATTGTAATAATTCTTGTGAAAGGCGCAGCAAAATGTGGATTTTCCCCAGTGCATTGCGCTAATACACTGATTGACTTTTTGTAAGCGTTGGAGTATAATAAGATTAACAGAACTATGCTATACTTCAAGTTATAAATAACTGTTTAGGAGGAGATAGTGTTGAGTATTATCGGAGCAGGAAATGAAACATTCCTTTATGTTAACGGGCTTGCTTGTAATAAAGAAATACATTTAAACCCAAGTGTTACTTTATTGCCATCTACGTCCTCTTTTAATTTTGAAGTTGCCTATAAGCTGGTAAAAAGCGATATTGATTTTTCTATTATAGTTCTCAGTTCTGAGTCAATTTCATCGTCATTAAAAATTGAAGCATCTGACGCACAAGAATTAGCCGTGTTTTCATGGAATGCACAATGGGATTGTATTCTGTTGGGTGCAATCTTTAATTGTGAAGTTATGTGTAATCTTCAAAGTGATAGAAACATAGATGAATTAGATGAAGCAACATATATTAATGTTACAAATTACGGATTTCACGGTTTGCTTAAATCAGTCTATACTCTCTCCGAAGAAGATGAAAAGTGGATTGAAAAATATTATGCTAATGCAAGCAACTTGATGGAAAATGAAAAATACAGCACCGCTGTCCATGCACTTGCAAGCTATCGCTGGCACTCTATGCCAAGAGTACAATTAGCCATTCTTTGGTCCGGAATAGAATCATTATTTAATATCAGTACAGAAGTTAGTTTTCGAGTCAGCTTATATATTGCACTTTTTTTGGCAGATAATGATAATACGGTAGCAAAAGAGATTTTCAATGAAACAAAAAAACTGTATAATAAACGTTCTTCAGCAGTACATGGAAATAAAATGAAAGAAAACATAGAGGATGCCGTGTTTGATTCTGCATCTTTATTGAATAGAATAGTACGACATTGTGCTGAAGTTGGTTACTTGCCAGATGTTGATAATTTGTTGTTTAATTAAGCAGGACAAGTTTTTTGCCTCTATTTTTCACTTCACTTCTTCTCATTACATATCGTCGCATACACATCTTCGGGTATCATCGGCGAGCATATTTCTGCAAGCAGATCATCGTTATTTTTCCTGTCTCTGCATACTGCTTTCCAGCCAGTTTCACAAGCTCCAATCTTGGCACAGTTACCTCTGTCGCTTCGGGAGCATTGAACATCGGATTTTCGGGGATAGTAATGATAGTATGGTTGTTCGGAAACATCAGCTTGAACTGCATGACCGTAGGCTCGAAATTCAGATTGCTGTTGGGAAAACCGCAGCCGCATAAGGTAATACAATTATTCGACTGAAATTATAGAGTAATAATTGGTATAAAACGCTTACACTGGTAGAGCACTCGGCTGTTAACCGAGTTGTCGCCCGTTCGAGCCGGGCAGGGGGAGCCAAAAAAGCGTCTGCTATTGCAGGCGCTTTTGTATTTTATTATTGACTTTTAATCGTATTAGTGTTATAATCTGCTTGTAAAATATTTTATCGGATTGGTAATGAAATATGAGGAACAGTATACGAAAAATACTAATATACAGTGGTATTATGCTGATATTTGCGGCAATCTCACTGTGTACTTACAATATTATAAAGGACAGAAATGCATATTCAAAGTCCCAGGAAGTAATGACGGAGCTGATACAGCTTATCCCTGAGACGACTGATGAAAAGCCAACGAATGTACCTTCAAACCCTGCTGACAATCTGTTTGCACCTTATGAAGAGAAGAGTGATACAGATAAGCTTCCTCCTTCTATAAGTGTTAACGGCAGGGACTACTGCGGTTATATCTCTCTGCCGGCTTTCGGATTAGAGTTGCCGGTTATAGACAGTTGGAGCTATGAAGCCCTTGACGTTTCTCCATGTCGTTTCAGCGGTACTGCTGCCGGTAATGATCTTATCATTGCAGCTCATAATTATAACAGTCATTTTGGACTTATCTCTAAGCTGAATAATGGTGACGATATCATTTTTACCGATACCTCCGGTACAGTCCACAGCTATCATGTGGACGAAATAAGGGTTCTGGACGGTGGAGATGCAGAGGGAATGTTCGGCGGTAGCCGCAATGAATGGGATATAACACTTTTTACCTGTACACTCAGTGGACAGAGTAGAGTTGCAGTCAGAGGTTGCAGGGTGAATAGATAATATGTCAGACTGGTTTTATGTGAAATAAGGAGCTATTATAAAAGGCAGGCATAAAGAAGTTTTACACTTCAAAATGCCTGCCTTTCTATTTGGGGTCGCTTTAATTATTCATTATCGTCCTTTTTAGACTTTATAAGTGTTCCTAAGGATATGAGCACAAGTCCACCTGCACTGAGAGGTATGACAGGCCACCAGAGCTGGCCCGTTTGAGCAAGGGGTGGCAGCGCTGATGTTGTTGTAGGAGGTTTTGTGACCGTTGTCTGGGTTATAACAGTCGATGTCGTGGTAGTTGTTGTGATGTCTGTTATAGTTGTGGTGGTCGATGTAGTAGGCGGTATTGAAGACTTGTAGCTGTTCTTTATAAGGTACTGAGTGCTATTAAAGTCAATCATCACAGTATATTCCGCAGGGATTTCACGTTCGGCAACGTGCCAGTTATTGATTGGGTCTGTATCCTTCCAGCGGTGTTCCCAGTTGTTCTCCTCATTAAGGATAACTGTGTCGTGGAGCTCTCCGTTGCAGAACAGATCAACAGTTACATAAGAAGGATGTGCGATACTGTCTGGAGAATCGTTTACCCACACCTTTCTGACGGTGTAGGCGCCTACAGTGTTCCCGAGCGTAGCATAAAAAAACTTGGGGTAGGCATTATAGCTGAATGTAACGCTGCTTTCGTCTGCTTCAAGAAGGAGCGAGGAGGGAACATAGTATGTGTTGCCTACCTGAAGAGTTTTACCGGCGGCAAGATATAATCCATTGTTCAAACCGGCGAAGGTCAGCTCTCCGTTTTCGTTGGTTTCTCCGCTTCTTATTGGAGCTATTTTGTCCGCAACAGCAAAGCTTTCTATGGTCTTAGCCATCTGCTCTACGTTTTCCTCGGTTATGCTGCTTATATCTATTGGATAGCCTGCAAAGTCTCCTGTTAGAACGAAACTGTCACCGGAGCGCTCTCCTATCTTGTATAGCTTCCACTGCATACCTGTCAGTATCGTTTCGTCCTTGCGGCATATCAGTGTTATGGAGCTTTCAGCGTAGCTCTCGCAGCTGCCGTAGAATGGCAAGCACATTGAAAGGCATATAAACAGGGAAAGTAAAGATACTGTAAAGCGTGTAGCTTTGTTTTTTGAAATCGGCATTATATCACCTCTTAGGATATTTTTTGTTTCTGTCCTGTCTGCCACTGAATATCCAGAACAGGATCAGGCATACAAGGATTGGGATGATTATTAACGGGAGCACCGCCATTTCATCGACAGGAATAGCGTCAGCAGGAACCTTTACAACATGAGGTAGCTCTGTATCTATCCTGTGAGCCCTGACAAGCAGGCGGTGAGTGTTTATCCCGTAGGGAGTGCAGGTCATAAGGGTAACGCAATCCATATCTGGCACGGCAGTGAGTTTTTCCATTTCACTGGGGAGTATAGTAACTATTTCGTCCACCTCGTAATCGAGTATCTCATCGAGAACTGTTATGCGGAAGGTATCGTTTTCAGTGAGCTGGTCGATATCCGTGAACAGCTTTGCTGACGGGAGACCGCGGTGAGCAGATATTACTGAGTGGCAGCCCTTTCCGCCTATTGGCAGTGAAGTGCCTTCAATGTGCCCAACGGCTATATTGAGTACCTCTGGACTTGTTCCATGGTATATAGGGAGATATGTATTTATCTTAGGTATCTCGATATATCCCATGATGCCGGTACCTGTTATATCAAGAGACTGTTCGTAGCCCTTTATGCTTTTATAGTCTGTCAGCGGTGAGCTCAGCTTCGCTAGCTCACTGTTGTATTTTCTTGCTCTTTCGAGCTGCCTTTCCTTGTCGCTGTTGTCCATGTCGCTTACTGTCTGATCGTATATAGCGATGGCCCGCGACTGCTTGTTTGAGTTCCACCAGTTGCTGAATGACGGATAAGCCATTATGCAAAGACCAATTATAAGTGTAGCAACAAGTGCGGCATTGATGAGAAAACTGCGCTTATTCTTCATTTTATCTTACCGGAGGAATCGAGAGGCAGCACCCTTAAACTGAGCTTTCCGATTATATTTTCTTCGGCAACGCAACCCACGGAGGAGGAGCGACTGTCCACCGATGTATCCCTGGCGTCGCCCATGACGAAGTATCTACTGCTGGGAACTGTGAAAGGGAAGGCGGTATCGCACTCTCCCACAGCTTTACAGCTAACGTAAGGCTCATCGAGTATATTCCCGTTGAGTTTCACGGTGCCGTCATCAAGTAAATTCACAATGTCATTGGGAGTTCCAATGACGCGTTTTATCAGCACTTTTTTATTGTGGTAGAAGGCAATGACGTCTCCTTTTTTAATATCTGCTGATTTATTGCAGAGCACTACCTGTCCTTTTGACAAAGTAGGCTCCATGCTGCTTCCCGTAACCTTGAATACGGGAAATACGAAATTGCAGACAAGAACGACGACGGCAGCTGCGGTTATAAGAGAAGAAAGGGTACTGAGCAGCGCTTTGGCAAATGCTTTTTTCTGACCTCTCGGCTTTGGAGTCTGTTCATTTGTGCTGTTTTCGTCCATGATATGATACTCAGCCTTTCTGAATATACTGTCTGTAATAAGTGATAAAATTAATACAATAACTTTATTTTGCGCACATATATTACTGTCCGGAGCTTCTGCTCTCTGAGGAGCCTGTCCTTCCGGGCGCAGACTTCTCGTATGTATATTATACTTCCTTTGGTGGCTGCAAGTCAATCATAAAGTTTGAAAAATCATGAAATAAAGCCAAATTTTGGCGTTGGTCACAATAAGAGCGTTTTTCTTTGGGCAAAACGCCAAAAAATTTCCAAATTAAAAACGCCTGATTAACAATGTATTAATACCAGTCCTTAAGGTATAAACAGACTGAAATTATGCAGCAAGTATACAAAACTGGCTGAACCTTTTTGTGTTTAAAGCACACAAATTACGTGACGAATATTGGCAGATTCTTACAAAAAAAGTATTTTTTTGTTAATAAACAGCAAAAAGCATTGACTACACTTCATAACAAATGGTATAATGTAAATACCTGATAGAAACAGAGAAAATGATCCACTTTTAATGGAGAAAAAATATGACTGATAAAGAGTTCAAGCGCTTGAAAAGAAGCGATCTGATATATATAATATACGAATACCAAAAAAAACAGGAGGAGCTCATGAAGGAAAACGAGGAGCTCCGGGAAAAACTTAAGGAAAAGGAAATGAGAATAAGCAATGCCGGCTCTCTTGCAGAGGTGGCGGCAAAGCTCAACGGGCTCTTTGAAGCCGCTCAGCAGACCGCCGACGACTATCTGAGCCAGCTTGAGAATACAGCTTCCGCCGAGGCTGAGAAAAAGGCGGAAGCCATAATAAGGGAAGCAGAGAAAAAAGCCCGGGAGATAATATCCGGAGCTGAGAAAGGCTCTCTCAGCGATATAAATGATGATTAAAGGGATAGTGTATTATGTCAGCAAAGAAAAAGGTCCCGGAGACTATGCCATCCGTCGAACAGGTCGAGACGGAGCTTAAGAATATAAAATACAGGAAAAGATTCAGGAGCACTCTTGTCAGTACAGTGTCCATACTCATAGTCGTGGCAGCTGTGGCGGTGCTCGTATCGACGCTGTTTTTCCCTGTCGTACAGGTGGCAGGAAGCAGCATGGAGCCGACTCTGAAGGAGGGGGATATCCTCCTGCTTGTGAAGTCGGACAAGGTAGATTACGGAGAGATGTGCTGCGTTTCATGGCAGAACAAATCACTGCTGAAGCGCGTTATCGGACTTTCAGGGGACGTTATTGACATAGACGGCGACGGGAACGTCTTTGTCAACGGAGAGTTTCTTGACGAGCCCTATGTCGGCGACAAGGAGCTGGGAAGATGTGAGATAGATTTCCCGTATCAGGTGCCTGAGGACAAGATATTCATACTCGGCGATCAGCGGAGCTCATCTGTGGACAGCAGAAGCGCCGCTATAGGCTGCGTAGGAAAGGATCAGATAGTCGGAAAGGTACTCTTCAGGGTATGGTCCAAGAAATGAAAGCAGAAAGGGGGACGATGAAATAGATGAAAAGCTATTTCGACAGTTTTTATGAGATAATTCATAAAAACAGTGTCAAGCGACGGCGAATGGTATCGCTGTTGCTTGTGTTATCAGTATTTGTTTCATCGGGCGTTCTCTGGGAGCTCAGGGATACCGTTATAACGATGGTGAACGAGCCCTTCTGCGGCATGGAGGAGCACGAGCATACCGATGAATGTTATGAATACAGACTTGTATGCGGACTTGATGAGGACAGCGGGCATACTCATACCGACGAGTGCTACGAAAAGGTGCTCGTGTGCGGATATGAGGAGCATTTGCATACAATGCTCTGCTATACCGATGAGGAGCTGCCCGACAGCAGTGTACAGTCTGATGATGAGGAAAGCAATATCGTTTCCATAGACCTTCCGGCTGATACGGAAGATGAAATGCTCCTCTCACAGCTTGACCCGGCAGCAGCTATGGAGATGCAGCTCGGAAGTGCGATGAGAGCTGCGTATGCAGCAGACCCCACAGAGCTTGAGTCTCCTTCGGGAGTATCTACCATAGACAATATCGCACGAGGTATCAAGATCACTCTGTTTGATTATCATGATCCGGAGGACGAGCTTGAATCAAAGCTCAACAACTATGATATCTCGTGGAACAGCAGCAATCATGCATGGGTGCATAATCATATAAAGTATGCCGGTGTTAACAATGAAAGAAATCCCGATGATGATATCATGTTCTTCTCTTATGGTACACCTGATTTTACTGGTACATTGAATAACAGTGATGATGATAATCATTATGGCGATTATTATTATAATATTTACACACGTACACCAGTGGAGCAGATAAGCAAGAACAATTACTCAGGCGATTATAACACAAATAACCGGTATCCTTCTCAACTGTCCGGAAACAGACCCATACAGGGCATAGTAAAGGATCAGCTGTCTGCTGCCGGTTATCCGGTGATGAATAATACCGCGGCACACAGTCTCGATTATCTGTTCAGTGAGAGCGGTTCAGCCTATAAGACTGTCTATACCGATGTAAATCATTTCTTGCAGGACATTGGCGGCCATCTTGTTTATAACAGCAATGAAAACTATGCTTATTATAATCAGGATACTCATAATTTCACAGTTTATGAAAGCACCTATCATATCATAAATAACGATCATCACAGAGATCAGGATTTCAATAATCTTACCGATACGTTATACAACGGAGCAAACGGCGGAGAGTTCAAGATAGGCTTCTTTCCCTTCGATCAGTACGATCTGGACAGAAGGGATCCGAACTTTAACGGAAACGGCTTCAACCACCATTTCGGAATGAAAATGGAAGCGGACTTCAAGAATATGAGCTCACCCTCGGAGCCGATAGTATTCAAGTACAGCGGTGACGATGATATGTGGGTCTTCGTTGATGATGTTCTCGTTCTTGATATAGGCGGTATACATGAGCCTGCCGCAGGTATGATAGACTTTACAAACGGTCTTGTATGGACGCAGGATAATGCTCTCGGCGATACTGCCGAAAACACATACGCTGCTCTGAAGACTCAGAATTCGGGTCTGCCGGAGTTCAGCGCGATACCTAAGCCGAACAACGGCGTAAATACCGACGGAGCATCGGAATCCAAGTGGAAGGTCGAGACCATAGCAAGCAAATTTGACGACATCAGCGGCAAGAGCTGCGACGCAAGAGACAACAAGTCACACAACATAAAGATGTTCTATCTCGAACGAGGCGGCTGTTATTCAAACCTTGCTATAGATATGAACCTCCCGACGGTAAGACCTCTTACCGTTACCAAGAACGTTGACTACGGCAGACACTATTCAAATGATTATGACAGGACGAACGATGAAAACTGTCCTACATATCAGTTTGAGGTATATGAGGAGGATCCTGCTGATTCAGGCAATTATGTTCTTGCCGATCTCGGCGATGGAGAGGACAATCCGTTTTCTCTTAAAGAGGGAGAACGAAAGGATTTCTATGTAGCCGACGAGACAAAGAAGTATTACGTTGTTGAAAAAGGCGTGAATACAAGTATCTATTCAAATGTACTTGTAAATTCCGCCGACCGTCCGATAGAAGGCGGAGATGTGAGCAGCGGAACACCGCTGCCGCTCAGCAGTGCGGATACCTACAACTTCACAAATGTGGTCCGTGAGGAAACGGATACGATAAACGTTACAAAGTCATGGCTGAACGCCAGCGGCAATGTCATTGCGGATCCGCCGAACTATACCATAAAGTTCAAGCTGTTCCGTTCGGATAACGGCGGAGCTCCTCAGCCTGTGGAAATAGGCGGAAAGATGACATTTGCGCTGAATTCTTCCAATAGCTGGACATGGACTCCGACTGATACCAACGGTAACCCGATACTGTTGCCGAAACGCTATGGAAATCATATCTATACTTACTCGGTTGAAGAGCTTAACGTGCCGGATGGCTACAAGGTTTCTTATGGAAGAGACAATAACGGCGATCCTGTCATAACCAACAAGGATATAACGAACGCTGATATCTACGTGAAAAAGGAGTGGCTGAACGCTGTAACGGAGGATCAGAAACCTGTTACCCTCACTCTGAAAAGAAAGGTAGCAGAGTATGAGGAAAGCAAACCGACCAGTCTGAAAATAAATCTTCTTGACGCAGCCGGCAACCTGCTCCATACATATGACATACCTTCTAACGCTTCTGCCGGAGAACAGGTATTTGCGGGAGGAAGCGTGGAATTTGCATTCAATGCCCCCGAAGGCGTTGAATATTACTCCGTGGATTCTGGATATCCGAAGTGCGTTCCGAGTACGGTCAATGTGGAGCATATAGGAGGCAACAGGCTGGAGATATCTGATCTTGCAGCTGATACCGACAATGATCCTTCCACATTTACCAATGTGGTGGACATCAAGGTCTATACCGATGAAGCTACGGACTCGCTGCTGCTTCTGCACCATTCATTCTCGCAATGGACAGACGGCTGGATACCCAACGGCGGTTCGGAGATACTTACGAGTTCTTACAATGCTTACGCAAAGGGTGACGGACTTCTTATAAGAGGTCCCGGTGATACCGACAGAACGGCTTCCAATCAGGGTGCAAGACTTGATCTTGATCCTCAGATATTCAAGGTAAATCATACCTATACTTTCAGTACCTATGTAAGATACGATGAAAATGTCGGCGTTACGGATTCTAACGGTAAATACATCATTTTCAAATTCACATTGTATGACGGACTTGAAAACGGTGATGCCAGCTACAGTGTTATAAAGCAGACAGCGGTTTATTCTGGACAATGGACGCACCTGATGGGTACGGTCACTCTGCCGGCAGATATCAACCCTTACGGAATGTATATTATAGTTGAATCCTTTGATCCTGAAGGGCAGCCTTTTATCGGTCCCGGTAAATTCCGAATGGACGAATTTGCAGCTATCGAAGGCAATCATGCAATCAATGTTGAAGAAGGAACAGGAAGGGTCACTGTCGGAAGCGGCGAATATGGAGCTGTTACTAACGGAACTGCTGTATACGAATACAACACCATGCAGAACTATGGCAGTAATGGCTGGGAAGCTTTTGGCAACACAAATCTATCGCAAAAGGAGTATCAGTCCAATTATGCTGTTGTAGTATCAGGCAGAAATGCTGACTGGAAGGGCGTTTCTAAAAAGCTTAATCTTACACCCGGTCAGAAATATCACCATATTGCTCAGGTAGCAGGTAATCACAACGGCAACGACTCTACTACACCTCATACTATCAGAGCAACTCTGACTTATACCGATACGCAGGACTATGTTAATAATAATGGAGAAACAGTTCACGGCAAAGCACAGTATATTCCTCTTGGTTCTGTTGACACGTTAGGAACTCAATGGGGTACGATTGATTCTGTATTTGATCTCCCGAATGACGTAGACACATCAAAGGATATAGTTATATACTATAATACTACGGAAACAGAGGCTTTTGAGGTCTGGAGCTCAAGACTGTATGAGGCGACTGAAAATGCCGATATGAATAAAGCAGGCTATACGCTCGTAAACGGCAGCTATGTATCAAACTATTTACAGTACAGTCTGACTCTCGACTATGACTCCGCGACCAATCCGCTTCATCTCAAATCGGATTATACAAACGATACAAGCTTTTCAAAAACTATAAATCTCAATTCAACTGACGGCTGGATACAGCATCTTGATAAGACAGCTCTTAACGAGAGTTCAAATCATTATATACGCTACATTTATTACGTAGTACCGGAAGATGAAGTAGTTTCTGACATGACAGAGGGTACGGATTACCTGCTTCTCGGCTGTGAGAACAACAATGTAGCAACGAACGATGCTGAACACCCTATACTCGTAAAAAATAAGTGTATTCGCTACAGGCTGCCTGAAACAGGTGGCGGAGGCAGGAGGAGCATATATATCTTCGGAAGCCTGCTGACAGCGATAGGAATAATAAGCGGATCCGCCTTTTACAGGCGTAAAAGGAGGCGAATCTAAAATGGCTTCCTGAAAATGAAACGGCGGATCAATACGACTAAATTTATGGAAAAATGGAGGTAAATTATATGAAAACCAATAAGAAGACTTTAGCTATACTGACAGCAGGACTGTTAGCAGTAACACCTATGGCAGCTACCGGACTTACAGCGTTTGCAAGTACGCTTACTATTGATAATGTTACAGGCGATGCGAGCACACATCAGTATAAGGCGTATCAGATAATCACAGGTACAAAAACAAGCGACGTTCTCACAGGTTTAGCATGGGGATCCAACGTTGATCCTGCGGTGCTTATCACTGAATTGAAAACATTTGACGCAACTACCTTCGGCGGACTGACAGGCGCATCAACGGTTAAGGAAGTAGCCGATCTGCTTGAAGGATATGCTGATCCTGAGGGCCTGGCAAAGGTATTCAACAGACCAGGCGTTCTGACAGGAACTCCTGCTACTGTTTCAAAGGGATCCACTAATTATTCTGTAAGCGGTCTTGCCGACGGCTGGTATCTTGTAAAAGACGACATGACTCCTGGAAGCGGAGAAGCAAAGAGCCCAAACCTTCTTCAGATAGTTGGAGATACTACCGTAACGCCCAAGTATTCGCTTCCTGAACTGACAAAGAAGATCGTCGTTGATAATACGACAAATCCCGTAAAATTGGACGATCATAATACTGCTGATATAGGAGATAAGGTCGATTATGTACTTACATCGGTAGTTCCGGATATGACCGGTTATGATACATATTTCTTCGTTATCAACGATAAAATGGCAGACGGTCTTACATTCGACAATACAAGCGTTCATGTATATATTGACGGTACAGAGCTTGTAAACGGCGGCGGCACAACATACTACAAGATAGATGAAGGCGATGCTGCCAAGGTAGGAAATGTACAGTACACCTTCCAGATCGTTATGAACGACTTTATCCAGCATTCAGCAGATAAAGGAAAAGAACTGAAGGTAACATATTCCGCAACTCTCAATTCAAATGCTGATATCACGACTACAGGAAATCCGAATAAGGTATTCCTTACATATTCAAACAATCCGAATGTGACAGCTGACGGAGAAAGCACAGGAAATCCCGATGAGCCAAAGCCGGGTACTCCTCCTGATCCTGATACTCCCGACAATCCGGGCGATGACTATGATGATCCTGTAGGCGTTACTCCATGGTCTGACGTAAATACATTCACTACAGCCATCAAGATCTTAAAGGTCGATAATGATACCAATCCTCTTAAGGGTGCTACTTTCCAGCTGGAAGGTGACGGTATCGCAGCAGTTTTAAAGTCGTCTACCACATTTACGGAAGATACGAGCGGTACATACTATCCTCTTACAAACGGAACATATACAAAGACAGCTCCGACTGCCGCAACAGCTGATAAGTATACAGGCGGTATGTCAGCATTGACGTATAAGGAAACAACTACTTTTGCTGTTGACGGCAGCGCAGCATCAACCAATATCTCAGGAGCAGTTGACGATTCAGGTATGCTCATATTCAAGGGTCTTGGCGCAGGCACATATACCCTTACCGAGACTGTTACACCTGCCGGATATAACACCATTGCTCCTATAACTGTAAATATCAGCAATGATAAGGTAGCAGACGCCTTCTCGAAGACAAATCCCAACTGGAAGGTAACAAAGAAAGTCGGCTCAGACACACCTTCCGAGATAACCGCAACTGATAATATCTACGAATTGCAGGTAATCAATGCCAAGGGTTCTACCCTTCCTACGACCGGCGGCATCGGTACAAAGCTGTTCTATATCATAGGCAGTCTGCTGGTGGCAGGTTCAGTAGTTCTCCTAGTTACAAAGAAGAGAATGGGCGTCAGGGAAGACTGATTGAAGCGATAAAAACAGCAAATATCTGAACTTTTAGTGCAGCGGTGGAGCGTTCCTCCGCTGCACTGCAATTTAACGCAAGGAGCTTTTGATGAAGCGGATCATTATCAGGTCGCTGCCTTTTGCGGCTCTGTTCATAGGCATATTCCTGCTTCTGTACCCGACTGTCAGCGAGCATATCAATGCTGTGCATCAGTCCCGTGCGATACAGGCGTATAACGAAATGACCGACACTATGAGCAGTGAAGAGCATGACAGGATGACGGAAGCGGCAAAAGAATACAACAGAAAACTTCTCGCCGCAGAAAATCCTATACTGGAACCGGAAAAGATTTCAGGATACTATAATACGCTTGATATTACGGGTACAGGAATCATGGGGTATCTTACAATAGAGAAGATAAAGGTAGAGCTGCCCATATATCACAGCGTAAACGACAACGTACTACAGGTAGCAGCCGGACACCTTCCAGGAACGAGCCTTCCAGTAGGCGGTACTGGTACTCACTCGGTAATGTCTGGACACCGCGGACTTCCCAGCGCAAGGCTGTTCACAGACCTTGACAAGCTGGAGCCGGGAGATATTTTCTATATTACTGTCATGTCGGACGTGCTGACCTATCAGGTGGATCAGATAAAGACTGTGAAGCCCTACGATATAGAAGACCTGAGCATAGACCCAAATAAGGATTATTGCACGCTTTTTACGTGTACTCCTTACGGCATCAATTCTCACAGGCTGCTTGTCAGGGGAGAAAGGATAGAGACGAAGGAAGAATACAAGGTATACGTTGCGAACGAGGTATTTATCGTATCTCCATTCATCGTATCTCCAATCATCGCAGCCCCGATACTGCTCGTGCTGCTGATACTTCTCATGGTAAAGAGCGGCAGGAAGCAGAAAAAATGAATAAATAAAAAAATCCATAAGTGAGGTCAGTCAATACACTCGCTTATGGACTTTTTTTCAGTGAACTATTCAAATTTCCCCATGGTCACGAGCTGAGCCGTGAATCTTTTGCAGCCGGGACAGAATGTTATGGAGCCCCGGCTTTTCCGCAGAAAAGCCGAATGGCAGTATGGACATTCGTGCCTGAACTCTACAGACAGGGTGAAGTCGCTGTTATTTAGAGACAGTTCCTTTGCCATCTGTACCGAGAACCTTCTGCAATCCATGCACTGATACAGATCGGTATCGCAGTTGATATAGACCTTTTCTCGTTCGTACTTCATAATCTGCTGTATGGTCTCGCCGAATTTTCCGTACAGAGCGGCGCTTCTGAGCTCCTCCTCAGCCTCCTCTACTTTCTTTGCGTAGTTCCGAGACATTATGCTGCCACCTATAAAGAATTCCTCTTCATATCCGCACTCATCGCATTTGTACCTGTAAGATGTTCCCATGTTCACCGCTCCCTTCGTACATCTCTTAACACCATATTATCATAAATATATTAAAAAATCAAGTATAAGGTGTTGACTTGCCTTGTTTAATGTGATATAATGAGGTCTGTTATTTTGAGACAGCAGGTGATATCATGATGATAAGACATCTTACAGAAAATGATGATTACGCGGCAGTGAGTGATATCTATGAGCAAAGCTGGCGTTACGCATACAAGGGTATAATACCGCAGGACTACCTTGACAGCATTCCTCTAGGCAGGTGGATCAATGGTATAAATGTTAACGGCAGGACAGATATAGGAGCATTTGAGGATGACAGGATAGTCGGCACGGCGAGTTTCTGCACATCACGTTGGAAAAAATTCTCGGAGAGCGGAGAGATAGTATCGATATACCTGCTGCCTGAGTACATCGGTAGGGGCATCGGAGCTTGCCTGTTGAAAAAATGCATAGAGGAGCTGGAATGGGAGGGCTTCCGCAGCGTAATATTATGGGTGCTGGAGGAAAATGTCCACGCAAGGCATTTTTACGAAAAACACGGCTTTACAGCCACCAGCGAGATCGTGGAGGACAACATCGGCGGCAGGGAACTGAATGAGATAATGTATATCCGCAGGCTGAAAAAAACGGAGTTATAAGATTTGCGTTATATTTGTGTAAATGTGAACAAATTGTTAATAAATTAAGCACTTCACGCTGAAAATCCGCATTTCATGAATATTCTATTGCTATTTTATTTTCGGCGTGTTAATATTTATGTAGTTGCTTTTGATGAGCAGCTTAAGAAGGCGGCAATATAGTTTAGATTTAAGTTTTTCTTAAACCGACCGTTTAATAACAAACATAAACCAACCTATCCCCCCATAAACTATATTGCTTACCTTTGCTTGCAATCGAAAAAGTGCAGCTCTTATACGAGCTGCACTTTTTTGATTATTCGTTCGAAGCCTGGGCAATGGATTCTACCCTTCCGAGACTGCGTATTGCAGGTATAGATGCTAGCAGAGCTATTACTATATTCAATGTCAGTGATATTATGACCACAGGTAATACATATGCGGTCAGCTCATGCATATTGAATCTGCCCACTGCAAGTCTTACTGCTATTACTCCTATCAGAGTGCCGGATATAGCGGCAGTAGCCGAGAACATCAGAGTTTCCAGCATAATGCTCCTGCGGAGCTGCTTCCGCGTCATGCCGACGCTCCTGAGCATCATCAGCTCGCGGCTCCTGTTGAGCACGCTTGTGTTTACGGAATTAATCATGGAGAGTATTCCCACGAGCCATATAGATACAAGGAATATGAGTACTATCTTTGCTATAGCGAAAATGAATTCGTGCAGACCTGTATTCATTGAGTACAGATTCTCAGCCATTTCCAGATTGTTTTTTTCCACGAATTCATTGAAGAGCTTAACTGCCTCCCTGTAGTGCTTACTGCCGTTTACGGTCAGTCCTATGCTGTAAGTCATATTAAACTCGGCAGAGTTTTCAAGAGGTACGATAAGACCGTTTATTGTAGATTTGCTGGATATCTTACCTATGACCTTTATCCTGTCGCCGCTTGTAGTGGTGAGTCTGTAGCCGTCCTTCAAGTCATAGTAGGAGGTTTTGTGTTTTTCGATAAGCTTGTCGTCGTCGTCAGTGTCCATTTCTTCGTAGCTGCCGTAAATGCTGTTGTTGAACAGTGCAGCATTTTTACTTACGAATTCCTGATAGCTCATTCCCGAAATCACGTCAAGCTCGTATTTGTTGTATATTTTTTCATTGATAATATGGACAGCGCCGATTCCGTAAATAGTCTGATTTCGCAAGAGTTTTTCCTTAACGATCCTGTCAGAGCCGTCCTTGTCGGAGAAGGAGCATTGGTAATAGCCTGTAACACTGCACGCGGAGAATATTTCCTTATTGCCGAAATACTTGTCGATATCTCCGGTAATGTTCTTTTGATCGTCGCTGTAATAGCCGTCTATATAGAAATCGTATGTCTCGTCATAAAGCTCTGATATTATCAGACCTTCCTTGATCTCGCCGTAAACAAATATGAGAGCGATAGCCGAGAATGTGAACATCAGTACACCGAGAGCCATAGTTATTGTTGAGATAACGAAGCGGCTCTTTGCGGTTTTGATATTTTTCTTAGTGTAGCGCCTTATGAATTTTTTCGCGCTGAGGTTGAGCTTTGACTTCTTGCTGCGCTTTTTCCTCTTTTTATTGCTTCTTGGCTTGCCGAAGTTCAGAGCCTCTGCCGGAGAAAGCTTTCTTGCAGCCCACATAGCCGAGGTATAGGCGGATATGAATATGGCAATTATAGTCAGGAAAGCTCCGATAGAGATGAATACCGGTTTTGCCGAGAACTCGAAGACATCAATGCCTGACTTGTACAGGGCGTTTATTGAGCCGCGGCAAAGGAATATAGCCAACCCTATTCCGAGGGGCACAGCCGTAAGGCAGTAGAACAGCGCCTCTATCAATACAAGTGCCGCTATCTGTCCCTTTGAAGCTCCTATGATACGCAGTGCTGCGAAGTGGCTGCTTCTTTCATGCACAGCCATTTCAAATGTGCAGTCGATAACGAAGCGCGATATGAACCATGCTAAAAGCAGCACTACCAGCGCAGGCGCAGCTATATTTCCAAATTCCTTGTACATGGCGTAGGGGCTCTTCATTTCAAGACCGAGAAGAAGATCGTTTGTCCGGTAGCCGTATTCAGAGCTGTTATAGAAATCCTTCTCATAGTCATGACCGAGGTCAGTGAAAAGGCTTTTCAGCGCCTCGTCGTAATCGCAGTTGTCTATAAGCCGTAGATATACCGATGAATTACCGCCGGTTCTGATGCCCTCTGTATTAAGGTCAACAAGATCCTCTAAGGAGATATTGAAGCCCTTTCCGTTCATGAGCACGAACTGTTCACTCTTAAAAAGAGAATAATGGTTAAAGCCTGCGATAGTGAAGGTGACTTCCTTTGCGGTGCCGTACTGCTTATCAGTGAAAGGGTTATTCTGAAGCTCTATGCCCTGTTTTTTCAGAAGTGAAGCGATAGAGGCTTTTGAGGCCTTTTTCTGCATATTCTTTGATAGGTTCTGGTATTCCGGGTCACTGGATGTGTATTGCGTGCCATATTTTTCAAGAAGATTTGCACGGAGAGTCTTCATTGCCTCTGAATCCTCGTCGTAAACCGCTGTCATGGGACGTATGGTCAGGGTGACGGTATCGCCTGTGGAATAGCCCATTTCCTTAAGGAACTCCGGAACATAAACGCCGTCCCTTGTAATGTCGTTATCGGGAGTGTCAACGTTTCTGTAGTAATTTACCAGCTTCTGATTTCCGTCCTCCTTTACAGCGGTTACTGCCCTGACTAAGTGTGTACTGCTGCCGTCTGATATCTCGAACAAGGGTACCCTGCCGGTGCTTTCGGTATAAGCCTCTGAGTATTCTGCGTTGTCCGAGCTGTATGTGAAGTAATCCGCTGTGACGGCATGGTGTATGGCTATATCAAGAGCCTTTTCCGGGTCTGCTGCCCTTTTTATCCATGAGTGTATTTCCAGCTCCCATGTACCGTCTTCCTTTAGAGTTTCGTTGTAAAGGGTGGTATAGCCGCTGCTGCCGTAGGTGCAGACAGTAGCGAGAATGAACGCCGAGAGCATGACACACATAAATGTAAGGAATGTGCGGAGCTTCTGCCGGCGTATGTATTTAAGCGAAAGAGATATGATCTGTTTCATGTCCGCACCTCCTTATTCGGAAAGCACGCCGTCAGATATGCGGATTATACGGTCAGCCTGTGAAGCTATACTGCCGTCGTGGGTTATTAGTACGAGTGTCTGGGCGTACTTTTTAATAGAGCTTTTGAGTATGGATATTATCTCGCGGCTGTTCTTGCTGTCGAGATTTCCTGTAGGCTCGTCGGCGAGTATTATCTGGGGCTTGTGTATGAGTGCGCGTGCAAAGGCAACACGCTGCTGCTGACCGCCTGAGAGCTCGTGAGGGAAGTTCTGACGCTTCTTGTCAAGACCTGTGAGCTCAAGGAGCTCATTCAGGAATTCCATATCCGGATTGGTATTGTCAAGATTCAGGGGCAGGACTATATTCTCCTCCACGTTGAGTACGGGTATGAGGTTGTAGGACTGGAATATAAAGCCGATATTCTTGCGTCTGTAAGCGGAAAGCCCCTTGTCATCGAGATTCGTTATCTCCTTACCGCAGGCAGTGATCTTGCCGCTTGTGGGGGTGTCGAGTGATCCGAGACAGTTCAGCAGGGTAGTTTTTCCGCTTCCGCTCTCGCCTGTAACTGCTACGAATTCGCCTTTTTGCACTTCAAGGTCAACGTTGTTGAGAGCGTATATCATATTTTCGCCCTCGCCGTACTGCTTGACGAGCTTTTCGGTGCTTATAATAATATTGTTGTCCATATAGAGACCTCCATTCCTTAGTTTAATAATAGTATAATCTGCTAACCTTACAGTAAGATTACAACTCAGAAATTTTTGGAATATAAATTTTATGGCTTCCGTAGGATAAATGCGTGAGCCGGTTGCTTTTTTGTTCGGTGTATGTTAAAATATAGAAAAAAGGCGGGGTGAAGACATGAATACTATACTTCTCGTTGAAGATGACGACACACTGAACGCAAATATAAAGCTCTCCCTTGAAACAGAGGGATATAACGTCATTGCCGTTCGCACGGCTGCTGCTGCAGAAGCCGCAGCTCCTGGGGCAGACTTGATAATCCTCGACGTTACACTTCCAGACGGCAACGGCATAGAGCTTTGCAGAAGACTGAGGAAAAATATACAGACCCCTGTTATATTCCTTACCTCCTGCGACGACGAGGCGGATATAGTCCGAGGTCTCGACAGCGGCGGCGATGACTATATGACCAAGCCCTTCCGCCTGAGAGAGCTTTTCTCGCGTATACGCGCAAATCTTCGGCGTATACCCGATATTCCCGAAATGGAGCTCACCGCAGTTGAGCAGAAGCTCCTCGGGTATCTTATGATGAACCGTGAGCATTATCTTACACGTGAACAAATACTGGAATACCTTTGGGATTCCAAAGGTATATTCGTAAATGACAATACTCTTTCCGTCAATATAAGTCGCCTCCGCGAAAAGCTCAGCAGGTCCTCAGGCTGCGGAAGGATTGTGACTAAGAGAGGAATGGGTTATAAATGGACGGATTCATAAATAACCGCGCTCCGCGGCGGCTGATACTCATATTCATTATAATGCTATTTATCTCCGCTGCCGTTGCAAGTATAGCAGCAGAGAAGTGTGCGAAGGTAATAGTAGCGGAGCAGATAGAATCGGAGCTTTCGGCCGTTGGCGGCGGAAGGTTTACGGGAGCTCCCGAGGCGGACGCAATCACTGGTGGAGAGGCATTGCTCAGGGAATACAGTATAAGACGGAATATGCCTCCTCAGCTCATGCACAGCTATGATCATGTAAGGAATATCACCTTTTACACGATATTCGGAGCTATGACTGCTGTGTCGGTGATATGGCTGATAATATCCATGTACGAGGTCATGTCGGTATTCAAAAAACTCGAAAAGCTCCGTGACGACTGTATCGAAGCCGCTTATGACACTAAGAAGGCTATAAATATGTATGGCGAGGAGCTTGGTACGGTACACAGGGTATGCGAAAGCGCCGAGATACTCGTTGAACGCATGAGAAATACAAGTCAGAAGCTCAGTGACGAACAAGGCTTCCTGAAAAGTTTCCTGACAGACCTTTCACACCAGATAAAAACGGCTCTTGCAGTTGTACATCTTAATACAGATATGCTCAGCGAGCTGGATGACCTTTCAGTGGAGAGAAGAAAAAAACTCTTAGACGAGATACAGCTTAATCTTGACGGCATGGAGTTACTTGTTATAGAAGCTATAAAGCTTGCAAAGTTGGACGCGAATGCGGTAGAGTACGATATGGAGTCCTACAGCATATCTGAGATATTCGGGCTTGCTGTGAAAAAGCTGTCTCCTCTGCTCAGGAAAAATGGCATATCAATAAGTTCATCAATACCTGACGATGTAAGGCTTATATGCGACAAGGGCTGGCTTTGCGAGGCTATAGGCAACATAATCAAAAACTCAGCTGACCATTCGGAGTGTACTGAGATGTGGGCAGAGCTCACCCAGAATCCGGTGCTTACCACCCTTGCCGTGTCCGACAACGGAAAAGGAATACCTCAGGAGGAGATACCGAAGCTTTTCAATCGCTTTTCTTCAAAGTCAAAGGACAGGACGATGTACAGTTCTGGACTTGGTATGTCAATTGCTCAGAAAATAGTCCGAGCAAACGGCGGAGAGATATTCGTCTATTCCGAGCCTGGAAAGGGGACGCGGTTCGAGTTCGTGTTCCTTGTTCCTGGAAAACAGAATGAGTTCCAATAAATAAAAAAGGCTGTACCGCAATGAATGCAGTACAGCCTTTAGCTGTATGTACATTTTATCAGTCTCTGTAGATTCCGCCGTCTTCGATGTTGTGGAGAACACTCTCACAGAGTTGCTTCCACTGGGCAACCTCAGCCTCATCGTAGGAGATGACCTTCTTAGCCCACGTGCTGCAATGTGCGCAGGCATTGGGAGCTGTCTCGCCGTTTTCGAGGATATCGTTGACGCAGAGTGAATTTGAGCAGTTGTTGTTATTGATGAAGTGCTCAAGGAAGCCGTCAAGCTTCTTGTTGTCAACATATAGCTTTGGAAGCTGCATGGTCTTTCCGTAAGCCATCATAGATTCAGGCTTGAGTTGCTCCATCCACCTCATAGGCGGAGTTCCGGGAGGGGGACCGCCTGCAGGCATACCTGCCGGGGGAGCAGTAATACCGTGTGCCTTTGCCCATTCTTCAGGCTCGCCTGGTCTCGGAGGTCTGCCTTCCATTACCCATGGAGGAGGGCCGCCTGCAGGCATACCTGCGGGGGGACCGCCTGCACCGAAAGGAGGCATACCTGCCGGAGGAGCAGAAATACCGTGTGCCTTTGCCCATTCTTCAGGCTCACCTGGTCTCGGAGGTCTGCCTTCCATTACCCATGGAGGAGGACCACCTACAGGCATACCTGTAGGTGGAGCACCAACCGGAGCTGTCTGAGTCGGTACGGGATCCTCGTCTTCCGGTGCAACTGAATTTATCTTCTTGTCCGGACGTATAGCGATACTTTTTGAACGCGGCCAGTTTACTATATCAAGCAGATTTCCGTCGTAGGATTCTTCCATATAGCCTTTTACTACATTGGTAAGGAACTCTGTAGTCCTTGTTCTGTCTATGAGCTTGATAGAGAAGTGCTTATTACCTGTCTCCTCTGCAAGCTCCCTGTAGTAGTGAACGTCCTCGGGACGTATAAATTCTGATGTAAGAATAGCCGCAGGATGTGTTATCTTCGTGTAAGCACAGTTCACGAGAGAGTAGTCCATAGAGAACTTGTCAGGATCGGAATGACCTACGAAGCAGCCGTGCGCAAGACGGAAGGGACATTCTCTGAGGCAGAGATTGTTAGCTATGACGCGCAGGTGGAAGTCTGTATCCTTATACTGTGTCAGGAGTTGTCTGAGGAGATCGAACCTTCTGTTGAAGCAGTGGTCGAGAGTAATCTCGTCAACGCCCCAGTTGCGCCAGTACTCTATATGCTGGATAGTTGTAGGATATGCGTAAAGGCCGAGAGTTACAAAGGCGTCCTTGAATTCTCTCTTTACGTACTTTATGAGTATAGGAGAATTGAGAGTGAAAGCTTTGATGCCCATATCATACATGGTGTGTATGAATTCACGTATCTTTTTACCCATTACAGGGTCTATCTCGTTCTGATCCATTGAAAGAGGGTTGATGAGATAGTTAAAGGTTATATTGCGCTTCTGACATTCCTTTACGTAATCAGCAAGCTGATCCAGTGAAAAGTCGGGAATGATTGAAGCTGTACGGCCTCCTGGAAGACCGTCGTATTTTAGTTTCCCGAAAAAGCTTGTTATGGCGTGTTTCTTGTCGTACTGATCGACGACATCGAACAGCTTGTAATCGAAATTACAGCCAAGGTCGAAGGATATTGAATCCTGATTCATGTTTACACATCTCCCTATGAAAGTAGTCAGGACTATACACTGTATGGTATCAGTTATATGGTATACGCTTTCCAAAGCCTGTAGATATATTTGGATATTCCTGCTGTGTCCGAAAGCTCGTTTTTGAATATGTGATCTGCTAAAGTCCTATATTAAAATTATATCATTTGTGGGGGAAGGTGTCAATTAATCTTAATGTAAGTACTTGAAAGACATTTAAGCAATTTTTTGTAAATAATAGCCAATCAACAGTAATTTTTCTTGTGCGATACAGTATGATATAGCAATATTATGCTATAAATAGGGGAAAATGTGCTAAGAAGAAAAGCACAAAAAAGAAACATATTTTCTTTTTTGAAAGTATTGACATTGCGCGAGCACGGTAGTATAATAAAAACAGAACATACATTCGAGGAGGAAGGCTTATGGAAAAAATATATATAGCAATTGATCTTAAGTCGTTTTATGCCTCGGTGGAATGTGTGGAGAGGGGGCTCGACCCTCTCGATACGAATCTTGTTGTCGCAGACGAGAGCCGCACCGAAAAGACTATATGCCTTGCGGTATCACCGTCGTTGAAAGCTTATGGCGTACCCGGAAGGCCACGGCTTTTTGAGGTCGTCGCAAGGACTGCAGAGGTAAATGCAGGACGGAAATACAAGGCTCCGGGAAAACGCTTCCGGGGAGAGTCATGTACAGACAGCAAGCTCAGAAATGATCCTTCACTCAAGCTTTCATACATAGTTGCGGTTCCAAGAATGGCATACTATATAACCTACAGCACGAGAATATACCAGATATACCTGAAATACGTGGCTCCTGAGGATATACACGTATACTCAATAGACGAGGTTTTTATTGACGCTACCGCCTATCTGAAAACCTATGGCATGACTGCCCGTGAGCTCGCTATTACTATGATACGTGATGTGTTGAAAAGCACGGGTATAACCGCTACTGCTGGGATAGGCACCAATCTCTTCCTCTGCAAGATAGCTATGGACATAGTCGCCAAAAAAATGCCTGCCGACGAAAATGGAGTGCGTATAGCCGAGCTTGACGAAATGTCATACCGCCGTCTTATGTGGGGGCATCGTCCGCTTACAGACTTCTGGCGCGTGGGAAGGGGATATGCCAGCAGACTGGAGCGCTGCGGCGTTTTCACTATGGGGGACATAGCACGAATGTCTGCAACGGAATTCGGCGAAAAGACACTCTACAGAATGTTCGGCGTGAACGCTGAGCTCCTTATAGATCACGCATGGGGCTGGGAACCGTGTACCATAGCTGATATAAAAAGCTATCGCCCCGAGACCAATAGTATAAGCATGGGACAGGTATTGCAGGAGGCAACTTCAAACAGTACCGCAAGACTGATAACATGGGAAATGGCAGATATGCTTTCCCTTGACCTGGTGGGCAGGGGGATTGTTACTGATCAGCTCACTATAACCGTTGGCTACGACGTGGAGAATCTCCGCAGGGACTATATAGCGGAGAGGTATACCGGAAAGGTATCTCTTGACCATTATGGTAGACCTGTGCCTGTACACGCTCACGGTACTGTGAACCTCAGAGCTCCGGTTTCCTCTGCAAAGCTGATAACAGAGGCTGCTATGGAGCTTTTTGACCATATCACCGATGATATACTGCTTATACGCAGGATAACCGTATGCGCGAACAGGGTAGTGCCTGTGGAGACAGTGCAGGAGGAGTATCGGCAGCTGGACTTCTTCACTGATCCTGAGGAGGACGAGCGCCGTAGAAATGCGGAAAAGGCGGAACTCCACCGTGAGCAGAGCCTACAGCTCGCTGTACTGAGAATGAAGGAGAAATATGGCAAGAACGCGGTGCTCCGCGGAACTAACCTCTGCGCCGGAGCTACTGCGATGTCACGCAATCAGCAGATAGGTGGACACAGAGCTTAAGCTCAGGTGTCGATAAAATGGGGGGCGATGTTAACATCGCCCCCCATAATATTTAGGATAGTCATAAATTGAAACTCAGAACTTGTATCCGAGGGATTTTATCCTCTCGGCAGAGTCGCTTATCTCAGCCCACGAATAGTCTATCATGTACTCGCCGTGATAAGTGCTGAAAGCGGCTGTATCTCCTGCAAATAGGTCGTAGAGGTCGCAGTCCACCGCCTCCTTGTTCACAAGTATCTGGCGGTTCTGTTTTATTATTACATTGTGGAAGCCTGCGTTCTCTATATCCTTTATAAGATCGGAAACGTACTGCGATACCTTCTTGGAGGTAGGACGGTCGAAGTCCTCTACCTCAAGAACGTCTGCCGCTATCTCCTTGCTCGTTACAGGATAGCCGCATTGGTCTATAAGGTACGCGAATATTTCCTTGGAAATAGTTCTTGAAAATTTGAGCGGAACATCGTCCTTCCCGAAGACACGAAAGTTACCGAAGGTGCGTATCTTGAGCTTGTCGCTGTTCTTGTCCTCAGGCTGAGGAGAATATCTGAAATTATTGAACTCATTGCGGATATCCTCTTCAGTGTAGGGCTTCATTATATAACCGCTGGGACGCATCTGTATAGCCGCAAAGGCATATTCCGAATAGCTCGTGACAAAGACGATATTGCACATGGGAGAGTGCTTTTTCAGCTCTATAGCCACCTGTATGCCAGACATCTGACCGATGCGGATATCGAGAAAGGCTGCGTCAAAGGGCTCCTTATCCTCATATTCCATGAACTGTGAGGGACGGCGAAAGGATACTATCTCCGCCTCGGGGCAGACCTTGTGCAGTGTATCTACAAGAAGCTGTAATGCAAATCTTTCATCGTCAATTGCCAGAATTTTCATAGTGATTCTCCTTTGGGATAAGAATAGTACACTCAGTTCCCTCGTTGGGAGCGCTTTTTATTATCAGCTCGCCGCCGCACTCGTCAAGCAGACGTTTGCGAACGTTTGAGATACCTATATGCCCTTCGTCTAGATTGTTTAAGGATTCCACATCAAAGCCGCCGCCATCGTCCTTTATTATTACCTTATGGAAACTCTCCGTTTCCTCAGTGGATATGCAGACCGTACCGCAACCGCTCTCAGAGCGGTTTATACCGTGCTTTACAGCGTTCTCCACAAGGGGCTGCACTGTCAGCACCGGCACTGAGAAGTCGCTGTCCTTTACGTCGAATATGATATCGAGATCATCGCCGAACCTTATCTTTTCAAGGGAGAGATAGACCTGTGTATGCTCCAGCTCTTCCTTTATTGGGACAATGTTCTTGTTGGTCATGGCTTCGAGGTTCTTCCTGAGAAACTTGGAGAAGTCTATCAGGGCTCTCTTGGCCTGTGAAGCGTCTTTGTCGCAGAGATAAGTTATGGACGTAAGTGAATTGTACATGAAATGAGGCTGTATCTGTGAGAGCATAAGCATACGTTTGCTTCGCTCCAACTCCAGCTCGCTTGTCCTGAGCTTTATCTTCATCTCGCTCTGATATATGGCAACGAGGTAGAAGTAATATATTATAACGTCGAGGGCGACTATTTCGTCCATAACGTCTACAACTATGTAGGCTGCTTCAAGATAACATTCCGCAAGAGTCAGGAATACTATGAATATCACCGTAACGCCCTTGCTCATTTCCTTTTCCTTGATGAAGAGTATGGAGTACCTCATGAGCAGAAGCAGATATATCATACCCACGAAATAGGGCAGTAGCATGAGAGGACCATCCACATAATCAAGGTGCTTGTCATAGCTGAATATTATGCCAGGCTTTCCAAGATTTACAGATTCTGCGATAATACAGATCAGCTCAGGCAGGAAGAATATATATTTCTTTTTTACCGGTACTATGAGCAGCAGTTCTATATAGGCGATAAGCGGAAAGAGTATGTGCTCCATCGCAGAACGCATATACATCAGAGTCATTGCAGCGTCGTCGGTATAATTCCTTGTATCATCGTACAGCGTCCACCTGAAAAGATCGTCCGCTGCTTTATTCAGAACGATGAGGGAGAGCACAACAACTATGACGATTATATGATCCGTACCCTGAGGGCGCTCCTTGCGGTTTTCAAGAAGCATTATGATAATTCCGAAAATAAGTGCAAATGATAAAAAATAACTCTTGATTAGTTCTGAAACTATTTCCACGGAATAATCCTCCAAAGAAATGATCTGAATATATAAGAATATTATATCACATTCTGCACTGTTTGTAAAGAAATTTACAACCAATTTTTGTGTGGATTTTCAAAATTTTTTATGCCTCAAAGCTGTTGATTCTGCACAAAAGGCTTAAAATTGATGAAAAAAGGCGTTTTTTGTCATAAAAAAGTGTAAATTTTTTGTTGAACCGTGTGGAACAGGCTGTGATAGAATAAACACAGGATATGAGATTAATATATCGTGAATGTAGATAAGGAGTTCAGACGCTACAGTCGAAGGAACTGGGGGGAAACAGTTATGGTGCGGCCCGCCTTGCCGCCCGCAACGGGCTGTGGTGTCTCCTTCTCTACTTTTTGCAGATCCTCTCCGTTCGGAATACGGGCGGTGTCAGAAAAAAGAATCTTCAGATGTCATATGTTTCATTGCTCAAAGTTTCGCGCAGCCTTTAAGGCTGCGCAATTTTTTTTGAAAGTATTATTTTGTATGGTTCAGAGCGATTACGCAAGGTTTGCTTATCATCGATTGCCCCCAAAGGTATATTTCTTTTTTGTCCCTGTGAAGCGGCTTAAAGAAATGTTCATTTTTGACTACTGCAAAATAGTATTCTTATTATGTCCTATAGTGTCATAACGGCGCAAATCCCTTGACACTGCATATCTGAAATGATAAAATCAAGTTGAAAACAGGCACGGATAAGAAATTGGGAATCAGGATATTAAAATACATAAACAGAAAGGAAAATTACAATGAAAGCATTGAATAAGGCTCTGGCAGGTCTTTGCGCTCTCTCAATCTGCGCTGGCTGCTCCTCCGTTTCAGGCATTGCGGAGACTGGCAGGAATTCTGCGGCAGCAGCGTCCGCAAGCATTGCTGACAAAATGGAATGGGGCACTCTCAAAATAGGCGGAGGTGGCTTCGTTTCAGGAATTGTTACAGGTAAGAAGGTGATGTATGCACGTACAGACGTAGGCGGTGCATACAAGTACAACTATGATACCGAAAGCTGGGAGCAGCTCCTTGGTTTCATCACCGACGCAGACCGCGGTCTCCTCAGCGTTGACGCTATGGCAATAGACCCCACAGACGATGATACGGTTTATTTCCTCTGCGGCTGTGCTTACTTCTCAAACGAAAAGACAGTGATATTCAAGACCACTGATGGCGGCAGGACAATGAAGGAGATAGACGTCACCAAGCTCATAAAGGTAATGGGCAACGGAGATGGAAGGCAGTGCGGAGAGTCTATAGCTGTAGACCCCGATAATCCGAAGGTGATATATGCAGGCGGCGATGTTACCTCTGACGAGAAATCCAAGTCGGCGCTCATCAAGTCAATAGACGGCGGCGAGACATGGGAGCCCGTTACAGGCTACGACGACCTCGGTCTTTTCACCAAGACCACGAAATGGCCTACATGGACAAGCAATATGGCTCGATCCATCACCGATGAAGCCTACAACTACCAGAACGGCGTTGCGAATATTGCAATTACAGGCGGAAAGGTATACGTTGGAACTTCTATAAAGGGTGTGGCTAACGTCCATGTTGCAAGCACAAAGGACGATAAGTTCTCGGTGCTCAGCAAGGACCTCCCCACAGACGTATACCCCTCACGTATAAACCTTGATTCAAACGGTGACCTGCTTATTTCGTATATCGCAGGACTTGCCTTTAACGGTGCTTCTGGCGGAGCTTACCGTTATTCGCCGAAGACTAGCACAGTTACGAATCTGCTCTCTCCCGATGCTGGCTACGGATCCGTATGGGCTGATCCTCAAAACCCCGACCACCTTATTGCAGGCACCTGCGGAAGCTGGAAGGATCAGGAGTGGGAGCCCTGGACTGAGGAGCATGGTCCCGCATGGGGCGACCAGTATTTTCGCTCCTTCGACGGTGGCAAGACCTGGGAGAACTTCACTCCCGGAAAGACAAAGGGCTGGGAGCAGCCTCTTATTTCCAATTACTTACAGGACGGCGGCTATTCATGGATACGCGACAAGGCTATACACTGGTCTGGTACGGTAGTTACTGACCCGAGAAACTCCGATAGGATGTTCATAACATCAGGAAACGGGGTATTTATTTGTGAGAATCTTTGGAGCACCAGTGAGGACAAGCTTCCTACATTCACATTCCACCCGGACGGCATAGAGGAGGTTGTATCTCTTGATTTCGTCAGCACGGCAGACGGTCTCGACCTTTCGGCTATCGGCGACTATGACGGCTTCGTGCATGAGGCGGTAGACCAGATAGGTCTGCAATATCAGCCGAATATGGGCTCCACCTCAGCTATTGCGGTATGCCCTCAGAATACTGATGTGTGGGCAAGAACTGCCAACGGCGACGGAAACAATACAGGCAGTGGTTACTATACCACTGACCGCGGCAAGACATGGAAGTCCTTCAAGCCTGCATGTACAGGCGGTAAGCTCTCTATAACGGAGCTCTCCTCAGGCAAGTACAGGATAATAAATACGAGTACCACAGGCAGTGTATCTTACAGCGACGACTTCGGTGCTACATGGAAGGTAAGCACAGGCATAAAAGCTACAAAGGGAGTATACACCCTTGTTGATCCGAAGGATCCCAAAACCGTTTATGCTTCCGTGCTCACACATAACGATTACTGGTCATCGGATATGACCAAGACAGAGCCTACGCTTGAGGAGTCCCACTATGCATTTGCGGTAAGCAGCGACTACGGAGCTACCTTCACGGAGACTACGGTATGCAAGTACGATATGTGTGACCACACAGGCGATCCGGCATACCTTGGCAACGGAAGTATCGCAATGGCGGCTGGTTGGTACGGACTTTATCTCATATCTGACAGCGGCAAGACGGTAAAGAAGCTGGACAATGTTTTCTACGCAAAGTGCGTGGGCTACGGAGCTCCCGAGAAGTCAGGCGGAGTCAATACACTCTTTATCTACGGTAAGCCCGATGAATCTGACAAGGAGGGTATCTACCGCTCCACAGACGGTGGCGCTACATGGGTATGTATAAATAACGATCACCTCTACGGAGGCACTGGAAACGGCAACTACCTTGTAGGAGATATGGATGAATTCGGCAAGGTGTATATGTCAACAGTAGGATGCGGTATAGTTTACGGTCAGCTCTCAGACGGCAGTTCAAAGCCGCCGATTACAACGACTACTACAACGAAGCCGGTAACGACCACAACAACCACTACTGTGACAACGACTTCAACTTCCTCCAAAACTACCTCGTCTGTTACAACTTCTGTGACGACCTCCACAACAACGGACAATGATGATAATTACAGCGCAGGCGATGTAAACTGTGATGGTACGGTGGATCTTTCAGATGCCGTACTCATTATGCAGGCACTTGCGAATCCCGATAAGTACGGTGAGAACGGCAAGGACGAGAAGCGTATAACCTCTCAGGGAATAAAGAATGCTGACGTTACAGGAAACGACGGCATGACAACAGGTGACGCAGCCGCTATACAGAGGTATCTGCTTCATCTTATCACCGAGCTCCCTGAAAAATGATAACAGTCCTCTCCGCGAGGAATAATTGACAGCGCCGCCGCAGCTCCGGAATATCACCGGAGCTGCGGCGGCTTTTTGTTGACAAAAAAGCAATGATGTTTTATAATTGGTATATCCCTGATAGCCGTCTCTATACGGTTATTGTCATAAACTAAATTCGGGACGGTTGAAGCGGCTTTGCTGCTTCACAATGGCTAAGGTAAGTTTTTAGGAGGTGCATGTTTGAACAGGCTTATTGATAAACTTGCCATACTTACTATATGTACTATCGGTCTGTTGCTGACAGACAGCTTCACTGCGCCTGTCATCACTGTTCTTGCGGCGATAACAGTATCGGCTGCCGTTCAGCTTCTCACCGGCACTCTTGCAGCTTACGTACTGATAGGTGCAAGTGCGTTCCTATGCGGTTTTTTTCCACTGTTTTTCTGCACCATGCCGCTGATGCTCTACGACGCATTCTGGGAAAAGAAATGGTGGCTTATACTGCCTGCGGCGACGATAGCATTTAAGCTGGAGGTTCTGTCGCCGAATCAGCTGCTCATAACCGCGGCAGCTGCCGCAGTGGCTTATATAATATATACACGTATATCTGGACTTGAAAAGACCGTGGAAAAGCTCACACAGCTCCGCGATGAGGTTACCGGCAAGAACCGCCAGCTCTCCGAGCAGAATATCCGTCTTGCTCACGCTCAGGACAACGAGATACACCTTGCAACCATGAAGGAACGCAACCGTATCGCCCGAGAGATACATGACAATGTTGGACATCTGCTCACGCGCTCGATACTACAATCCGGAGCCCTTATAGTCATAAACAAGGATGAGCAGCTCAAGGAGCCTCTTGAAAGCCTACGCTTCACTCTTGACAGCGCAATGACTAGTATCCGAGAAAGTGTCCACGGGCTCCACGACGACTCCATAGACCTAAAAAAGGTAATATGCGACAGTATAAGCACTGTTGACAGCAGGTTCACGGTGGAGCTAGACTGCGATGTAAGCGACACTATGCCCGGCAATATCAAGCTCTGTATCATAGGCATTGTCAAGGAGGGACTTTCCAACGCTGCAAAACATTCAAACGGCGACAGGATAAGCATAATAGTCCGTGAGCACCCTGCCTTCTATCAGCTCGTGATGGAGGACAACGGTAGCTGCACTGTCATAAAGGAGAGCGGCATAGGCTTGAAGAATATGACCGACCGTGCTGAGGCTCTTAAGGGAAGGATAACCTTCACGCCCTCACCGAATGGGTTCAGAATATTCCTTTCCATACCAAAAACATGATAACATGAGCCGGTACATTGATCACTAATTAATTATAAGAAACAGGAGTTATTATGAACATAGTAGTAATAGACGACGACAAGCTGGTAGCTCTGTCGCTTAAGACCATACTTGAAAGCTCGGGTTCTGTAACCGTTGCCGCTATGGGGCATAGTGGAAGGGAAGCCATAGAGCTGTATCGCAGCAATACCCCTGACGTTATGCTTATGGATATACGCATGGATGGCATGACGGGACTTGAAGCAGGGGAGGAGATACTTCGCGACTTCCCGGATGCGCGTATCCTTTATCTTACAACCTTCTCCGACGACGAGTATATAGTCAAGGCGCTGAATATGGGAGCCAAGGGTTACATACTCAAACAGGATTTTGATGGAATAGTACCTGCGCTTGAAGCAGTCATGCGAGGTCAGAGCGTTTTCGGCGAAAAGATAATCACAAAGCTGCCGGAGCTCATGGTACCCAAGGGGCAGTATGACTTCAACGCCCATGGCATAAGCGATAAGGAGCGCGAGATAATGGAGCTCGTTGCAAAGGGACTTAGCAACAAGGAAATAGCAGGACAGCTCTTCCTCGGCGAGGGAACGATCCGGAATTATATAAGCAGCCTTCTTGACAAGCTCGAGCTCCGTGATAGGACACAACTTGCGGTATATTACTATACCGAGGTTAGGGGCTGAGATGCATATATACAGAAAAACAGCGAAGAGTGGTGTTACTCTTCGCTGTTTTTTTGAAGGTGGTTATTTAAAGGAAGATTTCTGATGAATCGTAAAAAGCATTTTCATTCAGCTTTCCCGGATATCTTACGATCTATCGGGAAGAGTCTTTATAAGTCCAAGCAGATGCTTCTGTATAGCAGCTGCGTCGCCAGTTGTAACGCCATCGTTGTTTCCTGAGCAGTCTGCATTGAGAAGGCCCTGCCTTGTGATATGGCGGCTGTCGCTGCCGTTCTCACCGTACTTGTTGGGGTTAGCAAGAGCCTGCATGATTAGAACTGCGTCTGAAAGGTCAAGCTGACCGTCACAGTTTACGTCGCCGTACTTTGTTACCTGAACATCAGGATTGGATACTGTAGTAGTAGTAGTTGTTGGTGTTGTTGTCTTTGATGTTGTTGAAGTAGTAGTCCTGATCTCAGAAGGATCGCCAGCTGCGTAAACAGCCTTTATTGAAACGCCCTCGCTTACTGGAACAGTGATTTCGTCTGATGTGGTATTGGAAACTGTTGTTCCGGATACTTCCCAGTGGTCGAATCTGTAGCCTTCCTTAGCCTCAGCCTTTACGGTAACAGGGTAGTCGGTATAGTACTTTCCGCTCCATGTGCTCATAGAATCGTCAAATTTGATCGTATTGAGCTTGAGTGTGCCCTTGCTGCCGTCATTGCTTACAGAAACTGTTGCAAGACTGCCGGTGAGGTTCATGTAGTTCTTCATCATGGAAGTTATGTTGCCGAACCTTGTGTTGTAGAAGGTCTCGAGGAGCTGATAGTCTTCTTCAAATGTCTGCTCATTGTGAGTATGCTTTGAAGACGGGAAACGCTTGTATGTATCGAGGATCTGCTGCTTGAAGCTCTTGTAGTAGCTGATAGCCTCAGAGGTCTTCTTTGTATCGAAGTTATAGTTAGCCATATCCATGAAGGTGAGCTCAAACTGCTGTCTGAATGTCTCGTTCTTCATTAGATTTGTGAATGCACCGCTGAGTGAGCCACCGCCCATGCCGAAGCCGCCGAAGCCCATGCCGCCGCCGCCAAACTGGCTGAAGCTGTTGTATGTAGGACCGACTTCGTTTACCTTGTCTGCAAGGTTTGCACTGTACTCTGTATCAAAGAGCACCATACGCCATCTTCCATCAGCGTAAGGATTCTCAGGGTCTACAGTATCTGCGCGCCATACAGCGTTGTTGTTGCCCGGCCAGTCGTGGTTGCCCCAGTAAATCTGAGCTGCAAAGTAGTCTGCAAAGCTCTGAAGATCTAGCTTTTCGTTAATCTGCTGATATACAGTATCGCTGGTCATATCTGCACTAGAAATCTGGCTGAGGAGGCTGTTCCATTCGCTGAGATCCTGATCTTTGCCGTCCTCAAGAGTGCCGTTCTTGATGTATGCAACATCATTCTTCTTAACGCCGTAATGCGACTTGAAGTAATCAGAGTTGTACTTCTCCGTGAGCTGATAGATGCCCCAGAACTCACCGTCGATGAAGAGTATGCATTCGCTTGTAGCCTGAGTAGCCATATCTCTGTCGGATACGAGAGACTGGTTTACAGAATCACGGAAGAAGCCAGCCATATTGTCGTTTCCGCCGTTTCTTATTGTAAAGCCGTCGAATTCATCGATGACCTTGTTGTTCTTTTCCTTGGTGGACTTGCCTTCAAAGAGATCGTACTCAACAGAGCCCTTGCCGTAGTCCATACGTGCGAAGATATTGAAGCTCTTCTGAGCCCATGCACGGGAAGCTGCGCCTTTTGTTCTGATGCCTACGTCCTGAGATACAACGCTCTCTCCGTTATCGAATATCTCTATATTAGCCGGGCGCTCCCAAGCCTCGCCCTTTTGGTTGTAGTTAGCCTGTGACATGAATGCGAAGTTGCCCATATCGAAGCCACCCATGCCGCCCATGCCGCCAGCTGCATCGCCGCCCATGTTCCAGCCACCAGCCGCGCCGCCAGCTGCGTCACCCTGCTGGCCACCGAAGCCGCCCCACTGCTGAGCACCGCCCTGCTGTGCGTCGCCGCCCATGTTCCAGCCGCCAGCTGCGCCGCCAGCTGCGTCACCCTGCTGGCCACCGAAGCCGCCCCACTGCTGAGCACCGCCCTGCTGTGCGTCGCCGCCCATGTTCCAGCCGCCAGCTGCGTCACCCTGCTGGCCGCCGAAGCCGCCCCACTGCTGAGCACCGCCCTGCTGTGCGTCGCCGCCCATGTTCCAACCGCCGTTCTGGCCGCCCATGTTCCATCCGCCTTGCTGAACATCTTCGTCAGCGTTTACTGCGGGACCGCCTGCGCCGCCAAGCTGAACATTGCCCCAGTTGCCCTGAGCTGCGTTACCGTTCTGACCGCCCATGTTCCAGTTGCCCATGTTGAAGCCGCCCTGAGCTGCGTCACCATTCTGACCGCCCATGTTGCCCCAGTTCATGTTTCCGCCGCCGAAGTTCATGCCGCCGAAGCCGCCCATGCCTCCGCCGCCTTCTTCGTATACCTTACCTGTTACATAGATACCTTTTTCGTAATCGAAGAGGTTATCGGGATCGGTAACGAGTGAGATTACCTTCATGTTCTTGTATTTGTCAACGTTGGTTGAGCCAACGAAATAAGTCTTTGTAACTACAGCACTTGATCTGCCCTGAGAATCAACTGCTACTGCACGTACAACGGCTGCCTTGAGCACGCCCTCATCGGGAGCAAGGATGTCGGTATAAGCCGAGATGTCTGTTCTTGCGCTGAGCTTGTTAGGCTGGCTGGTCATATCCTGTACTGTGATAGGACCTGTGTATCTCTCGGAAGCAGATGTAGGATCGCTTCCGTCCAGTGTATAGTAAATTGTTGTGCCCTGAGGAGCTTCCAGTGTGAGAGAGAAGCTATTGTTATAGAAACCACTCTCTGCGGAGAAACCGGGGGTCCTTACTGCGCTTGAGCCCTCGGGAGCACTGTTTGCAGCGTCTGGAGTGGTTGAGAGAACATAAAACTCTCCGCTTCCGTCTGGATACTGACCGTAGGAAGTATCCTTAGCCATATCGTCAAAAGTTATCTGAGAAGCTACGTTTCCAGAAGCATCGGTAAGAGTGAGGGTCTCGCCGCTGGTGGAAAGTCCGAAAGGAGCGATGGCGCTGTTTGTCTCGCCTGCTGTTCCGTCACAGAAAACTACCTTTCTTCCGCCTGCCTGAATGGTAGTGCCTGCGGGGAATGTGAAGCGGTAAGGTGTTTCAGCCTTGTCGCTTATGCCCCATCCGCTGATATCGACTGCACTGTTAGAGCTGTTGTAGAGCTCTATCCAGTCGTAGGTACCGCCGTCGGGAGCTGTGTAGGTGGAATTCTTCGGACATACTTCATTGATAGTTACCGAGCTTGCTGCAGATACCTGAGCAGCCGGGAATGCGCCTGCGGTTCCGAGGATCATAGCAAGGCTCATTATACCTGAAACCGTTCTTCTTGCTGATTTGTTTAACATAATTTTCCCTCCATTGTGATTTTTCATGTTACCTTGAACTCGGGTTCACAAAACCCTCATTCTTTTTTCATCTTGCTTACATGATATAAAATCATTCTTAAAATAATCTTAAACCTGTCTTAAACTGGAAAAATCCTTTTCAGGGGTCTTAAACAGCAGCTTTTTCAAGCTATTCCGTAATTTCAGTATATCACCTTCAACAAACTCTGTCAACGAAAAGAGCAAAAAATGAACAATTAATTCAAAGACAGCAAAAAATGAATGGATTTTTGATATGTTTTATGGCTTTTATGTTATCTTTACTGATTTTTAAAATATAAATAATAACATATTTTCACTTGACTGTAAACTTATTTCATAGTATCATGTATATATATAATATTTCAGATATATGAGAGAATTCCCATTCTCATACGTCTAATAAGTGAGAAGGGAGCATCATTCCGGAAAGGGGGCGCTCATGGATCAAGGTGCATCTCTGTACCGCCGTTATCTCGAGGGTGACGACGAAGCTATGGTGGAGCTGATACACGTCTACAAGGATGGTCTTATACTGTATCTCAACGGAATAGCTGGAAATCTCAGTCTAGCCGAGGAGCTTATGGAGGATACCTTCTTCAAGCTTGCTGCAAAGAGACCGAGATACTCGGAAAAAAGTTCATTCAAGACATGGCTGTACACCATAGGCCGCAACTCTGCACTTGACAGCCTGCGTAAAAGCAAGCGCATATCCGACATTCCCATAGAGGAACGATATGATATTTCCGATGAGCGCGATCTTGAACAGGAATATCTGCGCGAGGAACAAAAGATCTCTCTTCACAGGGCTATGGAAACTCTCAGCTCGGATTACAAACAGGTGCTTTATCTCACCTTCTTTGAGGAAATGAGCAATGCTGAGGCTGCTGCAGTAATGAAAAAAAGCAGACGGCAGATTGAGAATCTCCTGTACAGAGCCAAGCTCGCGCTGAAAACAACGCTGGAAAAGGAGGGCTTTGAGTATGAGGGACTATAAAGACATAGCAAACAGTGTTTTCCGGCGCCGCGAAGAATATGAAAAGGAAAAGTCAAGGAAAAAAGCAGTATTTATAAGACGTACATCTATTGCCCTCAGCTGCTGCCTAATGCTGACCGTATGTTTCGGTATATGGCGCATGAATCTTCTGGATCCAATCTTCGGACCCAACGGTGGAAATAAGTTCGACATGACAGAGCCTCCTACATCAGCCTATACAGATATCGTTACCACCACTGACAGCAGTACCACTGCAGCATCGTCTTTAGCATCTGCAACGACTGAGTTTTCTGGCACTTCAACAAAAATAAAAACGGTGACTCCAACATCATCTTTAGCATCATCTGCAAGCACAGCGACTACAACGTTCTCACACACTGCCAATACCACCGCAGCAGACAGAAGGACGACAGCTTCCTATACCGTGATCACGCGCCGCACGTCAACTACTTCGGCTTCAAGAATTACGGTTACAACAACTCCTGAAGCTGTCGCTACGGATACCAATATGCTTCTGACGACAACGAGATATACTTCCCCTACAACTGCCACAAGAACTACAATGCGTACGACTACCGCAAGGACCACTACGGCAAGAACTACCTCGCGCCAGCCTTTAACAAGTGCTACAGCACGCCCGACCACCACATATTTGCACACTACGACAACAAGGGCTACCATAACCGGTATTTATACGACTATCACGGCAATGCCTTCTCAGACTACCTATGTATCGAGTACAGTATCTCCTCAGACCACCTATGTGACGAGCGCTGTGCCTCCTCAGAATGAAACGTTGACCGGTTTCACCTACAGGGGCTCATTATACACCATTTCGGACAGATATGACAGCCGACCCAATTACTCAGTTGACCCTGTCCTCTACACTGGAAAGATGGAGCTAAACGGCGATGTAATCCCTTACAGTGTCTATTTATTCGACGGCATTACTGAAGAGTTTATATGCTCGGTATCTACAGAGTCGGGAACCCAGCGGTATATCTGCGTGAATACTAAGTTTGTTCCTACAGACACTCAGAGATGCCTGAACTCAATGGGGATATGCGACTATATGGATCTGACATATATATACAGTTCGGAAATGCAGTCATACCGTTCAGCTTTAGAAGGCGAAAAGACTGAGCTGATAAGCCTGTTAAAGGAGCTTGACGGATCGCTGACATCGTATTCTCAGTCTGACAACTACCTGCGCAGGCAGGCAGCCGATTCGGGCTGGACATATCCTGACACCGATCTTTCACAGTACAGTGTAGCATTTGGGTTCGAAATGCCTGAAATAATCGACCCAGGCAAGTATTTCGGCAGCGGCTATATTGCTTTTACCAACTCGGGAGAAATGATATTTGAGCTGCTCGATTACAAATACACTTTCGACATCGGAGAGAAAGCAGCTGAAAAGATAATCAGCAGCTTCGGCTAACATTTAAAAATCCCCGTTCTGACCGCAATAAATGGGCAGTTCGGGGCTTTTTTGCATCAAGTTCTTCATTTTGTCCACCTAATATTTATTTTTTCGGTTGTTATCAATTCATATATTATTTATAATAAAGATAAAGCAATAAGGGATTGCTTCTATATCGTCCGCAGTTAGAGCGGGCAAGCGCAAGGGATATTAAATTTTTGGAGTGATGAAATTGAATAATGTCATATTTGGCAGACTTTTATGCAGTTTCAGGGCGCTTGCCCGGCTGCCTGCGGAGTCTGTATCCGGGCAGATTGGCTCTTGAGGGCGGCAGTGCAGAGTTTCGGCTGTGCTGAGCTGTTTACCCTCCCGTATATACAGCCTGCGTAATGCTGACGTTGTTTCTGCGGCTCCTTTGAGAGCTGTATTTTTGCTGCCGGAGGTATTATCCGGAGCGAAGATCTGCTTCATAGCAGGAGATGATCCTGTGCGATACAATACAAGTTTACCCTCAGAAGCTTTCACGCACGCTTTCAGGAATGGAAGCGTAAAGCTTCATTCACGGCGAGGTCACTGCAATTATGCACAAAGACAGACGGCCCCTCTCCCGTCTGTCTTTGTCCTCGGCGTTATCAAAAAATAGTTACAGAGACGTATATTTATAGATATCAGCTGTTGTGCGGCTGATATATCGCGGTACATTCCCTTATGAGCCGCACAGACTCCTGTCCGGAAGGCAGCGGCGGGAGCATATTCAAGTCAACAGACCCTGCGGACCGGGAGACTCTGCACATAACTCTCCCAGCCCTTGCGGGTTTGCTGTTCCGCATACCCGACAGGATAGCTCGGGGTTGCGGAAAATACAGTATCACTAAGAGATCGTGCCAGCCACTTTACAAAGACTATAGGCGGTCTTTGTGATATATTGCTGTTAATTCCTTTTCGGCTATCCTTCCTTTAGTAAGAGGGCAAATCAGAACAGTCTTATCTCCAAGTGGCGGAGGTAGGGCTGTTGCTCTTTTAAAGGGATATTTTTATTATATCGTCAATTGATATGCGTAGTCCGTTGCAAAATACCAACTGCCGCGATGCCTCCTCTATAAAGCGGAGGTTCCCGGATACGGTGAGATACTCTCCGCCGCTTTTGTGCTTATCTGGAATAAAATAAGTGATCTCGCAATAGGGCTCCCCGGCGATGCGTTCGCTGAGGAGCCTTATTTTTTCGTTCAGATCCGCCTCTTCGTCCTCGCATAGCTCAACTTTGGAGTTGGTAAGGCGAGCAGACTCCTCTACGGCATCTTCGTAGCCGGTAAGAGCCGCAAAGGGGGCGAACTGAGCCGCTCGGCTCTGCTTGGAGAGATGTGTTCTGTTCTCCGAAACATGGTGTGGCAAATTGATTATATCATCGTACTGTTCCGTCATCTTAGGAGCCTCCTTTAAATCATGAAGTCATTTTTAGAGCGGATAATATTCTGAAAGTTAACGTATCAGCTCACGGAAGAAAGCGCATTCGTCATCGTTGGCCTGAGCGGCTTCAGCGGTCTTTATATTGCAGTGGAAAACATGATATAGCTTGCAGTCATCGCTACCGTACTCCTTGTAGCGATAAGGAACGCCTTTTCCCCTGAGAGCCTTTTCCATTATGGGGGATTCGCTGCGGAGGTTGTCACAGTTGGCAGTCATTATATAAGACGGAGGGAAGTCCTTCGTTACGTGTTTTATTACCGTCATGTCCGAGAGGACATTACCGCTGCCGTGTTTGGGAAGATAGTCCCTGATAGTTTTAACAGTGCAGAAGTGCTCGGTGTCGTATATGCCGCAGTTTAGGGCAAGTCCTTTTATTTTCAGACCTTTCGGAGGCGTGAAGCTGTATCTTACAGCGTAGTCCGGAGAGGTGAGGATACATGCGTAAAGAGCTATACCCGTAGCTCCTGCCGAGTCTCCTACGGCAAACACATTATCGATATCGAAGCCGTATTTTTCAGCGTTCTCCATGAGCCAGCAAAAGACCTCATTCGTGTCCTCAAATGGAGCGGGATAGCGGTATTTCGGAGCAAGTCGATAGGTGTAGTTAATAACGGCGAAGCCCCGCTTTGCCAGATCCATGCAGTAGAACTGATATACCTCCTTGTCACCGTAGACCCAGCCGCCGCCGTGAAAGCTGACTATAACGGGTAGCAGGCTGTCGGCTGCGGACTTGGGGCGGTAGACGTCGAGTATGTTCCATTTCGGGTCGCTGCCGTACTGGATATCATCAAAGCGCTGAATCTCTGGCGGTGTAGTCAGACCGCTGTCACGGGCTGTATCGCTTTTGGTACACATTTTCCTGAAAATAAAACTGTTAAGGGACATGATATCACTTCTTTCTGTACGAGTTCCGGAACTGCTGTCTGCTCGGAATTATGGATATACGCTTATTATATCAAGCTTTTTTTGCGGTGTCAAGGCGGCGAGTTGACGAGATCGGCGGCTTGTGATATAATGTATATCGGACTGCGGACTCGTTTCTGCGGTCATTTCCTGCTTTTACGGAGGTACCTGTTTTGAAAGGGAATATCATAAAGCTATCGTTTGTCTTGCTGTCGGCGGCTGTGCTTTCAAGCTGCGGAAGGACCGAGATAGACCCAAATGATTATCTTACAGTTCGTTTCAGCGGTCTTGATACTGCTGCCTCTGCGGACTATGACATAGACTGCGAAAAAATGGTGAAGGACAATCTCCGAGCCTTCAAAATAAAAGAGGAGGGCGACGAGGCTGCCATAAGCCGCGCTGCTGAAAGACTGGGGGAGTACCTTTCCTGCGCTCCTGACAGGGATATCATGCTCTCCAACGGGGATATAATAACATTTGCATGGGAAAGCAACGGACTTGAGGAACTTGAGAAAAGCTATAAAATACGGCTCAGCCTCAGCGACAGAGAGTTCACTGTCAGCGGTCTTGAGGAGGCTGAACAATTCGACCCATTTGACTTCCTGTCTATAGATTACTGTGGAACAGAGCCTGGCGGAACAGCTGTGCTGAACTGTAAGGATCTGCCTGTAAAGGGTATTGGGTTCACCGCAGACAAAAGCAGCGGTCTAAGCAATGGTGACAGGATAAGGATAAGCTTCGGCAGTGGCAGCGAGGAGGAGATAAAGGACGCCTGCTTTGCTCAAGGCTATATACCTTCATGCTTTGAAAGAGAGTATACCGTTGCAGGATTGCAGCACTATATCACGAAGCTAAGTAGCATAAGCCGTTATTCATACAATAAAATGGACAGCTATACGCAGGAAGAGTTCAGAAAGATTGCCGGTACATGGAAGGACAGGGAGTGTACTGATATACGGCTTCTCGGCGCAGAGCTATATACTCCTGCGGAGGGAGAGGCAAAATGGGGCAGGAACGCCCTTTGCTTTATCTACGAGGTAATTGCGGAGATAAAAAACGATAAGAAGCCAGAGAAAAATGAGACAGTGAAGTATTTCTATTTCACGTACTTCCTCAACGCAGTCGCGCCGGACAAGGAGGATCAGCCTTTTTCTGCAGAATGTGCCGTATTTCCAAGCTATTCCGAGTTCTACACCTCGATATACGGAGACGCCTTCAAGGTGGGAGACATAGTTTTCGAGGGCTACAGAACACTTGAAGCGCTTGAAAGTGCTCTTGCGGACTGCTTCGAAAACAGCGCATGCGAGACTGATATAAATAATGAAGAATGACCAGGGCCCGGAGGCGAAATGCTTCCGGGTTTTTATGACATTTACATATATGAAATGTGACATTTGTCATATAAGGAACTGACTGTGGACACTACAAAAGTATCTTCCGGTGAGGTATAATAATTACAGTGAAAACCACAAGGGAGGAAATATTATGGAAAAAACAGTTGTTAAGATACATGATCTCATAAAGCGCTACGGCGATCTCATCGCCCTCGATCATTTCAGCCTTGAAATAAATGAGGGGGAGATATTCGGACTTCTCGGTCCCAACGGCTCCGGAAAGACCACCACCATCAACTGTCTGCTGTCCCTGCTCTCCTTCGATAAGGGCAGTATAGAGATATTCGGCAGGGAGATGACTCCTGTCAGCTACGACATAAAGAAGCAGATAGGTATAATCATGCAAAACGTGGCGGTGTTCGGCGAACTGACCGTGTATGAGAACATAGACTATTTCTGCGGACTTTACATAAACGATAAGGAAAAGCGCAGACAGTATGTGGAGGAAGCCATAAAATTCGTGGGACTTGACGAGTTCAGGAAATTCTATCCCAAGAAGCTTTCAGGAGGACTTCTCCGCAGACTGAATATAGCCTGCGGCATAGCCCACAAGCCAAAGCTAATAATCCTTGACGAGCCCACAGTGGCAGTTGATCCGCAGAGCCGTAACCGTATCCTCGAAGGTATACAGGAGCTCAACAAAAACGGCGCTACGGTTATATACACCTCCCACTATATGGAAGAGGTGGAGCAGATCTGCACCCGTATCGCTATCATGGATAAGGGCAGAAAAGTGGCAGAGGGCACAAAGGACGAGCTCAAGCGTATGATAAAGAATACCGAGACCATAACTATAGAGATACTGGAGCTTCCGGAAAAAGTCCTTAAGGAGATGGCTTCTCTGCCTCATGTATACGATACTGAGTACAGTGAGGGCAGGCTTGTGGTATACTGCTCAGGCGGCAAGCACAATCTCATAAGGATACTTGATGTTTTGCAGAAGAATGAGCTGAGCTTCGGAAGAGTATACACAGAGCTCCCCACTCTAAACGACGTGTTCCTTGAAATAACCGGCACTGCTCTCAGAGACAAGGAGGATTGACTATGTTCCTGCATATATTAAAATATGAGTTGAAGAGCGGTCTCCGCACAAAGGATCTCATGATATGGCTCATTCTTTTCCCGATAGTTCTCGGTATATGCTTCAAGGTAGCCTTCGGCAGCATATACGAAAAGACTGAAAAATTCAGCTCAATACCTGTTGCTGTAGTTGAGGATAAGGAAAATACAGCTTTCAGACAGGTGATTGAAGGCATTGAGAGCTCGGAGGATCCCTTCCTCAGTGTGAGCTTTACGGATATGGAAAGCGCTGAAGAATTACTGGACAAGGGCGAAGTTGAGGGCGTGATCGTATCCGGAGAAAAGCTGAGCCTTACCGTAAAGGAAAGGGGACTGCGTGAGACCATGCTTAAATCCTTTCTGGAGCAGTATACCGTCCGTGAGAAGATTGCTATGGACGCCATAAATACAGCTCCTGAAAAGGCCCAGGAGGTAGTATCCTCCCTTACCGGAGAGACGGTCACGTCCTGCAGGGAGATACCTCTTACACAGGGAAATCCCGATGTGTATATACAGTATTTTTATAACCTTATCGCAATGGTGGCACTGTTCGGCTGCAATATTGGAATGCACATAACGATCCAGAATCAGGCTGACCTTTCGGCTCTCGGAGCAAGGAACAACTGCTCTCCTGCCCACAAGTCGGTGAGCATAATTGCAAGCCTTACGGCAAGTTGCATATTGCAGACCTTATGTATGTTACTCTGCGTATCCTTCCTTGCCTTCATACTGAAGGTGGACTTCGGCGACAGGCTGCACCTTGTATATCCTGCGGCAATAATGGGTGGAATACTCGGAGTTTCCTTCGGATTTTTCGTAGGCTCTATCGCCCGCGTCGGCGAAAAGGCAAAGACAGCTATCATCTCTTCTTTCGTCATGCTACTGTGCTTCTGCAGCGGTCTTATGGTGGGGAATATGAAAGCTATCATAGCCGAAAAGCTACCGTGGTTCAATAATATTAACCCTGCGGCTCTTATATCCGACTGCTTCTACTGTCTGAATATCTATGAGGATTACGACCGCTTCATATCAAAGCTTGTCGCTATGGCAGTGATAACGGCTGTGTTTGCGGCTCTTGGCTTTATATGTTCAAGGAGGAAGAAATATGCAAGTATTTAAGGCTATGCTCAAGGTTATGAAAAAAAGGCTGCCCTCCGCGATGATATATGTTGTCGTTTTTATCGTGGTGTCGGTCATAGTATCAAGTGCTGCGACCAAGGACAACAGCTTCGAGGCGAGCAGGCTCAGGATATGTATATTCGACGAGGACAATACTCAAGAGAGCCACGCTCTTGCGGAGTTTATAGGAAAAAGAAATGATATAGTTGAAATAGAGAACGACAGGGATGCTATAATAGATGCACTGTATTATCAGTGGGCTAACTATGCTCTCATAATAAACAAGGGATATGCTGAAAAAATTGCGGCAGGGGATACGTCGGACCTCTTCGGTAGCTATTGTCTCGACGAAAGATTCTCTACAGTGTATATGGGACAGCTACTTAATGAGTATGTGGCTTCTGTAAAGGCTTATACAACTATGGGCAGGACAGTTACCGAGGCTGTGAGCTGTACAGAGGAGGTACTGGCGCAGAACGCTGAGGTAAGTATGCTTAGAGCCGACAATGGCGGCGACTCCCATTTCAGTGTTGATTTTGCGGCATATTTCCAGTATATGCCATATATACTCATATCCGTTATCATAAGCGTTGTCAGCATGGTGCTGGTGATAATGAACAGGAAGGACGTCCGCTACCGCACTAATTGCTCGTCCATGAGAAATTCATCATACACCTTCCAGCTCTTCCTTGGCAGCTTCCTATTCGTGTTTGTTATATGGCTGCTGCTCATTATAGTTGGAGCTGTACTGAATGAGGAGATGTACACTGGCAGAGCGTGGCTGGCAGTTCTAAACAGCTTTATACTTTCCATGGTCATAGCGGCTCTGGCAGTGCTCATATCGAGCTTTGAACCCAAGGACAATATACTGAGCCTGATAACTCAGGTTGCCGGACTTGGAATGAGCTTCTTCTGCGGAGTATTCATACCTTTGGAGGTGCTCAGCGGCAAGGTGGCGGCGGCAGCGAGATTCCTGCCGGTATACTGGTATATCAGGGCTAATAATATGATAGCTGAGACCGAGGCATACAGCTTCCGGGGAGTTATGCAGTGCTATATGATACAGATTGCGTTTGCGGCTGCCCTTGTGTTGATAACACTTCTTGTTCGCAGAGTAAGGTACAGCGGTGCGGCTATAAGTACCACTGTCCGAAAGTCAGCGGTCCGCTGAAATCCTCTTCTATAAGGGGAGCGGAATGGGACTTTATTCAACGCAAACCATCGAATATAGAAAATAATTTTCAGATTCTGCATATAACATAAGACACGCACCTGCTTTTGTACAGCTAGTACAGGGCAGGTGCTTTTTTCATGCAGTGATATATGTCATTGAGAAGGATACAGATGTCACCTAAAAAGTGACAAATGACATCTTAAAAAAGCTTCGAAGGTGATAGAATAAGACCATACCACACAGGGACGGAAAAGTTCAGGCGCCGAACATACTTCCAATTGACAGAAGGATTTTATTATCACATCCTAAGTTTTATATTATTTTATTTTAAGGAGAGATTGTTATGAAAGAGTTATCATCAACAACATTTAAGAATCTTGTAAGCACAAATAAAAGACCTGGAAGACGTGTTAGACCTACAATATCAACACCGTCTGAAAAGACTAACACCGTTATAGGATATGGAATCAATGCTTTGACAGCTAAGTATCCCGGAATAAGAGATGTTCCCCGTGTTCATCCGATACTTAATGCAAACGGCAGAGCAGAAAGCGGCATTGATGAAATATCAGTCCCTTCAACTGACTTTAAGTGTGCTGTTGAAGAATCGCTCACAGAACTTTCTGAGAAGTTCTCTCTTAAGGCATCTGCAGATGCTTCATTCTGCGGATTTAAGGCCGGATTTGAAGCTGAGTACTCAAATTCCAAAAACAGTACAGAGGAAAGAGCATTCACAAAAATCTATGCACTGACTACAACCTATCGTGAACGTTCAAAGCTCAGCAATTATGCTCAGAATCTTGATTCACAGTTCTCTAATGACTTGAATTCATCAATGTCACCTGATACTTTTTTCAAAACCTATGGTACTCATCTTATAGTTGGAGCATATTACGGAGGACGTGCTGATGTCAGCTTATCTACCCTTAAGCAAACAGATGAAGAAACGTCTTCAATAAAAACTAAGGCTGAAGCTGGATTTAAGGATATTGCCAAAGTGAGTACAAGCACTGAATGGAGTCGGTTTATAAAAAATATGTCATCGCGTTCAGAGTTTCATGCTTCTTCCATTGGCGGAACAGTATTTGATACAACATCAATGGAAAGCTTTGCAGCAGCGTATAAGAACTGGCTGAATTCATTCACTAAATCAAACAGCGTATTTTGCGGTATTCCTGACAATAATTCTTTTGTTCCTGTATGGGATTTAACTGCGAATACGTCACGCAGAAACGAACTGAAAAAATACTATGAATCAAAGTCTGCAGAGATCGATGGAGCACTTGCAGCAAACGATTCATATGTTACTGATATTGTGATAGTTTATGCCAGCAAGCCTAATGTAGCAAAAGAAAAGTGCCCGAGAGGCTATTATCTGATTGATGCGGATCTTAACAAGAACTGCGGCTCTGATACGGATTACATTTATATGTGCTATAAATTAGGAGCAAAATCAAATGCTGTTACAAATATTCTGTGTGAATATAGTGACGCTGAACTTCAAGCGATGTCTTATGCTCTGATAGCACCTGATCGTATCAGAGCAACATATAAACGTCATCCAGAGGACCTTAATCATAACGGCGGCGGAAAATACATTTATCTGCTTACTACCAAGGATAACAAATACGCTCCCATTCGCCGTGTGGATGTGGATTGCAGTTCTATTACCAAGGCAAAAGGTCGCGATTGGAGTACTGTAACATGGAAGAATAGCTGTGAAATTGCTGATGTAAACAAGGGCTGTGGCAGTAAAACAGATGATATTTTTATTCGCTACAAGCGATAATCTAAACTAAACAGGGGCTAAAAAAACGCCTTTCAATACAATACTTAAAAAATAGCGCACAGGAACAGCGATTTAACTTTACGTGTCTCCTGTGCGACTATTTCTATTATACTGAGTTTTTAACAGCGCCTTTGTGCTGTTATATGTGCAGTTTCTTTTTGATTATGCTGCAGACTTCTTCCTTATGCTCATTGAAATAAAAGTGGTCACCGCTGAATGGTATCACTTCACATTTACCGTCGGTGAATCGGTTCCAGCCTTGCATATCCGTCCTCTGCATTAGGGGATCCTCAATGCCGTAAAGTGCCGTGATATCACAGGGGAACTTTACGTCCTCGGGAGTTGCTCTGTAGCCCTCAGCCATGCGCACGTCAGTGCAGAGTATGCGGTTGAGCAGTTTAACAAGAGCATGATCGGGTACAGGAACGTCTGACGAAAGAGAATTTTTCGTGAAGAATGAAACTATCTCCTCATCGGAAGCGTTTTTAATATGTTCAAAGCAGTGTATGTCCTCGTCGGGAGGGTTTTTTCCCGAAAGGAATATATGACAGGGCATTGCAAGTCCATTCTTCTTTGCCTGACGCACTAGCTCGGTAACGAGGGCAGTTCCCATGCTGTGTCCGAAGAGAGCATAATCACCTCTGAGAAGTTCTGAGTGCTTGTTTATGAGATCTGTAACGCAGTCGGGTATTGTGTCAAGGAGTGGCTCAGAAGGGCGTGTAAAACGTCCTGAGAGCTCCATGGGAACAACTGTGAGTTCCTTTGGCAGAAAGCGCTTGAAGGAACTGTAGCTTTTTGCCGAACCACCTGCGTGGGGTAGAAAAAACAATACCATATTAGCCCTCTGCTGGAGTACCTTTTTCGTTGAGGAGGTCGAAGATCTCACCGACCTTGCTTATAGAAGCTACCAGCGAAAGGGGGACGTTCAGTTTGAAGCTTTCTGTTATCTCCGAGCCCAGACCGAAAAGTCCAAGTGAATCG
>JAGCWY010000003.1 GCA_017961625.1 Ruminococcus sp. | reverse complement strand
GCCCATACGTGCCAGGAAGTTCTCAATGCCGCTCCATGAGCAGGTGAAAGAGCCTGCGCCGGGGTTCATTGAAACCTGACCAGTATAGTTCTGATTCCACATCTCGTAATCGAATCCGCCAATATTTCCTCTCTGCTGCTGGTCAGCCGCCTGAACAACAGTTGCAGGAATAGCAGGGATACTTGAAGCGATCATCACTGCAGTTGTGCTTGCACCGACGAGCCTCTTTAAGATGTCTTTTTTCATGTTGATCATTCCTCACTTTCTCTAATAACGTGATTTCAATCCTTGTATTATGACCGAGAAAAAGCACAAAAGCACAAAGTCGCTTCTGCGTCCCTCCTTCTCCTCAGTTCTTACAATCATTTTATTACTTTTTTATGAACTTTTCAAGTCAATTCTTGCTAACAATATTCTACCTTGCTCATTTTTTGCTCTTTTTGTACATTTTAGCTCCCGATTTCACTACTTTTTTATGCATTCTCAATTTTTCGTTATTTATCCGCAAAAATCAACAGATATGATAATCTGATTTTCATAGCACTATTGTGCTACAGCTTTAATGCGTTAATACGCCATTGGCTGTTTTTCGTCATATTATTACATATTACTATCTGGAAAAGCCACTTTACAGATTACTGTCCGGATATACATTTGTATATATTGTCCTACCATTTCAACAGTTTTTTAAAAGCCTTTTTTCTTTTATTAATCTTCACCCCATTTACGGTGTGCACAAATTTTTGTCTTGTTTTATATGACTTCTCACAAAAATCTCTCAACCTATTTATTTTTTATGTAAAATGTACTATAATAATAATGGTATATGATTTCGATATATCAGTTTGTTGTAAAGAGGGGATAGTCCGTATGGATAGCGAGAAGACAAAAAAGATCGTTGTTGTGGTTTCCGGTCTTGACGAAGAATATCAGTACAACATATTCAAGGGAATAAACAGCTTCGCCAGCGTTCACAATATGAATATCTCATACATTGCGGGCTTCGGCGGAATGGTTGGCAGCGAAAAATTCGACATTGGCGAAACAAGTATATATAATCTAATAGACTACACCCAGTTTGACGGCGCTCTGCTCATGACAAACACCTTTGGTGACAACACTCTGCGTAACCGTATATTCAGCAGCGTCCTTGCCGCCAAGATACCGGCTGTCGTTTTCGAGAGCCGTGAAAATCCTGAATTTTATGATATAAGCATAGACAACTTTGGGGTCATGAAGAAGCTTGTAAATCATATCATACAACACCACGGCGCAAAGGTTATAAACTACGTTTCCGGACCTCTCGGGAATCCTGAGGGCAAAGCAAGATATGACGCCTTTATAAGCGCAATGGAGGAAAACGGTCTAACCGTGGACGAAAAACGCATATTTTACGGTGACTTCAAAAGCTACGATGGTAAGCTAGCTATAGACGAATTCGCTGCCTCTGGACTTGAAGCTCCTGATGCCTTTATCTGCGCAAACGACAGTATGGCTCTGACAGTAGCTTCATCTCTTGACAAGCTTGGCTACAAGGTACCGGACGATATTATGGTAACAGGCTTTGACAACACCTTCAGTGCCCGTAATTCCACACCGTCCATAACCTCGGTAAAACGCCCTCTATTCCTTGCAGGAGAAAAGGCTGCACAGATAATCTTTAATGTCCTCGAGGGCGTTGAACAGCCACGTAGCACCATTCTTGACGCCGAACCAGCTTATTATGAGAGCTGTGGCTGCAAAAACAACAGTACAGACGACCTAAAGGAATACAAAAAAATAACCTACCGTAAGAGCGAAGACACCAATAATAATATCCACATGGTGAACAGGCTCACGGCAGGTCTTGCAGAAGCGCTTACCCCGGCTGATTACTTCTCGGTCATTGCCGGCGTTATAGGAGAGCTCGAATGCGAGAAATTCACCCTCTGCCTCCGGGAGGACTGGCAGGAAAACTTTACCTCAGATTCCGGGGAATACGACCTCAACACCTACTCAGAATTCATGACCGCTCCGCTTATATGGGATAAGGGTCAGAGAAAGAGTGTCAGCTATTTCCCGAGTCGTGAGATGTTTCCCGAGGGCTTCGAGGAGAGAAGCTGCGTTAACTACTTCCTCCCATTGCATTTCAGTGAGCGCTGTCTCGGATATTATATATTCACCAACAGTGAATTTCCTACATACAGCCTGCTATGCCATACTCTGTCAATGGTGCTCAGTAACTCGCTGGAGAATATCCGTAAGCTCTCCCACTTAAACAAGGCTATGGACGAGCTGAACCGTCTGTATGTAATAGATCAACTGTGCAATATCTATAATCGCAACGGCTTTATAAATATTGCTGACGATATGTTCAAGGAATGTGTTGCAAACGGCAGTCAAATAATGATAAGTTTCATAGATATGGACGGTCTTAAGTTCATAAACGACAACTACGGTCACAATGAGGGCGACTTCGCTATACAGAGGATAGCGAGCATAGTCCACAACTGCTGTGAAAACAACGCGATATGTGCCCGCTTTGGCGGTGACGAGTTCGTATATTTCAGTCCGAAAGCCACTCATGGTGACGCTGTAACCCTTGCCCGCAAGCTGAACACTGCTCTTGACAATATCAACAAGCTGCTGCAAAAGCCCTATACCATATCTGCAAGTATAGGAAGTGTGGTCACAGTTGCAAAACCCGGAGACACGCTTTATAATATAATCAAGTTGGCTGACGATAAGATGTATGATATTAAAAAGCAGAAAAAAGCTGCGCGTAAATCCGAAAAGGTCTGAATGAATGAAAGAAAAAAAGGGGCAGTTCAAAAACAGCCCCTTTTTTTCTTATGCCTTCCTAAATCCCACACACTGTACAACAGCTATGGGATTGTCCTTTTCGTCCTTTATTTCCACATTGTAGCAACAGATAGTCCTGCCGTCCTTGACAAGTATTGCCTCTGCGACGATGCGTTCCGTTTTTGGCACTCCAATAAAAGAAGCATCGCAGTTCAATCCTACAACTCCTGGCTGCTGCCAGTTTGAAGCTACAGCGAACGCAAAATCTGCAAGGGTGAAGTATACTCCACCCATTATGCCTCCCATTGCATTTTTGTGATGCTCGTTTATCACAAGGCTTACTTTTGCGTAATGGTCGCCTATATCGTCGACGACAGCTCCCATTTCTGTGGCGAAGCGGTCGCCTCTGAATATTTCCCGCACCCTTTCAAGTATTTCTGTATCCGTCATACATTACCTCCGTTTTCGTATTCGTTCCTAAGTATAGAAAAATAAAGCCTCCCCACATACTTGCCGTCCATAAAGAAGTAGTCCCTGAGAGTGCCCTCGTAGGTAAAGCCGCACTTCTCTATGACCCTTTTTGAAGGCGCGTTTATAGTTTTCGTGCATATTTGCACCTTATGCAGGTTCATTTTCTTAAATCCAAAATCTATCACAGCCTTTGTGGCTTCCGTTGCATAGCCCCTGCACTGAAATTTCGCACCGATGCAGTACTCTATCTCCGCAAAATGGTTCCGGCTGTCAACAAGGAAATAGGCTATCTGACCGATACACTCCCTCTTTTCCTTGTCAATGACCGCCCAGCGGTAGTAGTCCTCATGTTCATAGCTGCCGATATACTTGTCCAGCAGTCCCTTTACCTCATACTTTGTATGATAGGTCGGCTCTGAGTACATTGTCTGAACCTTTTCGTCGCTCGCCCAGTTCCTGAAAACTGCATCACAGTCATCATACTCAAATCTTCTGAGTATGAGTCGCTCTGTCTCTATTGTCTGTGTTCCGATATGTTTAAGCATTATTATCCTCCAAAAAGCTATCCCCTGACATAGAAGCTACATCAGGGGAAATGTGTCTTAAACCAGAAGCGACATATCATATAGTCCTGCAGGCTGATCCTTGAGGAACAGTGCCGCATTTATCGCTCCCTCTGCGAAAACGCTCTTAGAAGCGGCAGAATGTGAAAGTGTAAGTACCTCATCGTGTCCTGCAAATATAACGTCATGCTCGCCTACGATAGTACCGCCGCGGATAGAATGCATACCTATCTCTGTCTTTTCACGCTTCTGACGGCGCGAGTGACGGTCATAAACAAAATGTTTTGAATTGTCAAGAGTCTCGTTTATAGCGTCTGCAAGCATTATTGCAGTACCGCTGGGAGCGTCCACCTTAAGATTGTGGTGCTTTTCAACTATTTCGATATCGAACTGATCACCGAGGACGGAAGCCGCTTTCTTGGCGAGTTGAACGAGCAGATTCACACCAAGTGACATATTGAAGGTAAAGAATACCGGAATATGCTGTGCTGTAGACTTTATTTTAGCAGTCTGAGCCTCGTTGTAACCGGTTGAGCCGATAACTATAGGCGTACCAGTTGACATACAGTAGTCGATAAGTCCGTCAAGTCCAGCAGGATTTGAAAAATCAATGATGACATCAGGCTTTACAGGAAGCTGCACCGGAGTTTCAACGATTGGAAAATCCGCATACTGCTCAGTATACATATCTATTCCAGCAACTACCTCGCAGTCTTCGCGCTCCTTAATACAATTATAGATAGTCTTGCCCATTTTTCCGTTAGCACCGCAAATTGCTATATTTGTCATATTTACACTTCCTTTTTATTAATTCGGAATTCCTAATTACTTAATGAGTCCGTGCTTTGCAAGAGTAGCTCTGAGCTTAGCCCTGTGATCGTCTGTCAGCTCACAGAGTGGCAAACGGCAAGGACCTGCGTTCCACCCCACCATATTCATAGCTTCCTTTACAGGTATCGGATTGACCTCTATAAACAGGTCGTTGATAAGGTCGAGGTACTTCAGCTGAAGCTTCATAGCCTCTGTGAAGTTGTTATCAAGACAGAGCTGCACCATATCGTGCATCTCCTTGGGGATAACATGAGAAGCTACCGAAATAACGCCCTTTCCGCCGAGAGACATAACAGGAACTACCATATCGTCATTGCCACTATATATGTCGATATCGTTTCCGCACTCAGCAGCTATCTTGGCAACATAACTAATATTTCCACTTGCCTCCTTGATAGCAGCAATATTCCTGTGCTTTGCAAGCTCCTTTACTGTAGCCACATCAAAACTGCAGCCTGTTCTGCTGGGAACATTATAAAGGATTATAGGAATATTGACTGCGTCAGCGATAGCTGTACAATGAGCGATAAGTCCTTTCTGTGTAGCCTTGTTGTAGTAAGGAGTAACGTGGAGCAGAGCATCTGCACCTGCTGCCTCAGCCTCCTTTGAGAGCTCAACAGCGTAGTGTGTGTCGTTACTACCTGCGCCTGCAATAACAGGAACTCTGCCTGCGGTATGCTTTACAGCGAACTTTATGCAGTCACGGTGCTCGTCATCCGTCATAGTTGCGGACTCGCCAGTAGTGCCACAGATAACTATTGCATCGGTGCCCTTTTCAATCTGATCATCTATAACACGTCCCAGTTCATCATAGTTTATGGAACCGTCGCTGTTCATAGGAGTTATGATTGCAACAGCAGCACCGGTAAATACAGTTTTTTTCATAGACTCAATCCTTTCGTCTAATTAGGAATTCGGAATGTGAAATTCGAAATAAATGGTGTCGGCTGCGCTAATACATCCGGATCCCATCCCTCATTACCTATTGTTTTTTGTGTTTGGTTATAGCAACAATAAAACTTATAATCTCCTAACAGCCCGGATTAATCGAAGTAACCCTTTGCTGCAAGGAGTTCAGCAAGGAGGACGCCGCCGCCTGCTGCACCTCTCAGTGTATTATGTGAAAGGCATACGAACTTGTAGTCGTACTGTGTATCATCTCTTAGACGACCCGTTGACACTGCCATACCGCCTTCAAGGTTTCTGTCCAGCTTAGCCTGCGGACGATCGTTCTCCTCAAAATAATGTATGAACTGTTTTGGAGCACTGGGAAGCTCAAGCTCCTGAGGCACGCCCTTGAAGTTCTTCCAAAGGTCAAGTATTTCTTCTTTTGATGGCTTGTTCTCAAATGTTACGAATACAGCAGCTGTATGACCGTCAGATACGGGCACACGGAGACACTGGGTCGTGATATTGGGAGCTGTAGCCTTTACTATCTCATTGCCCTTTATTTCGCCCCATACCTTAAGTGGCTCCTGCTCGGACTTCTCTTCCTCACCACCGATGTAAGGGATAAGGTTATCTACCATTTCCGGCCATGTCTCGAAATTCTTGCCTGCGCCGGATATTGCCTGATAAGTGCAAGCAAGCACATTCTTCAGACCGAACTTTCTGAGCGGGTGAAGTGCTGGAACATAGCTCTGTATCGAGCAGTTTGACTTGACTGCAATGAAGCCTCTCTTTGTGCCAAGACGCTGACGCTGAGCCTTAATTATCTCGATATGCTCGGGATTTATCTCCGGAACTACCATAGGTACGTCAGGAGTGAATCTGTGAGCAGAGTTATTTGAAACAATAGGGCACTCAGCCTTTGCATAAGCCTCTTCAAGAGCCTTTATCTCATCCTTTTTCATATCAACTGCACAGAAGCAGAAATCCACCATGCCTGCAATCTTCTCGATATCACCTGTAGCGTCCATAAGAATCATATCCTTCATTGACGCCGGCATGGGCACCGTCATCTTCCAGCGGCTTCCTGCTGCCTGCTCATACGTCTGACCTGCGCTTCTCGGTGAAGCAGCCAGAACCTTTACATTAAACCACGGGTGATTTTCGAGAAGAGTTGCAAATCTCTGTCCCACCATGCCCGTTGCGCCTATAATACCGACATTATACTGTTTCATATTGACCTCTCCTTAATAAAATTTGCAAAAAATAATAAAAACCGGTTGCAAACCGGTTCATCATGCGTTATAATAGAAATGTTGACATATCATGATATTAATATGCCAGTAGCTCTCCATCAAAAGCATGATGACAGCTGTATACCTCTTAAACATACAGCCAGAGCTGAATTTACCAAAGACAGCCCTTCGGCGGCATTGCCTTTCACTGTACACCATCGGACAGGTGGTCCCGTGTACAGGTACTTTTCGCAGCCGCGCCTCTACCTTAGTAATTATAATAACACTTAAAACAGCTATTGTCAATACATTCTTGAAAATTTATTGTATAAATCATAATTTAACGCCGCGGACGGTAAATTATGAAGCCTTTAGCCTTCATTTCTTATCCATTAGGAAGTGGCTTTGCTGCTTAACTATCGGGCAGCTGAATGCCGTTCCTACAATGTGCTAATGGCTAACAGCTCAAAACAAAAGGAGATATTAATGGAACTTCTTAAATCCGACTTTTATTATGAGCTTCCCGAGGAGCTCATAGCACAGACCCCCATAGAGCCGCGAAACGCCTCACGCATGATGTGCGTTGACCGCAAAACAGGAGCTATAACTCACGACCACTTCTATAATCTATGCGACCACCTCAAAGAAGGTGACCTACTGGTCATGAATGATTCGAGAGTTATCCCTGCAAGACTATACGGAGAGAAGATAGGCAATCAGACCTTTATCGAATTTCTGCTCCTTGAGCAGAAGGGCGACAAGCTATGGGAGATTATATGCCGTCCCGGAAAGAAAGCCAAGGTGGGAACGCGGTTCTCATTCGGCGGTGGAAGGCTCGTTGCAGAAGTCGTTGAGGTAAAGGAAGACGGCAACCGTATCGTACAATTCCAGTGCGAGGGAAACTTCTTTACAGCCCTTGAGGATGTGGGGCAAATGCCCCTCCCTCCTTACATAAAAGAAAAGCTAGAGAATCGCGAACGTTATCAGACGGTGTATTCAAGGGAGCTGGGCTCCGCAGCCGCTCCGACGGCAGGACTTCACTTCACTCCGGAAATGCTTGACGATATTCGTTCAAGTGGCATAAAGACTGCTTTTGTCACACTCCATGTAGGACTGGGGACATTCAGACCTGTCAAGGAGGACAACGTCCTTGACCATAAAATGCACAGTGAGCACTATTATCTTCCCAAGGAGACTGCCGACCTCATAAATGAAACAAAGAAAAACGGAGGCAGAGTCATCGCAGTCGGTACCACAACCTGCCGTACACTTGAAAGCGTAGCCACGTTCTACGGAGATATTTCAGAGCGTGACGGATATACGGATATATTTATATACCCCTCATACGAGTTCAAATGCATCGACGGGCTCATAACAAACTTTCACCTTCCGGAAAGTACGTTGATAATGCTGGTATCAGCATTTATGGGCTATGACAATACTATGAACGCTTATAAAACTGCCGTCGAAGAGCGCTACCGCTTTTTCAGTTTCGGAGACAGTATGTGTATACTTTAAAAATATAATATAATAGGAGATAAAGAATTAAAATGAGTGATATTGAGCTTTCTGAATTTTTCAAGGGAATAATCGATTATGAGGAGGGGCCTATAGTTATATGCAGCCTAGACTACAGGGTCATCTATGAGAATCCGGCTGCACTGCACTTTTATACCAGCGTCTCCCCCCTCACTGGTAAACTACTCTCCACGGTTATGGACGAAGAGATGATGAGCAAAGTGGTAATGAGTGTAGAATGGTTCAAAGAAGATAAAAAGAATAACAAGGTATTCGCATTACATGACAAGAAAAATAATATGGATATGTATATCCTCGCTATAAGGAACTCCCAAAACAAGCTTATAGGCTTTTACGGTAGGCACGAGGACAGAAATCCCGACAGTGGCAAGGAATTCGACCTTGACTGATCTCAGCCTTTTTCATTGCCTTATCGCAATGGCTGAGTGTTTATTATACATATAAAGGAGAAGCTATGTTCAAACTTCTTAAAACCGACAACAGAGCCAGAAGAGGCACTTTCGAGACTGTTCATGGCACTTTTCAGACCCCATGCTTTATGAACGTGGGGACCGCTGCAGCCATAAAGGGCGGTATATCCTCCGTAGACCTAAAGGGACTGAAAACTCAGGTGGAGCTATGTAATACCTATCATCTTCACCTCCGTCCAGGCGACCATATCGTAAAACAAATGGGCGGGCTTCACAAGTTCATGAACTGGGACAAACCCATACTCACAGACAGCGGCGGATTTCAGGTCTTTTCACTGGCTCAACTCAGAAAGATAAAGGAGGAAGGAGTATACTTCGCCTCACATATAGATGGTCACAGGATATTCATGGGACCCGAAGAGAGTATGCAGATACAGTCAAATCTCGGCTCAACCATTGCAATGGCTTTCGATGAGTGTATCGAGAATCCCTCCCCTTATGAATACGTCGCCGCTTCCATAGAACGTACCACGCGTTGGCTGATACGCTGCAAGGAAGAAATGGCAAGGCTTAACAGCCTACCTGATACTATAAATAAAAATCAGCTTCTTTTCGGTATAAATCAGGGTTCAACCTTCGACGACCTCCGCATAAAGCATATAGAGGATATTGCGAAGCTCGACCTTGATGGTTATGCTATCGGCGGTCTTGCAGTCGGTGAGGAAACCGAAGAGATGTACCGCATAATAGACATCGTCGAGCCATATATGCCGGTTAATAAGCCTAGATACCTCATGGGAGTAGGAACTCCCTCGAATATAATCGAAGCCGTTGCAAGAGGAGTGGATATGTTTGACTGCGTTATGCCGAGCAGAAATGCCCGACATGCCACTGTATTCACCTGGAGCGGAATAATGCACCTGAACAACAAGTGTTATGAGACAGACCCTCGTCCCGTGGACGAGCAGTGCGACTGCCCTACCTGCCGCAATTTCAGCAGAGCATATATCCGACACCTTTTCAAGGCGAACGAGCAGCTTGCAGGCAGACTTGCGGTACAGCACAACCTTTATTTCTACAATACCCTTACGGAAAAGATCAGAGAAGCTATCGACGAAGACCGATTCGAGCAGTTCCGCCACAGATATTCTGAGCTTCTTGCCACAAGGATATAAATACGGTTGCTTTCCCCGGTCATGTATTACGTTTACATAATAAAGTGTGAGGGCGATATGCTCTACACCGGCATCACTAACAATGTTGTACGGCGCATGGATGAACATTTCGGCAGGAGCGAAAAATGTGCGAAGTTCACACGAGCACACAAGGCACAGTCCCTCGAAGCACTTTGGAGCTGCGAAAACCGAAGTCTCGCTTCAAAGCTAGAATACCGCATAAAGCAGCTGACCAAAGCTCAGAAGCTCGATCTCATATCAGACAACAACTGCTTTACAGAGCTTTTCGGCTTTGAAAGCTCAGAGATGTACCGGCGCGAAACTATATAGATTAAGGAGTACATCATGTACGAAAACAAGACTGAAGAACTTCCCGTCAGAGCTGTTCTAGCCTGTGTTGACACAGGTGAATTTGACGCGGAACTTTCTATAAATGAGCTAGCCGAGCTTGCTTCCACAGCAAATGCGGAAGTTGTTGGCTCGGTGATACAGAAAAAGCAGGCTTATGACCCTGCTACCTGTATGGGTGCAGGCAGGCTCGAGGAACTAAAGGAGCAGCTCGAAGCCCTTGACGCCGAACTGGTAATATTCGACCACGAGCTCACAGGCGTTCAGGTCCGAAATATCGAAGATATCCTCGATATCAGAGTTATCGACCGTACCACATTGATACTTGATATATTCGCTCAACGCGCCCGGACAAAAGAAGGTAAATTGCAAGTTGAGCTCGCTCAGCAGAAATACCGTCTCCCCCGTCTCACAGGTATGGGTACTGCCCTTTCGAGACTAGGCGGCGGAATCGGCACAAGAGGTCCCGGAGAAACAAAACTGGAAACCGACAAAAGGCATATCCGCAAGCGTATAAGCTACCTTGAAGCTGAACTTGAAGAACTGAAAAAGCACCGTAATTTCTCGCGCTCACGTCGCAAAAAGGACGGAGTCCTCTGCGCGGCTATAGTAGGCTATACCAACGTCGGCAAATCAACACTACTTAACGCCCTTACTGACGCGGGAGTCCTTGCTGAAAACAAGCTATTTGCAACCCTCGATATCACCTCCCGTGCCATAGAACTCCCCGATGGTAGAAGCGTCATGCTCATAGATACTGTAGGACTAATAAGAAGGCTTCCCCACAATCTCATTGAAGCCTTCAAATCTACTCTCGAAGAGGCTGCGGCTGCGGACCTGATACTCAATGTGCAGGACCTCTCCTCCACCGAGGTAAAGGAACAGGCTGAGGTCACGGAAAAGCTGCTTGTTGAACTGGGCTGTGAGGGTATACCTCAGATATACGTCATGAACAAGGCAGACGCCGCCACCTTTACGGATACAGTTTTTGAAGATAATAGTACAGTCATGATAAGCGCTAGGGAGCACACTGGATTTGACAGGCTACTTGAATGTATAATGCGGAACCTCCCCGAGACCGCCAAGCGTATGAAACTGCTTATCCCCTACGACAAGGGCAGCTTTCTCGGCAAAATACGTCAAGACGGCAAGATATTCTCGGAGGAATACGCTGAAAACGGCACTCTCATTGACGCTCTTGTAGATATCAAACTTGCCAAAGAAGCGGAAAACTACAAAATATGAGGCTTTACAGCTGATATTCGTTGACATGGGAGCTAAAAAAGAATATAATCTAAGTAAGATAAATCATATTTTTGCTAAGTAAGAAAAATTATGATTTACATAGAAAGGGTAAATAATGAACAGTAAAATAAATGAATTGTATGGCTTAGATAGCAGACTAGTTGAGCTCGCCGCTCAGGCAGAAAAGAACTGCAAGGAAGCCTTTGAAAGAATAGATTCAACCGCCGAATACTGCGGTGCAAAGGTGCTGAAAGCCTTTTCCGACAACAAGGTAAGCGAGCCCTGCTTTTACGGCTCAACAGGCTACGGTTACGGCGATGTCGGCAGAGAAGTGATAGACAAGGTCTTTGCTCAGGCTCTCGGCGCTGAGGATGCACTTGTGCGATTCAACTTTGTGTCTGGTACTCACGCCCTGTCCGTGGCTCTCTTTGGAGTTCTCAGAACTGGCGATAAAATAGTATCAATCACTGGAAAGCCCTACGACACACTGGAAGAGGTTATAGGTATCAGCGGCAGTAAGGGTAACGGCTCCCTCATGGATTACGGTGTGGAGTACGGACAAGTAGACCTTAACGCAGACGGCACTCCGCAGCTTGAAGAGATAGCAGAAGCAGTAAAAGACGCCAAAGTAGCTTACATCCAGCGTTCAAGAGGATATTCCCTGAGAGGGGCTTTCACTGTCTCGGATATAGAAAAAATGGTGAATGCCGCTAAAAAAGGCAATCCAGATATAATTGTAATGGTGGACAACTGCTACGGCGAATTCGTTGAGGACAGAGAGCCCACCGCCGTGGGCGCTGATATCATCATCGGCTCCCTCATAAAGAATGCAGGGGGAGGTATCGCTCGTACAGGTGGATATATCGCCGGCAGAGCTGACCTTGTGGAGCTCTGCTCCTATCGTCTCACCTGCGTTGGAATGGGCAAGGAAGTGGGTTGCACTCTCGGTATGAACCGTGAAATGCTCCTCGGACTTTTCTTTGCTCCAGATGTTGTGGCTAATGCCATAAAAACCTGCAACTTTGCAGGCGAGCTTTTCACGCTCCTCGGCTTTGAATGCTCTCCTCGAAAGGACGAGCCAAGAGGAGACATAATCACAGCCGTAAAGCTGGGCGACGAGGAGCACCTGTGCGCTTTCTGCCGGGGAATACAGAAAGGCGCACCAGTTGACTCATTCGTTACTCCGGAGCCGTGGGATATGCCAGGCTATTCAAGTCAGGTCATAATGGCTGCTGGAGCTTTCACCAATGGTGCTTCAATAGAGCTGTCAGCCGACGCTCCGCTTCGTGAACCATTTGCGGTATGGATGCAGGGCGGCATAACCTATACGAGTGGAAAGCTTGGGGTAATGCTTGCGGCTCAGGAATTGCTGTCCGAAGGATTAGTCAATATTTAACGGCTTTGCTGTTAAATTCAATTCGTAATTTATAATTTATAATGCATAATCAAATGTGTCGGCTTATGACAATCAATAATTTTACAATTCTGTCTGTCGAATGACAGACACAGATAATTACTAATTACACATAAACATTACGCATTATACACTAATTAATGAGGAGGAATTTTTATGCCATTCATCAATGTCAAGACCAATGTTTCTGTTTCCGACGAACAGAAGATAAGTATCAAATCCGCTATGGGACGAGCTATAACAGCTATCCCAGGCAAATCAGAGAGCTGGCTCATGGTAGGCATAGAGCCAGAGTACGACCTATGGTTCAAGGGCGAGGACGCTCCTGCGGCTATGGTAGAGGTCTCTATCTACGGCAGTACTTCTTCCAATGCACTGGTAACTCTGACCAGTCATATCACAGGCATTCTCACCGATAATATCGGTATACCGTCCGACAGGATATACGTAAAATACACAAGTACAAACGACTGGGGCTGGAACGGCTCGAATTTCTGAGGTGATAATTATGAAAATTGCAAAAATATGCGCTTCACTGGCAGCAGTAGCTATATGCATATCTTCCGTATCTGCCGCAGTTATCGGCGATAACGGCTTTCACGCTTCCGCAGACGAGTGGTATTTCGCAGGAGAAACCTGTGAGCCGTTGCATGATACCTCCCGTGACGTTCAGGCTGAGGGCGTAGGCAATCCTTTGAATTTCGGGGAGAGAAATACTCCTGCCGACGCTTCAACTGCTGAGATACGCGCTATCAACCATAAAATGACCGTTCAGGAGGTAAAGTATGCTCTTTACAAGGAGATAGACGAGCACTGGGACCTTATCTCCAAACGTCTCGGACAGACAGACCGTGAAAAAATGTATGCTCTTTTCCTCGGTCTCGGCACAAGAGAATCCACCCTCGGAGAAGGAAAAATCGGCGCAGACCACGAGACCGCTTATGAGGACGGCTGGGGAGTAAACTCCGCACACGCCTATGGCACTTTGCAGACTGCCGTTACCGCCTTTGCGGACTGCGACCCAAAATTCATGCCAGAGGACAACGTTCCCGAAATGTTCCAGTATTCGTTCACAGAATCCAACTTCTACGACGCTATCATATCCAACCACATGGGTATCAGAAAGATACTCCACTTTGCGGAGATATGCATAAACGAAGAGGGAATGCACGGATATCAGGTAATAAGGAACAGCCTCAAGGGCTTCAATACAGGCTGGTGCTATATGGCTGAGGACGACGGCGCCTACAAGACCTATGCCGACGAGATATGCTCGCTGGCTCAGTTCTACTACTATGAGAATCACCTTTACGATAATGTGTTCTCATGGACGTCAGCAGGTGCGGATATGGAGAAATACCGTACCGCCGACCGCTGGGACTGGTGGGGCGACGGAGAGCCCAGCATGGCCCCAATAGAGGAAAAACAGGTAACTACAACAACGACGACTTCCACAACGACTACAACTACAACGACTTCATCAACGACAACTACTACTGCTACAACAACCACGACTTCTTCCACTTTATCAACTACCACTCCCGTAACTTCAACAACTATCGTTACAGGACAGACTCCTGTGATAATATGCGACAAGCCCGATCTCAAAATCGGTGAGGAAGCGAATATCACAGTTAAGAATGCTTCATCAGTTTCGATAAAGCTGTCAAAAAATGAATATGACAAAGACCTTATCGTTGAAGGTGCATTTGAAATAACAAATACAGGCGCGGATTCCGTTTCCGTAAAGGCTTTGAGCAGCGGTGTTGCAGTCTTTGACGTCGTTGCGGATGACCTTTCAGAAAGAGTGATAATCACAGCAACAAGTGACAGCGAGAGCTATGATGTTATCAGAAACGCCCGTGTTGAAAAAGTTACAAGCGGCTCAGACGCATCATTGAAGATAGAAGGCTTTGACACTTATCATTTCAATTTGGACTCCTTTGATTTCAGAATGGAAGTCGGAGCTTTCCAGAAGAAGATTGCTCTCACAGAGGGAAATGTAGTTTCAGGCGTTATCTGCCACGGTGCTCCCGATTACAGAATGATAGTCTGGGCAGCTCTTGCTCTTGATGAACCGGCTCCCGATAAAACTATATACGGCGACGCCAACTGCGACGGCGAGATAGATATGTCTGACGCCGTACTTATCATGCAGGCACTTGCCAACCCCAACAAATACGGTGTGAGCGGTACTGACAGTAAACATATCACTGATAAGGGACTTGCAAACGCAGACGTTGATACTTCCAGCAAGGGACTTACCTCAAACGACGCCCTCCGTATACAGGAGTACCTCCTGCACAAGATAACAAATCTTGAACCCACAGAGTAACAATAACAAAAGCCTGAGAGCAGGATTATCTGCTTTCAGGCTTTTCTTTTATCCGTTACTTATACATAAGTGCAACTGCATGGGCTGACATACCGAGCTTTTCACCGGTAAAGCCAAGGTTCTCCTCAGTGGTAGCCTTAACGCTTATCTGCGACGCATCACAGCCGCAGACGCTTGCGATATTCTCGCGCATAGCCGTAATATAGGGAGCAAGCTTGGGAGCCTGAGCAATAACGGTCGCGTCGATATTCCCTATCTCCCAGCCCTCCGCTCTTATCCTGCGGCAGACCTCCTCCATGAGCTTCATGCTGTCAGCGTCCTTGAAGCTGTCGTCGTTATCAGGGAAAAGATGACCGATATCCCCCATAGCAAGGGCACCGAGCATGGCGTCCATTATGGCATGGGCGAGCACGTCTGCGTCAGAGTGACCGAGAAGACCGGTGACATGAGGTATCTCTATGCCGCCGAGTATGAGCTTCCTGCCTTCAACAAGCTTGTGAACATCGTAACCGTGACCTATTCTGAACATATTATTCTCCTTTCGTAAAACATAATTTTGCAAAGCAAAATTATGTTTTTAGCCGTTAGCCATTAGGCATTAGCTGTAGGGGCGCTTTCCGAACGCCCGTGTTTGGGATTGATAATTGTGTTTGCGAGCGCACTGAATGCGCCCCTACGGATATACTAATCACTAAGCACTAATTTCTAATCACTGAAATCAATATTTAGCAAAGCTAACTTTTGATTTATTGCTTTACGCCCTCGGGCTCAGATCTGCCAAAGAGCAACTTCAATACTATGGGCGTTACTATGCTTGAAACTATAATAAGAAGTATTACAGCCGTAAAATATGATGAGTCTATTATACCGAGACCAAGTCCCTTATTGGTAATGATAAGAGCTACCTCTCCCCTTGTCATCATTCCCGCGCCAATCTTGAGGCAGTCGATCCAGCTGTATTTAAAGCATTTGGAAACAAGTCCGCAGCCGATTATCTTGCTGAGCATCGCAACTACAACAAAGCCAACGGAGAAAAGTATCATGCTCGAATCTACATTGCTGAGATCAGTCTTAAGTCCGATACTTACAAAGAATACCGGAGCAAAGAACATATAGCCGTTTATACTTACGCGGCGGTCTATGTACTCGGCGTCGCGGACGTTGCAGAGGATTATTCCGGCTATGTACGCACCAGTGATATCAGCGATTCCGAAGTACTCCTCGGCGATATAAGCCATGAAAAAGCAAAGAGTTATTGCAATTATGGGGATACGCCTTGTGTGGGTATGCCTTTCATCGTAAAACCTGAACAGCTTGTAGACAATGAAGCCCACCACAAGGGAAAGCACGAGGAACAGAAATATCTTTCCTGTCACAAGGAGTGTATTGCTGTCGGGGTCCTTGAAGCCGAGAACAAAGGTGAGAACTATGATACCGATAACGTCGTCGATGATAGCGGCGCTGAGTATGGTCTGTCCCACACGGGTCTTAAGCTTGCCCATCTCCTTAAGTACCTCCACCGTTATTCCCACGGAGGTGGCAGTCATTATACATCCGATGAATACCGCCTTAAAAAACTCGTCCGTACCAAATTCCGAGAAGCCGTATATGCCCATATACAGCAGACTTCCTCCCACAAGGGGCACGAACACTCCCACGCAGGCTATCAGGAAGGCAACAAAGCCCGATTTTTTCAGTTCCTGTAAATTGGTCTCCAGTCCTGCTGAGAACATAATGAGTATTACGCCTATCTCAGCCATCTGCCCTATGAATTCCGAGGGCTGTGTCCAGCCCAACAGACAGGGACCGATGACAAGACCTGCGATTATCTCTCCCACAACCATTGGAGCCTTGAATCTTCTCGCCAAAAGACCTGCGCCCTTGGCAAATATAAAGATAAGGGCGAGATCCTTAAGGATCTTATAGGTTTCCATTAATATCCATATCCTTTCATAAATAAAAGGAGCAAGATGCTCCTATACATTTTTATTATACTATGTAAGCTTACGTTTGTCAACTTTATAATGTGAAATAAAAGAAAAAAATGCTTGACAAGTCATGTATGAAATGATATAATATTTGAGTATCGTGTAAAAACAGATACTATTATTATCCTTGCCCGCAGTAAGTTGCTGGGCATGATCCCAGAAGGAGGTGTACTAAATGGCAAAGGTATCCGCTAAGTATGAAGTAATGGTTGTTTTCAGCCTCAAGAACGGCGAGGAGCCTATGAAGGCTCTCGTAGAGAAGTTCAAGGAGAGAATCGAGCGTCACGCCGAAGCTGTTGAAGTCAACGAGGATTGGGGTAAGCGCAAGCTTGCATATCCTATCGAGGACGAGACAGAGGGCTACTATGTGATCTATACATTCCAGTCACAGCCCGATTATCCAGCTGAGCTTTCAAGACGTCTCAACATCACAGACGGCGTTCTTCGTTCACTCGTAACAGTTGTTGAATAATTCTACTTCATTATTTAGGAGGCGCTAAGATGAATAAGGTCATTTTAATTGGAAGGCTCACTGCCGATCCTGAGCTGAGACAGACTCAGAGTGGTATTGCTTCATGCAGATTCACAGTTGCCTGTGACAGAAGATTTGCCGATAAGAATACCGGCGAAAGGCAAGCTGATTTCATCACTTGCACAGCATGGAGACAGACTGCCGAGTTCGTTTCGAGATATTTCAACAAGGGCAAGCTCATTTGCGTAGAGGGCTCCCTAAGAAATAACAATTATCAGGATAAGAATCATCCCGACGTTACTCACTATGCAACAGATGTTCAGGTCGATAATGTCGAGTTCGTAGGTGGCAAGGGTGAAAATGGTGGCAATGGCGGCGGTTATCAGAATAACGGCGGCTACAGTGCTCCCCAGAACAATTACAATAACAATTATTCCGCTCCTCCACAGCAGGCAGCTTCTCAACAGCCTGCACCTAATGACAGTATGTCTTACGGCAACCTCAGTGATTTTGAGGAAATACTCAGCGACGGCGACGTTCCGTTCTGAGCAGATTAACTTTACTTTATTACGATAGGAGGAAAAGTCATGGAAAAGGAAAGAAATGCCCGTCCTGCAAAGAAGCCCCGCAAGAAGGTTTGTATGTTCTGTGCAGACAGGATTGAAAAGATCGATTACAAGGATCTCACAAAGCTCAGAAAGTGCATGACCGAAAGAGCTAAGATTCTTCCAAGACGTGTAACAGGCACTTGCGCTTACCATCAGCGTGAGCTCACAGTTGCTATCAAGAGAGCAAGACATATCGCTCTGCTTCCTTATATCAGCGACTAATCATAAAAACCAAGGGGAGGCGCTCGCCTCCCCTTTCTGTTTATATGTAACCGCTCCTTACGGCATCGATAAAGGAGCGCGTCTGAAGGTCTATCGGTCGATGTTCTGTACAGCGAGCTCCTCGTCTCTACGGAAGAGAAGAGATATACACCATACTGCCGAAATTGCCACGAGAATGTAAATAACACGGCTCAAAGCGCTGTCTGTACCGCCCAAGAGCCACGCTACCATATCAAACTCGAATATACCGACCAATCCCCAGTTTATTCCTCCGATTATCAGAAGAATAAGAGCTATCTTGTCCCACATATTGAGAACACCTCTTGATTTGGGATTTTGGCTTTTTCCGCCAATCACCGCCAACTGCAACTGTATGCGCATTCTGGCGGTACACAGCTATTATCACCGCATTATCCCCGATTATTCATTTTTGAAGGAGAAAAATATGTTTTTTGAAAATATTGCATTATTTAACCTCGACAAAAAAACATGGATACTCATTACCATAGCCGTAGCAGCCGCACTTCTGCTGTTCATGTATATATGCGTCCATTTCAGCAAGGGAAAGCGCAAGGGCAGGGCTGCCGAGAAAAAAGTGGCTAAGATACTTAAAAAGCTGGGGAAAGCCGATCACTTAAGGATAATAAACAATGCCTATCTCCCCCTCTACAATAAAGCCTGTGAAGTGGATCACCTTGTATTCGGGCGCTTCGGAGTCCTCGTCGTAGAGACAAAAGGCATATCCGGCAAGGTAACAGGTAGCGGTAAAAATCTCACCCATACTATAGGCAGCAAGACCCATAAGCTCTACAATCCTCAGATGCAAAACAAAACCCATATCGACAACGTCACACACCACCTTAAGAAGGGCGGCTTCGACAAGACTCCCGTAAACGGAGCTGTTGTATTCACCGCCAAAGATATCGAGTTCCCTTCAGAGCTAGGTATCGATATCAAGGGACTTGAAAAGCTGTACAAGTCGCTTCCTGACGCTGGCTGTAATCAGGATGTGCTGTACAACTACTTCCAGGATATGCAGGTGAAAAATCCCCTCAAAAAGGCATGGATAAGAACACGCAAAAAAAATGACTGAAAACAGGCAGACGCCAAAGGAGTTAATCATGAAAACAAAAAGGTTTATCGCGATGACAGCGGCAGCGTTAATAGCCTTTCCATCCGCGCTCCGCACCGAAAGTACTCACAGAGCAGCTATAGCTGCAAATATCCCCTCAGTCACCTTCGCAAACTTTGACAACCGTGTAAACGACGGAGAACCCATACGCGGTGTTGATATCTCGTCTATAATCTCTATAGAGGAGGCAGGAGTAAGGTTCTATGACGAGAACGGTAATGAGCAGGACATCTTCAAGACCCTTGCTGATCACGGTGTGAACTATATCCGCGTAAGAATATGGAACGAGCCTCACGACGATAACGGAAACACCTATGGTGGCGGACACTCCGACCTTGAAACTGCTGCCAAGATTGGCAAACGAGCCGCAGAGTACGGAATGAAGCTCCTTGCGGATATACAGTACTCCGACTTCTGGGCTGACCCGGCAAAGCAGACCCGTCCTAAGTACTGGCAACCCCACGACCACAATACCCTTAAGGGAGAGATATACAAGTGGACAACATGGGTGCTCCAGTATCTCACTGAAAACGGCAGTGATATCGGCATGGTACAGGTTGGCAACGAGACGGAGTGCTTCTTCTGCGGTGAGAAAGATATGTATGAGATATGCGACCTATTTTCAAGCGGAGAAAAGGCTGTGCGGGACTTTAACAGAAATATCCTCATAGCTCACCACTTCGCCAACGCAGGAAACGGACATTTCGGCTGGTACGCACAGGTAATGAACGAGTGCAAGCTTGATTATGATATATTTGCTTGTTCATACTATTCCTACTGGCACGGCTCTCTTGACAACCTCAGGAATACTCTCACGGAAATCGGCAACAAGTACAACAAGTATGTCATGGTAGTGGAGACAGCCTATCCCTACACCAACGAGGACGGCGATACCTTTGGAAATACAGTCACTTCAAGCACTAGTGGTATTGATTTGAGATACGATATATCCGTTGACGGACAGGCTAAGGCTCTTGCTGACGTGTTCCAGACTGTGGCAAACTGCAACGGACATGGTATAGGTGTTTTCTACTGGGAGCCTGCATGGCTAGGAGTACCGGGTATATCATGGCAAGAACAAAAGCAGCACTGGGAACAGCAAGGATCCGGCTGGGCGACCTCCTACGCATACAGCTACGATAAGGACGCCTCCGAGACAGGTGGTTCTTCCTTTGACAATCAGGCGCTTTTCGACTTTAACGGTAAGCCTCTGGAGTCACTGGACGTATTCCTGAACATCTATCCTCAGGAGAAAAAACAGGTAACAACCACAACTACAACTACCACCACAACAACTACTACTACCACTACGACAACAGCTGAGCCTACTGAGACAAAGGAAATAATACTCGGTGATATTAACAGTGACGGAATAATAGACGTATTTGACATTGTGGCGCTGAGAAAGGCTGTTCTAATTGGAAACAAGTCGTCTGAGCTCGACCTTAACTCCGATGGAGAAGTCGGCATTGCGGATCTTGTGAAACTGCAAAGCTATATCATCGGAAATAGGGACAACGACCTCACAAAGAAAACAATAACTGTAAAAAAGATTGATTAATACAAAACCGCTGCAACTGCAGCGGTTTTTTCAATATAATATGAAATCAGCAATGTCTGATGGTTTTTCCGCAATAGAACTGCACATCTCTCTTCTGTTCTCACTTATACTGGCTTCAAGCTCATCTCGTCCGCGGAATCCCCATGAGCAGCCTATAAAACCGATATCGGCATTGCACGCGGTCATTACATCAACATTGCTGTCGCCTATCATATAAGATTCATATTCGTCGTCTGGGAGAAGACCGTATATATCAAATATCACAGCAGGATCAGGCTTGAGAGGTCTCTTGTCGCCTCCGCCGAGCACACAGAGAAAATCTATATTGGAAAGCAACGTTGCCACTATATCCCTTGCAACCTCTTCCGGTTTGTTAGTTGCAACTGCAAGAATAACCCCGTTTTCGTAGAGCCTTCTGATAGTTTCCCTCATACCATCGTACAGCTTTGTCTTGTCAAGATAATGATGACTGTAATACCCCTTGAACATGAGATAAAGCTCATCAGCCATGTCCTTTCTGTCATTTGGGAGTGCTCTGAAGCATAGTTTCCTTGCCCCGTTTCCCACCATTTTCTTGTACAACGCGTAATCGTGAGTTGGACAGCCAAGTTGCATCAAACCATAGTTCACCGCGTTCCCGAGGTCGCAGATAGTATCCGCAAGAGTACCATCAAGATCGAATACCGCAAGCTTCTTCATGGCTCAATCACCTATGAGCTTTCGTATCTCAGCTGGAGTAAACACATACTCCCTGCCGCAGAAATGGCAGCTCACCGCCGTATCCTTTCCCTCAGCAGCAATGGACTTAAGCTCGTCCTTTCCTATACTTATAAGAACTCTTTCCGTGCGCTCGCGGCTGCAATCGCACTTGTACATGGGGCAAGCCGTATCAAGCACATTTGGTTCAAGTCCGTCAAGGAGCATATTTGCTATCTCCTCCGAAGTAATGCCTTCATCCAGCATTGCTGACACAGGTCGTATCTTAGCAACATTTTTCTCAATTATGTCTATACACTTCTCGTCCGCAAATGGAAGAAGCTGTACAAGGAAACCGCCTGCCGCTTTTACTGTGAGGTCTGGATTTACCAAGACTCCGAGACTGCATACTGTTGGTATCTGCTCGCTCGTAGCATAGTAACTAGCGATATCCTCGGCAATTTCTCCCGAAATAAGAGGGATAACACCAACGTATGGCTCCTTCAGTCCCATATCCTTGACGACTGAGAGTGTGCCATCCTTGCCTACGGCTCCGCCAACATCAAGCTTCCCATGAGCATTCAGTGGGAGTTCAACAACGGGATTGTTCACGCAGCTTTTAACATTTCCTCTGCTGTCCGCAACAGCCACAAGCTGTCCAGAAGGACCGCCGCCGTCCACGCGTAGAGTAACGTTGTCGTCGTCGCCCTTCAGCATATACCCCATGAGAGAAGCTGCTATTGTAAGTCTTCCGAGACCTGCCGTAATAACAGCGGAGGTCTTGTGTATGCGTTCTATCTCAGATACTATATCCTTCGCATCAAGTACTTCTGCAAAGGCTGAACCGTCTGCGGATATTGCTCTGTATAAATTACCCATTTCTATTATCCTTTCAGTATTTCTGACCACTTCTTATGCATCTTGCGACGTAGACTATACGTTGGGAATTAGCTTTCGGTGGTTCAAGAGTATCGTCACCGTACTTACCAAGCAACTCGAACCCGCATTCTGCAAGAAGTCTTTCGATACTCTCCTCGCTGTATGCCTTTTCCGAAAAGCCATCTGTGCTCCGTGAGTAAAGCCCATTCTCTTCCAACTCAAAGAACTGTAGCTCCATTTTCACTTCAAGAGTATCTGGATCAAGGGTATTCTCCCAAACGCAGTAAACGTGTTCAGTCTCATAAGTAAAAGTATTGTTCGCCAGTATCTCCTTATGCTTATAGGGAGTGTTCACATCAAATATGAACAATCCTTCCTGCTCAGAAAAGAAGGCAATTCCCTCGAATACCTTCCTCACGTCGTCAAAACTGTCAAGGTGGTTTATGCTGTCAAGAACGCATAAAGTTATATCCACAGTACCGAACATATCCAGCTTCCGCATATCCTGACAGAGGTATTGTATATCCGCTCCACTGACGAACTTCTTATCAAGAGCTATACCGAGCATCTCGTCGGAATTGTCCACGCCTATCACATCGTAGCCGAGACCTGACATGACCTCAGAGATACTTCCAGTACCACAGGCAAGATCAAGGAGAATATTCTCCTTTGTGGTCTTGAAGCGCTGTATAATACTGTGGAAATATTCCCCGCGGCGCTTATAGTCAATATTTGCGGTAAGCTCATCGTAATACCGCGCAAAGGCACTGTAGCCGCTCATTTGTCACCCCTCCTCGGTAGTATTCAAGGCTTAAACAACGGGCTGCCACCATATCGGCGCAGCCCGTCACACGTTCTTCTCCGCGGGGAGAAGCAGCCGTTTTCAGTTATAGTTATTTTCGCTGGAAGGCTCCTCGTCTGATGTAGGCTCCGTAGGATTCTGGTTTCCGTCGGCAACTATTTCGCCTTCCTTGTTTCTTATCTCGCTTGTGGTCTCTTCACCGTTTTCATCGTAGTATACGTACTTAATTCGTATCTCGCCGCTTTCCTCGTCGGTATACTGGTGGATACTGCTCTTAAGAACAAGAGCTCCTTCTTCGTTCCACTCAAAGGTCTTAGACTCGTACTCCACATTGTCGTCCTTCTTGTCGTATACAATGATAGAACCCTTCTTCAGTTCTTCTAGGTCGATAAGGTTTTTCAGTGAATTCATCTCAGTCCATGAAGTATATATACCCTTATCCTTATCGTAACGGTAGTACTTACCCAATCTGTTGAGCTCGTCCTGCTTTTCAACTATAAATAAATCCGGAAATCCGTCATCGTCGAAGTCGGCGTTGACAATGAAATCCTCAATCTTCTTCGTGCTGTCATCCTCGAGAGCTTCTTTTATCTCCGAGGTATCGGCGTCGTTAAGTACCTGTACAGTCTTTTCCTCGCCTGCCTTATTGCCACGCAACACCTTAATCTCGTTGTTCTTTGTTCCGAGGGCGTAACTTATATTGCTATAATCCCTTGGATCGAAGGTCGAAGACTGCGTTGTGGGCTCAACTGTAGTAGTTATAGTTGTGGTCGAAGATGTAGTTGTGGTCCTTCTCTGTACCGAAGGCACTGACATGGTAGTTCCATGTACAATACCGTCATTTCCACCTGTAGCTCTTGTGATTACAGGCATTGTAACGCTATTGGTAGTATGAGCAATGGTAGTGCTTCCCTGAACCTTATCACCAGCCGTCTTTGTGGTGGTAGCGTCGGAGGTAGTCGCCTCGTCAGTAGTCACCCCGGTCTCGTAGGTCAGCAAATCTGTGGTCGTACCCTCTGCCAAGCCCGATACTACATTTATGTCCTTATCCGTGTTAGGCGTTTCGCTTATTCCCCCGCAACCGGAAAGCAATGAAAGAAGAATAACGGGAAAAACGAGCTTTTTCATATTGTCACCTCATAAAACCTTTCTCTCTCTGAGATACCGCGTAATATCACAGCAGTTATCCGCCACAGCGTTCCCCGTCCTTTTCAGGAGTAGCGTCATTCTGCGCAATATGCACACGGTAAAAAAATCATCCCATATCTGTCAGTTTCATATTCCCCGGACCGGTATGTCCGGTCCGCATAGAGAACGGATGCTCCGCCCAAATTATTTTTCTGCCATATCCTTAGCCTTGCAGCACTTCTTGTACTTCTTGCCGCTGCCGCAAGGACAAGGATCATTATCACCAATCTTCTTTGAACGTACAGGTTCCTCTGAGAAGCTTCCATCGCCTGCTCCGGCGTTGGGAGCGTCAGGCTTTGCTACCTGTTCACGCTCTGGCGCCTCGTTCTTCTGAAGTCTTACTGTAAGGAGCATACGGATAGTATCCTCACGGATAGAATCTACCATAGCATCGAACATCTCGAAGCCCTCGTAACGATACTCGATAACAGGGTTCTTCTGACCGTAAGAACGGAGCCCGATACCCTTCTTGAGTTCTTCCATATCGTCGATATGAGCCATCCACTTTGTATCAACTACCTTAAGAAGTATAACTCTCTCGAGCTCACGCATAATCTCTGAGCCGTACTCCTCTTCCTTAGCCTGATATATCTCTCCAGCCTTATTGCTTAGAGCATTGACGATATCTTCCTTGGATACCTCCTGAAGCTCCTCGTCCGTGAAGTTTAGATCTTCTGGCCCGATGAGCCATCCGAGGAAATGCTCCTTAAGTCCGACTACGTTCCAGTCGTCCTTGACCTCGTTATCAACAAGGTATGCATCAACAGTAGTATTTATAAGATCCTCCATCATTTTAAGTATGCTTTCGTGGAGGTCTTCACCGTCAAGAACCTGAGATCTCTGCTTGTATATGATCTCACGCTGTGTATTCATAACATCGTCGTAATTGAGGACATTCTTTCTTATGCTGAAGTTCTGTCCCTCGACCTTCTTCTGTGAGGACTCGATTATTCTTGTGAGCATCTTGCTCTCGATAGGAGTATTCTCGTCAACATTGAGGGTCTTCATAAGGTTTTCAAGACGATCTCCTGCGAAGATACGCATGAGATTATCTTCTACTGAGAGGAAGAAGCAGCTTTCGCCCTCGTCGCCCTGACGTCCAGAACGTCCGCGGAGCTGATTATCGATACGTCTTGATTCATGGCGCTCTGTACCGAGTATATAAAGTCCGCCAGCTTCCTTTACGGCAACTGCCTTTTCCTTTACCTCTGCATTATACTTGTCATAAAGCTCACGGTAAAGCTTTCTTGCTGCGATAACCTCCTCGTCGTCGGTATCTGCGAAGCCGATAGCCTCCGTGATAATCTCCTCGGGTATCTCGCGCTTTCTCAGCTCTGCTCTTGCGAGGAACTCAGCGTTACCGCCGAGCATGATATCTGTACCACGTCCAGCCATATTCGTAGCTATGGTAACTGCACCGTACTTACCTGCCTGTGCGACAATCTCCGCTTCCTTTGCATGCTGCTTGGCATTGAGAACCTCGTGCTTGATGCCCTTCCTCTTGAGCATAGCAGAAAGGAGTTCGGATTTCTCTATGGATACAGTGCCAACGAGAATAGGCTGTCCTTTATCATGGCACTCTATTATCTTGTTTATAATAGCGGAATATTTACCCTTTTCGGTAGTATAGACCTGATCGTTGTGATCAATACGTATAACAGGCTTATTCGTGGGAACTGCAATAACGTCGAGCTTATAAATCTCCTTGAACTCGTCCTCTTCTGTCATGGCAGTACCTGTCATACCAGAAAGCTTTGTGTAAAGACGGAAGAAATTCTGGAAGGTAATAGTAGCCAGTGTTTTGGACTCGCTCTTAATCTTCACACCTTCCTTGGCCTCGATAGCCTGATGCAGACCGTCGTTGAAACGACGTCCCATCATAAGACGTCCGGTGAATTCGTCAACGATAATGATCTCGCCGTCCTTGACAACGTAGTCGATATCGTTCTTCATTACACCATTTGCCTTAATAGCCTGATTTATGTGGTGGAGAAGGGTCATATTTTCAGAATCCATAAGGTTCTCGACTCTGAACGCCTCCTCGGCCTTCTTGACACCGCGCTGTGTGATAGTTGCGGTCTTTGCCTTTTCGTCGATAATATAATCTGCGGTATCGTTTACAGACTCCTGATCCACCTTGTCGTCCATTTCAACTACGGTAGTTGCGGTAAGGGTCTTTGCAAAGCGATCAACAATAGCATACAGGTCAGTGGATTTGTCACCACGTCCAGAAATGATAAGAGGTGTACGAGCCTCGTCTATGAGGATAGAATCCACCTCGTCCACGATAGCAAAATTGGGAGCACGTTGAACGCGCTCTTCCTTATGGGTCACCATATTGTCACGAAGGTAATCGAAGCCAAGCTCGTTGTTCGTAGCATAAGTAACGTCGCAGTTATATGCCGCACGGCGCTGATCGTTGTTGAGCCCATGGAGAATACATCCTACCGTAAGTCCCAGCCAGCGGAGAACCTTTCCCATTTCCTCAGCCTGAGTCTTGGCAAGGTAGTCGTTAACGGTAACTACGTGCACGCCAAGCCCAGAAAGTGCATTGAGGTACGAAGCTACGCAGGCAACGAGAGTCTTACCTTCACCTGTCTTCATCTCAGCGATACGGCCCTGATGAAGGACTATTGCACCGATTATCTGTACGGGATAGGGCTTCTTTTCTAGAACTCGCCATGCTGCCTCTCTTACGGTAGCAAGAGCCTCGGGGAGGATATCATCAAGAGTTTCGCCGTCCTCCAGCCTTTCCTTGAATTCGGCAGTTTTAGCTTTAAGCTCTGCGTCGGAAAGCGCCTGATATTCCTCATCAAGATCAAGCACTTTATTCTTTATAGGCTCGATGCGCTTCAGCTCACGGTTTGAATAAGCGTTGGCACCGAAAATGTTTTTGAATAAACCCATTATGTTTTCCGCCTTTACTTTATTATAGTGTAGGTCTGATAATTCATATAATTAGACATAATATATTTTACAACAAACGACAGTGTTTGTCAATACCTATAATATAGAAATAGCGGACATTGTCCGCCATTTCGTCAAATATCACATAACATAACGCCAAAGGGCAATATCTTAGTTGTCAATGGTAATTATACGAAAAAAAAAACGCGATTTGATGCATTATCTTAATGAAAAGACTTGCTTCCTAACGCGATTATCAGTAAGAAAAACAGATTCACCTTATGTTCCCTGACACCGTTATACAAGCAGCAGCCCCCCCCTTTTGACAAAATCTGCTGTGGCACAACTGTGCCGGTATTACACTCTTAGCACTGATAATCCCTTTATCATGTTCAGATGAGCATTTGTATAAAAACTATATCATGATATGATAATACCATTTCTTAGTTAATTTAACAAGACGACAAATGTCACTTTCGGAGTGACATTTGTCACTTTCTATTGTAATCGCACGAATAAAATGATATAATAACCGTGGTGATGATTATGCTTATGATTTCAATAAAGGATATGAATAAAAGTGAACTACACAACCATGCTCACAGACTGCTCCGGGAGTGCTTGCGTCCATACCGTATAGATTATAATGAAGATACTCCTGTATCAAAAGGGAAAATGGGAAAGCCCTCCCTCACTGAACATCCCAACATATACTATAATCTTTCCCACGCCGACGGTATAGCTGCATGTATCATTTCAGACAATGAGTGCGGTATAGACTGCGAAAAGATAAGAGAGTACCCCAAAAAAGTGATGAGGAGAGTTTTCTCCGAAAAGGAGCGGACTATGGTTGAAACCGCTCCAGAAGATAAGAAAAGTGAGCTTTTTTTCAGGCTGTGGACCCTTAAGGAAGCATACGTAAAGGCAATCGGTGTCGGTATCTCATACCCGATGAACACGGTGGAATTCAGCTTTGACAGCGGCAGGATAATTACGAATATCAAGGACTGCCGATTCCGACAGTATATCGTAGGAAATAGAGGGTTTATTGTTTCTGTCTGTGAAATGATTGAACGTCCCCTTTTGTAAACAATGCAGTTTTGTGGAACTTCGGCACGATATGACAAATCATCCTCTGTCCCTGCTGTGCAAAATTCCTAAATTAACACGCAAAATTCGTTCAAATCGGGAAAAATTACGATTTATACTTGCATTGCCGCCGTATTTGGGTTATAATAATAACAAGCTTCTTGTTTGATCCATTAGCGTTCCATCAGAAGTATTCCACAACAGCGGGAGGCTGATATTATGTTCGATAAAACCATGACTTTCTCCGTCAACGAGGACAAAGAGGCAGAGCTCAAAAAGAATCTCACTATCATTTATGACGCTCTGACGCAGAAGGGCTACAACCCGGTCAATCAGATAGTAGGATATATCCTTTCAGAGGATCCTACATACATCACAACATACAACAACGCAAGAAGCCTTATCCGTCACATAGATCGTGACGAGCTTTTACAGGTGCTGGTAAGATCTTATCTTAATGCATAATATCAAAAGACGGTCCACGGACCGTCTTTTTTGTTCATGTATATATTGTCTTAAATTGAATTATAGATGTTTTTCAATATGGTCTGAAGCATATATTAAGATCAACCTGTCCCTCTATACCGGGGATACTGCCGGTGTTTGAATACTGCCATATCCTGAAATCATAATAGTAGGAAGGCTTGTCGTCATACTCAGCCAGCCAGAAGTCGTAGTCCTTTATGCGTGGAAGATCCAGTTTGTGCATGGAAGTAGCTTTATTCTGGTATATCATCGGCGTATATCCGGAATCCTTTACCCTTTCACAGAAAGCTACACAGCAGTCTGCAAGAACTTCAACGCTCACCTCATCGGTACGTGCAGCATCATGTACTATCTCCCAGTCATAAACCACGGGATATGTGATATCATATGGTGCCAGCGCGTCTATTACAGCGTCCGCTTCCTCGACTGCCTCGTCGGTATTAGTCGCCTGTGAATAGAAGTATGCACCCACCTTTATGCCGGCAGCCTGAGCTCCTTCGATATTGCGCTGAAAAGCTGTATCGTATGTAACTATGCCGTCGCCATAAGTACGGTAGCCTATGCGTATAAAAGCAAAATCTATACCTGCCTGTCTTACCTGAGTCCAGTCGATATCTCCCTGAAACTCAGAAACGTCAACACCCGTAGTTGAAACTGCCTCGCCGTTTTCCATGTAGTAAGCATAACCGTTGCGCATGGTTATTTTTTCCGTGTCAATGGTACTCGCCGGAACATCCGAATATACCGGCACAAATATCTCTCCGTAGGTATTGTCCTGCATCAGTATCTTTCTGCCGTCCATCTGGTAAAAGGCTTCCTCTTTTTCTATAACAGCCCTTCTGCGCACCTGCGGCTTGTCACTATTTGCATTTGCAGGTACAGCTTCTCCTCTGCCGCGTATCAGTCCCACAAATATGAGGGCGATGATAAGAAGCAGTATTATCACGGCTTCGAGGATAGCTATGCTTTTGAATCGTATACGTCTTCTGTTGTCTGCCATTTTTTCCTCCATGATATTTTTATGTAAGTATATAATATCATATTTTCCGCCCTTTGTAAACATTTTATTTCATGGAAAAAATAACAGTTTTGTCACATAAGACGTTTTTCACTAAGTTTTCAATATTATGCCATTGACAAGCAGTATTTTTTGTTATAGAATTAAGTCATAAGATAAAAATGATTCCCAAAAAGGAGAATATTATGAATTACAAATACAAAACCCAAAAGGTATGTTCACAGGAAATAAGCTTCAATATTGACGGAAACATTATCACGAACATCTCTTTCGCCGGCGGCTGCAACGGCAATTTAAAGGCGCTTTCAAAAGTGCTTGACGGCTGGACTGTCGAGGAGATCGAGGCTAAACTCAAGGGCAATACCTGCGGTGTTAGGGGGACCTCATGCGCCGATCAGCTCTGCATAGCCGTCCGCAGGGCTTATGATGAGCAGAATCAGGCATAATAAATATTCAATATCCGTAAAGCGCACTTTTTGTGCGCTTTTTTGAACCTATCTGCCGCTGATAACAAAAGATAGAAAATCGGGAACACCAATGCTCATGTCTTTACCTTTTACGGTTTACAAAGTCATTTATGCCGCTGAAAATCGTAAATGCAATTTTTTCCCGATATTCCTCAGTATTCAGCAGAGCTGCCTCCTCAGGATTCGACAAAAATCCGCATTCCGCCATTACTGTAGGATTGTTACTGTAATAGCACAGGAACAGCTCCTTGCCGCAAAGTTTTATCCCGCGGTCGTTATCAGGCTGCAAAAGGCTCCTGAACCTCTCCTGTAACGTCTCAGCAAAGACCTCACTGGCACTGTTGCTGCCTGAGTAAAACATCTGGGCTCCACTGTACCTTGGATCCGTAAACTGGTTCTGATGTATCGACACGCATACTGCATTGTCGTACTCGTTGAATATGGCAAGCCTGTTATCCATATCCGAACTTTTCTGCGCTGCGATCCCCTCTACACCCGCGTCGTGTATTGACCTGTCGCTGTCCCTCGTCACCCTTACCTCATACCCGTTGACTTCAAGCAAGTCTCTGAGTCGGAGCAGTATATCAAGATTTATACCCTTTTCAGGCACTCCCTCAGCAGAAGTACACCCTCCGTCTATACCGCCATGTCCCGCATCTAAGATTATAATTGGTAGTGCCTCTTCTGTACCTGTAATTGAAACAGGCACAGCACCTTTTTCAGCTTTCTCAGCTATGCGCGATGCTCCGTAAAGTGTGAACATAGCGCAGCCGCATACTAACACTCCCCCGACTATCTTTCTGTGAACTTTTCTCATGTCAGTTTCTCCTTCCGCATATGCAATATTTAGTCAATGGATTATATTCGTAAGTTCAACTTTATATGACAAGAAGCTCCGACCACATGTCAAGGTCGGAGCTTCTTTGGCTTAACTATGCTGCCAAATTACTATCTATCTCATATGTCGTTGCTTCTTCATCAAATGATTTTAGTTAAAATAAAACGCCGCATTTTCGCAGTATTTCTGAATTAAACTTTTTATTGCTTTCAGCTTTTTGTTTCAATAGTTTATACTGTGTTTCATCTTTAATTATCGAAGACAGCTGACGCCTAGCGTTTTCATAACTTAAATTAAACATATGAAGTGTATCTGGCCATTTTTCAATAGAATACCCGTTTAGTTGCTTTTCTGACATTTTATACAAACGTTTTAAAACATATTCTTTTTGAACTTCTATAATGTAAAATGGTTCTTCCAAAGCATAAAACAGATAATTTTCACTTGTTTCAACCGACTTATCTATATGATCATTATCAAGGATTTTAAATGCACATCCAAATCTGACCATATGATCAATAGCACTTTTCATATCAAGAACGTTATCTAATTCTGGCAAAACTATTTCCGAAAAAGCGGCAAAAGCGTTTTCCATTGCTCTTATCATGCTCGTCTCACTGTTTCCATTATATTCAAAGTGATATAACTTGCCGGCATAATCATTGTCAAAATCAAACGTATCTTTATCACAATAAAATTTTCTAATCGAACTCATCCAATTTCCATTAAATTTTGGAGACTCATAAAGTGTAATTTTGCGCCTGTATACAGTTGCTACCCCGACTGATACTGAAAAAGCCGTTAATGGAGTTTCATCTATAAGTGCAATTATTTCTGCTATATCATTCCCTATCATTCTGACGTAATAAGGATATCTATTTTTGACTTCACGGAAACCGATAGGTTTCAATACTTCACCAAAAATCTGTTTAAAAGCAGCAACGATAGAAAGCATTTTTTTATCAGCTTTGCCTCCCTGAGATATGGTTATACAAGCTTTTGCTTTCTTGAAATAAATAAGAACTACATCTTTATCATTTTCATCAGCATCATCTACTTCAAAAGTTATGTTAGAACCATCCATACCAATAACAGGTGCAAGCTTTGAAAGTCCCTCTTCAATAAATACATAATCTCCGTTTAAAACTTCACTGAACTGCTCCCATGTACTGCCATTGCATAAAAACGGCTTCCATATCTTTTCTGACGGCTGTGGTATATGATTACCGAAATAATCGTCAGTTCGCCCCATGATAAGTGTATCAGCTTTTTTACCGTTTTTATCGTACAAGTCCATGATCGCACAGTCACTGTCAATGACTGTTGTATTGATACAGGTAGTTTTCAGCATTTTCGCTATTCTTCCAGTATCATTTTTTGATTTTTCATTTCCTTGTTCATAAGCTTCAGAAGTTATAGTCACCCATTTACGGTTATCTGCGAATTTAAAAATGTATGATATTTCGCTCTCTCCACTTTCACAGGTCTCATAGCCTTCTTCAGTCATTTTCTTACAAAATTTATCAATGAATTGTTTACTGCCAAGCATTTCGTTATCAAATATCTGCGTTGATGTTAAAAATTTCCCCATGATAACCTCCTGTTATATCATGATATTATGCTGATACACTTTTAGTATATTGTAATAAAAATAGAAAGTCAATACTATTTATTACTTTCCACATTATACTACTTTTTATTACTGGAAAACATCTAGTATATGTATCAATATACCAGAAAAACTGCGGAATACCAAACTGCAATGTCAAAGCTGGAAAAAAGTCTAGCATCAGAATATAATGTGACAGCTGACACCGGTCACTTTATTCTTTATTTTTCAGCTGTAAATAACGCTTATTTATTATTCAAGTGCCGAAAAATCATTAAATGTATACTTATCGCCTGCTGATATCCAGTTCGTTGAAGAGAATTCATCGCACGCTCTGTTGTATTCAGCTTCACTGACATATTCATAATTCACTTTGTAAGAAACATTCTCCTTTCCTACTGCACCGGAGTTCTCAGAAGTCATCTGAATAAATGTGAAGTTGTGATTTTCATACTTGCAAATATAACTAAAACTCAGTCCCTGATTTATATCAAATACTCCTATAAGACTTTCATCAGGGCAGATAAATGCTGCGCCGTAAGAGCCATACTCAATTGGCTGATTACTTTCATTGAGCATGAGAACTGCCTTTCCGTTCTCATAATAGTAGAATATAACGCCTGAAGTATGATACTTCGCTTCTGATATCAGCAATTCTGGAGTTCCGTCGTTATCAATGTCCTGAAGATCCCATGTTGCATTCTCACCGAAATTTTCTGATGCCATAAAATCATTAAGCACCTGTCTGTATGTGTTTTTCCATTCTGCGATACTGTCTGGATCAGCAACGTTATCATTATTCACAGTCACATCAGTCGTAACTGCCTCACTTGTTACTGATGACATTGTACTTGTTGTTTCAGTACCTGTTTCTGTAACTGTCGAATATACTTCGTTCAATGAAGTCGTTATCGCTGTGCCTGAAACAATAGAAGTTACCTGAGTCATGGAATCATTAAAATTCGGCGTGATATTTTTATGGTGACTGAATATAACTATATTTCCAACTATCAGTGTTAAAGCAGCTGCTGAGCATAAAGCGATATAGATTATATTCGAGATACTCCTGTGCTCACGAACTTCGACGCCGGATACCGAATCCGCTTCTTCATTTTTTAGACACTGTATTGCTCCCTGCTTTTGCTTCTCATATTTTTTCATAGTGTTCTTAAGCATTCTTTCCATATCCTTTTTGTCCACACTTATTTTCTCTGTCCCGATATCTTCTATTGTATTTATACCTGAATTCTCAAGTATATCGAAGCCTAATTCCTTATTATCACTCATATATTTCCCTCCTTCAGATCATAACCTTCAGCTGCAAGCAGTTCCCTGAGTTTTTTTAATGCTCTGCTGCTTCTCATTCTAACCAATGAAGGCGTCATTGAATGTTTTTTGGCAATTTCGTTTGAATTCATATTATAATAATACTTCTGTATGATTATATCCGAATCCGGTGCGCCGAGACTTTTTATCAACTTGAGTAGCGTATTTTTAAGAACACTGCGTTCTGCATTTTCTTCGATACATTCCGTATCAGCTATCTCTGTGTTCTCGTTGTCAATATAAACAGTATCCTGATGACGGACGAGCTTGCGGTACATCTGTATGGCTGTGCGGTTTGCGATAACAGCTATAAAGCCTTTCATGTCGCCGTTGAAATTCCTGTTGCTATCATAGCTGACAAAGACAGCTGAAAAAGTATCCTCCACACATTCCTCAATGTCCTCGCGGCTTCCGCAGCTTCGCAGTTTGTTGTAGATTATGGCATATACATAGTTGAAATATTCATAAAAAAGAGTAGTCTGAGCCTTGTAAGGATCATTATCATATATTTTACGGTATTCATTGTCTGTCATATAATCACCCCTTTATTTAGTTCACTTCAAAAGACTTTTGAATTTTTAGCGCTTTCATAATATATACTCGCTCTGAAAGATCAAAGTGCAACACTTTTTGAAAAATCTTGTTTTATTATATCCTATATAAGGAATTATTGCAACTGCTCTGCAAAATCTGATGCAAAGCCGCTTCACCGCATTTTTTAGTTAATAACATAGCAATTTAAGTGTTGACTTCACTGTGTCACTGTGCTATAATCAAGCAGAAATAAATTAAAGAAGAGGGAAAATATGAAAAGAAGAATCATTATGTCTATCCTTGGAGTCATGATTGGAGCTGTAAGTGTTGCTGTATTCAAAATGGCAGCCTTCGGTGTTGACCCCTTCCAGTCCTTTATGAGCGGCATCAGCAAGCTCATACCTATCAGCTTCGGCACTCTGTATGTCATCGTTAACGCAGTGCTGCTTACGTTCAGCCTTGTTTTTGACAGGCACTACATAGGTATCGCTACATTTATCAATCTGTTCCTACTGGGCTATGTAACGGAATACTCCTATAAGCTGTTCCACTGGCTCGTACCGGAGCCATCAATGCCACTGCGTATCGTATTCCTCATAGTCGGAATAGTCATAATATGCATTGGCTCCTCGCTTTACATAACCGCAGACCTAGGCGTTTCCACTTATGACGCGGTCGCGCTGATTATGGCTAACAAGTGGAAGATAGGCAAATTCAAGTTCATACGTATCTGCACCGATGTATGCTGTGTAGTTCTGGGCTCGGTAATGTTCATCGCAGGCGGCGGACATATCAGAGAGATACCCACTATTGCAGGCATAGGCACGATAATAACCGCTTTTTTCATGGGTCCTCTTATAGAGTTCTTTTGCAGTCATTTTGCAAGAAAGCTCCTTGAAGACAGTACTGCTAAAAAAGCCGAAGAAAATCTTTTGTAAAGTATATTAAAGCTTATCAGAATTGATTTCAAGGATAATATTGAACCGTGGGGCACACGGGGTTAGCTCGCTTATGCTTACATTGGTGCTATCGAACGAGAACCGATTGCTTGTCTGTGTACGAGAGGAAGCCCATGCCTCTTCTAGGCGGTGGGAGGATGTCACATAAGCGATAAACCGCATTTAAAATATATCAGATCCGAAATTGAAATAATCAAGTTCGACGATAAAGACAATATCACAACAAGCAATCCTACCAAGACAGAACTTTAATAATAAGAAAAAAGGCAGTTGAACCGCTGCCTTTTTCTTATTATTCTTTTAACTCAGATTCATTTTATCCTTCTCAGTCTGCCTTTTTTCACTATAAACACCCTTTCTGATATATCCATAAGGGCCTTGTCGTTAAAGGAATCGGTATAGAAGCAGTCTATAGACTTATCACCATAAAGCTCCTTATAACGCTTTGCTTTGTTGGCGCCAAAGTTGAGATACCTTACTTTCATTTTGTCTGGGTCTATACTGCTGCAGATTATATTATCCGTGTTGAGTATATCGCGTATCCCATATATCAGAAAATCAGGTCCTGCTGTTATAATAACGTCATCCTTATCTATCCTTTTCAGCATACGCCTGTCCAGCTTGCGTCTGTTTTCCTTCCAGAAGCCATCAACCGCGTCAAACAGCTCGTTCTTATCGCGCAGTGCGTTCCTCATGAAATTGTTGACTACACGCACCATTTTCCTTTTATCCACCGTGCACAGTTTATACTTTATCAAATTAAAGAATATCGAGGGAAGATACTTTATTATCTTCCTGTTTGTCTTTATCATGTACAGTGCAAGGTCTACCGAGCTCTCTCCGTGATACAAAGTATTATCAAAATCAAAAACCTTCATAGCATTTTCCTTTTCTAAGTTTTGCAGATATATTGTATCACATAATAACGTGAATTGCAACCAGTACGGGAAAAGTTGCCGGTATTTAAGCAATTCAGCTTTACAATTAAGATATCCCCTTATAATTTAATAAATTATATGCAATAATTTTTCTGTGCATTAAGTTATATTAATTATTATAATTTCCGCATAATTTAGTGTACTTTTTACAACAATCACAAATTTTGGCTTGCATATGACCAGCTGACTATATTATAATAATAGTATAAATAAAGGAACAATCGGTTCCTATCGGGGATTACTGAAATCATGTAATTTGCTTAATTTAACAAAGGAGTGATTGAAGTGAAATTAACACGCATTAAAAAGATCATAGGCGGTACTGTTTCCGCAATGATGATCGTATCATCCGTTCCTTTCACAGTTTCCGCTGCTGATCAGCAGGAAAGAGGGAACATCGGCGGCTATGACTATGAGATGTGGAACCAGAACGGCCAGGGACAGGTTTCAATGAACCCAAGCGCAGGCTCTTTCACCTGCTCATGGAGCAATATTGAAAACTTTCTCGCACGTATGGGCAAGAACTTCGACAGCCAGAAGAAGACCTATAAAGAATTAGGCGACATAACCCTCAGCTACGATGTTGAATACACGCCAAGAGGAAATTCGTATATGTGCGTATACGGATGGACAAGAAATCCTCTTATGGAATACTACATCGTTGAAGGCTGGGGCGACTGGCGTCCACCCGGAGACGGAGCAGAGAGAAAGGGTAACGTAACTCTCAACGGCAATACTTATGATATTGCTAAGACAATGCGTTACAATCAGCCTTCTCTTGACGGTACAGCAACATTCCCGCAGTACTGGAGCATCCGTCAGTCAAGCGGTTCGAGAAACAATCAGACCAACTATATGCAGGGCACAATCAGCGTATCCAAGCACTTTGACGCATGGGCTCGGGCAGGTCTTGATATGTCGGGAACTCTTTATGAGGTATCCCTCAATATCGAAGGCTACAGGTCCAACGGTTCGGCAAACGTCAAGTCTATCTCCTTCACGACCTCAGACGACGAAGAGGAGCAGACAACTCAAGGAACCGAAGTAAAAGAGCCGGTACAGGCTGATGAGAGCGGTTACTTTTTCAAGGAAACATTTGAAAACGGCAAAGGCGATTGGTCTGGACGCGGAAGTGCTTCTGTTGAATCAGCCTCAGGCGGCTACGACGGCTCAAAGGGCTTATACGTCTCCGGACGTACAGACAAATGGAACGGCACTGCCATATCCCTTGACACGAGTACGTTTATCCCTGGAAAGACATACAGCTTCGGCGTTGACGCAAAGCCGGATTCCACAGCTTCTATGAAACTTACCCTCCAGTACACTGATTCAAGCGGTACGGATATATATGACATGGTCGCGGAGGCTTCCGCTTCTACCGACTGGTTGGAACTCTCCAATCCTGCATACACTATCCCCTCCGGAGCCAAGAACCTCATTCTTTATGTTGAAGCTACCGACAGCCTGACGGATTTCTATATCGACAACGCTTACGCAGGCGTTAAGGGTACCCCGGCTTTTGTAGCTCTGAACGGAAACAGCAGCACTACTACCGTAACCACACAGCCATCAAATGGCATGAGAGGCGATACTAATGAGGACGGAATAGTCGACGTATTCGACCTAGCTCCTCTAAGAAGAGGAATACTCAAAATGATGTCTGGCGCAGGCTCACCCTCTGCAAACTCCGATGTCAATGGCGACGGAGTTGTAAATGTGGCGGACCTTGTATGCTTACAAAAGTATCTCCTCGGTGCTGAAAAGCTCCCGGATCCTGTAACTACAACAACCACCACTACCACAACAACTACCACCTCAAAGAATACGTCAACAACTACAACGACTACTTCCGTCGGAGGTTCAGCTTCTGTTAAGCTCAACAGCAAGATAAAGAACGATATGCCTACGACTGTTCCCAATGGCGCCGAGAAATCGAGCCAGTGCAAGGTGGAGAAGCAGTCCTATATGTGTAAATACACAGGCAAGACCAAGAACTGCAATGTTATCCTTCCTCCCAACTATGACAAGAACAAGCAGTATCCTGTAATGTATGTACTCCACGGCATTATGGGAAGCGAAAACGATATGGTAAACGGCATGGGCGTACAGGAGCTCATGACAGGACTTATGTCCAGCGGACAGGCAGAGGAGTTCATAGTTGTTACTCCGAATATGTTCACAAGCAAGACCATGAGCGGTCCCAGCGGCATAAACCAGCAGACCTGCGCAGAGTATGACAACTTCCTCTATGATATAGCAGACAGCCTGATACCATTTATCGAGGCGAACTACTCCGTAAAGACAGGCAGAGAGAACAGAGCTATCACAGGCTTCTCAATGGGTGGCCGTGAAGCTATCTACTGCGGACTCATGCGTCCCGACCTCTTTGGCTACGTAGGCGGCGCCTGCCCTGCTCCCGGTATAACTCCGGGCTCGGATATGTTCATGCAGCACCCCGGCTGTATGCAGGAGAGCGAAATGAAGTTCAGAGACGTAGGACCCGAGCCTGCTGTATTCATGATAACAGGCGGTACCAACGACGGTACTGTAGGCACATTCCCGAAGCAGTACAGCGATATCCTCACAAGGAACGGCGTTGACCACGTTTATCAGTCTATCCCCGGCGGAACCCACGGTGCAGACTCAGTTAAACCTCATCTCTACACCTTCATGAGATACGCATTCAAATAAGCACTCATGGAACGAGCGGCAGGAGTTCATTCAGGGCTGCTACTTATAGAATGTTACGGATTCACATATAAACATAGGGGCTGTAAAAAAACAGCCCGCCAAAACAACACAGTTGCCTCTTCAAGAAAAATTTGAAGGGGCAACTGTTTTTTCCATGTTAATTGTTGAAAACTTCTCAAATCCCCCATAAACAGGGTATAACGAACAAGCACGAAGAAAAAATGCTTTTTTCGCGCTTGTAAAGATATATTTTATTGATAGTTCAGGCGGCTTTCAAAGCTGCCTGTTTCTTTAAATGATACTTATGAAGGTTGAATCCACATCAAATTAGACCTAATTCCAGCATAACACTATCAATTTCTCTTCTTCTGAGGCGTTTGTAGTTACGATTCCATTTGATCGTGCCGTACGCTCCCTCTGCCTT
>JAGCWY010000002.1 GCA_017961625.1 Ruminococcus sp. | reverse complement strand
GACTGGAACAACCAGAATCAGGGCGGTCAGGACTGGAACAACTGGAATCAGGGTGGCCAGGACTGGAACAACCAGAATCAGGGCGGTCAGGACTGGAACAACTGGAATCAGGGTGGAAACACCTGGGACAACTGGAACAACGGACAGCAGAATTTTGACTGGAACAACCAGCAGAACGATAATAACGCTTGGTACAACTGGGACGTCAATAACGACTGGAACAACCAGAATCAGGGCGGTCAGGACTGGAACAACTGGAATCAGGGTGGCCAGGACTGGAATAACCAGAATCAGGGTGGTCAGCAGAATGGCGGCGCTCAGGTAGAGGCTGGCAAGAAGCTCTGCGCTATCTCCTTCGATGACGGTGCTTCAGCTACAAGCAGACAGGATCCCGCATACAGGATCATGGATGCTCTTATCAAGAACAACATGACAGCTACATTCTTCTACGTTGGCGATTGGATCAAGACCAACGAGCAGGTACAGTTCGCTTATCAGAACGGTATGGAAGTAGCTAACCATACAAAGTCTCATCCTTCACTTGGTTCAATGGGTTCAAATGAAATCAGAAGCGAGTGGGAGCAGTGCAACAGCAAGCTTAAGAGCATCATCGGCGCTGAGCCTTCACACCTTATGAGACTTCCTTATCTCGACGGCGGTGGACAGGTTACATCAGCACTTTATGATGTTCCGCTCATTAGCTGTGCTATCGACACTGAGGACTGGAACAATGCTTCAAAGGATCAGATTGTAAACAAGATCAAGCAGGCAGCTCAGAACGGTTCGCTCGAAGGCGCTATCGTACTCTGCCACGAGAACTATGCTACAACAGCAGCAGCTATGGAAGAAGTACTTCCTTGGCTCGCACAGAATGGCTATCAGAATGTAAATATCTCTGATATGGCAGCTGCAAAGGGTAAGACTCTCGGAGGCGGACAGATACATACTCGCGTTTGATCGCACTTGGCAATGAAGATGCAGAACGCAGACTCTGCGTCCGGTAATTGCCTGACATTCCAACAGTAAATATTTCCTCAGGGGCAGCCAAAGCCAAAGGCTGCCCCTTTTCATGCCCATCTTAGGACATAACCTGTAAAGGTAGAGGTTTGAGAAATCTCTTAGAAGAAAAAATATTAAGGATTATAATAAGTTCTTTTGACAATATACTGTTATTTTACGAACTTATTCACCAATATAAAACTATTATATAAAAGAATATGGATTTTAACCGACTCTTTTGCATATATCTACAAAAATGCTTTTCAGGGGTTATAAGTTGAAATTAACTGATTGACAAACTGTATATAATATGATATAATCAACAAGGTGTTTATGTTATAGCTGCTCGTTTTTGCGGATATACCGCGGATTACAGCTGTGACCTTACTTATATGACAATGTAATATACTCATTACTAAATCTGAGTAATTAATTTAAAAAAGTGATTTGGCTTTGACTGTATGATCCGGTCTGTGCCGGCTCTACAGATAGGTTTATTGACGCAGCTTCTTGTTTGACAAGTCGTTTCTTTACGGGAGCGATGGATATCGGTTGACAGACTGATACGGTGTGAACAATGAGCTTTTTTGCTTAAAGGCAGAAATATCCGTATCTGCTCCTGGACAGACTGTAAGAGATAAAAAGGTCTGTCAGGGGAACGCACACTTTTTTAGTCTTTTATGAAAAGGGAATGATAGTGATGAGTTTTAAAATTACCGAGAAAAATAATGAATTTACCGCGGCAGTAGGCATCGGATTTGCTAATGTTGCGGAGCTTTCGGAGATCATAACAGTCTCCGATGTAAAGTACATAAATAAACGTATGAGCATATCCGCCGGGGAATCGGGTTGCGGATATGCTACTGTGCGTTCTTGTAGTGCTGCGGTTTTTTACCGCGGCGCACATACATACAGTATCGCTTTTGGGCATGACGTAGGTAATACAAGCTTACGGGTGCCTGACACAGCGGTTCAGCGAAGCCGGGCGGCACATAACGCAGATCGGGAATCTGTGGCTGTCTGCGCTTCTGAGGAGAAGGGCAATAAAAACAGTATCATAAAAAGATGTTATAATGATTGGGAGAATTGATTATGAATTATGATGTTAACAAGTTTCTGGGGCCGTTCGGAAAGAGTGCCGCTATAATATCCGGCATCTCGCTTTTTGTTGCTTTTATTGCTTTTATAGCTGAAAGAGCAGATGAGATCAAGAACAGGAAGTACAAGAAGAAGTACAGACCTTCCGGCATCTATGAGCGCTTTATCAAGCGTCCTCTTGACTGCTTCTTCAGTACGGGAGCTTTTATCATCCTGTCTCCTCTCATGATAATGCTGACAGTTGTCGGTGCAGTAAAGATGAAGGGCAATCCTTTCTTCACTCAGGATAGACCTGGTAGGATAGACCCGAAAACAGGCGAGGAAAAGATATTCAAACTTATAAAGTTTAAGTCCATGACCGACGAGAAGGATAGTAACGGAAAACTTCTCCCGGACGAGAAGCGCCTTACCAAGTATGGAAAATTCCTCAGAAGCTCATCCTGCGATGAGCTTGGCGAGCTCATTAACATAATCAAGGGCGATATGTCTGTTGTTGGTCCTAGACCTCTTCTCGTAAGGGATATGGTCTTCATGAACGACAAGCAGCGCGAGCGCCACTATGTACGTCAGGGTCTTACTGGTCTTGCTCAGTGTAACGGCAGAAATGATATTCCTTGGGAAGATAAGCTCAGATACGACAACGAATACGTTGACAGCGGCATTACGTTCGTCGGTGATATGAAAATAGTGCTCAAAACCTTTAAAAAGGTATTCATAAAGGAAGGCATTGCTGCTAAGGGTATGGCTACTGCTGCTGATCTCGGCGATTACCTCGTAAGCGTCGGAAAGGTTACTCAGAAGGAATACACGTTAAAGCAGGAGCTTGCAAAGCAGATACTGGTAAAGCAGACATGAAGCTATTAAAAAAAATATATGAAAAAAGGTACAATAAGCCTGCCCCTTATTACTTCGACTATTCACCATTAACTATAGTCATGAAGCCCATAAGAAAATGGCTTACGAACTCACTGGCGGCAAATTGTCCTTTTAACTGTATCCGCATAGCAATATACCGCTTATGCGGATTCAGCATTGGAAAGGGTACTTTCATAGGCATGAGATGCTACCTCGACGATATGTGCTATGACCTTATGAAGATTGGTCGCAACTGTACTATTTCATACGGTGTGTTCTTCTCCTGCCACGGAAGGAATCAGGCTCATGTTCCGATAGAGGTCGGCGACGGCGCGTACATCGGTATGCGTGCAAGCATCATCAGTAAGACCCGTGAGGGAAAGGGTGTAAGGATAGGCAGCAATGCCGTGATAGGCGCCTGTACCCTTGTCAACAAGGATATTCCCGACGGCGCTACTGCCGTGGGTATTCCATGCAGAATAATTGAAAGGGAGCAGGAGAATGGCTGAGCTTGTTTCGATAATCATGCCGTCATACAATACGGCACGGTTTATAGCTGCCTCCGTGCGTTCGGTCCTCGCACAGACCTACAGCAGATGGGAATTGATAATCGTTGACGACTGTTCAAGCGACAATACGGAAGAGGTCATAGCCAGCTTCAACGATCCGAGGATAATTTTTGTAAAGAATGAGGTCAACAGCGGAGCTGCCGCTTCAAGGAACAAGGCTTTGAGACTTGCTCAAGGCAAATGGATAGCATTCCTTGACAGTGATGATATCTGGCACCCCAAAAAGCTGGAACAGCAGATTGGCTTTATGGTGAAGAACGGTTATCATTTCAGCTATACCAATTACTGTGAGATAGATGAAAAATCAAAGCGGAACGGCGTGGTAGTCACGGGGCCGCGGAGAGTTTCGAAGCTCGGTATGTATTGCTACTGTTGGCCCGGCTGTCTTACTGTTATGTATGATGCAGAGTACATAGGGTTGATACAGATAGCTCATATAGATAAGAATAATGATTATGCTATGTGGCTTGAGGTTTGCAGGAAGACAGATTGCTACCTGCTTGACAGGGTTCTTTCGGAATACCGAAAGAGATCCGGTTCAATAAGCAACCATAGCTGTATGAATCTTATCAAATGGCATTATAAGCTCTGGAGGGAGGCGAAGAATAAAAGTGTTCCTGTGAGCTTTATGTTGACAGGTATCAATTTAGTATTCGGCGCAATGAAAAAAGCTTTATTTGTAAAAAGAGATTCGATCAGTAAAAAAATCAATCAGGAGGAAAAAAATGAAAAGTAGTGTAAAAAAGGTTTTATCGCTCGTAATGTCAGCGATAATGACATTTACCGTACTGTCCTTCGGACTTAAAACAAATACGGCGAATGCGGCAAAGAGAAGAAACACCGAGCTTTACGGCCCACTCCAGGAATATGAGGTAAAGAGCGGAAACGTAGTCCATCAGGGATATATCCTTACTCCCAAGGAGCCTGGCACATATCCTGTAGTTGTAATGTTCCATGGCGGAACAGGTCACAGATGGACTGCGGGCAAAGACATGGACATGGCTGCAAGAATGAATACATGGACAAGCAAGGGCTACATTAAGCCTATGATTATTATCCTGCCTACTCTCGTAATGGATAACAGGAATGCCAAGAACATCAGTTCCGATATGTTCTATGGTTACGTAAAGAATAAGCTCGGAACTCTTAAGAATGCTTTTCTTGGTGACAAGAAGTACAGCAAGTACTTCGACCCCGGCAAGACATGGACTGTTTCAGGATACTCAATGGGCGGAGCTGCAGCTCTGTATGCAGGTACACTTTACAAGAACCTCTTTGTTAACGTAGGTGGTCTCAGCCCGTCTGCTCAGTACTATATACAGGAGGGCAGAGGTTGGATATCACAGGCTAAGAACCTTACATTTACAAGGAACAGCAACGCACACCTCTTTATGGGCTACAGCCTTGGAGAAAGACCTGAGTTCCCACAGAATGTAAAGAGATTTGACAAGGCTTTCAGAGCTAACGGCTTTAATTTCAAGATATATGTGTCTCCGGAAGGAACGCACAGCACTCCGCTCTTCCGCAGAGAAATGCTTGCTTTCTTCTATTACGTAAGCAATAACGTATTCCTTACAGATGACGTTGTCGGCACAATGAAGTACTGATGGGCTTATGAGCCGAAGCTGATATATAAGCAGAGGTAGAATATATCATAACCGGTACTGACGGCGGAGACCTTCGCGCTCCTGCCGTCAGGCACTGGGTATTATTATTTCCGTCGGTTTTTCCGGCGGTTATGCTATCTATAAACACAGCCTGTATGATGCAAACAATCTGCATCATGCTAAATCCTTAAATATAGAAGTGGAGATAAAATGTTAAACCGCACTGAAGAAGAGATCATGAGTACATGGCAGGGCGGCAGCTCAGCTGCACCTTTGGTTTCAATACGCTGCATCACATATAATCACGGAGACTATATCGGACAGGCGCTAGATGGCTTCCTGAGCCAGAAAACTACCTTTCCCTTTGAGGTGATCGTTCACGAGGATGCTTCGCCTGATAATACCGCTGATGTCATCAGGGAGTACGAAGCAAAGTTCCCTCATATAATCAGACCGGTGTACGAAAAGGAGAATATGTTTTCCAAGGGAGACGGAACTATCAGCAAGATAATCAATCCTATGATCCGCGGAAAATATGTTGCATACTGCGAAGGCGACGACTATTGGATTGACGAGAACAAGTTACAGAAGCAGATCGATTTCCTCGAAGCCAATCCCGATTATGGTATGTGCTATACCAATTTCAATATCTATCATCAGAATACCGGTGAAACCGAATACGATATTCTGAATACCAAAAGCAAAGAATTCCGTTCTGAGTATACACTGGAGGAGTGGGTCGTAAACAGAGGCTATACCGCTCCGATGACATGGGTACTGAGAAAGGAATTATTTGATAAATACAAGAGGATACCATCATGTGACGGTTCTTTCGTAATGTTCTCGTATTTCCTTGCTTCAGCAAAGGTGTACTGCTTCAAGGACGACGTTACTGCTGTGTACAGAGTTCTCGGAGAGAGCGCTTCACATACTAGGAGCGCTAAGAAATACTATTCGAGAGTTACTAACCTTCTGAGCACTCAGGAGAAGCTTGTGGAGAAGTATGGTCTACCAGAAGAGACTGTGGAGAAGATAAGACATAATTTCTACAACAGGAGCTATAAGCTTATTGGTATGAATTTCGACAGGGAGAATATGTCCAAGACCAAGAACTATAACTCTTCACCCAAGGTCAAGCTCTTCTATATGCTTATGCACAGTAAGCTGCTCAGGCGTCTGTGCGTGCTAATTTGGGAAAGAAGTAGGTAGTTTGTATGAATGCTTGCGCTTTATATGTGACGTTCCAGCCTGATATCGCAGATTTGAAAAAAAGCATAGAGATAATGAAGGAACAGGTCGGACTTGTTATAATAGTCGATAATTCTGATAAAAAAGAGGCACAGGAACAGGTGAGCGCTCTTTCAGAGGAGAATGTGCTCGTTCTTTCACAGATGTCTAATACAGGTATAGCGTCTGCGCTGAACCGCGGCTTCAGAGAGGCAATAGACCGAGGTTGTGAGTGGATTCTCACACTGGATCAGGATTCATGTCCGCAGAAGGGCATGGTAAAGGCTTATGATGAATTCATTAGCAAGAATAAAAATAAGAAGATTGGCGCAATAGGCCCAACCTTTACTTTTTCAAGCAGGGACAAGGTTCAAGTGAGCGATACCGTAGAAAAGGTGCATACCCTTATCACCTCGGGTTGCTACGTGAATGCCGAAGCCTATAAAAATGTTGGTGGTTTCCGCGATGAGCTCTTCATCGATGCAGTGGATACCGAGTTCTCATGGCATCTCAGGAAGAACGGCTATTCCCTTTATAAGCTGAACAGCGTGCTTCTTGAACATAATCTGGGAAGTAATTCCTACCATATCAAGATATTTGGAAAGCGTATCATGACCATAACCAATCATAATTACCTGCGTTGTTACTATGTTGCGAGAAATTCGCGTGTAGTTGGCAGGGATTACAGCAAGGTCTTCCCAGAGGATGGAGTACCTTACTACAGAAAGGCATACAAGAAGGCGTTCATGATACTTTTCTTTGAGAAGGACAAACTTAGGAAGCTCAGGGCTGTAAAAGCCGGTATGGAGGATGCGAAAAGGGGAAGGCTCGGCGTTTGTACGAGAAAATTCAGCGCCTGAGTGCGTTTGATACATTGGGAATATTACTTTTGGGTGCCGATCATGGTCGGCACTTCTTAGCTTTTGATGAATAAAACCGTTATGATACGGTAAAGAAAGGATACCCTCTGGGGGAAAAATATGAGTTCTGAAAAGGTCGTCAATAACTTTTTGTGGCGTTTTTTTGAACGCTGCGGTGCTTATGGAGTAACATTTGTCGTTTCTGTCGTGCTTGCGCGTATACTCGGTCCCGAGATAGCGGGAACAGTCGCTCTGGTGCAGATATTTATAACGATAATGAATGTATTCGTTGACAGCGGTATGGCAAATGCCCTGATACAGAAAAAAAATGCTGATGATCTTGATTTTTCAAGTGTTTTTTACTTTAATCTGATACTTTGCGGTGTGCTGTACCTAGTAATGTTTTTCTCAGCGCCGTACATAGCTTTGTTTTATAATAAGCCGGGATTGACTCCGACGCTTATCCGTGTGCTAAGCCTCATCATTGTTGTTTCTGGAATCAAGAACGTCCAGCAGGCGTATGTTTCGAGAAATATGATGTTCAAGCGCTTTTTCTTCGCCACTCTTGGTGGAACTCTAGGCGCAGCTGTTGTCGGAATCACCATGGCTCTCCTTGGCTTCGGCGTGTGGGCTTTGGTCGCACAGATGCTTTTCAATACAGTTGTCGATACTGTCATACTCTGGATAACTGTAAAATGGCGTCCAAAGAAGATGTTCTCACTCCAACGACTGAAGGGGCTATTCTCATACGGCTGGAAGCTCCTTGTATCCACTATGATAGATACGGTATATAACGACCTGAGACAGCTCATCATCGGTAAGATGTACAGTTCCAGCGACCTCGGTTTTTATAATCAGGGAAAAAAGTTCCCGAATCTCATCGTTGCAAATATTAACGCTTCCATTGACAGCGTACTGCTGCCGACACTCTCAAAGGAGCAGGACAACAGGGAAGCGGTAAAGAATATGACGAGACGAGCTATAAAAACGAGCACTTACCTTATGATGCCTTTTATGGCAGGTCTGGCTATGTGTGCGGAATCAATCGTAAACCTTATACTAGGCAAGGAATGGCTGCCATGTGTATTCTTCCTGAGAGTATTCTGCTTCACTTTCGCATTCTATCCGATACATACAGCAAATCTCAACGCTATTAAGGCTATGGGAAGAAGCGATCTATTCCTTAAGCTTGAGATTATAAAAAAGGCTGTCAGTACCATCGCTATTGTCTCGACTATGTTTATAAGCGTTAAGGCAATGGCTCTCAGCTTCCTTGTTACCTCGATTATAAGTCAGGTCATAAATTCATGGCCGAATAAAAAGCTGCTTAGCTACAGCTATATCGAACAAGTAAAAGATATGGTGCCGCAGATATGCCTTTCACTTGTTATGGGAGCCATTGTATACTGTGTTGAATTCCTCGGTCTGCACTACATTATTACACTGTGCATCCAGATAACTGTGGGAATAGTCGTATATGTTGTAGGCTCTAAGCTCATGAAGATAGACAGCTTTGAGTATATCCTCAATACAGTAAAGAAGCTTATCGGAAAGCGCGGCAAGGCATGAAAAAACTGCTGATACTGGGGGCAAATCCCGAGAACGTAAGCCTTGTGCTCAAAGCAAGGGGAATATGTATATACACAATAGTTACTGACTATGACCCCGGTGCCTTTGCAAAGAAGTATGCCAATCAGGGCGAGGAAATGCTTACGTGCCTTTTCGATACCTCTGTCATGGACGAAGCATATTAAATTTATGATATTGCGCGGAAAAGCTCCGCTTATATTTAAAGACAAAATTATAAAAAGTAATATAGTGAGGGAACAGATATGGCAAATAATATTCTGGTAACACGTTCATCAATGCCTTCTTTTGAGGAGTATTGTGAAGAGATAAAAGAGCTCTGGGACAGCCACTGGCTTACCAATATGGGCGCAAAGCACAAGCAACTACAGTCTGATCTGGAGGAGTTCCTCGGAGTTCCTAATGTTGTGCTCTATACAAACGGACACCTTGCACTGGAGAACGTGCTGGCAGCAATGAATCTTCCGAGAAACGGAGAGGTCATCACTACTCCTTTCACTTTTGCTTCAACTACTCATGCTATCGTGAGAAATAACCTGAAGCCGGTCTTCTGCGATATACGCAAGGACGATTACACCATTGACGTAAGCAGGATAGAGAGCCTTATCACCGACAGGACCTGTGCTATCGTACCTGTTCACGTATACGGCAATCTCTGTGACGTAAATGAGATTCAGAGAATAGCAAACAAGTACGGACTTAAGGTAATATACGATGCAGCTCACGCCTTCGGCGTTAAGTACAACGGAGTAAGCACAGCCTGCTTTGGTGACGCTGCTATGTTCAGTTTCCATGCAACAAAGGTATTCAATACAATTGAGGGTGGAGCTGTATGCTTCTCGGACAACACTCTCGTACAGAAGCTGAACGATATGAAGAACTTCGGTATCCGTGGTCCGGAGATAGTCGAGTTCGTCGGAGGAAACGCAAAGATGAACGAGTTTCAGGCGGCTATGGGTATATGCAATCTCCGTCACCTTAACGAGGAGATTGCAAAGCGCAGGGCTGCTGTGGAGCGCTACCGTGAAAGACTTTCAGGTATAAGCGGAATAAAGCTCTGCGGAGATCAGCCTGGAGTTGAGCCTAATTACGCTTATATGCCGGTGGTATTTGACGAGCTTGAATTCGGTGCAAGTAGGAACGAAGTATTCAACGCTCTGGCTGAAAACGGCATAGGTGCAAGAAAGTATTTCTATCCTCTTACCAATACATTCGACTGCTTCCACGGAGCTTACGATGTTAACGAGACGCCCATTGCTCTGCATATCAGCAAGAGAGTTCTCACTCTTCCGCTCTATGCCGATCTCAGCATAGAGACAGTTGATAAGATTTGCGATATCGTACTCAGCTGCAAAAGAGCTGCGGAATGAGTTGCTATGAACAGAAATCAGGTGATCTGTAACAGGACAAGTCTGTGAGATGTACGATAAAAAGCCCCTGAGCGATTCTCAGGGGTTTATTTTATATGGTTATTTCTTATGAAAGAAATTATTTCAGAAAGGTTTTGAAATTGCTGGTGAACTAATAACTGTTTTATTCTCACTCAATCTTTTTACTGCGACAGTGTAGATAATACCTGCTGCTATGATAATAAGACAGAGTATCTGATTCAGGGAGATGATTTTTCCTATGTGTGACTCGCGGAGAAAATCAAGGAGTCCCTTTGCTGCTGCGGAAGCGATAAGTACGGACATAGCTGTTATCTTGCTGTTATTTCTTAGCATTATCATGCCGATAATGAATATTACGAAGAAGGTCAACACCTCTGCAAACTGTACAGGGAAGAGATAGCCGCTTTCGGTAACCTTTCCAGAATAGCTTACACAGAACGCGCCGTGATAGGGGATACCGTGACAGCAACCTGCAAAACAGCAGCCCATTTTTGAAATGCTGTATATCAGTGGAAGCACAACGGTGCAGTTTTCAAGCGTTATTTTTGTGGTATGTCTGTCGCGCTTTATTGCGGCAAGTATGAATACGCTGGCATACATTCCTAAGAGACCACCCATTGAGGAAAGCCCGCGTCTGGTACCGCCTGAAGAGGCATAAGAAAGAAGCGAGGCGAAGAAAAACATGAGCATGGGCGAAAGTATGGTTATGCACGATGAAACTGTTTTGTCAGCTCCGCGAAGTATATTCAGTGAATACTGCAATGCAAGACCTGAAATACAGGCGAGAAGCAACATGACAGCATAAGGCGGTATGATTGTATAATCTGTATTAATATTCATATTTTTCACTCCTTTTATTTTTTCAACGGCAGGAATTGAGAAATTCGTTGCAGGCTACCATTAATGCTAAAAAGCTTAATATACCAATGAGAAAAAGCAATGCAACCGTTACGATATATACGGTGAACAGTACCTTTCCTAATGTGCTTTCGGGATAGTTTATCCTTACTATTATGACAAGTATAAATGATGCAATGATCATTGTGGGTATAACTTCTGATATTAAAGGAACGCTTTTGTATGTGTGTGGCGCGATTCCAAAAAGGACGACCGCAAGCAGCATAATTCCAAGGGATACATAACAAAGGACAGTTGGTGTTTTTCCGTGGTCCTTATATCCGATGGGCTCACTCTGCTGTGATGGAGGCATATTGATCCTGCTGAAAAATGTCTGGTCTATGGTGACCTCGTCATAGCCGCTGAACTGCATGACATAATCATATTCGTACTGATTCAGATACCTGAACCAGGTACCGTTTATCTGCTTTGTAAAGCCCCGCATCATCAGCAGTCCCTCATCTGTGCCCTCGGGAGCGAAGATAGCAGGATAACCACAGCAGCTGTCCATTGTACAGTTTTTTATCTCAAAGAAATTGACTTTCACTCAGATCATTCCTTTTCAGGTTTGTTTCTATGCTCTGATTATATATCAAAAATATGAATGTTTCAAGATGACATTTATAACATTCACAGTGACATTTGTAACTATCGGGTTTGGCGGAAATTAAGGACATGTCTGAGAGGAGCAGACATGATGCTACCGCAATTTATGGAAAGAAAAAATCATATTTACCTATTCTGTGAAATTTATTTAGCAAAAAAGATATAGTAAAAACATGGATAAAATGTTATAATATATATGCTGTATGTTATACAGTAATAATGATTATTGGAGGATATAACAATGAAAAAAATCTTATCAGCCGTCGTATCGGCGACAATGTGCTTTTCTGCACTTTCTTCTGTTCCCGTTGGGGCATTGGGAACAGATATGCTGACAGCACAGAGCCATGTGGGTGCTGCTCTTCCTGATTCGGGTGAGTGCGGAGACAATGTACACTGGGAGTATGAAGATTCTGTGCTTAAGATCACGGGAACAGGTGCAATGTCGGGATACTCTATGAGCACCAATACTCCGTGGTACAGTCGCAGAAGTCAGATAACGAGTGTGGAGATAAGCGACGGTATAACAGAGATCGGAGCCTGCGCCTTTGCCGAGCTCAGCATCACATCAGTATCTATACCGGGCAGTGTGACCTCAATAAACAGGGGCGCATTTGCAAGCTGTAGATCGCTCAAGAGTATTGATATTCCGGAGAATGTTACTTATATAGCTGCTCAGGCTTTCTGTAACTGCTCAGGTCTGGAGGAAATATATATACGTAGTCCGAAATGTATAGTAAGCGGTTCGGCAGAAACTATATGCAACTCTTATTCAACTCACGGAACAAGTTTTAGAGGAACGATATATGCATATGCAGGCTCTAATGCAGAGAATTATGCAAATGCGTATAAGTATAATTTTGTTTCTCTCGGTGATGCTCCTGTAACGGAATCAACAACAACTACTACCACAACAACATCTTCAGCCACAACGACAACAACTACTGCAACAACTGCTCCGAAGGAAAGTACAACATCAGTACCAGGTGTTACAACTGCCACAACAACGATACGTATTATTTTCAGTACAACAACGGAAGCTTCTGCAACTACAACAGAAACTACCTCAACGACAACAGAAACGACTACTGAAACAACGACTGCTGAGACAACTACAACAACTGTTTCGACAGAGCCTGAGCTCAGCGATGAGGAATATGCTCTCAGGGGCGACCTCAATCACGACGGCGCAGTTGATGTTGCCGATCTTGTACTGTGTCAGAGAGTGCTCCTCGGTGCGCAGCCGGCAGAGTATTCCTGTGATATTGACGGCGACGGTGTAACAAGCGTTTTTGACCTTGTGGCTCTCAGAAAGATCATTCTCAGATCAATGTGATATTAAGTTTTATAAAGGCTCCGGTATTCCGGAGCCTTTTTGGTACGGAGCAGCAGGCTTGACAAATCGTCGGGAATATGGCATCATATTAGTGTGATTTCCTGAAGGGGGGAGAAGATGAAGACTTTGAAAATATCTGCTATGCTTATGGCGGCACTTATGCTTTTATGCGGCTGTACGTATCTGGACTACGACGAATATGATGATTATGTTGCGCCGACTGTTCAGACTCTGGCCGCAGAATATATAGGTGGGGACGAGGAGCTGTACAACGCTATATACGCTCATCTGTTGAAGTTCGATACTCTGATGGAATTCTGCGGTAATATCGAGCCTAAGGAAAAACTCAGGGAAACAGCTCAAAGAGTGCTCAGGGAGAATCCTGAATTATTCTGGGCTTATATATCCTATACATCGTATATCGGTGACGGCAGTCACAAGAGGCTGAGCATCTCACCGCTGGATCAGGATATGCCGATAAGTGAAGTCAGGGAAATGTGTGACAGGGTATCTGAGGCTGCGGACAGGATAATAAGTGAGATACCGGAAGGCGCTTCGGACTGGGAGAAGATACTATTCGTACACGATTGGCTGATAGAGAATACATGGTATCAGGATGATGATACTGACGAGTTCACAGACACTATATATGGGTGCCTCGTACGAGGTCATACGCAGCATAACGGGTTAAACCAGGCTTTCCAGTATATCATGAACAGGCTTGGATATGAATGCGGCGCGTTCTGGAACGATTATCAGCTCTGGAATTACATAAGGCTTGACGGTAAGTACTACTGGGTGGATACTGCCTGTGACGATGCTTTTTACGGAGATGACGATGGAGAAAAGCACTACTCACATTATTATTTCATGGCTGATGACGAGCATTTCAAGGACCAGCACAGTATTGAAAAGGGAAGCAATTATTTCGTGCCGACTTGCAATTCTATCGATAATTATTACTATGTTGTTGACGGCTCATACCTTAGTAGCGTAGACGATAAAGCTATCGCAGACGTGCTGCGCAGACACAAGGGAGAAAAGGAGATAGAGATACAGTTTTCTGATGATGATATATACGAAGTTGCAAAGAAGGAAATATTCGGTTTCTACAGCGCTGAGCAGCTCGGCGTGGAGGTTCCTGAAGGAAAAGTTTTTATTTGCGGATCCTGCGAAGGTATAAGGATAGTGTTCTTCAATGTTGGAGTTCTGAATGAAAAATGACTGCGAAGATAATTTGTTTGCTGTAAAAATGCAGTCGTTAGTCTTGGTGTAAATTAATTTTTTTTTATGATGACCGCTGTGAAGCGGTCGTTTTACTTATGCTGATATATCAAAGAGTTCATATAAATTTGCTATATGGAATAAACTTGTACAAATTGCCGAAAATAGCATAAATCGGCTATTATTATATGGATTAGGGATTGATTTTTAAAGCGGCAAATAGTATAATAAATTTGTGTGTGTGATTTTGAGGAACGGATCAGGTCGCATTAAGTTTTTTGAAATAAAACTATCTCAGATCATATCAATAATTTTATGGAGAAGGTAATTGGATGTTTGTAAACAAAAGCAATGCAAAGCCGTTTGCAGAGAAAATATGGCTTTCCTCTCCTACTATGCACGGTGACGAGCAGAAGTGGGTGAATGATGCATTTGAAAAGAACTGGATCACGACAGCAGGAGAGAACATCAACGAGGTGGAAAGACTTATCGCAGAGTATGCAGGAGTAAAG
>JAGCWY010000040.1 GCA_017961625.1 Ruminococcus sp. | reverse complement strand
TTTTAATGATGTCTATTCTTCGGACCGTTGATCCTGTTCAAGTTCGCGAATATGGGCTTTAACCTTACCATAGTAGATTCGTAAGAACTTGTTGGCTCCTGCAGTCATATACACCAGATAGGGTTTTCCTTCAGAACGTTTTTTGTCAAGGAACTGATATACAGGATCATTGGCGGGTTTATTCTGAAGTAAGGTGGTCATTATCAGAAAAAGCGTCTTGCGTAACCTTGAAGATCCAATTTTAGAAGCCTTGTTGCTCTTCTGGTTGCGTGAACCTGACTGATTGGCTCCGGGATCAACACCGGCATAGGCTGTAAGAGCTTCCCTGTGGTTAAAACGACTTATGTCGCCTATTTCGGCTATAAGCTGAGGACCATAGGTCTTGCCAACACCATATATACCCATAACGGTGTCGTATTCAGGTAACGTCGAAGCGAGCTCATCCATCTCGTTTTTAATGGCGGCAAGTTGACCTGATAAAAGCCTTACCTGCTGTATCTGCTGCTGGATAAGTAGTTTATAGGTGCTGTCCTTCGGAAAGACCGTTATAAGGTCTTTTGATGCCTCGTAAAGCTCCTGAGCCTTGTTTTTTCTGACATTATAATGATGTTTCTTGCAGAATGCACTATAGCGTTCGGTAAATGCTTTCAAGCCAATTTTGCTGACACATTCTGCATGCCAAAAGGAATCTGCATAATCGATCCATTTTTCGGAACCGTCACTCCTTGCCGGGCTTTTGAACAGACGGTTTACTCCGGGATAAGTGTTATCAAGCAACGATATCAGATTAGCTTTTGCAGCGGTACGCTGCTTCAGTATGAAACTATACTGTGAATTTAAAGTTTTTAGTTGTAAGCGAATATCATCCATACTTGAATACTGCCGTAAAGAAGTCCAATTGTCAAGGGTATACTTGGCTATTTTCCTTGCATCGGCAGGATCCGTCTTGATGTTACGCAGGGTGTTTTCACCCATGCCTTTAATGAGCTTTGGATTTACAGCAGAGATGAATATTCCGGCCTCAGAGAACGCCTTAAGGATCGGTTCGTGATAGCGCCCAGTACACTCACAGACGGCTCGTGTTTCTCCATCAAGCGACTTGACGAAGCTGATCAGCTCATTCAACTGCTCCACCGCATGAGGGACATCAAATGGCTTGCGTATGACGGTATTCTCAGGTTGGATAATGGTAACGGTGCTCTTGCCCTTGGAGACATCGATACCTACAGCATTGTGCATAAGGGTATATACCTCCCATTATATTGAATTTGCATGGTGTCCAGCTTTCCTCACTGCTTATTCAATCTCCTGGGGTATTAAGCGGTCGTACACAAGGCAGATCCAACCTACGTAAATCGAACTGCTGCAGATGATAAGCTGGCTGACTGGCTTTCTTACGGACACATATGGTCCAAGGAGGACGAGGTCAAACCGATGCTTATCTAATCATACAGCTTAAGCAATAAGAGGGGTAGGTCCCAACTGGCTGTTGGGTTGCTTACACCTTACAAAATATATATTAGGAGGAGG
>JAGCWY010000039.1 GCA_017961625.1 Ruminococcus sp. | reverse complement strand
TTAAAGAAACAGGCAGCTTTAAAAGCCGCCTGAACTATCAATAAAATATATCTTTACCAGCGCGAAAAAAGCGTTTTTACTTCGTGCTTGTTCGTTATACCCTGTTTATGGGGGATTTGAGAAGTTTTCAACAATTAACATAAAAAAAACAGTTGCCCCTTCAAATTTTACTTGAAGAGGCAACTGTGTTGTTTTGGAGGGCTGTTTTTTTACAGCCCCTTTCCTTATTTTGTGCCGAAAATTCGATCTCCTGCGTCTCCTACACCAGGAACTATATACTTGTCCTCGTTAAGCTTTTCGTCCATAACGCCTGCGTATATCTCTACATCAGGATGTGCAGTCTGTACTGCCTTTACACCCTCAGGAGAGCATATAATACACATGAACTTTATGTGCTTTACGCCCAGTTCCTTCAGCTCTGTGATAGCTGCAACCGCCGAATTACCGGTTGCAAGCATAGGATCAACTATTATAGCATCACGCTCATGAATATCGTCAGGCATCTTTGCATAGTACTTAACCGGTTCCTTTGTGACGGGATCTCGGAAAAGTCCGATATGTCCTATCTTTGCAGCAGGTACAAGAGTTGTGACACCCTCAACCATGCCAAGTCCTGCACGGAGTATAGGTATGAAGGCAAGCTTTCTGCCTGATATTATCTTTGTTTTGGCAACAGCGAGAGGAGTTTCGAGCTCTATCTCCTTGAGCGGAAGATCTCTTGTAGCCTCATAGCATATAAACATTGCTATCTCAGACACAAGCTCACGGAACTCCTTTGTACCTGTGTTCTTATCTCTCAGTAATGATATCTTGTGCTGTACAAGCGGATGATCAATTATGTGCAGCTCTGCCATATTTTAACAGCCCCTTTCAGTTTTTGGCTTCTATAGCCGATATAAGGTCGATACGTCTCTGGTGGCGTCCGCCCTCGAATTCAGTGGTAAGGAATATCTCGGCAAGCTCGCAGGCAAGTCCGGGGCCGAGAGTTCTTGCGCCCATACACATTACGTTTGCGTCATTGTGCAGACGGGTATACTTTGTTGAGAATGAATCAGCGCAGAGTGCTGCACGGATACCCTTTACCTTGTTGGCAGCGATCGACATACCGATACCTGTTCCGCAGATAAGTATGCCCTTTTCGCAATTGCCCGAGGTTATCTCAGTGCAGAGCTTTTCTGCCATATTCGGATAATCGCAGGGCTCTCCGTTAGTGCCAAGGTCTTTCACCTCAAAGCCCTTTTCGGTGAGGTAATCCCTGACCGTATTTTTCATTTCCACAGCAGCGTGGTCGCAGCCTATTGCTATCATGTTAAACATCTCCATTATATATTATCATTTATTTTTTGATTCCAGATCCTTTTCAGCCTTTACCTTCTGTAAATAGGATACTTCAAGCTGACCTGGCTCTGAAAGCTTTTTTGATATGCCAGCAAGGCACACTCCCACTGCGCTTTGCAGCCGTCCCTGCGGCGGCGCTATAATAAACGCAGACGAAGTGTAGGTATTGTAAAAGTAGGCAGCTCCGTCTCCGCAAAGCATGGCCTCCTTGATGTTCAAAGCAAGGAACTCCGCAAGCTCATCCTGTGAGATTATCTGCTCCTCAGTAATCTGCTCTACGCAATAGCCATCGCTTTTATAGATACAGGTATAGACAAGCTCACCCCTTGCCTTCATAATTGCACATATATGTCCCTTATAAGCAAGGTTATTGCATGCAAGACCAAGTAGTGTAGACACGCCACAGCATTTTATGCCCAGCCCGAAACTGAGAGCCTTTACTGCCGCAACTCCAATACGAAGTCCCGTATATGATCCTGGACCGTTTGCTACAGCAATACCGCCAAGGTCGGAAAGCTCCTTCCCTGCCTGGACCATTACGTCCTTAACCATGGGCATTATGACCTGTGAATGTGTCTTCTGTGTATAAACGGTACTCTGAGCTAAAAACAGCTCCCTATCCGAGTCAAAAAGAGCTGCGGACGCGGTCTTTCCTGATGTATCAATCCCAAGCAGCAGCAAATCTTCCACCGTCCTCGATAATTATTTCCCTGTCGTTTTCTCCCACGCTGTTTATAGTGATATATACAGTATCCTTCGGGAGAAACTCCGCAATATTCTCCGACCACTCCACGGCTGCCACATTGTCCTCGAAGGGATAGTCGTAAAAGCCTGTGGATTCAAGATCCTCCTCGGAGCTTATACGGTACATATCAAAATGATAAAGTGTCAGCTTATCGCCGCGGTACTCGTTAACAAGCGCAAATGTGGGAGAGGTAACACTGTCCCCAAGTCCCATGCCTATTGCAAGTCCACGGGTAAATGTGGTCTTTCCTGCGCCGAGACCGCCTTTATAGGCGATCATGTCGCCGGCTTTTAGAAATCTACCGAGCTTTTCCGCAGCCTTAATAGTCTCAGCCGGAGAATGAGTTATGATCTTCATATATCAGAAAAGTCCCGTGATATTTCCGTTTCCGTCGCAGTCGATGTCAAGTGCTGCCGGAGCCTTGGGAAGTCCGGGCATAGTGAGGATATCGCCGGTATATATTACAACAAAGCCTGCACCTGCGGAAAGTTTTGCATCACGGACGGTGATTTTGAAATTCTTCGGCTTACCAAGAAGATTTGGATTATCAGAAAGTGAATACTGCGTTTTCGCAACGCAGATGGGCAGATCCCAGAAGCCGATATTTTCAATCTCCTTTACTGCCTTTTCAGCCTGAGCCGTAAAGGTAACTCCGTCGGCACGGTATATCTCCTTTGCTATCTTCTCAACCTTGTCCTTTATTGTAGCATGAGTATCATAAAGTGGCTTGAACTCGTTTTCTCCGCAGAGCTCAATAGCATCACACACCTTCTTTGCAAGGTCTGTTCCACCTTCTCCACCCTTAGCGAATACCTCGCACATTGAAACCTCTACTCCCATATCAGAGCAGAAATTCTCAACGAACTTTACTTCCTCGTCAGTATCAGATGCAAATCTATTGATAGCCACTACTACCGGTATGTGATATTTGTGCAGATTCTCAATATGAGTCCTGAGGTTCTCGATACCCTTTTCAAGAGCCCACATATTTTCCTTTGCCAGGTCCTGCTTCTGCACTCCGCCGTTGTACTTCAGTGCCTTTATTGTGGCAACAAGTACGACGCATGAGGGAGAAAATCCTCCTACCCTGCACTTGATATCAAGGAACTTTTCAGCTCCGAGGTCTGAGCCGAAGCCTGCCTCGGTAACTATATAATCGCCGAGCTTGAGCGCAAGCTTCGTAGCTCTCAGTGAATTGCAACCGTGAGCGATATTGGCAAAAGGACCGCCATGTATGAAAGCAGGAGTATTCTCCAAAGTCTGCACGAGATTTGGCTTAAGAGCGTCCTTAAGAAGGGCGGTCATAGCTCCAGTACAGCCAAGTTCCTTTGCGTAAACAGGCTCTCCGCTGAGATTGTATGCAACAAGTATATTGCCTAGTCTTTCCTTAAGGTCGGATATATCAGAAGCAAGACAGAGTATGGCCATTACCTCTGAAGCAACGGTGATATTGAAGCCGTCCTCACGTGGAACGCCATTTGCTCTGCCACCTAGTCCGATAAGGATATTTCTTAGAGCACGATCATTCATATCCATACAGCGCTTGAACATGATCCTACGCTGGTCTATTTTAAGCTCGTTTCCCTGCTGTAGATGATTGTCTATCATTGCGCAGAGAAGATTGTTAGCAGCTGTGATTGCGTGCATATCCCCTGTAAAGTGAAGGTTTATATCCTCCATAGGAACTACCTGGGCATAACCGCCGCCAGCTGCTCCACCCTTCATACCGAAAACTGGTCCGAGTGAAGGCTCACGGAGAGCAAGCACCGACTTTTTTCCTATTCTTCTAAGGGCGTCGGAAAGTCCTACGCTTATTGTGGTTTTTCCTTCTCCGGCAGGAGTAGGATTTATAGCAGTAACTAAGATCAGCTTACCATTTTCTTTATCAGTTAGCTTGGAAAAGAGCTTTTCCGAGAGCTTAGCCTTGTAATGTCCATAAGGTTCAATGTCATCTTCTTCTATCCCGAGACCGGCAGCGATCTCAGAAATACGCTTCATATCTGCGCTCTGTGCGATTTCGATATCTGACAGCATATTAGGTCCTCCGTATCAGTGTATTAATAAAGATATTATACCACATTTTTCAAATAAATGCAAGTTCTGAGGCAAAATATTAAGTCCTCCGAAACAAAGAAGGCTGCACGTTTTCAGTGCAGCCTTCAATGATTTAAGAAAGAAAATGTGATAACTTCAAGAATACAAATTAACCCTTTACACCGCCGAGAGCAACACCCTCGATGATATACTTGGACAGACAGAAGTACGCGATAAGAATCGGAACTACTGAAAGGAAGAGTCCAAGGTAAACCGTACCGTACTCAGTCTTATAGGTATCACCCTTAAGGAGTGAAACCATCTGAGGCATTGTATACTTTTCCATTTTTGTAATGATTACCTGAGGCATAAACAGCTGGTTCCAGCTTGTTACGAAGGCAAATATTGCCTGTGTAGCCATAGCAGGCTTCATCATAGGAAGAACGATCTGGTTAAATATCCTGAATTCTCCAGCACCGTCGATTCTTGCCGACTGGAGTATCTCCATAGGAAGTGACGGTATCATATACTGCCTCATAAAGAATACGACCGTTGGTGCGGCGATTGCGGGAAGTATAAGCGGGAAGTATGTATTAGTCCAGCCTATCTTATAAACCATGTGGTAGAAACCGATACTGGATACCTGTGCAGGTATCATAAGTACTGCCATGATAAATGTAAAGAATGGCTTTCTTAATTTCCAGTCATAGGCAACAAGTGCAAAAGCTGTCATTGTTGAGAAATAAACAGTCAGCGCTGTTGTGCATACTGAGATAAGTAATGAATGCTCAAATCCCTTGATAGGATTAAAGCCCTTACCAAAGAGGTAGCTCCAGTTTATTCTCAGGTTTGAACCAGGAATAAGTGAAAGAGCATGCTGCTGAATCTGAGCAGAGCTTCTGGTCGAGTTGATTATCATGACCACAAACGGGAAAAGGCTCAGTACAGCAAGGAGAATACAAACCGTGTAAGCAACTATCCTGAACGCATAGGTACCCGGTTTTTTATTTACCACTGCCATTGATCTACTCCTCCTTTAGTTGCTCTTTTAGCTTCCTTCTTGGCCTTCTTGATTTCCTTTTCAAGCTTGATCTGATCCTTATCACGCATGATGAAGAAGAGAACGCCTGACATTATAGCAATTATTACCCAAACGATCATACTTGCAGCCGAAGCCTTGTTATACAGATATCTGCCTTCAAAGCCCTGAGTGTAAATAAATACCGCTGCAGTCTTAGTCGCGCCATCGGGTCCACCTGCATTGTTGAACAGGTATGGGATATCGAACATATTAAGTCCGCCGACAAGGCTGGTAACCAATGTATAAAGTAATACAGTCTTTAAGTTAGGTATAGTGATTCGGAAGAAGGTTTGAACACCGTTCGCTCCGTCTATCTGAGCTGCTTCATAAATATCAGGGCTTATACCAAGTACACCTGAAACAAGTACTATCATCGTATTTCCATACCAGATCCAGAACTGGATAAATGCTACTATGATCCTTGAAGCAGTTGGGTTTACGAGGAAATAATAGCCTTTTTCACGCAGACCCAAGCTTATAAGAATATCGTTGATAGGACCAACAGGATATGCAAAGAAAGTCCTGAAAAGAATCGCAACTGTTGCAGCTGTAATGATGTTCGGCATATAGAAAACGACTTTAAAGAATCCTTTTCCCTTTATCTCATTTGTGTGTGAAGTGAACCACGCAGTAAGGAGAAGGGCAAGAGATATCTGAGGGATAAAGTTCATTATCCAAATAAGAACAGTATTCTTCAGAGATTTTCTGAAGGATTCGTTATTTATTACCGACTTGTAGTTCTCAAACGGCTCACTGAGGAATTTGAAATTATCAAGTCCCGTAGGTCCGTGACAGTCGGTGAAACCGAGAATCGCTGTAAAAATAGTTGGATACAGCGTAAAAATCAAAAAAGCAACAACAAAAGGAATACTGAATAGATATCCGTATTTCGAATAACTAACACCCTTAAGCTTCGTTTTCAAAGCCGTAAGCCTCCTTTATTTTTTGAAGAGGGCTGTACCGCAAAAGCGGTACAGCTCCTAAGAAAATTATTCTGCGTCAATACCAAGGTCATCAGCAACAGCCTGCTTAAAGTCCTTGAGAGCCTGGTCTCTTGTCTTCTGACCAGATGTGTACTGACGAACCTGATCACGCCAGTAGCTGTTGATCTTCTCATCGTACTGTGTGAGGTTCTTACCGTTTGCGAACTCACCAGCAGGGATGAATACATCGAACATATTCTGTCCACCGAGGAAGTCGAGTTTACCATCAGACATAGCCATTACTGTACCGGATGAAACTGCATCCTTTGTACCGTTAGGTCCGCTGTAAGTACCGTTAGCCCACATATACTGGAGACCATCCTTTGTGCAGTCAAGAGTTACCCACTCAAGGAACTTACCAATGAATTCCTTCTTGCTGTCTGCAACGTCCTTATTTGTAAGGAGCCATGTACCACCCCAGAAGAAGCCTACAGGAGGTTTACAGATTGCCCAGTCGCCATAAGTACCGATAGAAGTATCAAGTTCCTTGATAGCATCGCCGTTTTCGTCTGTCTTTCCTGTATCCTTCCAAGAACCGCTGTTCTCAGCAAGAGTGTAGTTAATGAGCCAAGCAGGTCCGAAGTAGCCGAATACCTTCTTAACTCCTTCGTCTCTCATATCAGCCTTCCAAGGCTCCTGCCAGTCTTCTGTATCGTTATGATATTCATTATCCTTAAGCGTCTTGGAGAGGTCAAGGAATGCCTCACGCTTAGGATCAATGTGGAGCTTATCGTTTACGATCCAGCCCTCGTCTGAGCTGTTCTCAACAGCGTGCCAGAGGTCACCGTCACCAGAAATGATAGCATAGCCTTTATCCTTGAGCTTCTGAGCAGCATCAAAGAACTTATCCCAGTTACCTGAACCTGCACCGATAGCACTCTCTACTGTATCCTGGTCATCGCTGCCGAATACATCTTTAGCGATAGAACGTCTGTAGATGTAAGCACCGCCTGTAGCCTGATAGTTAAGAGCAACTACATCGCTGTCTCTTGTACCGAGCTTAACTGCGTAGTCAGCTGTCTGAGCCTTCTGAATTCCGCCATCAACGTCAATGCCGAGATCCTTGTAAGGAAGAGCAAAATCCTTCATATCTCCCTGTGAGTACTTTGCAATGAATGCAGCCTCTGCACAGTAGATATCGGGAGCATCCTTGCCGCCGCCCTGAAGAGCCTTATCAAGAGCAGGCTGGTATGCGCCGTCTGTTGTAGGGATGATTGTCTGCTCATAGGTATACTTTGCAGCTAAATCAGGATTGAGATCCAGGAACTTCTTTAACATATCCGGAACTTCGTTTGTGAATGACCAAATGTTGATTGAGACCTTTTCGCCGTTGTCGTCAGATGACTTAGTAGTAGTCTGTGTGTCATCCTTCTTAGCAGTTGTTGTGTTACTGCTGCCTGCTCCCTCATCCTTATTGCCGTTATTGCAGGCTGTAAGAGATGCAAGGATTGCGAGTGCTGAAATGACCGATAATGCTTTTTTCATATTCGTGACCTCCATTTGAAAAATAGATTTAATTTCAATCAGTCTTTATTAAAGACTGAAAAGAACGTTATTTACGATAGACTCCAGCATTTCCTGTCTGCCACTTGAGAGTGAAGCTGTAACCTCGCCCTTTTCAAGAGCATACTTTTCAAGTGATGCGAAGTCTGCCTTGCCGGAGATGATATCTGCACCGATTCCTGTGTTCCATGAAGCGTATCTGTCAGCAACGAACTTGTCGATACGTCCGTCATCAATGAGCTTGAGAGCAGCTCTGAAGCCGAGTGCAAATGCATCCATACCTGCGATGTAGCTGTAGAAGATATCCTCGGGAGTGAAGCTGCCTCTGCGAGCCTTAGCGTCAAAGTTGAGACCGCCGTTTGTGAAGCCGCCTGCCTTGATAACTTCATACATACACATTGTTGTATCATAAATATTTGTCGGGAACTGGTCTGTATCCCAGCCAAGAAGCATATCGCCCTGGTTTGCATCGATAGAACCGAATACGCCGTTGTCTCTTGCAACGCGGAGCTCATGCTGGAATGTGTGCTGAGCGAGTGTAGCGTGGTTAGCCTCGATGTTCATCTTGAAGTCCTTGTCGAGGCCGTACTTTCTCAGGAATCCGAGAACAGTAGCTGTATCGAAATCGTACTGGTGCTTTGTAGGCTCCTTTGGCTTAGGCTCGATGTAGAAATCGCCCTTGAAGCCTATTGAACGTCCGTACTCTACAGCCATCTTCATGAGACGAGCCATATTGTCAAGCTCAAGACCCATGTTTGTATTGAGGAGAGTCTCGTAACCCTCACGGCCACCCCAGAATACATATCCGTTACCGCCGAGCTTTACTGTAGACTCGAGAGCCTTCTTTATCTGTGCAGCAGAGAATGCAAATACATCAGCAGAAGGTGATGTGCCTGCACCATGCATGAATCTCGGATGATCGAAGCACTTAGCTGTACCCCAGAGACACTTCTTATCGCCCATAGCAGACTTCATATAGTCTGTAACGATATCGAGCTGAGCGTTTGTCTCCTTGAGATTGCCATACTCAGGCGAAAGATCGCGGTCATGGAAGCAGTAATAATCAATTGAGAGCTTATCCATAATTTCAGCAGCAGCATCAACCTTTGCCTTTGCTCTTGCAGCGGGATCGCTCTGTCCCCATGACTTGTCTGTTGTACCGCAGCCGAACATATCTGTTCCGTCGCCGCCCATTGTGTGCCACCAAGAAAGTGCGAACTTAAGGTGATCGCGCATCTTCTTGCCATTGATCATTTCATCAGGGTTGTAGTACTTGAAAGAAAGAGGATCTGTACTATCCTTACCCTTATACTCGATTTTTCCGATTTTGCTGAAAAATTCCATTTTATCCTCCATAATGTTTTATAAATTTATTTTCAGAGTAGTGCATTTCTTGCCGGTCAGCTTTTCGCTGAGCTCGTCAGGCTGTGATGTTCCTGCGTAGAGGGTGAACTCACTGCCTTCCTTTACCCATTCGCCCTTTTCATTGACTGCCATTGTAGACCTTTCGGGAAGAGTGATCTGTACGACCCTGCTCTCTCCCGCGTCAAGTGCGACTCTCTTGAAGCCGCAGAGGCTGTGGTTGGGAACTGCGTTCTCCGAATAACCTTTGATATAGAACTGAACTACATCCTCTGTTGCGCATTTTCCGGTATTTGTGACCTTTACTGACGCAACGCCGTTTTCAAACTTTAGGTCGGAGCATTCTGCCTCCGAGTAGGTCAGTCCGAAGCCGAAGGGATAGAGTATATTGCCCTTGGCATATCTGTATGTACGGTTCTTCATGCTGTAATCCGAGAAATCGGGCAACTTTGAAGCGTCTTCATAGAATGTTACCGGAAGCTTTCCTGAAGGAGATATCTTGCCGAAAAGAATATTGGCAAGAGCTCTTCCGCCGAGCTGTCCGGGATACCATGCGTGGATAAGTGCATCACAGTTAGCTTCAACATTTATTGCACTGCCAGCAGCAGTTACTATGATAACGGGCTTTCCTTTAGCCATGACCGTCTTAACAAGCTTTCTCTGTGACTCAGGAAGTCTCAAATCGTTCTTGTCGCCTGACGAGAATTCGTTTCCTGTATCTCCCTCTTCGCCCTCGATAGTAGCGTCGAGTCCGACAACAAGGACCACAAGGTCAGAATGCTCTGCGATGATCTCTGCCTCTGCGAGTCTATCATCAGGAAGGCCAAGCTGCATACATCTGTCCTTATAAAGATGACATCCCTCGGAATAAATCACCCTGCCATCGAATGCCTCACGTATTCCTCTGAGGAATGTGACATATTCGTCAGCCTTGCCGTTGTAGTTGCCCTCAAGTGCAGGAACACTGTCGGCATTGGGACCGATAACTCCGATAGTCTTATATTTTCCCTCTGCAAGAGGTAAAATACCGTTATTCTTTAGAAGCACCATAGAACGCTCCGAACATTCGAGGGAGAACTTCTTGTGCTCATCGCAGGCTACGATATCGTAATTAAGTCCGTCGAATTCGGTGGACTTATCAAACATACCTAGCCTTACTCTCGTTCTCATCAGCTTCACGCAGGATCTTCTGAGATCCTCTTTTGTGATGAGTCCTTCATTATATGCAATAAGAAGGTGGAGATATGTATTACCGCAATTGAGGTCGCAGCCGGCTTTGAGAGCCATAGCAGCAGACTCAGGAGCGGTCTTTGTAACGCCATGATTTGTATGGAAGTCTCTGAGAGCCCAGCAGTCGGAGACGAAATGTCCGTCGAAATTCCATTCCTTCAGCTTACCCATAAGAAAGCTGCTTGCGCAAGCAGGCTCACCGTTCACACGATTATACGCTCCCATTACGGTTTCAACCTTTGCTTCTTTTACAAGTGCTTCAAATGCGGCGATATATGTTTCAGTCATGTCCTTCATATTGGACTTTGCGTCAAATTCATGTCTTGTTGCTTCGGGACCGCTGTGAACTGCAAAATGCTTTGCACAGGCAGCTGTTCTTAGAACTTTTCCATCGCCCTGAAGACCCTTAGTGTATGCAACGCCGAGTCTGGAAGTAAGGAACGGATCCTCACCGTAGGTCTCCTGACCTCTTCCCCATCTCGGATCTCTGAATATATTGACATTCGGCGACCAAAGAGTAAGTCCCTTATATATATCACGATCGCCATGTGCCGAATACTCGTTATATTTAGCTCTCGCCTCAACAGAAGTTATCTCTCCTGCCTTGCGTACAGCATCTTCATCAAACATTGCCGCAAGTCCTATTGTCTGAGGAAACATAGTAGCTGTTCCTGCTCTTGCGACTCCGTGTAAGCCTTCACTCCACCAATTGTAAGCCGGTATCCCCAATCGTTCTACCTTAGGAGCATCATACTTGAGCTGTTCTGCCTGTTCTTCGACTGAAAGCCTGTCCGTAATATCCTCGGCTCTTTCAAGTGCGGATAATGCTTCATTCATATACTTTTCCACAAGCATTCTCCTTTCGTATTATATTTTGCTTACAAATTCTTCAATGAATTTTTCGGGAGAGCCCTCTACATCGGATATCTCCCAAACTTCCTTGATAGAAGCCGATTCGCCCGGCTGATAGGTTCTCAGTTCGCCAAGTATTTCGCATTCAAGAAACAAATCATTGGTATAGGTTTCAAAATTACAGCAAAAATCAGGATAAGTGATCTGTTTATAATCATCGAAACTGACTTTGAGTATATGGCTGTCCTTTATGTAAACTATCTTCTTATCTGTAACATTGAAGCCTGCCTTGAAAGGCTTCTTTTTCTTAGAATCTTGTTTGAGGAGAGCATAATTGTTTTTCAACTCAAAGCGTTCGTCCTTTATATCGGAATAGCTCCAAAGCGCCATAGTCCTGTTGGGAAGAAATCCCTTGTCCTCCCTGCACAGCGGTATTATCTCCGTACCACCGGCAGCAAGCCCAGTAACAGACCATGGAGCGTATTCAGCAGGTTTATCAGAGCAATTGGTGATCCTGTTTTCGATAACTACCGAGTTACCATCGCCCATTTTGACTACAATTTCGAACTGTTTGTCAAATTTTGTTCTCGCAGGTCTTAAAATAAGCTCTCCCTTATCAAAAATTGCTTCGATCCTTGAATTGTCAGGGAGATAAGTCTCTGGCATCACTTCAGGCGCGGACCATATCCTGTGTCCCCCGTAAGCGTACCATACACCGTAGCCATTATTTATCTCATAGAAATTCCTGTCTATATCCTCAAAAAGCATATTTGTGCCATCTGAAGTCCCGAAAAAAACTATTCTCGGCCCCACATCGACAGTAGCTATAAGCTTTATCTTGCCATTATCGAGCCAAGCACACTTACCATAGTTTTTATAATCGGATTCTTTGTAGTTTATAGACATCATATATCACCTTTCGTTTACTCTGTAAATATTATAATACACTTAAGCAATTAATACTAATCAAATATTGCGGCTTTTTTAATAGTTTTTACTCAGGAATTGCTAACATTTTCAGTTTTTTACCCAACCCACTTTACAAATGGCATAAATGTAGTGTATAATATAGCTGAAAAATCGGTATTTGTAATGGCGATGCAGTTACCGGAACGGGTATTAATATGTTATTAACATTTATTTTTGATAAGGAGGTCAGTCATGATTAAAAATCTGTCAGGCGATTATGAGACAGTTGAGTATGAAAATCAGCGCTTTGTACTATTATATGATAATGACGAAGTCGAAGAGTATCCTACACACTGGCATAATGCCGTAGAAGTCATTATCCCTCTACACAATGGCTTCACAGTTACGGTCGGCGGCAGAAATTATCATCTGAATGAAAAAGAGATAATTATTATTCCGCCGGGCGAGCTTCATTCAATGCCTGCCCAGGAAGGCAGACGAATAATTTTCCAGTGCGAAAACAGTATAATAAGCGATGTTCCGGCTCTTGAAGCCCTCACACCTGTTTTTTCCGCACCGTTCCACATTACACCCACTCTCAGCAAGGAGCTTTATGTATTGTCAAGGAAGAATATCCTTGATATCTATTCTGAATACTATTCAAAATCAACTCTTGCAGATGTAAGGATATATCTTTCGCTTGTAAATATACTTGCAGCTGTCCGCGAGTATCAGCTCACCATCGCTGCCGATGCTTTTTCAAACGATATCACCGGAAGAGATGATACCAGAAAGTTCGGCATGGTAATGAAGTACATCAACCAGAACTATATGGAGGAGATTCCACTTGAAAAGATAGCTTCCATAGCAGGCTACAGCAAATACCATTTCTCAAGAATATTCAAGAAATACAATAACGTTTCTTATATACAATATATAAACAGCAAGCGCATAAAGGCCGCGGAGCGCCTGCTCATCGACCCGAATCTCTCTGTAACGGAAGTAGCCATGCGTGCAGGCTTTGCAAGCCTTACAACCTTCAACCGCGCATTCAAGAAAGCGAAGAACTGTACTCCGACAGAGTTCAAAACTCTCTACAAAATTTCGGACCATACATAATTATACAACAAAAGTGCTGAAGTATCAATACCTCAGCGCTTTTTATTTTATATTCCTTTTATATATATCAATAGTTCTTTCGTAACATATAAAGAAACGGGCATAAAGAAGCAAATCTTGTTTCCTTATGCCCGTTTCACTTATGTATAATGGAATAATGGAAGGATGTTAACTTATAGATACTTACTGCTTGTTGTAAGTAACCCACTGATAGCGTGCGGTAAGAGGAGTTTTTCCGTTGTAGTGATTGAGCCACTCGTCAACGCCCCTGCCGGGCCATGTGTTCATCATTATCTTTCCAGGTGTCTGAGGAATATTGCTGTTAGCCGTGTAAACAGCCTTTCCATCAACATACCATGTTATGTGGTCACGCTGCCAGTCAAAACCGTATGTATGATACCCCTGAGAAGCATCGAATCCTAGGTTGTACATAAACTCGTGATTACCCTGACCGTTGGTATAGTAGTTAAACTGCACTTTTGTAGTATCCTTGCCGAGGATCTCAATATCTATCTCGTCCCACGGATTATTGTCAGAAGGACCTGTGTACGTAAAGAACGAAGATACAACGCCATCATTCTTGATAGCCTGCATAGATGTCTCGTAGTAACCGAAGCCATAGAAATCGTTAGTTCTGTACTCGGCGCCTGCATAATTGTACTTGCCTGAATAGTCCTTGTCAATACTGAGAGTCAGAGCACCATCCTTGAAGGCTGTCTGAGACTTATACCAGCCGCAGTCAAAAGGATCACCATTCTCCCAGCCGTCGGAAGCGATAAAGTAGCGTGATGAGCCCTTTCTGAAATCGTCAGCCATTGTTGCTGATGTATTCATAGCTGTACCGTAATCTGTCAGGCCGGAAGCTGTCTGATTTGACTGCTGATTATTGTTGTGATTATTGTTATTATTATTGTTATTTCCCTGTTCCCAAGGATTCT
>JAGCWY010000038.1 GCA_017961625.1 Ruminococcus sp. | reverse complement strand
TGTAGACCTGCAAATAAAAGTCAAGTACTAAATTGAAAAAACAAAAAAAGTTTTTAAAGGTAAAAAAGTATACGACAAAAAGACTGCCGAAGCAGCCTGAAAAAATTATTCTTTGAAATGGCAGAGTTACACTGAGGCTTCTGCGGCAGTTAAAACTTCTTTTACTCTTGCATAGTAAATACGAAGGAACTTGTTTGCAGCGGCATTCATGTATGAATAGTAATGCTTTCCTTCAGATTGTTTCTTGATCAGAAAATCGTACACAGGGTTATCGACCGGTTTGTTTTTTAGCAGCACCAGCATAATGATGAAAAGAGTTCTTCGAAGAGCTCCTGCACCTTTCTTGGTCATCGAATTTGATATTGATACTTTCTGACCGGAATCATTGTTTTCACTGTCATAACCAAAGTAAGCGGTGATTGCCTTTCTGCTATGAAAACGTCTTGGATCACCGATCTCCGCAATCAGCTGAGGACATACAGCTTTACCAACACCATACATGGACATAACAGTATCGTACTCAGGGAGCTGAGCTGCTAAACGGTTCATTTCAAGCTGAATAGCATGACAGTTCTCAGTGGCTGAATTAAGCATTTTTGCTGCTTGTATAACGGCAAATGCTGTTGATTCTTCTGAAGACACACTACTGATGCACTCTTTTGAGAAATCATGTATTTTCTTACACGATGTTTCGGTGAAGTAATAAGAATTGCTGTTGCACCACTTCTTGTACTTTCTTGAAAAAGCCTTGATAGAGAGCTTTGAAATCATATCGCAGTGAGGAAATGCCAATACAAAGTCAACCCATTTTTCGTGACCGTCTGATTCTCTTGAAGGTGATGTGAACAGCTTATTTATTCCAGGAAATGTCAGGTCAAGTAATGATATGAGGTTATTGTTCATCATGGTCTTTAACTTAGAAGCCTGCTGATACTGCCTGTTCAGCAGTTTCAAGGACTTTCTTAAGTCTCCCTGAGGGATATATTCCTTCAGATCAACCCAATAGCTTAATGCATAAGAGGCGATTTTCAAAGAGTCCTTCTTATCGGTTTTAGGCTTTCTTAACGTGTTTCCACCGAAGTCACTGATAAGCACAGGATTGACTACGGAAACAAATAAATTTTGTTCGTGGAGGTAACGGGCAATGGGTTCATAATAGTTTCCTGTTGCCTCCATAACAACCTTAGTCTCACCGGGAAGTTTCTTTATGAAGTCAGCTAATGCTTTTAATTCACTTCCAGTGTGAGAAACATCAAAAGACGAAGCCACAACTTCTCCGAAGGGACGAAGTACAGCAACTGTACTTTTAACTTTGGAAACATCAATACCTACTGCGTTCATAAAAATGCATCTCCTGAATTGAAATTGTAATCGGGCAAACCACACTTTACTCATTACGTATTCAATCTGTTTGGTGACACGAACGCACATATCCTGTGGCTCAACCTGCATAAACCGAACGCTATAATGAAAGCATGGATGACAGTCTTATATACGGGCGCTTTGTCCCAAGGAAAAATTCGTCAGTCCAATTACTGCTTTCAGTATAGCTTAAGTAACAAGTACGTGTAAACCCTTACCGGTATGCAAGGTTTTACCCGTCAATTATATTGTAACAGGTGTTTCAAAATCTTTTGGTTGAGAAAAAAGCTGTAAATATACTGCGTGTAATACTTGGTTGACTATAAGGTACAAACAAAAGGCATCTCATTATGCACAATGCTGAAAGTTTTAGACTATATATGAATTCTTAAGGAAAATATTGACAAAACGATGCCGGTAGGGTATAATATAATTGTAAACAAAAGGTATAAGTTGATCCCCCCAGATCACCTTATCAAGTTTTAATCCCGTTTTTTCATAGTTTCCCCCCGAATCAGGTTTTTGTAATGCCTTGAGACAATGATTAGTGAACTCCGAACTAAAAATGTATGTGAGTATCATAATAAAGGATCAATTATAGGCACATAAAACCTAAGGTTTTATGCACCGTCAGTTTGCCGCTGACGGTGCAGAGAAAACCCATTATTAATTTGACAGCTTGCTCATATTCTATACCTCAACCCGTCGGGCGATAGTCCGGCGGGTTATTTTTTGTGGCCTTTGAGTAAAGACATGGAGCGAAGAGCTGAAAATCATTGAAATGCTATGTGCTTTTGGTAAAATCTGCATACTGAAAGTAGTTTGTTATATGATGTTTACTTTTTGTAAAAAAATACTGGTTTTTTGTTAGAATTAATAGTTATTTCATTGACATTGCACTGTGGATATGGTATAATAAAACAAATAAAAGAATAATTTATAAGAATAGGGGGGAGGATATGGCGGATAAGAATTCTAAGGCAATGGTAGACGGTCTACGTGCCGTAGAGCTCAATTATCGAACGATAAGAGAGATTTCAAGCGGCCAAACTGCTTTCATTCAGTCGAAAACTATGCTTAATTCGCCTAATTTAGGCGTCCTTTCACCCGACAAATACCGCGATGTAGCGGAGATGACAAATCAGGCTGACCAGCTTTTCAGGCTGGAGCTCATACAGGCGCTTGAAGCAAATACGACGTTTTATGAACGCGAAATCGGATTTAGCTGGATATCTGTTTATCTTCCGGTGCGTTTACTGCGTGAAAAGAGAACGACAAAATTTATTTCCGATTATGCTGCACGCTATCAGGTGCCGACGAGCCGTATCTGCTTTGAGCTTTCCTCGAAGCTGCTTATGGAGACTGATGAGCAGGTTCCGACCTCTATACAGTCGATGCGCAATCTCGGCTTCCATTTTATGCTGACGGATTTCGGCGGAAGTTCTTGTCCTCTGATGAGGCTTTCCGATTATCCTGTGGATTTTGTAATGTTAAGTCCCGAGGTGGCAAATTATATCGGCAGAGGAGAACGTTCTGACAACGCTGTGAAGTCAATCATTTCCTTTGTGAACGATATCGGTTCGGAGCCGATAGCTGACGGCGTTTGCAGCAGCCATCAAGCAGAAATGCTTTATACTTTTGAATGCACATACTGTGCAGGAAACCTTTCCGGTAAGTATATGACGGAAAGATTCGTAAGAAAGAGAACAGAAAACTAAATATGCGGATAGACAGTTTCGTGCTGATCCGCAAAACCAATATTTAAAGATTGGAGAGTTCGCTGTGGATGATAAAATGATAGATGTCCTTGAACTCAGAAGAGATGCTAAAGAGGTCAAACGTCATGTCGTCCTTATGAGAATAATGGGCCTTCTTGTGATAATCCTTGTTCTTATCGTTGCAGTTGCTTATGCAATATCCTACTTCTACGATAAGTTCGGAAGTTTTACAGTAAAGGTCAACAAGTATGACATGATACATCAGGGGCTTACTCTGTCGGAAACTCCAGAATATGATAAGACTATAGCTGTGCTAAATGCGAATATCGTTTATGATATGACAAATATAAGCGGCAATGATCTTCCGGAAAACATAGATAAGGTAAACGGCAGCCATAACGGCGATAACTATATTGCCTACACCTTCTATCTAATAAATGCAGGCGACGATACTGTTTCCTATACTGGAGAGATGACGATAGAAAACGTCACTAAGAAGGTAGATGAAGCTGTGAGAATAGCAGTGTTTAAAAACGGCGTTAAGACCGTTTACGGAAAGACCAAATCGAATGGTGGCGGTATTGAGAGTGACTGTGACAGCGAGTTTTTGACATCGAATATAGTCATGAAGACCTTAACTGAGGATTTTAAGGCAAATGGCAAGGATAAATACACCGTTGTTGTATGGCTGGAGGGAAATGATCCAGACTGTATTGATGATATAATCGGTGGTACTTTGAAGCTCGGAATGAATTTCAAGATTACTGAATCTACCTAATCTCAAATAAAAGGAGTATAATCAATATGAAAAAGATACTTAGAGTTGGAGCAAATGTTATCGCATGGATCGTGCTTATATTTGCGCTTCTTATAACGATAATAGTTTTTTCATCCGGCAGGAACAACGGTGTTGCAAATCTTTTCGGATACATTCCGCTGACGGTGGAATCAGATTCAATGAAGCCCACCTTCAACAAGAACGATCTGATAATATGTAAGGAGATAGACGACCTCAATAAACTTAAGGAGGGCGATGTTATTACTTTCTGGACTATCATTGATGGCAGAAGAGTAAAGAATACCCATAGGATCGTCGGAGTTAACAATGGCGAAGGCGCGATGAGCTTCATAACACGAGGCGACAATAACCCTGTTGACGATACATCTCCGGCTTATGCAAGCGATATCATCGGTAAATGGACAAATACAAAGATATCGGGATTTGGAAAGTTTATGTCTTTCCTGCGTACAAAGAAGGGTTTCTTTATCTGTATACTCATTCCGATGGCATTATTCTTCCTGTTTGAGCTTTACAAGTTCATTGTTGCGCTTATCGAAGTAAAGCGTCCCGAGCCTGCCGAGCAGCTCGATGAGGAAGAGATCAAGCGCCGTGCGATAGAAGAATATCTTGCAAGTAAGGGCGAGACAGCAGACAAGCTTGCTGAAAAGGCAGAGTCAGTGAAGGAAACTGTTTCCGATGCTGCCGAGAAGCTTGAAGAAAAGGCGGAAGCAATAAAGGACGCGGCAAAGGAAAAGGCTTCCGATGCTGCTGAGAAGCTCGGCGAAAAAGCAGAGGCTTTAAAAGAAGAAACGGCAAAAGAACTTTCAGAGATAGTAGAAAAAACTAATGACAACGCCGGATAATCCGGCAAAGATCTGCGGGGTCCCGCAGATTTGCGGAGATTATTATGAATGAATTTCTAAAATGGTTTTTTGCATTTATTTCTGAGATGCTGAAAGGGTATGCTGAGATAATCCGAGGCTTCGGTCACGGTATCAGGCAGATATTCAACATCAAAAATTACATAGATATCTTCAAGGAACACTCTCAGAACTACGGTGCTGTGGGCTGGGTGCTCTCGATACTTGCGATAATAATTGTTATAGCGATATATGTCCTTCTGGCATTGCTAATATTTTTCGGTATACGCAAGTATATCCGATTCAGACATTCACTGGTCAGCAACGAGGATCTTCTCGAGGAGATCGCGGAGCTTCAGAGAAAAGTAATGAAGATGGCAAAGGAAAAGGACGAGATCATGGCTATGAAGGTAGCTCAGATGGGACTACCGGCAGGCTCCGGTGCACTGTCTTTTGCGGATGGCGGCGCTGCTGCTGCAGAAACAGAGGGCAGCGGCGAGGAAGCTCAGCCTGCTGTTGTAGAGAGCGGCGTGGTTCAGACTACAGAGCACCGTTTCTCAAAACTCATCGAGGTGGATACCTTCTACAAGACATATACTCCGCCTGAGTATGACAATGATATCGACCTTGTAGGTATATGTGAAAAATTCAGAAATTTTGCGTGTTCAAGAATGCATCTGTACTATGAGCCTAAGGTAATACGTTTGTTTATAGCTGGTATGGCTTCGACAAAGCTCATTATCCTTCAGGGTATATCTGGTACAGGTAAGACATCTCTCCCGTACTCCTTCGGAAAGTTCCTTCAGGTGGATACGACTATTGCCTCTGTACAGCCTTCGTGGCGTGACAGAACGGAGCTCTTCGGATACTTCAACGAATTCACCAAGAACTTCAATGAGACAGAGGTGCTCAAACGAATATATTCATCAGGCTACAACAACGATGTAAACCTTATTCTTCTTGATGAGATGAACATTGCTCGTGTCGAGTATTACTTCGCTGAAATGCTCTCCATACTTGAAATGCCAAACGCTGACGAGTGGGAACTTGATATCGTTCCTAATGTATGGAGTACCGACCCTGAGAATCTCGACAAGGGAAAAATACGCATCCCGCAGAATATATGGTATATCGGAACCGCGAATAATGATGACTCGACATTCGCTATTTCCGATAAGGTTTATGACCGTGCTCAGCCTATAAACCTTGACGCTAAGGGCGTTGCCTTTGAAGCGCCTGATACTCCGCCTATGAACCTTGGTTTCGATCATCTTGACCAGCTGTTCAGGGAGGCATTTGATAAATATCCCATATCACAGGAAAATCTGAAAAAGATACAGCAGCTCGACCTTTGGGTAATAGAGAAGCTGAGAGTTGCCTTCGGTAACCGTATCCTTAAGCAGATGAACCTCTTTGTTCCGGTATATGTAGCCTGCGGCGGCGACGAGCTTGACGGCATCGACTACATACTTGCTACAAAGATATTCCGTAAATTTGAATCTCTCAATCTCGCCATGCTGAGAGAAGAGCTTCGTGAACTTTGTACCTACATGACCAAGACTTTCGGCAAGAATAAAATGAACGAATCCATAGCTTACCTTGAAAGACTCCAGAAGCTGTTCTGATTCGGAAAAAGCAGGTGAGGACAAGTGAACGACTTATACAGCAAGTGGTACAGTGAGTTTTCGATACTTACTGAGGTATTCGGCAGTGATGAGTTATACAACGCACTTGAATCCCTGCTGAATGCGAGCCGTAATACATTTGCCTTCAACCGTAAACTTATGGAGAAGGCGATAGATGTTTCGTGGGTAGAGGCTATAGAGAATGGCATTATCCATGTGGATAATTTTCTTAGAAATCCGAGGCGTACGATAGAGGACGTTGAGGAAATAGTACCTATAGCGCTGTCAAGAAAGACTACTATCGAATCAGTCAAGCACCTTGCACAGCATACAGACCTTATCCAGAGTGTAGACAAAAAGACGGGAAAGATAACCCCGTCGAAGATATTGAACGTACATAAGGAAGAAAGTCTGCTTACCTATGAAAACAAATTCATAAACACACTTATTGACAGACTTTACATCTTCATAAATACCCGATACGAAAAGCTGGCTCAGGTATCAAAGGACGAGGAGGTTTATACCCTAGGCTTTGATACGGTTCTGGACGACGGCACCGGGGGAAAGATGAAGGTGGATCTGAAGATCGAGACTATCGACAATCTCGATTCCTACGATGCCAATGGTTATACCGTGTGGCAGCGTGTCGAGAAGCTGAAAACAGCGATTGAGGGCTACAAGGGTTCTGATCTCTGCAAAGCCCTCGGAAATACATACATACGTCCGCCTGTAATGCGTACAAACGCGATTATGAAAAACGTGGATCTGAAAGCCTGCCTTACGCTTTGGCAGTATATCGAGAGCTACGACAAGGTTGGCTATGAGATAAACATTGAAAATACTGCGATGCAGCCGCAGGAGGATTATATCAACGATTTCTACAAGCTTGTGGTGCTGAATCTGTTGCTTTTCCGTTCGTACATGAACGTGGATACGGTAGATAAGGTAACTCATCTGAAAACTCAGACGGGCAAGCCAATAGCACCTAAGTTCCTGAAGAAATTTGACAAGACCCTTGCGGCGGATTACAGTGTTTCATCTGAGACCACAGCAGGATATATAGCTGCAGACGGCGATTTTAAAATGGAAAAGCGCCTTCCCGAAAACCTTACGGAGATGTTTCAGGAGCTGTCTTTAGTAATAAAGCTGGAGACAGAGTACCTTTCAAAGCTCGAAAACGAGCGTGCAGAGGAAGAGAAACGCCGTCAGGAGGAGGAGGCAAGGCTTGCCGAGCTGAAACGTATAGAGGAAGCAAGGCAGGCTGAACTGGAGCGTATCCGAAAAGCCAAGGAGGAAGAGGAGCGCCGCGTACAGGAAATGCTGGAGAAGAAGCGCGCCGAGCAGGAAGCAGAGGAGCGTGAGCGCCAGCGGCTTGAGGAAGAGCGCCTTGCAAGACTTGAAGAGATTCGCAAGCGCGAGGAAGAAGCCCGTCTCAAACGCGAGGAGGAAGAAAGACTTGCTGCCGAGCGTGAGAAGATACGCCATAATAAAGAGATCGCCAGAAATGAGCTCGGTGAAGCTGAGGGCCTCGATGAGGAAGCTCTTAATAAAGGTCCTGATGAGGCTGAGCTTGAAAAGCAAGCGTATAACGAAGTCACAGAAGAGGAGATTGAGGAAGCCAAATCCGAGCTTGAATCAAACGAGGAAGGCGAAAGCTTCGAGGATCCTAGAGTTGTTGCGGCAAGAAAGAAGCTGGAACAGCAGCGGCGTGAAAAGGAACGCGCCGAAACAGAACGCGCTCAGCGCCTGAAGGCGGACAGACAGCGTTTTGAAAATAAACCTTTCAGGGAGATATACCGCGAATATTCGTGGAATCCGATATACGTACTTATAAGACTGATAAGACATCTCCTTGCAGTAGTATTCGGTATTATACCGAAGGATACCGACAATCCGCGCTATAAGCAGATCCTTGCCGAAAAGCACGCAAAGCAGGAGGCGAAGGAGCACGAAAAGCAGGAACGAAAGGATATGGAGGTCTACTACAAGAAGTACGGTCAGGCTGCCAAGTACAAGATAATGCGTTTTATCGGCGATATGAAGTTCAAGCGCAAAAAGCGCATCGCTGATAAGAACAAGCCGAGACCTGCATATACTCCTCCTGTCAGAACACCCGAGGAGCAGTTAGCAATAGATACGGAAATGAAGCGGCTTTACAAGGAGTATCATGTAAATGTCTTTGAAAAGCTTCGCCGTGCTGTTGAGAACCGAAGAAAAGAGAAGAGAGAGCTGGAGGAGAGCATACGTGCAAGTGCCGAAAGCCTCGAAAATCTAGAAAACAGCTCCGTTGAGACTGAAGAAGAGGATAATTCCACAAAAATATCTAATATCATAGTAGCAGTCATAACTCTAATCGCTTTTGCCTTTGTTGTATACGTCATGGTCTGCTCCGCAAAGGGCAAGGCAGTAAATGTTTTTGGAAAGAGCATACTGAGAGTAGTGACCGGAAGCATGGAACCTTCAATATACACAGGAGAATATATAATCGTCGAAAAAACAGATGTGAATGCTCTTTCAGAAGGTGACATAATCTCATTCTATTCTGAGCAGAGCGATATCCGCGGACTTCTTGTTACTCACAGGATAGTCGGCAAGAACAGTGACGGAAGCTACATAACAAGGGGCGATGCTAACCCTGTGGACGACAGCGTATATGTGAAGCCTGAAAATATAGTTGGCAGATATAAGTGCAAGGCGAGGTTCTTTATATGGCTCAGTTCCTTTGTAAATGCACAGAAGCTACTACTGCTGCTGGTAGTCTTACCTATGACGGCTATAGCGATATATGAAGCAAAGACAGTCGTGAAGATTGGAAGGGAGGCCGCCGCGAAAGAGGAGCTGACTCCAGAGGAAAAGCACGAAGCGGCCATGCGTGAGGCTATCGAAAAGGAAAAGAGGCGTCTTGAGGAAATAGGCTACAGTCCCGAAAACGAGGTGAATACGATTGAACCAAGAGAAGCTGATGAAGAGGAGAATGATTAGTGCGATCATTCTGTTCATTATAACATTCGTTGCACTGCTCGTATTCATTGCACTGTATATGGACGAAGTCAGACGTGTACAGGAGACCTACAAGAGTCAGTACCGTACCTGCCTCGGAGATGTGGTGGAAGACATCAAATCGTATAAAAACGGGGAAGGGGATAAGGAACTGAGATACCGGCGTATACTCAGCGATATGAGCGGTGCGAATTCATTTGTGTTCCTGATAGACGACCTTGAGGATGAAAAGAAGACCGTCAACGAGGTAAATGCCTGCCTTATGAAGTATCCTGAACAGATGACAAAGAAACTGGACGAGCTTGAAACAGCTCTTCAGGATATTCTTGACGGTCTTGATAAAGGATACGAAGAGGCAGAAGCCCTTGTCGGTTCGATAGACAAGCAGGGGTATTGATGCAGAGGAGGATTTAGTATGGGCGAAAAAAGACGTCTGAAAAAGGAAATAAAGCTCTGCATGAGCACTATTAAGGAGATTGAAAGAAAGCGTTCACGTTCACAGTCGGCGCTTGTACAGGCTATACTCCTACAGGAGCAGCCTGACGAAACAGACGTAGAGTGGTTCAATAAGTATACAGGCGAGATAACAGCTTGCCGTAATCATATGATAGAGCTGCAAAAAAAGCTTCGATCTCTTGGCTAAAAAAAAGAACGTCTCCGGTCAATTATCCGGAGACGTTTTTTATGTACGCTCCATACCTAAGACAGCTGTGAGGTCTCCTTTTGGGCAGAATATATGTCCAAAATCTATATAAAGAAGCAATGATTTTGACAAAAATGTCATTATTATACAGTTGACAAATTTGAACAAACAATGTATAATAAGACTCGGAGCATTTTCAGCTCCCTAACCTATACCCTCTTTTTATGGGGGCGTAAAGGTTTCGACGGGGGTCTCGAAGTGTGATAAGCGAGCGGAGAATGGCGTGATCTCCATAACCTGCGCCACGTTTAAATATAAACGCAAGAAATAACATTACAGTTTCTAGAAATAGCGAACTGGTAGCTGCTTAAGTCAGCTTCTGTCCACCGGGTGAGTACCGCGGCTCCCGCTTGGGCATCGATGAGCGGTGAACGATTGCCGGAAGTGTCCGTGTCCGGCAGTTGTATACGGACTACCTGCTGCCCCAGCCCGTTTACCGGCAGCCGCCGCAGGGAATCATAATAGGTAAGATACGCTCGTAGAAAGTTGCATGAACAGGCTTTCGGACAGGGGTTCAATTCCCCTCGCCTCCACCAAATATCATCAGGTGACCAAAAGTGTCACAGACAAATCCTTATATATCATTTATATAACGGTATATAGGGATTTATTTTGCTTGCATAAAATATGCGGCTGTGAGACGTACCTGACATCGTCGTAATTGATATAGAAAGCTAAATCCTTGCGTTCTCAAGGTTTTATTTCAAAAGCAAAAGGAAGAAGCATATATATGAAGAAAATATTATTGTTAGGCGGCTCAGCACAGCAGGTCATTGCTATCGAGACCGCGAAAAGACTGGGTTATTACACAGTGCTCTGCGATTATCTCACGGATAACCCGGGACAGTATGTTGCTGATAAGTTCTACCTTGTGAGCACTACTGATAAGGAAGCAATACTTGATGTTGCAAAGAAAGAACAGATCGATGGTATCGTAGCCTATGCCTCTGACCCTGCAGCGCCCACAGCGGCTTATGTTGCCGAGAAAATGGAGCTGAACACAAATCCTTATGAGTCTGTTGAAATACTTTGCAATAAGGACAGATTCAGAGCATTCTTATCTGAAAACGGCTTTAATACCCCTGCAGCGGCAGGCTATACTGACGCGGACGAGGCGATAAGAGATACCGACAGATTTACACTTCCGGTCATAATCAAGCCTGTTGATTCGTCGGGAAGCAAGGGCGCAACTGTACTTAGGAGCTGGGACACACTCTCACAGGCTCTTGATTTTGCTTTTTCATTTTCAAGGAGCCACAGGATAATCATAGAGGAGTACATCGAAAAGGCACATCCATATCTGATCGGTGGAGACATATTTGTATGGGACGGAAAGGTTATAATGTGGGGACTTATGAACTGTCACCGCGACAATAACGTCAATCCTCTCGTTCCCGTGGGAAAGAGCTATCCTCCGGAGCTGACAGATAAGGTCTTTAACAGCGTAAAGGATACACTTCAGACTATGGTAGACAAGCTCGGAATTAGATTCGGTGCGATGAATGTTGAGCTAGTCTCTGACAAAAATGACAGGGTATTTATGATAGACGTAGGACCGAGAAACGGTGGAAATATGATTCCCGACCTTCTTGGTTACATATTCGGCGTCGATGTTGTTGAAATGACCGTAAAGGCAGCTATGGGCGAGGTGCCTGTAATGAACATAAGCGAGCCTGTGCCGTACTATGCAACCCATAATCTGCATACCGACCGTGACGGGATATACGAACATATCCAGTATTCCGGCGAGCTTGAGAAATATATAATAAGAAAATGCGAATATAAGAAGAAAGGCGACAGTATCGAAAGATTCGACAACGCCGCAAAGGCGCTGGGTATAATCTTTATGAAGTTCAGTGACAGTTCGGAAATGATACGTACTTTGGACAGGATCAACGAGCTTTATACTGTTATGATGGAGGATTAAAATGAGCATTGGTGGTTTTTTAAGACGTTCTATTTACTGGACGAACGATTTTCTTCATGGAAGTCCTGTGGGCAAGCATTATCGTGAAATACATACCATACTTAACGACGAAAAGCGCGGCAAGCAGCTTCAGGCTGAGTCCCTTAAGAATCTTCTTGAATTTGCTAAGAAGCACAGCGCATTCTATTCGCAGTATGACAGCAACGATATAACGAGCTTCCCGATAGTAAACAAAAATATACTTATTGCCAATCACGACCAGGTCGCAGTCAAGGCTGAGGATATCCCCGAGCAGAAGACCAAGGAGATATACGTTCAGAGGACGTCCGGTTCTACCGGTACACCCTTTGCGGTACCGGCTGATACCAGAAAGCGCAACAGAAGAATCGCAGAGCTGAAATACTTCGGTATGCTCGGTGGTTTCAAGTCACATGAAAAGCTGGGACAGTGCAGAGTATGGACAAAATGGCACAATAAGTCCAAGAAACAGCAGTTCATGGAAAATATCCTTGCAATAAATATAAGCAAAATGGACAATGATACTGTAAAGAATCTTGTTGAGACAGTAAAGAATGAACACGTAGTTGCCCTTCTTGGATATGCCAACTGGTTCGATCAGATAGCGCAGTATCTTGGGGAGCATCCTACTCCGCTTCCTTCACTTAAGGTAATATTTACAGGCTCGGAAATGCTCAAGGAGCAGACAAGAAGTGAGCTTAAGCGCCTTATTGGTTGTAACGTTCTTGAAAGATACAGCAATGAGGAACAGGGCATACTTGGTCAGCAGAGTGCAAAGGGTGAGTATGAGTACTACCTGAACCATGCAAGCTACTATTTCGAGATATTAAAGCTTGAAGAGGACAAGCCTGCGGAGCCCGGAGAATTGGGACGCATAGTTATCACTGACCTGTATAATTACGCATTCCCTCTGATAAGATACGACACTGGTGATACTGCTATAATGGCAGAAGGAAACAAGCTTAGCCATGGTTGGCCGTATATCAGCAAGCTTTATGGCAGAAGGCTTGACCTTATCTTTGATACCAACGGAAACCCGGTACAGCCTATGGCTCTAGCAAGAATACTCAAAAACCTCAAGGGAATAATCCAGTGGCAATTCATACAGACAGGTGAGCATGAATATAAGATCAGACTGAATATGGAAGAAAATATTTCCACAAAGGAATGTGAAGCAGAGTTGCTTGATCTCCTTGGTGAACGCGCTGAGATATCAGTTGAAAAGGTAGAGGAAATACCGATACTTGCAAGCGGTAAAAGAAAGCCAGTGGTGAACGAATGGAAAAAGCAATAATCTGCCGTGAGAAAGAGATCAGAGATATACTTGACAGTTTTGTTGGTATCCTGCACTCTTTATCACGCGGAAGCGAATTCCGACGCACTATGGCACGTAAGCTTTCAGAATGCGGAAGATTTCTTGCAGTTTATGACGAAAACGATAATAATGCGGCAGGCTTTGCAGCTTTTTACGACAACGACACAAGCGGAAGGATAGCATATCTTTCTATGCTTGCAGTTTCAAAAGCACACAGGAGTAAGGGCGTAGGCTCTTATATACTGCATGAGGTTGAGGATTTCACCAGTAGGAGCGGTATGAAGCTGCTTAGGCTCGAGGTGGAAAAGGACAATCTCAATGCTATAAACTTTTATAAGCGAAACGATTTCCGCTTATATGAAGAAAGAGAAAACAGCTATGTACTTGAAAAAGACCTGCCGGTCGCAGATAGTATTGATTAAAAACAGGCAAAAGAAGTTATCACACTTCTTTTGCCTGTTTTTTTAAGCATATTTATTGAATCAGTATGTTATAAAAGGATTAGTTCCTGTTTATCGGCGCTTACCTTTGCTGTGGCGCCGTATGGCAGAATAGCTCTTGGAGCAGCATGACCGAAATTTACATTGTACAGTATGGGGAGTTTTTCGTAATCTACAATCTCACGCCATACGGATTTATATTCCTCATAGTATTTCTCATTCATTGGCTTTCCAACGATAATTCCATTTATATTCTCGAAAACACCTTCATTTTTCATAGCCGAAAGGTATTCGGCGAGCCTTTCGGGATCAGGAGTTTCCTCACTGGTCTCTGCAAAAAGTATCTTACCCCGCCATTCTTCGGAACTTGGGAAAATGTCGTATTTCCGGATTATTTCCTTCTGTTTTTCGAGATCCTCTGCAAGCCCGGGACAGGCTTCAATATAATGAGCAGGGATACTTCCGAAGCTTTCGATATTTATTCCGAGAAGCATTTCACCTATACTTTCGATACAGCCGCCGAGAAGCTCTCCGCTAAAAACAGGACTGCCCTGTAAAAGTTCATAGCCGTGTTCTTCCTTGTGCGAAACAGGCATATTACCCACAGCTGCTGCGGAGAAATCACTTCTTTCTTCGTACCATACATCGGATGGAGTTATCTTCCTTCCTTGATAGGTTGTAAAGCAACTTTCAAACTGCGTCTTTGAATAGGGGAGCATATCACCCGAAATATCAGCAAGGTCGCAAATGAAAGACTGACCGTAGAAAGTCTGCAATCCTAGTCTATGGAACATAAAGTGGTTATTGGTAGTATCGGAAAAGCCAAGAAAAAACTTTGGATTCTGCTTAACGGCACTGATAAACTCCTTATCCTCCATAAGGTATGGAAAGGTACGGAAGGTTTCTATACCGCCGATAGCGCAGATAATACCGCTTACGGAGCTGTCAAGAAAGGCTTCCTTCAGGTCTTCGGCGCGAGCTTCAGGGTGAGAGAGAATATAGTCATTTCCCATGAGTGCGTGCTTTGTGAAAACGGTTTCAAGACCGAATTCACGAAGCTTTTTTATTCCGAGCTCTTTTTCATGAGCGCAATATGGCTCACCGAGAATACCGCTTGAAAGACTTATAATAGCTACTTTATCACCTTTTTTGAGAGGCTTTGGGTACAGCATATTTATCCTTTCGTTACTGGTTCCTGGTTTTTATATTGCGGTCTATTTCGCGGTTGGCGTCGCGCTTGGCGATATCTGCACGCTTGTCGTAGAGCTTTTTGCCCTTGCAGAGACCAACCTGCATCTTTACTCTTGAGTCCTTGAAGTAAAGGCTCAATGGTATAAGAGACAGGCCTTCCTGTTTGAGAGTACCATATAATTTATTTATCTCGCGTTTATGCATGAGGAGTTTTCTTACTCTCATGGGATCTCGGTTGAAGATATTGCCTTTCTCGTAAGGGGAGATATGCATACCACGTACGAAAAGCTCGCCCTTGTCGATAGAGCACCATGAATCCTTGAGATTTACTCCGCCCTGACGTATGGACTTCACTTCCGTGCCCACCAGCTCAATACCGGCCTCATAGGATTCGAGAACGAAGTAGTCGTGACGAGCCTTACGGTTTTCTGCAATAGTTTTAGTACCTTTTGAACGCATTTTATCATCTCCTGTCTGTAAAAAATTATACACTATCGTAGGCCAAAAGTCAACAGCAGCTATCACGAGAAATAGCAGATAATGTCGTAAAGCTTTCTGATATTAGTTCCTTTACGGATAATGTGGAAATATTTAAGGCTAAGTCGGATATAATGTTAATATAATGATTATTATAAAAAAATTATGCTGTAATTTGTGCGAATGATAGTATGATATTCATTTTGTCCACCTAATCTTCAAAAAAGCGGTTGAACCTATTTGAAATTAATGGTAAAATAAACAAGGAGTAGTGTTGAAAACGTCATCAATATGTAGGAATGTTCAATAGTATATATATTGAGCATTATAATTCTTATGCGCTGACAGGGGATATGTCAGGAAAAAGGCGAACTTGAATTCAGGAGGTATTAAAATGTTTTTAGGCAAAAAAGTAAAAGCAGCGGCTGCTTTATTGTTGTCGGCAGCAGTTGCTGTACCGTCTGTCACAGGCGGCATTATAGCATCGAAGGCAGAGGCGGCCGCGTCGGTGTCAAATCCTATAATATGGGCTGACGTACCAGACGACGATGTTATAAGAGTCGGGGACACATATTATATGGTTAGTACAACAATGTTCTTCAGTCCGGGCGCACCGATAATGAAGTCCAATGACCTTGTTTCGTGGGAAATCTGCAATTATGTTTTTGATACTTATGCAAACGGCGACGTCCAGAACCTGAAAAACGGCAAGAATGATTACTCTCACGGACAGTGGGCGACAAGTCTTCGTTATAATGAAAAGAATAAGAAGTTCTATGCTTTCTTCGGAAGCTATGGTACAAATAAATCATATATCTGTTCTACGGATGATATAGAGCACGGCGAGTGGTCGCGTGTTGAATTAAACGGTATGTATCATGATGCCTCTATTCTTTTCGATGATGACGGAAGAAACTACCTCGTTTATGGAGCCGGCGGAACCTGTAACATCAAAGAGTTTAATTCTGATATGACTGGCTGGAAGTCTGGCGGAGCCGAGAAGCAGCTCTTCAAGACGAATTTCGATAATCTTGCTGGAGAGGGATGGCATATTCAGAAAATAAACGGTTATTACTATATATTCGGTATAGCATGGCCGACAGGTCACGGCAGACTTGAATTTGTTTACCGTTCAAAGGAGCTTCTCGGCTATTACGAGAGCAAGACTGTCCTTGATTCGGGGCTTGGCACATATGGAAGTGGCTGTGCTCAGGGTGGTATCGTTGATACTCCTGACGGAAAGTGGTACGGTCTGCTCTTCCAAGATCACGGCTCAGTAGGAAGAATACCAGTTCTTGTACCTGTTACATGGCAGAATGACTGGCCTATGATGGGCGTCAATGGTAAGGCGCCACTTACTCTTGACATCGGTTCCGGTACGGGTACTGATCTTGCAGGCGACGACAGCTTTGACTATTCAACCAACGACCTTGCCCTGGAATGGCAGTGGAACCACAATCCGGATAATAGTGCGTGGTCGGTAACGGAGCGTGAAGGCTGGCTGAGATTAAAGAACAAGAATATTGCGACAAATCTTCTTAACGCAAGGAATACCCTTACAATGCGTACAGAGGGCCCTGCGTGCAGTAGCTATATAAAGCTTGACGCTTCAAATATGAAAGCCGGCGACTATGCAGGACTTTCGGCTTTCCAGCTGAAATATGGTTGTATCGGCGTCTATGTTACTGACAGCGGATCCAAGAAGGTATATATGTCCGTCAACGGCGGAAACGATATTGGAAACAGCTCCAACAAGATAGTTGCCGAGGAAAATATGAACGGCGACGAAATATACCTTAAGGTTGACTTCAAATTTGCGACAGTTGGCTCTGACGGAAGCGCCTCAAACAATATCGACAAGGCTAATTTCTACTATTCCTATGACGGACAGAACTGGACAAAGCTCGGTCAGGAACTCTCAATGTCATACGATCTGAAGCTCTTTACTGGATACCGCAGTGGTATCTACAGCTACCCCACAAAGACCACAGGCGGATATGCTGATATCGACTTCTTCGAGTACGAGCGTCAGACATGGAACGGCAGCAACGGCAGCAAGATGCTCAGCGGCACTCCTGTTGTGATAGAGCCCGATGAAAACGGATATTACTTCCATAACACCTTTGAAAGCGGAACTGATTCATGGAGAGGAAGAGGGTCTGCAAGCGTAGCTGCTGATAAATCTGAGTATTATTCAGGCAGCGGTTCGCTTTACTGCTCTGGCAGAGAGGCAAGCTGGAACGGCGCAGTGCGCACCCTTTCCTCATCAGTATTCAAGGCAGGACAGGAGTATAGCTTTAGCACGGTAGTAAAGTATACTGATGGACCTGCATCACAGGATTTCTATCTCACCCTCCAGTATGAGGATAGCTCCGGAGAGGTAACCTATGACAAGATAGCAATAGTCGAGGACGTTCCCAAGGGCGAGTGGATACAGCTTGCCAATACAAGTTACAAGATACCCGAGGGCGCTTCAAATATGCAGCTCTACGTCGAAACAGCCTCCGACGATTACAGCTTCTATGTTGACGAGGCTGTGGGCGGAGTTGCAGGAACAGCTATAGACGGCCCCGAGGCTGTAAATGCAGTGACTGGCGATATAAATGATGACGGCAGGATTGACAGCTTTGACATCGTGGCAGCCCGAAAGGCTCTTATAAGCGGAGAATTCGCAGATAAAAGAGCTGAAAAGGCAGCAGACGTTGACAAGAATGGCATATTTGAGACCGCTGATCTTGTTCAGCTGCAAAAATATGTTCTCGGCGTGACTAAAGAGTTTTCCGAAGCCTGAATAGCTAGCACATTGCGCAGGGATATAAGAGCGATAAGCTAAACAATTGAATTCCTGACATATATGTTGACTTCCTCTATGTAAAACACCGCAGCTTTAATAGAAAATAGCTGCGGTGTTTTACGTTATATATCGTTAACAATGTTTTTTACCCACACATTACTGCGAACCATGAAATAACCTATGGCGACCTTTACTACCTCGGAGTATGTGACTACTGCAAATACTACGCGTATGTCAAGGTTAGTGAAGTATGAAAGTATTGCGGCAAGCGGAATCATCAGGAACCATGTAAAGCAAAAGTCAAACAGGAAGGTTATACCTGTTTTCCCTCCGCTTCTCAAGGTGAAATAGCATGCGTTGGTGTAGCTCCAAAGTGGCATTGCGAAAGCCTGTATTATAATCATGTAAGACGCAAGACTGCGAACAGTCTCCTCGGTGTTATATAACTTAGGAAAAACTGAAGAAATTGGCAGAGTTATAAGTCCAACAACGGCAGCGGCGACAACTGCAAAGAAAAGCAGCTTGTTGTCAAGGTCGCGGGCTTCCTTAAGTTTGTTGGCGCCTAGTCTTGCGCCTACAATTATAGCGATGCAGGCACCCATCTGAATATATACTGAGCTGAAAAGATTGGTTATAGTGCTTGATATATTTCTTGCTGCCACGACTTCTGTGCTCCGTACTGAATAGCACTGCATGACAACTGACATACCCAGCGACCACAGGAACTCGTTTACAAGCATTGGAATCCCCTTTATGGTGATGTCAGCCATGAGCTTCGTAGGTATGTGGAAGCCTTGGTAAAGTCTGATAACGTACTTGTTTTTTTCTGGGTGAGAATGAGTCCAGATGATAACGACGAGAGCTTCAAAGGTCTTTGCAATGACAGTAGCCCATGCCGCACCTTTGACTCCCATTTCCGGGAAACCGAATTTGCCGAAGATAAGGCAGTAATCAAGGAGCACGTTCAGACCTACTGCAGACATGGCGGCTGCCATTGGGGCTTTAGTATGTCCGCACTCACGAGCTGCGCTGGAATACGCTTGACCGATACCGAATGGAATGAAGCCAATGATTATTATTTTAAGATAGTCCATTCCGCTTTGAAGTATAGCCGAAGCCTGAGCAGCCTCGCTTTCCTTGCTTATGAATAGTGATATGAGCGGAGCACCGAACATAAGGCATATTACAGATGCTATGCAGATTATCAGTGCGCAGACAAGAAGTCTGAATCTGAATGTGTATTTCTGTCCTTCGTGGTCACCTTTTCCGAAGAACTGTGCTCCGAAAATACTCGGACCTGCAACAGCTCCGAAAACGGTGACATTGAACACGAAAACGAACTGATTTATGATAGAAACACCGCTCATTGGCTCTGTACCAAGTCTGCCAACCATAATATTATCTATGAGGCTTACGAGATTGGTGACAGCCATTTGTAGTATCATAGGTACTACCATTGACATGACCATTTTGTAAAAGCCCTTATTTCCAATGAATTTTTTTCTGAAATCCGTAAACATAAGTATCCTCCCGGTGAATAGTGTTTATTATAACACAGAATCGGGAAAAATGCAATACGTGGAAGAAGGTGTTTTATCAGGAAATATTTATTTTTTGAATTATAGTATAGTTTGGAATATTGATAAAAAATAAAAGAGTAGTTATCAAATACAAATGAATTGATAACATACAGGGGAATTAAATTAAATATCATGTCTCACAAGTAAAACAGGAGACATGCATAAAAGGAGGAATTACTTATGAGTATCCGTAAAAGAGGGATAGCTATCGCCATAAATATAGTGACGGCAATCTCTGCACTGAACATTGGAAATCTTATTGAATGTGCATATGCTGAAGGCGATGTACAGGCAGTTTTCTATGTTTCTCCAGATGGAAGTGACAGCGGTGATGGTTCTGTGAGTTCTCCATATGCGACCATTGAAAAGGCACGTGATGAGGTTAGAAAGATAAACGGTAGCATGTCAGGTGACATTATCGTTTATCTTCGCGGCGGTGATTACCGTATCACTAAGCCTGTTGAGTTCGACACAAGGGACTCGGGTAAAGGCGGCTTTACTGTCAGATATGAGGCATACAATGGGGAAACTCCAGTTATCAATGGGGCTCAGCAGGTTACAGGCTGGAAGAAATACAACGATAAGCTCTGGTCAGCGCCGCTTGACAGAGATATAAAGCTTCGAAATCTGTATGTCAACGATAAGCGTGCTAATATGGGCAGCGTACAAGTACAGGCTAAGGGTGGCTACGGCGACTACTACGTTACAGCAGGGCAGGCTGACTGGGCATGGGATTCAGGAAAAAAGAGTGATGGAATCATTTATGATGCAGGCTCTATGCCGCGTATAACATCCAATTTTGACGATCTAGAGGTCGTTAACGGAACAACATGGAACGAAAATATTGTTTGTTCCCGTGATATAAAGTACGATGGCGGAAGTATGATACTTCTCATGCAGCAGCCATACGGCGCAATAGCTCAGACTCCTGGCTGGGGCGCAGGATTCACAACAGGCGGAACTCATACTATTTACAACGCTTTCTCATTCGTTGACAGCGAGGGAGAATTCTTCTTTGACAAGACAGACAAGGTGCTTTATTACTATCCGAGAAACGGCGAGGATATGACATCAGCTGACGTAGAAGCACCTGTTGCAGACTGCCTTATCAAGATTGCAGGAAAGTCAACAAGCGAACGCGTTGAAAACATCTCGTTCAGTGGCATAACCTTTGCAAATACTGATTATCATTTGACTAATGTTGCAGGTTCTCATGGCAAGACGACCTGTCAGGCAGCTCAGTGCTATACGGCTTTTGCAGATTCTAACTGGCATAGCAAGAATTACGAAATGGTTGATACTCTACCTGCGGCTGTACATATCACTAGCAGTGACAATATCAAGCTTACAGGTAACGTTGTAAAGCATACGGGAGCTGACGGTATCTCTATGACAAATGATGTTATCAATTCTGAGGTAAGTGGAAACTTCATAACAGATATAACATCCAGTGGTATTACCGTTGGACATCCGCAGCATATCTATATTGGAGACGGTGACGGCAGGAATCGTGAGAAGTTCCCGCGTGGCGTTGAAGGAGTGTGCAAAAACGATCTTATCACACAGAATCTTCTTTATGATATCAGTGTAGTACACGGTTTCGGTGGATGTGCTGCTATAACCGCATATTTTGTTGATTCTGTGAAGATACTTAGCAATACAATTGAGAAGACTGCATATAACGGCATTCATCTTGGTTGGGGTTGGTGTAACTTCAAGGACAGCACCACTTGCCGTGATAATCAGATATGCTATAACAGAGTTATCAACTCTCTTAACCGTCTTCACGACAGCGGCGGAATATACACTATTGGTCAGATGCCTGGAACTATCATAAACGAGAACTATGTTCAGGGCATTCCAGCGGGCGGCTTTGGAGCACCTACATATGGACTTCATAACGATGAGGGAACGACATATATTGAGGAGAACGACAATGTCCTCGAAATAAGTCCAAATGTTACTTATACCATAAATTGTGAGGAATATGGCGATAAGCATCATCTTACTATCAAGCGCACCTATGCTACTGTTAATAAAATGGGAAAGAACCCACCGTACAGTGATATCGACACTCCTATAGTAGTTTCCGATAATGTATGGCCATTCCACCAGTATAAGGTTTGTCTTAATTCAGGAATATCTGACGAATATAGCGGACTTATGCCTGCATGGCTTAAATCCGCAGCTAACTATGTGTTCCCTGCAAGCTGCGTGACGACCTGCGGTAGCAAGCTTCCTATAAGAAAGACCGATGGTACAGTATGGATCGCCCCTGATGGAACAAATACCTTCAACGTAGGAGATGACATGACAAAGGCAAATGGAAGCAAGGGTTCTATAAAAACTCCTTCAAATGAAGGTGAATACAGGATATATGTTCTTGATGCAAGCGGTAAGGTACTGAGTCAGTCATCACATATTCTCCGCCTTAGCGGTATAGGAAGCGTGGAAGAAAGCGACGCTATACAAGCTGAGGACTGTGATTTTAAATCGGGTATTGAGACCGAGAACTGCATTGAGGGTGGACTGAACATTGGGTTCATCGAAAATGGAGATTATATCGGATTTAAGGATATTGACCTTACAGGTGCAAAGGATATCGACTTCCGACTTTCCTCAAACGGAGCGCAGGCTGCTCTTGAAGTGCGTCTTGATTCTCCTATTGGAAAACTCATAGGCAGTATGGATGTAAATGGCACGGGTGACTGGCAGAATTGGTCAACTCAGACTTGTACAATCGAGGAGACCTCGGGAAAACATAACGTTTATTTCGTATTCACAGGCGAAGAAGGATATCTTTTCAATATTAACTGGTGGAAGCCTAATACACCTGCCACAGCAGTAATCCTTGGTGACCTTAACGGCGATGGTGTTGTTGATATCTATGATTTTACACGGATGCGTAATGCTGCTATGGAGGATGATGCAGAGTGCTTTGCAGCAGCTGATATAAACGGCAACGATGTTATTGACGGCGAGGATCTCATACTACTTAAGAAGTTCATTATGGGCGAGATAAAGTCTTTTGATTAAGTCTTAAAATACAAAACAGTCCGAAGGCAATCAATCTTAGTGATTGCTTTCGGACTTTTGTTATCTGTATTCAAATATTTCATTATGGCATTCCCTTTGCCTTGAGGATGGAGTTTCTCACGTTATTCGTAGTGTGTTGAAGGCAGCGTAAAGCATATTGCTTTCTGGAAATCGTTTGACTAAACCTGTGTTTGGTGGTATAATGATTTCAGATAATATGATTTCGGATATTAAAATTATACTTGTAACAGGAGAAAAATATGAGAGTAAGATTTCATCTTCCTGACTTTTCGGGAAGCTTTAAATTAAATCTGTTGTTTTCTGAAATGCTCAAAAATCGTCCTGAATATTTCCGTGAGGGAGTGGAAATAGCCTCGTTTTACGGAGTCTTTCCGCCTTGCCTTTGGAATGGCGGAAGGTCGCAGGGCGGTAATACTGATAAAAATTACATGAAAGCGGTAATAAAGGAGTTCAACGACCGTGGTATACCGTTACGTTTTACGTTTACCAACATCATGCTTGAGAAAAAACATCTCAGCGACGAGCGATGCAATATGATGCTTCACTTGGCAAACAATGGACTGAACGAGGTTATTGTTGCTTCGCAGCTTCTTGAGGACTATATCCGCAGGGAGTTCCCTAAGTATAAGCTGACAAGCTCAACGTGCAAGCGTCTCAATTCCAAGGAGTATCTTGTCGCCGAACTGGAAAAGGACTATCATGTTGTAGTGGCCGATTATGATCTTAATAACAAATTTGAGATTCTTGAATCTCTTCCGCGTAAAAAGGATATAGAGTTCCTTGTAAATGCATGCTGTCAGCCCGAATGTCAGGGAAGATTACAGCATTATAAGGATATAAGTCAGCAACAGATAGCTTTTTGCAACCATATAAAGAAGTATCCTAATGTTCCTTTCGACCTTGAAAAATACGATCCGAATCATTTCAGCAACTGCCCTTACTCTAAGCGTAGTATTTTTGATATTCGCGAACTTAAAACCCATATCTCTCCTGATGCCATATGGGAAAAGTATGTACCTATGGGCTTTGAGCAGTTCAAGATAGAGGGAAGGACTGCAAGTACGTTTAACAAGATTGAAACATATATGTACTATATGGCAAAGCCTGAGCTACGCGAAGAAGCACGGTATTTCTTACTCAATATGATGGAGGATAGCGGAGCGCTTATTTTTACATGATAATATTTAGCGGCTGTAGTGTTTTACAGCCGCTGTTTATATATATTAAAAGCAGGCGAAAAGCAGGAATTGAATAATATTAAGTATTTTTTGTTGACGGTGGGCGAAAAAAGTGGTATAATCATTAGGCATGAAAAAACGGAAGGACGGTTTTATGGAGAAGGTCTGGAAATTCATAAAGGCTCAGCCTGTACTTGTTACAGCGTTTATACTTGCGGTGGCAACTATGTTTATCGTTCCCCCTGACAGGGAGTACGCAGGATACTGCAACAGGACAGTACTCATTGAGCTTTTCGCGCTTATGGCAGCCGTAGCGGGACTGCGCAGCATAGGTATATTTGAAGCGGCTACGAGGCTGATACTGCAAAAGACGGGAACGGTGCGTAGGCTCGGAGCGGTAATGATACTCATATGCTTTTTTAGCGCAATGCTTGTTACAAACGACGTGGCTCTCATCACATTTGTACCTCTTACCCTGTTGATATACAGGAATATCAACGATGAGAAAAGCCTTATACTTACTATAGTACTCGAATCTGCTGCAGCTAACCTCGGTAGTATGATGACTCCTGTAGGAAATCCACAGAATTTGTTTCTGTATGACAAGTTTGGTCTGACAGCCATGACATTTTTGAAAACAATGCTGCCGGTTGGTACACTGGGACTTGCAGCAGTACTTGGAATAACTTTTTTCCTGCCTAAGAGTAGCTGCAAGGCTCCCGGTCGCAGGGAAGAAAAGATACCAGTAATAAAGGCAACGGTGTATATCGGATTGTTCCTGCTTTGTATAGCGGCGGTGTTCAGAATAGTTCCCGACTGGGTATGCCTTATAGCCGCAGTGCTTGCAATGGCGGTATGCGATGTAAAGTTGCTCCTCAAGGTTGACTACATACTCCTCGGAACATTTGTGTGCTTTTTCGTTTTTGTTGGAAATATAGCCCGTATCGGAGCTGTAAGCGAATTCTTCTCGCATATACTCAGCGGCAAGGAGCTTATCATAGCTGCGCTGCTGTCACAGTTCATAAGTAACGTACCTGCGGCTGTAATGCTGGCTGAGTTCACAGATAACGGAACGGCACTGCTGCTGGGAGTTGACATAGGCGGCTTCGGCACCATAATAGCTTCAATGGCGAGCCTTATCGCATTTCAGATATACAGAGGCTCTGAGGGCGCAAAGACAGGAAGGTATATGACTGTTTTCACGATAGTTAACGTTGCACTTTTCCTGTTACTTATCATTTTTCAGCTTATTATAATGAAGGCATAAAGAAAACGTGTATACAGTAATTAAGCCCGAAGGGATTGATCATCAAATCAATCATCTTCGGGCTCGTTTATTATCTGAGAGATTGATGTTCAGCACCGCTCATTTGCAGTTCTTGAAGTAAAGTCCACCGAAAAGGCTGAACATAAGTTTTTTGAGGAAGCCCACATCTGCTTTTCCTCCGGTCAGGATAAAATTCTTGGCAATGCTGTTCATTCCGCTGGCAATAAAATCCACGATAAATATGCGGTTTTCGTCGGAAACGTCGCTGATGAAATACTTACATTCCATAAGAGAACGGTATTGCACGTCATAAAGAAAATGTATCATATCATTCCGCACGAGAAGGGAGATGATATGCTTCTTTTCTATTATGTAGCGGCTGTAATCCTCGCAGAAGCTGCGGAATACAGCAGAATGGCATGTGGCGGAGCTTTCCTCCGGCAGGAAGCAGCAGTTATGGTTGAGCTCGTAAAGTATAACATTTTCCTTGGCGCCGAAGAGGGAATAGAAGGTCTGGCGCGAGACCTGAGCTTCCCTGCAAATGTCGCTTACGCTTATCTCGTTAAACGGATTTTCTTCGAGAAGCCTGAGCATGGCGTCGGATATAAGCTTCTGTGACAGTAGCGCAGATTTGTTGCTGCCTTGATACATGGACAAAATACCTCTCTTTGTAAAAGTTTCGAAAACAGCATTGACAAATGTCAAAGACTATGATAATATTATAACAAGGGAGCTGACATTTGTCAAGCCCCTTTTCAAGAGCAGAACGGAGGTCAAATGTATGGCACAGATTACAAAGGAAACAAAGATTGGTGAGCTTCTTCAGCTTGACAAGGATGTATCACCTATTCTTTTCAGCATTGGTATGCACTGTCTCGGATGTCCCGCTTCACAGGGCGAGACTATAGAGGAGGCTGCAATGGTACACGGCGTAAACGCAGATGAGCTTGTAAACGCTATCAACCAGAAGCTTGCTGAATAACAGATAAAGCAATATCCAAAAGTAGCCGCAGCGGATTTGTGATGTTCCGCTGCGGCTGTTTTTTTATTTTATACAATATTATGGTCGTATACAAGGAGAGTATAGGATACTCCGTTGGCGACTGTCTCGGCTGTGCGGACAGGCTGGTCGTCCTTGAAGAAGCTTGACTTTGAGATGATATCGTATTCATAGCTTGACAATAGCAAGAAGTATTCGTTTTGGAGCGGATCGTCAACATACCAGTTCTTTGAGGACTGATAAAGACGTCTTCTTACGCCGTTTTCATCGACATCAACATCGCGCACCTTTATAGTTTCTCCACTGATAACGGTAATGGAGTTAGCGTTCCAGAATGTAGCATAGCCTCTGCTCACTCCCTCTTCCTTAAGAAAGTCTGAAAGAATATATTCAGTGTTCTGCTTGTAGTTGTCCTTTGGCATTTTGCGTACTTCCTGACAGTTGATGAAAGCGGCCACAAATACAGGTAACATAATAAGCGCGCTTATCCTTGCTGCACTTGACTGCTTTGAAACAGCCCAGCATACAAATAGGATACTTACTATCATTGCAGTACCTATCATAGGGATTATACGCCAGTCTGCAGCGGAGAGGACACCGAATACATAGCCCATGAGGTTTACGGCTGTGACCGCCCAGTGTATCCATATCCATATACGCATCATTCTGCCACAGCGGTCATTTGTGTATTTCTTGTAGCAGCAGGTAGCGATTATTGGCATTACTGCAATTATTATGGAAGACATTATGAAAATGATATTGGGTATACCACCGTCTTTGGTAAACATAGTGCCTGGCATGTTTTCAACTCCAAGGAGCTTCATCCATGCCAATGGAAGGTTATGGATATGCTCTATCCAAGTGTTCATATCGGAGAATGTGGAATTAGCATCCTGATAGCCTGCGGTGAGGTCACCGAGGCATTTTTCGTTAATCTTTACGCCTATGAAAGCCATGATAAAGAGTATTGCCGCTCTTGAAACGACCATGCCTGTTTTTGTACCGATGAGCTTCTGTCTGTTGTTTACGAACTGCTCTGCGATTATCGCGCATACGAGCGGTATTGTGAAGAGAGTTATGCCTGTGATACCGTCCATGCCAGTCAATAGCATGAATATACATAGTATACCGAATACGACAAACTCTCGTATAGTTCTTATCTTTGAGCTCTTGCCATCCTTACGGAGTTTCCTTGCCTTGACATTGTGGACGAGCACTCTGGAATACAGGTAGGAGCCTATAACAAGGAAGAGTATTCCGAGAGTATAGTATATCGTATGCCCCCAGAAGATCTCACGCATTTTCGGAGTTGATAGTGTAAGCGCAAGAAACATAGCCGTGCCTGTTAGTGATATAGGCATATCTCCTGTAATCTCTCTCATCAGGAGCACCATGAAAAGGGTCAGCAGGATAAAGAAACAGGTCATGCCTATTATATGCGTTTTCATGCTGAGACCGTAGAAATGGAGCAGAGGTCTCATGATAGTATTTGTACCAAAGGGAAGAAAGCAGGCGTAGGTGAAATCTTTGTCGTAGATATGACCGCTTTCAGCAGAAGCATTCGCCCACATTATCGTATCCGTACAATCTGCGTGAAATTCTCCCTTTGAGGTGGTAGTAACGTAATAGCCTGTGGTAAATACAGCTCCTAGGAACAGGAAAGCCGTAACCACCCATAATATAAGCTTGCTGAGTATATCAAAGCGGTACTTGTCTGTGTTATTTTCAGCGGTAGCTGTTTCAGTTTTTACGTCCGTGCTCTCAGCCGTGCTTTCATGAGTATCAGATTCAGCTTCCGTAGCACTTTCAGTGGCTGTCTCGACGGCATTCTCCGCAGCTCCAGCGGTATCGGTAGCGACCTCGGTAAGGTCCAATGCCTCCTCAGCAATCTCAGTGCTCACTTCAGTGAGGTCTGTGACATCTGGGACGGATTCAGCAGCGTCGTTTGCTGTATTGTTTTTATGTTCGGTTTTATTGAGTTCATTATCCATGATGATATACCTCCGATAATATCAGAGGCGCAATAAGCTGCGCCTCATGTTATTGGATCATTTTTTGTTTTCCTTCTTGGAATAGAGAAGTATCTTTCTTGCAAAGAAGTTCCACAGGAAGGCTACGGCAGTAGACACAACTTTTGCTATCATCTGATAAGCGCTTGTCCTGTCTTCCAGCCAGAGCCTGAAGCACCATGTTATCACTACTGTGATAAGGAGTCCTACAACACCTATGGCTGCAAAGCCGATGAATTCGACAAGCTTGTTGCTTACCTTTGAAGTCTTGAAGACCCAAAGAGTGCTGATTAGGTAGTTGACTACGAGACCGGCAATGAAGGAAAGGGAATTGGCAGCAACTGCGAATCTCTCTCCAAAAACGAACTTGAAGAGTATGAATGACAACCCCCAGTCAACGACTGTAGCCAATCCTCCCACAAAAAGATAGCGGAAAAACTGTATCAGAGTATTGTCCGTATCGCCCACAAACAGCTTTTTGAACTGTCTGTCGCGGAATATCTGCTTTATCTCGTCCATTATTATTTTTTCTCCTCGTGGTATTCCTGTTCAGTATTGACGTTCCATATAGCGGATTTGTCAGTGCTGCCGCTCTTGATAGCCTTTACAGCCTCGAAGGAGGTGACCATGGAGTGGTCTATGTTATTGTATCTGTGCTGACCGTTACGTCCTACACAATAGAGATTCGGAATAGTATCGAGGTACTTTATGAGCTTGTCCATTTCCTCGTAGGTATCGAAGTAAGCAGGATAAGCTTTCTTCACCTTTTCCATGTGGGTATCTATTACTTCGTCTGCGCTGTCGATAAGACCGAGCTTTACCATTTCCTTTACGCAGAAGTCGGAGAACTGCTCCTCGGTCATGTTCCAGAACTTGTCACCCTCTGTAACGAAGTATTCAAGACCTACCCAAACTGTATGTCCGAGGTCCTTAACCATGTAAGGAGACCAGTTGTTGTAGATCTGGAAGCGTCCCATTTTTACACGTCTGTCCTGAACGTATACCCAGCAGTCGGGAACGATATTGCCAACTGTCTTCATAGTGGTCTTGTTCTTGAGCTTGAGTTTTGGAACAAGAACGCCGAGGGTCATATAGTCTCTGTAGGGGAGACCAGCTGCAATACGTGCAGCCTCTTCGGGAACATCATTCATGCCAGCAACGAGATCCTTTACTGGCATTGAGGAGACAACGCAGTCACCGTTAATGGTGATCTCATGACCGTCTTTTATATAAGTTACGCCTGTGAGCTTATTGTCTGAATCCTTATGGAGCTTCTTAACAGCAGCCTCCATAATTATAGTTCCACCCAGCTTCTTTACCTCGTCGGCTGTAACCTCCCAGAGCTGACCTGGTCCAAGCTTAGGATACTTGAATTCTTCGATAAGGGAAGTATTGACCTTGCGGTTCTTCACCTTGAAGAGTTTGCCGAAGAAGTCCTTGATTATTCCTACTATGGAAAGCCCCTTTGTACGCTGGGCACCCCATGAGGCGTCTATTTCGCTTGGGTGTCTACCCCACAGGTTCTCAGTGTAGTACTCGAAGAACATAGAGTAGAGCTCCTTACCGAAGCAGTTGATATAGAAATTTTCAAGGTTGTTTTCGGGACGCTTGTGAAGAGCAGCCTTTAGATAGCTGAATCCAACCTTTACAGTGGTCAGCAGGCCAAAATTCTTAATAGTCTCAGGTTTAAGTGAGATCGGATAATCGTAGAATTTATCATTGAAGAGAATACGTGATACTCTGCGTCTTTTGAGCATTACGCGGTTTTCCTTCTGAGGGTCAGGACCACCTGCCTCAACGTTTACGTGTCTTTTGAGGAACTTGTCGTCAGATGAAGGAGAGCCTTGCAATGGAAGCATATTGCTCCACCACTGGTTTACCTCCGGTATCTTTGAGAAAAAGCGGTGACCGCCCATATCCATACGGTTTCCCTTATAGTTAACGGTTTTTGAGATACCGCCTATAGCTGATGTTTCTTCAAGAACAGTCACATCGTATTCACCGGAGCCGTCCTTCAGCAGCTCGTAGGCTGCGGTAAGTCCTGCCGGTCCTGCGCCGATTATTATGACCTTTTTCATAATGTCTGATCCTTTCCTTACAGTGCCGTGATATTGTCACTTCTATAATTCTTCCCCGTGATATTGACGCTGACACTGATGTATATATAGACGTAAAAAAGCTGGAATATTTCACAATATGCATGAAAGAAACGGCTTATACCATGGAAAATATAAGGTAATACGTCATTTTTATAAAATATATTATACCATATAATATAATAGTAATCAAGATAAAACAAACATTTTTTTATTTTAGTGCATATCCAACAATTGTAAACATTACAAATTGTATAGTTATACGAAGAAGAAAAGGCGCACTTGTGTGTGCGCCTTGAAAGATTATTTTTCTGTGCAGAATTCGACCTTTTCGCCGTTGAGTATCATATTTGTAGTCCTTACTGCACACATTTTGCCGCACATAGAGCAGGTGTGCCTGTCCGCAGGGGGAGTGCTCTCGAAGTATTCTCTTGCCTTTTCGCCGTCAACGGCTATCTCGAACATCTTCTCCCAGTCTACCTCGTGGCGAGCCTCAGCCATAGCGTTGTCACGGTCTGTGGCGTGGGGGACGCCCTTTGCAATATCAGCGGCATGAGCAGCGATACGGCTTGCAATGATGCCTTCCTTTACGTCATTTGCATCGGGAAGACGGAGATGCTCGGCAGGAGTAACGTAGCAGAGGAAGTCTGCACCGCTGGCAGCAGCGATAGCGCCGCCTATAGCCGAGGTTATATGGTCGTATCCCGGGAATATATCCGTAACGAGAGGTCCGAGAACATAGAATGGGGCGTTGTGACAGATACGCTTTTGTAGCTTCATATTTGCCGCAATCTCATTCATAGCCATGTGACCGGGACCTTCTACCATTACCTGTACGTCCTTAGCCCATGCTCTTTCTGTAAGAGCTCCCAGCTCGATAAGTTCTGCAATCTGGCCGCCGTCTGTTGAGTCGTCGATACAACCGGGACGTAGCGCGTCACCGAGGGAGATAGTGCAGTCATATTCGCGGAGTATATCCAGCACCTCGTCATAATACTCATAGAACGGGTTTTCGTTGCCTGTCATCATCATCCATGCAAAGAGGAGAGAGCCTCCTCTTGAAACAATGTTCATCTTTCTTTTATCTCTGCGGAAGGCTTCTACAGCGCGGCGGTTTATGCCTGCGTGAATGGTCATAAAGTCCACGCCCTCCTCAGCATGAGCGCGTACAACGCGGAGAAAGTCCTCAGCGGTTATCTCAAGGAGGTCCTTTTCAAGGTATCCGATAGCGTCGTACATAGGAACTGTGCCTATCATGGCAGGGGACTTTTCAACGAGAGCCTTGCGGAAGGTGTTGGTCTTGCCATAGTTGGATAGGTCCATTATAGCCTCAGCTTCGAATTTCAGAGCCATATCCACCTTTTCCATCTCAACGTCATAGTTCTTTGCGTCACCTGAAATACCAAGGTTCACGTTTATTTTGGTACGCATTTTAGTGCCGATACCCTCAGGGGATATTGACTTGTGGTTGATATTGCAGGGAATGCAGACCTCGCCCTTTTCCACAAGTGCGCGTAGCTCCTCTGCGTCTATATATTCCTTTTCAGCGACTATCTTCATTTCAGGAGTTATTATGCCCTTTTTAGCCGCTTCCATCTGTGTATGATAATTTCTCATTTTATTTCCTCCGGTTCTACCGGAGCCTGAAAGCTGAGAACGTGAGCATATCGCTTATTCAGCTTTCGGCTCCCAGCTTTTATTCAGTTTTCATTTCTGCTTTTTTGCCTGCGCCTGCAAAGAGTTTTTTGCGATGACGCAGATAACTATAGTTGCTGCCATATCCGGCAGGGTGTTACCAACAGGTATATCCTTTGTCATAAGGAACCTGTAAAGGATAAAGCCTATTACCCATACGATACAGCTTATTATATCGAAGCTCTTATCCGAACTGTCCTTTTTCAGTATGAAGTGATCTGCTATCTGAACTGCTATCATAGGCGCAAATACCGAGCCTATAAGATACAGGAAGTCTGTTATATCGTCCATATTGAAAAGGACAGCTCCCACAGTTCCAATAACAGCAGCCGCAACTGCGACCCATTTACCTTTTAGCTTTGAGAGTATGGATTCTCCGGAGATACCTGCGGAATATGCGTCAAGGAAAGTAGTTGTTACAGTTGAAAATACAACGATAAGAAGCCCTGCTATACCGAGACCTGCCTTTACCATTATCTGAGCGATATCTGATTCTGCAGTGAAAATAGCCGCACCCATGCCTATTGCGTACATCCAGCAGCTTATTATGCCGTAAACTATTGCACTTACAGCAGTGGCAGCAAGTGGCTTTTCGGCGTCCCTTGTGTAGTCACTTATTAGGGGTAGCCATGAAAGGGGCATTGCTGCTGAAAGCTCAACAGCCGCGCCGAAGCTCATGCTTTCTTCGGATATTGGGAGCTCGCTGCCGTCAAAGAATATAACTTTGCAGAGAATAAGGGTGAGTATGAAAAGAGCTGCCATAGCAACAGTATTTATTTTGCCGAGGTTCTTGATGCCTATAAGTATCCAGAGTATAATAAGTCCGCCGATGACAAGGCACCATATCCATTTTCCTGCGCCGAATATGCTGTTTGCGGCAAGTGCGCCGTCGTATATCATTATAGCAGTCCAGCCTACCAGTTGTAGAACATTGAGCAGAGAAAAGAATATACCGCCCTTACTGCCAAAGCTCATTTTTACGGTCTCCATAGCGCTTTTTCTTGTCCTGCCGCCGATAAGTCCTGCGAGGAAAAGCATGAAGCAGCCGATGATATGACCTGTGATAACTGCAAGGAGTCCTTTTCCGAAGCCAAGAGGAGCAAAATATGTTCCCGTGATAATTTCTGCAATGGAAACTCCTGCGCCGAACCATATCAGTCCGTTTTCATATATAGAGGTGCGTTTCTGTTCCATTATTCCGCCTCCTCTGCAAATTCACCCGTAAGCGCGAAGGCGTGTGCCATGGGACCGCTACCATTTCCGAGGTCAAGCATAGCGGCAAGTGCACCGGATATGTAGTCCTTTGCACGTTCTACGGCTTTTTCAAGGGTGAAGCCCTTTGCGAGATTTGAAGCGATAGCGCTTGAAAGAGTGCACCCTGTACCATGGGTATTGGGATTGTCTATACGTTTTCCGTTGAACCATGTGCAGTTGCCATTGTTCCAAAGAAGGTCGTTTGCGTCATTGAGACTGTGACCGCCCTTGCAGAGCACTGCACAGCCGTATTTCTCACCGATAACCTTGGCTGCCTTTACCATATCGTCCTGTGAAGTTATCTTAATATCTGCAAGTATCTCAGCTTCAGGGATATTGGGAGTAACAACTGCTGCAAGTTGGAGGAGCTCTGATTTCAGAGTTTCCACAGCTTCCTCAGCAATAAGTCTTGCGCCACTTGTAGCTACCATAACGGGATCTACGACGATATTCTCAGCCTTGTACTCTTTCAGCTTTGCTGCGATGGTACGGATAAGCTTTCCGGAGGAGACCATGCCTGTCTTGACTGCGTCCGGACGAATGTCCGCAAAAACAGCGTCAAGCTGCATAGCCAGAAATTCAGGCGATACCTCCATTATACCTGTTACGCCGGTCGTGTTCTGTGCAGTGAGAGCTGTTACAGCGCTCATTGCGTAAACACCATTCATGGTCATAGTTTTTATATCAGCCTGAATGCCGGCGCCTCCGCAGGAATCGCTTCCTGCGATTGTTAATGCTGTTTTCATTTTCATTTCTCCTTTGTTGTGGTTTCGGGCTTATGCCCCAGCATTAATTTTATATAGCGAGACAAGGTGGTGCCCCCGATGTCACGCTGCAAAAAAAGGTGTGCCCGCAGAGAGACACACCTATCTTACATAAGTATTTCCCTACGTTGGCATTATCCAAATCAGGTAAGGTCGGAGTTTGAAACTCCCTCTCAGCCTGTAACACAAGCTCCCTTTTTCATACTTTTATATTATATCACTTTTGCTGGAATTGTCAAGGACTTTTATTAGCAGTCATATGATATTTCAGAAAATGACATAAGGAAATTAACAAAATATACTTGACTGTAAATGCTGGTTTTGATAAAATTATTATAAGATGAAGCGCTCCTGAGCGCCAAATAAATATCCGTTAAAAACAGGAGGTATGAAGCATGGACAAGAAGGCGATGTACAAAATAAGCTACGGACTTTTCGTTGTGACAGCAAATAGTAACGGTAGAGACAACGGCTGTATTACAAATACTCTCGCACAGGTTACGTCTTCACCTAACAAGGTGAGTCTGACAGTTGCAAAGACAAACTATACCCACGATCTAATAATGGCGACGGGTAAATTTACGGCTTCAGTTATAAGCACAGATGCCGATTTTGACCTTTTCAAGCATTTCGGTTTCCAATCCGGCAGGGATGTAGACAAATTTGCTGACTTTAAAGAATGCAGACGTGCAGAAAATGGCTGCCTGATAGTCACAAAGGGTACGAATTCATATATATCCGGTTCTGTGTGGCACAGTATCGACCTCGGCACCCATACCATGTTCATTGCAGAGGTAACGGAAATGGAAGTGCTTAGCGATACTTCTTCCGCAACTTATGAATACTATCAGGGCAATATAAAACCGAAGCCAGAGGCTGTAGGGACTACCTCCGATGGACAGACAATCTGGAGATGCTCGATATGCGGTTACGAATATGTGGGTGAGGAGCTTCCCGATGATTTTATATGCCCTGTATGCAAACATGGAAAGGCTGATTTTGAGAAGGTAAAGGATGGCGGTCATGAAGCTGTGCCTGTAGGAAAGACAGAGAGCGGTGAGACTATATGGAGATGTACAGTCTGTGGCTATGAGTATGTTGGCGAAGAGATACCTGCGGATTTTGTCTGTCCTATCTGTGGAGTAGGCACTGAGCTGTTCGAGAAAACAAGCTGATGTGAGCAATATACAATATGGCTTTTTTGTAAGGGGGATATATTATGATCGTATATTTTTCAGCTACAGGAAATAGTAAATACGCGGCGGAAAGGATAGCCGAAGCTCTGAAAGACAGAGCTGTATCCATAGAGGACAAGTGCTACGATATAACCCTTAAGGAGGGGGAGTGCTTCGGTATAGTAACTCCTACTCATTGGTGGGCTCTGCCTATACCTATGAGGGAGTTCTTACAGAAGCTGAGACTTCACAGACAGGGAAAGCATTATGTGTTCATAGCTTCTACCTATGGTACTACCGTTGGCTGCAGTGGCGAGGAGGCGAGACATCTCCTTAAAGACAATGGCATACGACTCAGTGCGGTTTACAGTATAAAAATGCCGGATAACTGGACCGTCACTTTCAACCTCAGTAATAAGGAGAAGGTTGCACGTCAGAACGAGGCTGCCGAAAAGTATATAAACAGTGTTATCTCAAAGATACTTGACAGGAAAAAGGGCTGCTTCCTCACAATGAGGACTCCCTACGCTTTCTACAAATACACGGACAAGGTCTTTGCCAAGGTGAGAATGACCAAGAATCTCCACGTTGAGGACAGCTGTATCGGCTGCGGTCTCTGCGCCGAGAAATGTCCTGTAAAGGCGATAGAGATACGTGACGGTAAACCTGTTTGGGTGAAGGAGCGATGTGCCCTGTGCTTCCGCTGCCTGCACCATTGTCCACAATTCGCTATACAGTTCTGGAATGGTGCTACAAAGAAGCATGGACAGTATACCAATCCCAATGTAAAAGTATAGGCTATGGAGATAGTAACAGATAATAATAAAAGCAGATACAGGATATTTAACCGAGACATGATGAAATGTCTTGCAATATTCATCATGTTCTGGGGACATCTTATCGGCTGGGCGGTGCAGTATAAGTACGGAGATATTAAAGCATGCTATACTCTTCCTTTATGGGAGTATATTATAATATACACATCGCTCTTCTGTCCACCTGTAATGTTTTTCTTTATCGCAGACGGCTACAAATATACCCGTGACAGGAAAAAGTACGCGCATAGGCTTCTGCTCTTTGCCTGCATAACTCAGCCCTTTGACTGGCTGTGCTGTCACAGGTTCAGCGGCTGGTGGCACACGAACGTTATCTTCACGCTGCTTTTCGGACTGCTTGCCATAATGGCATGGGAGAGCAGATACAAGCTGTGGCAGAGGATAGCGCTGGTAATACTCTGTGACGGAATGACGGCGCTTATAGTGTCAGACTGGCTCGTATTCGGAGTGCTGTTCATTTTGTTCCTGCATATCTTCCGCGATAAGCCGAAGGCAAGATTCATATCCTTTATGAGCCTCACGGCGCTTCATTTCCTTCCTAACCTGTTCAGCCTCGGAAAGGTACCCACAGACAGACTTATCATTCAGATAGTGGTAATGATACTGATGTTCGTGCTTGCATACCTGTGCATGACAGTTTTTTACAACGGCAGGAAGGGAAAGCACCCCACGCTGGCAAAGTGGTTCTTCTACGGCTTCTATCCGCTGCATTATCTTATAATATGGATAGTCAGCGTTATTATCAGTAAATAAGAAAAAGGCACTCGCAAGAGTGCCTTTTTGGACGGATATTTCCGCAATTACAGTCAGGTGAAATTTATTTTTGAAATTAAAAGCTTTCTCAGACTTATCATATCGAATACATCTGCTGTTCCGTCGCCGTTTATATCGGCATTCTCAGGAGCAGCAAGCGCTCCGTTTTTCAGGATATAGCGCTGATATGCCATAAGGTCGGCAACGTTTACGTCACCGTCGTTATTAACATCGCCTGTGAGAGCTTCTGTACCTGTGGTGCCGTATACCGCTATCTCAGCCACATTGCAGAGGTATACGCTGTCGTTGCTGAGCGGACTTGCCGGAGCTCCCGTAGGTACCTCATAACGGACGTACCGTGCGGTAATATTGTCAAATTCCGGTGTAAAATTCATACGGAAGGCAGGCTTGCTCTCAACGGTATATATTCTCTTCCAGTTCGTACCGTCTGCGGATACGCTGAAATATCCGCCAATCATACGGGCTTCGTAGCCCTCGCGTGGACAGTAGGCAATATTCTTTAAAGTGCAGATATTGCCCAGGTCGAGAGTGACATATCCGCCCTCAAGTCCGTCAAAATAGGTGTTCATGTCGCCGTCGTAAGCCTTTTCAAAGGTAACTGAGGCGGTGTCCTTCCATGAGGAGCTTCCGCTGCCGGAAACAGGATTGAGCCTGTCGTATTTTGCAGATGAGGACTGCCCGTGAGGAGTTCCGTACAGGGCTATTTCAGCGATATTCGCACAGTATGCGCTGTCGTTGTTGTAGTCGTTCTTCGGCGTTCCGGAGGGCACCTCATATCTTACGTAACGGGCTGTGGTATCTCCGGAAAGAGCTGTTACATAGTGCATACCGGAGGAGGGCTTGCTTTTTACGGTGTAAAGCGTCGTCCAGTTCTGACCGTCCTGCGATGCAAGGAAGCGTCCGTCTCCCATACGGTATTCATACCCGGCTCTCGGAGCATAGCCGAGTGCGGACAGGTCGTAGAGCTGACCGAGGTCTGCCTGTACCCAGCCGTCGGAAACTCCGTCGAAAAATGTGGAGATGTTTCCATCGAAAGCCTTTGTACAGTCAGTGGAGGAGTCGCTGTTCCATGAGGCTGAGCCGTTCACCATTCCTGATGTGACGGTTATCCTGTCCGTCAGGGCTCCGTCGCCCTTTACTCCGTCGATGATGAAGGTAGTTACGGACTGCTTTGCGAGTGAGACTGCAAGACCACCGCCGGATACGCTGATATTTCCTATATCCTTCCAGCTCTCAGAATTGCTGGTGCGTATGGCTGTGGCTGAGGTTCCTGCGGAATCAAAGCCGGACAGGTCGAATACAAGGTCTTTATCGGAGGAACCGTCGTTTGTGGCAACGATGACCAGCTTATTGTTCACAGTATCAAGAGCAGCCACACAGTTTCCGCTGCATTTCAGCATAGTCATGCCGGGGCGGATATACCGTGAAAACTGTCCCATTGCGTAATACTTCTTTGTGAGTATGATATTATTGCTGTCGTGATCTGCAACGGCAAGTCCCCAGTAGCCGCCCTGAGTGTTTATCATTCCCTTGTCTTTATTTCCGTTCATGCCGACTGAGGATATATGATTGTCAATGACCTGCCAGAGGATCCATGCGGAGCAGTTGAGCTCGTTGCAGTCAAGGGTTATGCGGTCGGCAAGCCACAGTGCAGCTCCCATTTCGCCTGCATTGCTTCCTGCGGTGGATCCGCCGTCAACTTCACTCATCCACAAGTTACGATCTGCATTTATAGCAGTATTTTTTAGCTCGGCACGCTGACTGCCGCCATAGGTGTGGGTGTCGATACGGCCTATAAGAGCCTTTGTGGTGTCGGACATCTTGTTCCACGAGCTTATCTGGGTATCTATTACAGATTCGTCGCAGGCACTAATAATGATATCGTTTATACCGCGCTTTTTCAGTGAGGATGAGAGCGCCTGATATATCTTGTCCATAGAGGAACCCTGATCGAAGTGACAGCCCTCTTGCTTGTTGCTGTAGGCTCCCCAGTAGTCGGTATAGGGCTCATTCATGGGGGTTATGCTCTGTACATGTATGCCCCAGTCCTTTTCGTAGTGTGCTGTGACCTCAGCTAAGTATTCTGCGAAATCGTTATATTTGTCGTCGCGCAGATTATTTTCACCGGAGTTTACTGCTCCGGAGCTGCATCCGCTGTTAGTCATATAATATGGGGGAGAATTTGAGAACATCTCCACAATCATATCGTCGCCTGCCGCTTCGATACAGCGTCTTAGCACATTACGCTGATTTACGTCGGCACTCCAATCATAGGTGACTGAGCCGTTATTGTACTTCGTATAGCCCGGCATATTTGAGTCGGTCCTGGTTATATGAGTGTGGGAAGGATCGTCGCCACCACCAATGTTGAAGCGGGCGATGTTCAGTCCCAACCCGTCAGTACTGAAAAAGGTCTCGGCTGCCTTTTGCGAAAGACTGTCAGAATAGCCTATACGATTAGCCCACCAGCATAGGGAGGTGCCCCAGCCCTCGAATTTTCCGCCGTTTATGTCGTATACGTCATAAGGCGATATGCTTACTATTGTGGTTGCCGCTGCGGTATTTGCTGTCGGAAATGCGTTTGTAATAGCTGTCAGCATACATAGCGAAGCGGCTGCGGAGATGATTCGCTTTATTATTTTCATGGTTTACGCTCCTTTCAGGGGTGAATATATTACTAACATTATAGCGTATTTTTTGTTCGCTGTAAACATAAAATATGAGGATTTTGATGAAATTATGATGTCTTTTTTGAGCTTCTTTACACCCTGCACGAAATGTGCTATAATTTTTGTATGTCATAAGAATAATTGTCGTGCCGCCATGCATGATCTGAACGATGTTCCGCCTGAGGGTTTCGCCGGAGTGAATAACTGTACTGTATCAAGTACGGGGAGAACTTGCAGGGCGTCTGTATTCATGCACGGCGTTACGAGATAAATAAGCCTAGCTGATGAAAGGATTAATATGAGCGCTTACGTTGAGTTTAAAAATGTGAAAAAAACATACAAGACGGGCGAGGTAGAGATACACGCCCTTCACGACGTAAATTTTGAGATAAACAGAGGAGAATTCTGTGTTATCGTCGGAGCCTCCGGCGCAGGAAAGACGACTATTCTCAATATTCTCGGAGGTATGGATACCCTTACAAGCGGAAGCGTATACCTCGACGGTACAGAGATATCGGCTCTCAGCAAGAAGAAACTGACCGCTTATAGGCGTTACGATGTGGGATTTGTTTTTCAGTTCTATAACCTAGTGCAGAATCTGACGGCTCTTGAAAATGTGGAGTTGGCTGCACAGATATGCAGGAATCCTCTCGATGCCCGGAAAGTGCTGGAGCAAGTGGGACTTTCAGAGCGTACTAAGAATTTTCCTGCACAGCTCTCCGGTGGTGAGCAGCAGAGAGTTGCTATTGCGAGAGCACTTGCAAAGAATCCGAAGCTTCTACTGTGCGATGAACCGACAGGCGCTCTGGACTACACAACAGGAAAGGCAGTGCTACAGCTTTTGCAGGATACCTGCCGAAAGAATGGTATGACCGTAGTGGTGATAACTCACAATCAGGCTATAACTCCTATGGCTGACCGCATAATAACTGTTAAGAGTGGTACGATATCTAGCGTGCGAATGAATGAGAATATCGTGGATATCAAGGATATAGAGTGGTGAAACTATGGGAAAGGCAGTAAGAAAGAACGCGCTTCGTGAGATACGCGGCACATTTGGGCGCTTTTTCGCTATAATGGCTATAATAGCTCTCGGAGTAGGCTTTTTCACTGGTGTCAGAATCACTACTCCAGCTATGGTGAATACAGTCAATAGGTTCCTTGACGAGAACCAGTTTTACGATTACAGGCTCCTATCGGCTCTGGGCTGGAAGGAGGAGGATATCGCGGACTTCCGCAGTCGAAGCGATGTCCGATATGCAGAGGGAGCTTACAGTCTCGATATAATTACGGCAGGCAAAAACGAATATGTTATGAGACTGCATTCAATAACGGAGAATATTAATGGCATAAAGTTGGTGGAAGGTAGAATGCCCCAAAGCAGCGACGAATGCCTCATAGAAGCTGGAAAGGTCTCTGTAGGGAACAGAATATATTTGTCTGACGATAATTCCGATACCGTGAAGAACGCCCTCAGACATGATATGTTCAATATCGTGGGTTCTGTAGATTCGTCTTTGTATATCAATTTCGAGAGAGGTAATTCTTCGGTTGGAAACGGTGAGATAAGAGCCTTTGTATACCTACCTGAGGATGCCTTCAATCTTGACGTATATACCGAGGCTTATGTGAGATTCAATCAGGATTACGATATCTATTCGGACGAGTATGACGACTATATGGACGGTAGAGAAGAGCAGTGGGAGAAAATAGCGCAGTCACGTGCGGATCTGCGTTTTGAAGAGATATATGGTGAGGCTGAGAAAAAGCTCGACGACGGTAGGGAAGAGCTTGAAAAGAATCGTAAGGACGGTCGAGAAAAGCTTGATGAAGCTAAAAAAGGTCTCGATGACGGTAAAGCACAGCTTGATGAACAGCTTGCTCAGTTGGAGCAGATAAGAGATATCATGCCAGAGCAGTACTCTTCAGGAATGGAGCAGTATAACGCGGCTCTTGCTGATTACGAAAGCGGTCTTTCTGATTATGAAAATTCTCTTGTAGAATTTGAAAATCAGATAAATGATGCGGAGGAGGAGCTGCGCAATGGCGAAAATGAACTTGCAAAGCTTAAAAAGCCAGACACATACGTCCTTGGAAGAAATACCAATATCGGATATGCATGCTTTGAGAGCGATTCCGATATCGTGGCTCAGGTAGCAAGGGTATTCCCAGTTTTCTTTATCCTGGTGGCTGCGCTTGTATGTATGACGACTATGAGTCGTATGGTGGAAGAGCAGCGTACTCAGATAGGAGTCTTGAAGGCACTGGGCTATTCCGAGGGTACTGTAATGGGAAAGTATATGTTCTATTCCGGAACAGCCGCAGTCATAGGCTGTGTACTCGGATACGGAGCCGGCACATATATTTTTCCGAAGATAATATGGAAATCCTATGAGCTGATGTATCTTAAACTTCCGATACATTACCTTTTCAGCGAAAAGCTTGCGCTGATTGCTATCCTTGTTTCACTTGTATGTTCGATAGGCGTTACGTGGTTCAGCTGTAGAATAGAGCTTGCTGAGACAGCCGCTGCTCTTATGCGTCCAAAGGCTCCCAAGGCAGGTAAGCGAGTACTCCTTGAGCGCGTGGATTTTATATGGAAAAGACTCAAGTTTCTTAAAAAGGTGTCTATACGCAATATCTTCCGCTATAAAAAGCGCCTATTCATGATGATACTCGGCATAGGCGGCTGTATGGCTCTGTTGCTTACAGGTTTCGGAATAAAGGACTCTATCGCAGGCTTTGCAGATACTCAGTATGACGAGATACAGGTGGCTGATGCTTCTGCCGCGCTTAGGAACGTGGAGAATGAGCCGCCTGAGGATCTTCTAACCGTGCTGAATGAAAATACAAAGAATCATACTCTGCTTTATACCGGAGCGTGGGATCTTCTGTACGGCAAAAGAGTAAAGAGCGTTACCATTAACGCGGTGGAAAGCTTTGAGGATATGGATAAATACTTCGTACTTAGGGATATGAACGGAGAGTCAATTGCTCCACCTGTTGAGGGAGAAGCAGTCGTAAGCCACAGCATAGCGGAGCGCTACGGCATAGAAAAAGGCAGCACCATGAGGCTCAGAGATGAAAATATGCGTGAGCTGAATGTTAAGGTAACGGGCATATTTGAGAACCATGTATACAATGTAGTTTTTATGAGAAAGGATACTATGGAAACTCAACTCGGAGAAAAGCTTCCTCTGAATTATGCTTTCATCAACTTCGAAGAAGGTGCTGACGAAAATCTAGTTTCGGCGGAGATATCCAAAAACAGTTATATCATGCAGCTGCTTAGGTTTGATGTACTGAAGGAGAGACTCAGCAAGATGATGAGCAGTCTTGACTATATAGTTCTGATAGTAATTATATGTGCTGCTGGTCTTGCATTCATAGTTCTTTATAACCTGACGAATATCAATATCACCGAGAGAGTGCGTGAGATTGCTACAATCAAGGTGCTTGGATTTTTCAGGCGCGAAACCTCGGCTTACGTGCTCCGCGAGAATCTTGCTCTTACCGCTATGGGAATAGCCGCGGGAAGCGTTGCAGGAGTATTCCTTCATCGCTTTGTAATGGCGCAGATAAAGGTGGATCTTGTCGATTTCAGCGTAAGGATACTTCCTGTCAGCTTCCTGTACAGCGTTGTACTCACCTTCATTTTCAACTTCGCTGTGGATCTCTTCATGGAGCTGAAACTAGAACGAATAAACATGGCTGAATCACTTAAATCCATCGAATAGCTTAAATAAACCATATATTTTGCCCTCCCTTCAAACAGGGGAGGGTAATTTTGTGCAAGTTACCAAATATAGGGAAAAAGTCCCTGCGTTCATTGACTTTTATGATTAATTATGTTATACTAATTGTATCTTAAGTAATCGACATAAGCCGATTATTGCCCCGAACTCTGTTCGGGGAGCACAAGTTCCTTGAAAAACATAGAATTTGCGCGGCACATTAAAAAATGAACCAATAAAAGAAAAAGAGGTTCAATGGGATTGGTGTTGACCAATACAAATTGAGGAGAATAGTAAATGAATTACAAGATCAGAAAAGGCGTACTCAAAAGGTACAAGGACGAGAAAAACGTCACCGAGATCTTCATTCCCGATAGTGTAGGCATTATCGGTGAGGGCGCTTTCAATGGCTGTACTAATCTTGTAAGGATACTGATACCCGAAACTGTTAAGGTGATTTCGGATACAGCATTCAGCGACTGTGAGAACCTGAGATGCATTGCTCTTCCTGAAGGCACTGAAAGGCTAGGGTGGTATGCATTCAAGGGCTGCCACAATCTTCGTGAACTGACACTTCCTTCTGCTTTGAAGGAGATAGGCAGATACGCCTTTGCAGGCTGTGAGAATCTCACGGCTGTCCATGTCAGACATGACGGTAGGATATATAGATTTGTACTGAATTCAGAGCTCGATGATGAAAGATGGCAGGAGATAAGGCGCTCCTTTCATCAAATTGACAAGGCAATAGCGGTTTGATAATTCCACACCCCCGTCCGTAGCAATGGGCGGGGTGTTTTTTGCCATGTTATATGAAAAAGCCCGTGCAGCAGCACGGGTTAATTTTTTATCTGTTCTGTTCGTATTTGGGCATGAGCTGGAGCTTGTGAAGGTTCGCTTTGTGTAGACGGTCTATCTTCTCCTTTATTTCAGGCACCGAGCTGAGGTCATCCTGGCCGCGAATATATCTGTCAAGCATTGCGTAGGTGAATCCGAGATTCTCCTCGTCGGTCTTGCCGCATAGCCCATCTATCGGTACTTTGTGTACCAGCTCATCGGGAAGTCCGAGAATCTCACCTACCTGTAATACCTCAGTTACAGTGAGGTCGGAAAGGGGAGAGAAGTCTCCGGCAGCGTCGCCGTATTTTGTAGAATAGCCAACCCAGTCCTCTGAGAGGTTACAGGTATTAACCACTCTGCCGTTATGACAGGCTGCAACTGCATAGAGAGTAGTCATGCGAATACGTGCTGGAGTATTGACGATTGCCTGATTAGTGGGCTCCATATGTTTCTTTAGTTCGTTTATGAAAGCACTCACTGTGTCGCCGATATTTACGGTGAAGCTCTTAATGCCCAGAGTATCCACGAGCAGATGACTGTAGGAAATGTCAGCTTGCTCGCCCTGAGGCATGAGTACTCCGATAACTCTGTCTTTTCCGAGAGCCTTTGCGCAGACCGCCGCGGCTACGGAACTGTCTTTGCCGCCGGATATGCCGATAACGGCATTTGTAGTGGGAGAAGCGGTCCTCTCAAACAGGTCGCGTACCCATTCAACTACTTCCTTTGTCACTTTTTCTGCATTGAAACTGTAGCTCATAAATATACCTCCGATGTTTTATGCCAGGACGGCAGCAAAAGCTGTCTTAAGCCCTGTTATTCCACCATTGCCTTCTTTATAGCAGCCAGTAGCTCGTCATAGGTCTCGAATGCCGGAAGCTCCGGGTGATCCTTTTTGATCTGCTCTGTGCTGCGGAACAGGAAGCCTGCCTTGCTTGCCTCTATCATGGCAAGGTCGTTGTAGCTGTCGCCGCTTGCGATAGTATCATAGCCTATTGACTGCAAAGCCTTTACCGTTGTAAGCTTGGACTTATCACAACGCATCTTAAAGCCGGTTATCTCGCCGTTTTCTGCAACTTCAAGGCTGTTGCAGAAAATAGTCGGCCAGCCCAGTTTCTTCATAAGAGGGGCTGCGAACTGCGTGAATGTATCGCTGATGATGATTACCTGTCCCAGCTCGCGAAGAGAGTCAAGGAACTCCTTTGCACCCTCCATAGGTTCAATCTTTGCGATAGTGTCCTGTATTTCCTTAAGTCCGAGACCGTGCTCTTTGAGAATTCCGAGACGCCATTTCATGAGCTTGTCGTAGTCAGGCTCGTCACGGGTAGTCTTTTTCAGCTCTGGAATGCCGCTTGCTTCAGAAAAGGCTATCCAAATCTCGGGCACAAGTACTCCCTCAAGGTCAAGACAAGTTATATACATAATGAATTCCTCCGTTAAAATTTATCTTACTCAACTATTATACAACTTTTTACAGAATTTGTAAAGTGAAAAATAAGAGCGGCACGAAGCCGCTCATTATCTCAGTATGAAAGCACAGTATTGATTATGCCCTGGTAGAGGTATCCTGTCTGACTTGCAAAGTCGAATCCGAAATCTGCCGGATTTTGAAGCTGCATAACTATTATGTACGAGCCGTCCAAGCCATAATCGCTGTAGTCGGTATATTTTATTTTTTCACCTGTACGGTCTGCCACATTCCTGAGACAGCCTGTGATATAGAGAAAATCTCCACGTCCTGTTTCGGCTGTTCCGGTCTTGGCGTATAACTGATAATTTTCAGGTACATAAATACCTAGATTATTTGCAACTCCGGTCATGCAGTCAAGAAGATTCTGACGGTATTCTTCAGGTATGCTGGCTATGACCTCATAGGGAGAGGTGCCCTTTGAACATTCCTTTGAAGGATCAGAGGTATCAACCACCTGCTGTACAATAAAGGGCTTTACCATGTCGCCGAATACAGCTTCTCTGCCAAGGGCTGCAAGATATATCGGGCAGGTCTTTACATGGGACTGTCCAAATGCACTCCTGCGCAGATCGTCGAGACACTCTATCTTTATCTGGTTTTCTATGGAGCCGAAATCGCAGTTTATCGGGTCGCAGAAGTGGAAAAGACGGTTCAGCTCGTCAAGTACTTTATCCGTACCGAGCTGATCATATACCTTTGCAAAGAAAATATTGCTTGAATTTACAAAGGCTGAATAAAGCGTTCTCTCAGGTATGGGATATCCACCTATCTCGTGATCCCAGTTTACTATGGTGGCTCCGCTGTCGAACCATTCGCCGTCATCGTAAAGACAGGTTATATTGTTTTTGTCGGCGATGACCTCTGACATTATCTTGAAGCATGAACCAGGAGAGGCATTCATGAACGCCTTGTTTTCAAGAGCTCCCGACCATAGCAAGTTTCTGTACTCCTCGTCGGAGAAATACAGCTCAGGATCATAATTGGGATATGACACCTCTGCAAGTATGGAGCCGTCAGTTCTGAGCACCACGATTGAGCCGGACATACCCATATTCGCCATATATGAACAAAGCTCAGTCTGTACGTCGCTGTCAATGGTGAGACGCACCGATTTGCCGACTTCGTGATCAGCGGCTATTTTCGTCGGATTGACTGATGTGAGGAGCTCCCTGAGGGACTCGTCCAAGCCATTTGAAGCCTCGCTGATTAAATTGCTGAAGGAGTAGGCGCAGTTTTCACCGTAAATACGTTCATCGTCCTCACCCTTAGCATAGGTGCCGTATGTAACGAGCTTTAAGTTAGTATCGTAGATGTTTCCCCTGTATACCAGCGCTGTAGTCGTGGTAGTAGTTGTCGTTTCAGATGTGGTCGTTGCGCCAGGATTTGCCGATTCGGTACCGTGAAGGACCTCAAACTGTCCTACCTTTGCCGAACAGGACGGAAACGACAATGCCGCGGCACCTGCTGCTAGCATCGGCAGAAGCCATGTTCCCCTGAAAATCATTCTGATTACCGCCCAAATATAGATTTGCATTTTCGCACCCGTAAGAGTGCGGGAAAGTCATAACTTAATTATACATTCTTTTACAGGATACGTCAATATCTTTCAAAAAATTCAATAAGAAAATCTATAATTAGTTCATATTACGAGTATTAAGCTGTATATTGACAAAAACAGAGTACGTATAGTATAATTGAATTATAGTAAAAACGTAATAGGAGGTTTGCGGTATGGCTTCAAGCAAAGCTTATCTTGAATTTGTTCTTGAACAGCTGTCTGATACGGACGGAATAAACTACAGGACTATGATGGGAGAATTCATTATATACTGCCGTAGTAAGGTCATAGGCGGTATTTATGACGACCGCTTTCTTGTGAAGCCGGCGGAGGCAGCAAAAAGGCTGATGCCTGATGCCATTTATGAGATACCATACGAGGGCGGAAACAAAATGCTCCTGGTGGAAGATATCGACAACAAGGAATTTCTTAAGGAAATGATTGAGGCTATTGCAGACGAGCTTCCGGAACCAAAGAAAAAGAAGCGTTAGACGGTAAAAAGCTCCCGCAGGATGTGTAACTGCGGGAGTTCGATTTTATTTGCCTATTACTCTGTTGAGTATCTCACGGTATACTCCGGCTGACTGTGAGGCAAATTCAAAGCCGTGTTCGGCAGGGTTTCTTATTTCCATGACTACAATATATGAGCCTGTTTCGCCGTAGTTATCGTAGCTGTCCCAACTTTGAGAGCCGCTGTCATTGTAGTTCTTGGCGCAGCCTGTTATGTATAGGAAGTCGCCGAGCCAGCCTTCAGCAGTGCCTGTCTTGGCATAGAAGCTGTAGCCATTAGGGGGATATACACCTATATCGGATGCTACTGAACCCATTACGCTGAGTAGGTTGTCTCTACATTCCGGCGGTATGGATGCGATAACATCGTTTGCTTTTGAGCCGTTTCCTATCTTTTTCCCTGCGTCTGAGCCATCAACTATGTTCTTAAGGACAAAGGGAGTAACCATATCACCGAATGCTGCCTCTCTACCGAGAGCTGCAAGGAATATGGGACAAGTGAGTACCTTAGCTTGACCGAAAGCGCTCCTGCGGAGGTCGTCTATATCTTCAATTTCTATATTATTGCTCAGGTCACCGAAGTCGCAGTGAATATCGTCAGAATCCTCAGCTCCGAAGTGGAATATCGTTCTGAGGTCACTAATAACGTTTTCTTCTCCTATATTCTCGAAAGCTTTTGCAAAGAAAATATTGCTGGAATTGATGAATGCGGAGTTCAGTGAACGATTAGGTATTGGGTAACTGCTCTTGTTGGTCTTATGATCCCAGTTTACTATCGGGTGATCGTTGCCGAAGTCCCATGTGCCGTCATCATAGAGCGAGTATATACCGTGTTTGTCAGCAAGCACCTCGGACATTATCTTGAAGCAGGAGCCGGGCTCATAGTTGCTGAAGGCCTTGTTCCCGACGTCTCCCCATGCAAGATCCTCATTATATTTCTGATCTTCTACAGTGTTGGGATCGTAAGAGGGGTAATTTACTTGCGCCATTATGGATCCGTCAGTCCTAAGGACTACTACAGCGCCTATAAGATTTGTGCTTTCCATGTAGGTGTAAATATCGTTCTGGACGTCGCCGTCAAGAGTGAGCTTTATAGACTGGTAGTTGTCTCCATCGGCTGGCGTTTTAAGTATACTATCAAATACCGTGTCATAGCCGTCGGACATGGATGTCAATATATTTGCGAAGGAAACGGCATAGTCATTTGCATAGACTCTTTTTTTGCCGTCTTCAGAGCTGGAAGCAAGAAGATGTCCCTTTGAGTCGAATATATTTCCCTTTGCGCCTGAAGCGGCAGTAGTCTTTTCTTCAGTGACCTTTTCTGTTGCTGTTTCTGTGGTAACTGTAGAAGATACCGTGGTTGCTTCCTCTTTTTCATTCAGGTCTGCCTTGCCGACAGGGGATGAGCCGCATGAAGAAAAGGAGACAAGAAGAGTCGCCGAAGCTGCAAGTGCTGTGAATCTGTTTGTTTTCATATTATCATTTTCCTTGATATGTATTTTTTCGTAAGACGAATTACTAATATTATAGTCCATATTATCGCTTTCGTCAACAGTTTGTCAAAAAAATACTTGACTATTTCAATGAGATATGAGATAATAAATTATATGCGATTTTTAAATGAAAGCGAGTTTTGTTATGTTAAAGTATATTCTTACATTTCTTATCTCAATGGTGCCTCTCGTTGAGTTGAGGCTCGGTATACCAGCCGGCGTTGGTATGGGCGTAAAATGGTATTATGCTGTAGTAATATGTATGATAGGCAATATGATACCCGTTCCAATCATCTTCTTCTTTGCAAGAAAAGTGCTGGAATGGGGAAAGGATAAGAAGTATATCGGCAAATTCTTTACATGGTGCCTTGAAAAGGGACATCATGGCGGCGAAAAGCTTAAGGAAAAGGCCGGAAAGGGAATGTTCTGGGCGCTGCTTCTTTTCGTTGGAATACCTCTTCCAGGTACAGGAGCATGGACGGGAACTCTTGCGGCAAGTCTTCTTGATCTTGATTTCAAGAAGAGCATAATTGCTGTAGCTCTCGGTGTCGTTCTTGCTGCAATTATAATTACAGCGGCAACTCTTCTCGGATTCGGCGCTTTAAGCGCAGTAAAATAATGATACGAGCTGAAAGCAGCGTCGACGCTGCTGCAATAGACAGGATAGTGAGCAACTTCGGTGGGAATGATACATATACCGCAAAGCTACGCAGCTCTGGCAGTATAATTCCTGAGCTCTCGCTTGTCTCTGAGGACGTTGACAGCAGTATTAACGGTTATATAGGCTGTGCTGCTGCAAGAGCCGGAGAGCTTGATACGCCCCTTATCACTGGTATTCACGCAGAAAATGAAGAGACTGCAAGGGCGCTTGTTGCAGAGCTTATACGCATAGCAAAGGAAAATGGCAGGGACGCACTCCTCGTATTTAATGACGGCTGTAAAAAGTTATTTAAGGATCTCGGCTTCTACAGCGCGGTATGCTTCGGGATAATACCTCCGGGCGAACTGAACGATATGGGTACACTGCACTGTTTATGTCTCACAGAAAAAAGGCTTGACGAAGCTGTAAAGGCAGAACTTCCCGATGTGATAGGAAAGACCTTTGTAGAGCCTCTTTTTGATATCCATTCAAGGCTCACAGAGGAAGAATACTCCTTTACAGCTATGGATACCAGAAGACATAGCCGTATTGTTGATTATATCCTTGAATCAGTCATGATAGTCATTTCAGTCATTCTTTTCATAATAAAGAAGAGGTTTCTCTTTTTGTCTCCTGCGATTATAATCGTTGTTTATATGGTCAAGACCTTTATTCGCCTGAAAAAATTCAGGGAGAAGCTAGAAGAAAGCAAGGTCGGCGACGGCAGGCTTTCCATTGACGATCATCTTATCTTTTATGATGACAGGATAATGGTATATATGCCTCAGGTAAGCAATGTGTATTTCCGGAGATATACGGATTATCACTTTATGTTTCTGAAAAAGGATTACCTAATGATAGGCTATCCTTCAAGAGATAATAATATGAACGGCAACACCATAAAGTACAGGGATATACACGACAAGGACGCATTTGTTCGCTTTATAAAGGAAAAATCGGGCGGAATCAGAATAATGAGATAGTATTAAAGCCGTAGCTTATATGCTGCGGCTTTCTATATACATAAAAAATATTATTGACTAAACTATGAGCATAGTTTATAATATAATTACATTTAAAAAGGAGGACAGACATATAATGAACGGCAAAAAGAGTTTCAGTATCCTTTTCCCAGATTACGAGGGAGTAACCTATAAACAGCTTTCGGAAACGGTCTGTCATGACCTTGGTATTGACCTGCTGTGCAGCGAGCTGTCAGGTGACAAAAAAGAGCAGAATATTATAATGAACATCGTATCGAACATGACATCAGATAAAAGAGTAGCATTTTATCGACAGAAGGTATTTGCCGATATCCTGAGGCTGCCGGAGCTGAGGAGCAGGCTGTCTGAACTCTTTGAAAGGATAGAATATATAAGAAAGTTTACTACCGTAAGAATGGATACGGGGGAGAAGCTTGGCTTCTGGTTGCTTATGCACAAGCTTGACGAGCTCAGCGATTATATAAAATGCGTGGAGGAAATGAGAGCCTGTCTTTCCAAAGCAGATATCAGCTCTGAGGGACTGGTAGGTTTCAGGGATTATCTTGATATTCTCTATGACGAAGCACGTTTCAAAGCCATGAAAAAGGATATATCTGAGTTAAAGGAAAAGACCTCAGTGATACAGAGTGTTACTCTAGGAGTAAACGTGAATTCGAGATTTGAAGCTGTCAGTCTCGGACTTGTTTCAGTAAACAGCAAGCCTTTTAAAAAGTCCAATATAGTAAGCAATTTTGCAAATGCGATTTCCGAAAAGGACAGGATACAGGAAAGTACAGACTGGGACGGCGATATGCACTATCATCATGTGGATAAAGACCACAGCAAAAGCTTTGCCAGGTTTATCGAGAATGCTGGTTCTATGCTTGCAATGACACGTACCCCATTTGTGGACGGCAGAATAAGATCAACTGTTGTACAGAGTATAAATAACGACGAAACGGCAGGAGCTACCTTCTATTTAGACAGGGTTATGAACAAGATGCTGGGTTCAGTAATAAAAAAGCTCAGGGACGTCCTTAGTGAATACGCAGATATAGCCATTGTTGATATATCCAATGTGATACCGGAGTTCATGTATTATATAAAGTTTGCAGAATTTGTTGAAAGGTTTTCCGGTATAGGCTTGAAGTTCTGTGAGGCTCAGCTCTCCCAGAGCGAGGACGTTTCAATGAATGCCAAAGATTTTTACAACCTTAAGCTTGCAGTCAAAATGGACAATGTTGAAGAGCTCGTATACAATGATCTTGTATTTGACAGGGAACATACTATCTATATACTTACTGGTGCCAACCGCGGTGGAAAAACTACCGTAACGCAGGCGATAGGAATAATGTTCGTTTTGGCGCAGGGCGGTATATCGGTTCCGGCTTCCGCTTTTGAGTATAAGCCGGTGGACTGTATATATACTCATTTCCCGGCAGACGAGGAAAAGACTCTCGACCTCGGAAGATTGGGTGAGGAATGTGTTAGGTTCAAGTCAATATACTCCGAATGTACCGGAGAAAGTCTTGTGCTGCTGAATGAGACATTTTCTACCACTTCCTTTGAGGAGGGCTTCTATATTGCAAGGGATTCCGTAAGAGCACTGCTGAAAAAAGGATCTATAACAATATATAACACCCATCTGCATAAGCTTGCGGCGGAAATGGACGATTTCAACAGGGAAAGCGGCAGTTTTAAGGTTTCGTCTCTTATAGTGAAGAACGATAATGGAAAGCGCTCATTCAAGGTTGAGGTTGCTATGCCAGAGGGAATGTCTTATGCGAGGGATATCGCAGAGAAATATGGTGTTACCTACGAAATGCTTACAGAATGAGCTATATACACTGAAAAAGCCTCGGAGCAGCTGTACAGCTGCTCCGAGGCTTTGTAAATCATATTTTACTGGAGTTCGAGCTCCGGCTCGCTTGTAGTGATAACATCATCATTCTCAAATGTGATTATCTCCATTTCGGGAGCAGTGTACTTTTCTTTCATGATACTATTCCTTTCGTAAATTAGTCTTTATATTTGTTTGCAGATACGGCATAAACGTAGGTTGCCTTTGCCATATCAACAAGAGCATCGTTAGCGTCTTTATTGTTCAGAACGCGGTATACATAAGAGAGGGCACCAAAATCATATTTCGCGCCATCTATTGTAACTGTATGCATATCACACAACTGATGTGCAGCGATATTTGTAATCTCATAATACTGTTTTTCGTTCTTTATCTTTGCGTCTGCTGCCTTGTCGTCGATAAGTACATTACTGCTGTTTGTGTAAACTCTTGTAGCAGTCTGTGAATTCAGAACGAGAGATAGCTGTATATCTGCATCAAAGCCAGGCTCATAGGCTATAAGGTCTGATGCCTTCACTTCAGATATACCTGCGATATCGTTATGAGCACCGTTGAAGTAATTATCAGCAGCCTTGCAGAAGTTCTCAAGACCATCAACGAGAGCTTCGAGCTTATCAACTGTCTTGTAAGCGTCGTCCTTCTTTATGGCTTCTATGTAGCCCTGAACTGTGCATTCAGCCTGTGAATGGCTGCTGAGCTCGTTTGTAGACTTGCATACGATAAGCTGTCTTCCATCCTTGTCATAAGCTCTGAGAGTGATTTCATCATTTGCCTGAGTAGCATTTATAAGGTATGTGAATTTATATATTCCGCTTTCCTGTGTTAGATCATTGAACTCGTTACCGGAATACTCTATATCTCCGTTAGGTCCGCTGAGAACTACCTTTGCAAGGTTCTGGCAGGGCTCGATATAAATATTTGCTCCGAGGTAGCCGTCAAGAGTGATGCTCTGTCCTCTGAGGAAAATCATATTAGGCTTGAGCGCATTACAGCCGTATAAGATATTCTTCATATCAGTAACCGAAGATGTGTCAAATCCACTAAGGTCAACATATTCAAGAGCTTTGCATGTGCGGAACATATCAGTCATTATTGTTACCTTAGAGGTATTAAAGCTACTGAGATCAAGGGATTTGAGTGCCGAACAGCCTGAGAACATATAGCCCATTGAAGTTACCGAGCTTGTGTCAAAGCTGCTGAGATCAAGTGATTCAAGTGACGAACAGCCTGCGAACATATCGGTCGTGTTTGTTGCTGAGCTTGTGTTGAACTTGCTGAGATCAATTGATTTAAGGCTGGTGCAGTCGTTGAACATATAAGCAAACTGCTCGACTTTTGATGTGTCGATGCTTCCAAGATTCAAAGAAGTTAGCTTGGAACACTTTGAGAATAAGTGAGTCATATTTGTTACCTTTGAGGTATCGAGACTACTTACATCAAGAGAGGTCAGAGAGCTGCACCTGAGGAATACACCGTACATATAGGTCACATTTGAGGTATCGAAGTTGCTTAAGTCAATCGAGGTCAGACTTGAACAGCCGTCAAATAAATGACCGATATTTGTAGCAGATGAAGTATCAAACTTGCTCAGATCAATTGTAGCAAGACCTGAACAATCAGAGAACATAGAGGACATATCCTTGACTTTGCTTGTATTAAGTGCGGACACATTAAGTGATGTCAGCTTTCTGCAACCGTTGAACATCCAGCTCATGTCCGTTACATTCGATGTATTAAAGTTACTGAGATCAACAGATTCGAGAGAATTACAGTAATTGAACATTCCACCCATGCTTGTGACATTAGATGTATCGATAGCGCCGAATTTAACTGTTTTAAGGTTCCTGCACTCATAAAACATACTTCTCATGCTTGTGACACCGGAAGTATCTGCATTTGAAAGGTCAATCTCTGTGGCATAAAACCAACCGAAAAGGTTATAGCAGTCAGCCGGAAGCTTAGCACCTTCTGCGCAGACTACCTTTGTTACTGCCGAGTTCTTTTTCCAATTCTGGACGTCACTTTTTACAACATTACCGCTGAGTGTGAGAACACCGTTTTCCTCATCGAAGCTTGCTGTGGAAGCTGCTTCCTCGGCGTGTGCTGTAAGTACATTGACGGGAGTTGATTTACCTCCGACAGGTGCGTATAAGGCAGTGCCTGTCAGTGCAACAGCCATGATTGCTGCTGCGGTTTTCTTCATCAGATTCTTTTCCATTACTACATCTCCTTGTTTATAGATATACAGCTCAGTAAATTATTCCTGAACTGAAATTTACGAAACCAGGTGTGTTAAGTTAAAAGATTAGTGAGATGAGTAAATGGTTGTATAAAATGCGCGGCTTTCAACAAATTGTATTCCGTAAACAAGTAAATTTTATAAAAAGTTCACGAATAAGTCAAGCCAAATATTGCGGCTTGAATCGGAAGTTATCATATATTGCTTTGGGGAGAAGAAGAAAAATCGGAAAATGGGAGAGGACTTGGCTAAATTAAGCCAAAAAAACGAGCCTGATACTTCAGGCTCGGTAAGGACTTTTATAGTTAAGGTAGACTTACTAAAGGAATGATTTTTTATGTTATATCATTTAAGTGAAGCCTTTATGAACTCTGCTGTGTCTTCGATGACATGGCTGTTGATATGTCCATTTTCACAGTCGAAGAAGTGGCCAAGCCCATCATACAGTTTGAACTGGCACTTTGGCCTGCCTGAGAGTTTTTCCTTCCACATAGCGAAATCCTTGTCTGCAAATACCTGTGTGTCGGCGCTACCCTGAAGGAAGAGCATGGGAATATCGAGCTCCCTTGCAACGCCGGCAGGATCGATAGCATCAAGAGACGTCCAGTAGGGGACACCGAAGGAGATGTTATATGGCTCGGGATTTTTTTTCTCCTTGAGCTCTCTTTTGTCTCTCATGGTTTCTATCTGGTCTATAAGCTCTTCTACGTACTTCTTTGTATCTCCTTCTGCGGCTTCAAGCTGAGGAGCAAGCTGCTCTAGCCATACCTCGCCGAGTTTTCGGGGAGTTCCCGCCAATGATATGATACCTTTTACGGCACTGTTGCGTGAAGCTATGGAAGGAGCGAGCATTCCGCCGAGGCTGTGACCGAGTACGAATATGCCATCCACCTTGCCATCGTCAGCGTACTGCTGGGCAAGTTTTACGGCGGCATCTGCGTCATTGAGGACCTCATCATCTACTGTGACATCATCGGTGCCAAGCTCAGGATACTGGAAAAAGCGCTTGTTATAGCGGATAGTCGCTATGCCTTTTTCAGCAAGGTCGTGGGAAATGTCCTTGAAAGGAGCGCAAATGCCAGCGTCCTCGTTGAGGTTCGTCTGTCCGGAGCCCTGTATAAGTATGACAATAGGCGGTTTTTCGATATTCTTTGGCATGGTTAGCATACCATCTAGCTCGTATTCACCGACCTTGATAGAAGTCTCTGTGTAGATATCATTATCCTCAGGGGTTATCTCGTCCTGCGTGAAGTTCATATACATCCCCTCAATCAGCCTTTCCGTGCTGAACGCGATATATATCACAAGGTTCTTATTTTCAAAACGGAGATTGGTAGTCGTCATGCTCATTCCGCTGTTTGGATCGGTTTCGTGCTGTGTATCAAGGAGTTCCTTGAATTCTCCTGTAACCGCCTTTACCTGTTCCCAACTAGAAGTTAGAGCCTCCTCTGATACGGCAGCTTTCATATTATCTGAAAATAAGTCGAATGAGGTCTTGTAATTGCCTTCAGCCATGTCGGTACAGAGCTTTCTAGACAGCTCAACAATATCCGTATCAGATACGGTGGAAATTTCGGCCTGTGTGGTCGATTCCACCTGTGTGGCAGTTGTTGCTGTAGCCGTAGGATGCTCGCTGCTGTCTGACGGTTTGGTGCTACTGCATCCAGTCAGCAGAGCTGCTGCAGAAACTGCGGCGATCATTCGTTTGATTTCCATTTTATCACTCCATAAAAAATTTTTCGGTATACTGTATTTTAGGTCTATTTTTGTTAATTATAACACATCATGCATAACAAGTCAACGTTCCACGTGATAGAGTAATTATCATACTCGGGAGTGTATAAAAGGTTATATTTTTTATATTTATTATAGAGGCCTGACTTGCAAATATGTATACTGCACTTTTAACAATTGATACAGCTGAGCGTTGTATAAAATAACAAAAAAATATGTTGTAAATTAATATTAGCCGTACATACTTGAAAAAAAATGAAAAAAATGTTATAATTCATAAATAGGGTAAGCGTCGCAGGGAATTGAAAAAACGGCTTTTCAATAAATTTCCGACGCTTTCAGGATATGGATAGATAATACATGAAGGGAAGCGGCTTGTCCCTGCATGGAAAGGAAAGGTGTATTGGAATGCCAATTACAGAAGTCATAAAAAATACTGCTCCCGGCGCTGTGCTTTGCTTCAAGTACCCCAACGAGGACTTCAACACCGGCGCTCAGCTGATAGTTGCCGAGTACGAAGAAGCCCTATTTATGAAGGATGGCGTTATCGAACAGGTATTTACTGCGGGAAAATATACTCTTACTACAGAGAATTTCCCTTTTCTCACGAAGCTCCAGTCAGCTCTCCTCAGCGGAGGCGTCAGCAGATACAGCTGTAAGATATATTTTGTAAATACTCAGCATCACCTTGAACAGAAGTGGGGGACTCCCGATCCTGTAACGGTGCTTGACCCATATTGGCAGACCTATTTTCAGGTACAGGCAAGGGGCTCGTATACGGTAGCTGTAAAGGATGTAAAGAAGTTCTTCCTTAAATTCGTTGGTGCAAATGCTTATGCGTCAGAAAACGATTTAAAGAAGAATTTCCGCATAGCTTTTGTTCAGAATATTTCCGATCAGCTTGCTGAGTACATAACCTCTTCCGATGAAGAGACCATTGTAATATGCAATAAAAAGAAAGCTCTTGCTGATGGCGTAAAAGAATCGCTCCATGAGGTGCTTGACGAATATGGTATGGAGCTCATAAATTTCTATATTGAGACGATAGGTGTTATTGAAGATGAGAATTACCTCTCTGTTGTTAAAATGCGCCGTGAGCGTCAGGAAAAGATGTTCAGCCGTGAGCAGAGAATGGAAGAGGCAAGGCTCGACTTTGCCCTCAGTCGTGAAAGATCAGAGGCTGAAAGATATATTTCCGGTCAGGGCGCTCAGGCTGACTATGAGCGTATGAAGATACGCGATCAGGACGGCGGAAATGGCTGGGCTCGTCAGGAAACAGCTGAGATACTCCATTCTGCTGCAGAAAATACAGGAGCGGGAAGTGCTTTCATAAATGCAGGCATTGGCCTCAATGTAGGACGTGCTCTTGGTGGTATGATGGCTGATATGGCAAATCCCGGAGGTGGCGGCGTTGGAGCGCTTTCAGCTCCTCAGGGAGCAGGAGAGGCTGTTCAGGGCGATACTGTAATATGTCCGAAATGCAGTGCATCTGTTCCGAAGGGAATGAAATTCTGCGGACAGTGCGGAGCGCTTATGGAAAAGCCAAAGAGAGTATGCACTAACTGCGGATTTGAGATACCTGAGGGTATGAAGTTTTGTGGACAGTGCGGAGCTCCTGTTGAGAAAAAGCCTAATATCTGTCCGAAATGCGGTGCTGAGGTCGCAGACGGTATGAAGTTCTGCGGCAGATGTGGAAACAGAATGGAGTGAGCGTCATGAAAAAAGGAAATCTTATAGTATCATTGTTTTTGATAGCTATTTTGAATATAGGTATATTTGTGGTAGTCAATGACCGCTCCGATGTGTTTTGGGTAAATTACTGCTTTCTGATGTTTGCAGTGCTGTTTGCAGCTTGTACCTTTAGTTTCGGTTCAAAGAACGAAAAGCTTGCAAGTAAGCTGAATATATTTATGGTTGCCATTGTATTCCTTGTTTGCGAGGCTATAGCGGCTCTTGTATGTGCAAGATTTGACAGTGCGGCTTGGGCTACTGTAGTACATCTTGCTGTTATTGGTATCTTTATAGTGTTTTTGTACGCCACTCTGTCTGGCAATGCTCATGTTGAACAGCAGCAGGAGCAGCGCGGCGCGGACTTGATAAACTTCAAGTCTGTGCTGGAGACTTTTAAGGGCATACAGAAAAATGTTCCTTATTCCGCGCCCTATAAGAAGACCATAGACAAGGCTTTTGACGCCATTGCTTCCGGGCAGGTAACAAGTTCTCCTGAGGTGGCAGGTATTGAGAGAGATATAGCAGATGCTGTGAATGAGCTTGGAAAGGCTGTCACTGCTAACGATGAGCAGACAATAGCTTCTGTATGTTCAAGGATAGACAAGCTCTCCTCTGAGAGAGAATCCAAGCTCAAGCTGAGATCAAACTTTTAATCCAAGGGGGAAAACAAAATGACCGTTAATCAGAAATGGTATCATCAGACTGTAGTTATAATACTTGCATTTATAATATTCTGGCCTATCGGGATAGGCCTGATAATCAGCCGTTCAAGAGCTTCAAAGCGGGGAATGTTCGTAGGAGGTCTTGACTTCAAGACAGCATGTATAGTTGCGGCTGTTCTTGGCGTTATGGGCTTGTTATGCTTGAGCGGATCTAATTCCTCATTTGGAGGTGCGATGCTATACTTTATAGGAGCTGTTGCAGTATTTATTTATGGCAAAAAGAACGATGGAAAGATCGAAAGGTACAAGAAATACATTGATATGGTCGTAAATCAGCATATCGACAATATTGATACGATGGCAAATGCCTGTGGTATCCCTTACGGCACCTGCCGCGGAGAGTTGGCTACGCTGATTGCAAAGGATGTATTCAATGGCGCCTCCATTGACGATACCACACATACTCTCAATCTCATGAAGCGTGTAGCTCCTCCTGTGGAGGTTATGGGTAGGGCTACCGTTACTGTTACGTGCTCGGGATGCGGCGCTACTGCGGCTATAACCCAGGGAACAAGCTGCGAATGTGAATACTGCGGAAATATCCTTAATGCCTGAGCGTATTTGAAATTTTAACAATTGAATGAGTTGAAAAGCCGTAAGGAAGTATTTCCTGCGGCTTTTTTGTAACCTGTTGCCAGCTGTACTCATATTATAAAATGTGCGGAGAACCTCTGCACAGGTTCTCCGTGCGGGAAGGAGGACTCAATCATGAATCTTGATCTTTTTGATAATATAGAAGATATGTTCTTTCAAGAACGCGAGAAGGTCTCTGAGACTGTTATGAGCGATAGCGGTAATAATACAGGCAGTGACCAAATATTCACGAAAAATGTGCCTCTTGCAATGGCTTATGTGCCATGGCAACAGTGGGGCGAAACTTACGGCGAAGACGAGGCACTTAGTAGAGGAACGCTTTTTCCTCAGCTAGATCTGCCGTTTACCGGAGGAGGGGACGGCAAATGAACGAGAGGAGAATGCTTCTTAATAAGATAAAAAAATACGATTTTACGCTTAAAGAGCTGAATCTATATCTCGACACACACCCTGAATGCCGCCGTGCTCTTACAATGTTCCAGAAATACAAGGAATTGCGCAAAAAGGCAGCAGACGAGTTTACAAGGCGTTTTGGAGCGATTACACCGGAGCAGGTGACAAGTACCGAAAGCTGGACATGGACAGAAGATCCGTGGCCATGGGAAAGGAGCTAATATATGTGGCAGTATGAGAAAAAAGTCTCATATCCATGTTGTACATGTGTAACATATAAAAGAAAGCAGCCCGGAGTTCAGTCCTTGTGGCTGCTTTATGTACTTTAAGGGAACATATCTGAGAGTATCTCCATACTTTTAATGTGGTTTATGTCCTGTCCAGTGAAAAACAATTGCATAAGTGCGTATGTAAGCTCTGATGAAAGCTTTGTATCCTCATCCTGTGTATGGGACGGTATACGGCATATTACAATTGTGCCGCTGCTACGTACTTTAATAACAGCGGTCAGTCCATGAACGGTCATAGTCTCACTTATGACATCATAATCCGAGCGTTTATACAGTGACAGCTTTCCTTTTGGTTTTTTCATCATTTTTATCATCTCCTTACTGGCCTATTATACGCAATGCTGCCTGTCCGACTTGACTTTGATGAAAAATCAGTGATAGATAATATATCGCAGGAGCGGCTGTTTATAATACTAATAAAGCCCGAAAATGACATATTTTTCAGATACTTTCAATAGGTTATACAAATTTTAAACGAAATGACAAAAAATCCACATTGTATAATCTTTCGTGACATTTTGACAACGAGTAAAATGATATTTTTGTGAAAAATGACAAAAATTTTTGCGCTCTCAGAATTCCCCGATTTTTCCGCTTGCTTTTTTTACTGCCAAAGGTTATAATTAAAAAGTACAGGTTTTGGATGCTTTACAATGTGTTTATTATGATTTCTTAAAGGCATGGACAGAATACGGGGAAGTATTTGTTTGTGCAGTATATATAATATGTTTTGACTTCAATAATATGCATAGCATTGTATTTACTTTAAAGAGCAGTAATAAATATAAACACAAGCTGCTGCCTTTATGGGCAGGATAAGGTTTAACACGACATAAGATCATCATGGCTTTATTGAAATATCAAAATGGCCGGTCGTCTGTATATTTAGTGGGAAATTGGCTGGATATGCGGGCGGCAGAGTTCTGTCTGCAGGTATAAATGACATTACCCGCTGTTTATGCTGCCTTTCCTTTTTGGACTGGGGCGTATTTTACGGTGGGTGGATAGGAGAAGAGGCAGTAAATGTTTGTAAACAAAAGCAATATTAAACCATTCGGAAATAAAATATGGCTTTCCTCTCCTACTATGCACGGTGACGAGCAGAAGTGGGTGAATGATGCATTTGAAAAGAACTGGATCACGACAGCAGGAGAGAACATCAACGAGGTGGAAAGACTTATCGCAGAGTATGCAGGAGTAAAG
>JAGCWY010000037.1 GCA_017961625.1 Ruminococcus sp. | reverse complement strand
GAGGAACACGCTGTGATACAGATGCAGACTTATCTTAAAGTCGCTGATAACACAGGCGCTAAGGAGCTTATGTGTATAAGAGTTCTGGGAGGTACACGCAGAAGATATGCAAATATCGGCGATGTAGTGGTTGCTTCAGTAAAGAAAGCAACACCCGGAGGCGTTGTAAAGAAGGGCGATGTTGTAAAGGCAGTTATCGTTCGTTCAGCAAAGGGTCTCAGAAGAGAGGACGGTACTTACATCCGCTTCGATGAGAACGCTGCTGTTATTATTAAGGAAGACAAGAACCCCAAGGGAACCCGTATATTCGGACCTGTTGCTAAGGAGCTCCGTGAAAAGGAGTACACAAAGATCCTCAGCCTTGCCCCTGAAGTTCTTTAATGGAGGTGTCATTCGATTATGAGTAAAGTACACGTTAAAACCGGTGACACTGTAATCCTTCTCACCGGCAAGTACGAGGACAAGTACGACAGCAAGGGCGACAGGAAGACCGGTAAGGTTGTACAGGTAAGCCCGAAGGAGGATAAGGTCATCGTTGAAGGCGTCAACATGATCACAAAGCACGTAAAGCCTACAAGAATGGGCGAAAAGGGCGGCCTTGTAAGAACAGAGGCTCCTGTATACGCTTGCAAGGTACAGCTTGTTTGCCCCAAGTGCGGCAAGCCCACAAGAGTAGGTCACGTTATAGAGGACGGCAAGAAACTCCGCGTTTGCAAGAAGTGCGGAAAGTCTTTTGAATAATAGTAAAGGAGAAACGACATGGCAAGTTTAAAGGATTATTATGTTAGCGACGTTGCTCCTGCACTTATGAAGAAGTTCGGCTATAAGAGTGTTATGCAGATCCCGAAGCTCGATAAGGTTGTAATCAACGTCGGCGCAGGTGAAGCAAAGGACAACGCCAAGGTCATCGACGCTATCATGACCGATCTCGCAGCAATCACAGGTCAGAAGCCTGTAGTATGCAGAGCAAAGAAGTCTGTTGCTAACTTCAAGCTCCGTGAGGGTATGCCTATCGGCGTAAAAGTTACCCTCAGAGGCGAAAGAATGTATGAATTTGTAAACAAGCTCTTCAATGTTGCGTTCCCTCGTGTACGTGACTTCAGAGGAATCAGCGCAAATTCATTCGACGGCAAGGGCAACTATTCAACAGGTATCAAGGAACAGCTTATCTTCCCTGAGATCGAGTACGATAAGATCGACAAGGTAAGAGGTATGGATATAAACTTCATCACAACAGCACAGACTGATGAAGAGGCAAGAGAGCTCCTTTCACTTATGGGCGCTCCGTTCATCAAGTAATCAGGGAGGATTAAAAATGGCTAAGAAGGCAATGATCAATAAGCAGCAGAGAACTCCCAAGTATTCCACAAGAGCTTACAACAGATGTAAGATCTGTGGCAGACCGCACGCATATCTCAGAAAGTTCGGCATCTGCCGTATCTGCTTCAGAGAGCTTGCACACGACGGTCAGATTCCTGGTGTTAAAAAGGCAAGCTGGTAAAATACAAGAAGGAGGTCATTCGGCATGCAGATAACTGATACAATCGCTGATCTTTTAACAAGAATTCGCAATGCGAATACTGCAAAGCACGCCACAGTTGACGTTCCCGCTTCAAGAGTAAAGAAGGACATTACACAGATCCTCGTAGACGAGGGATACGTAAAGGGCTTCCAGCTCATCGAAGACGGAAAGCAGGGTGTTATCAGAATCACGCTTAAATACGGCGACAATAAGTCTCCCGTTATAACGGGCCTCAGAAGAGTTTCTAAGCCCGGTCTGCGTATCTACTCGAGCTGCGCAGATATGCCTAAGGTAAGAAAAGGCCTTGGTATCGCAATCGTTTCAACATCAAAGGGAATAGTAACCGACAAGAAGGCAAGAGAGCTTAATGTCGGCGGCGAAGTCCTTGCATACATCTGGTAAGGAGGAAACTGATCATGTCAAGAATCGGTAAAATGCCCATCAGCGTTCCTGCAGGTGTAGAGATTAAGAACGAAAACAATCTTATCACTGTAAAGGGACCTAAGGGTCAGCTTTCAAGACAGTTCAGTGCAGAGCTCGGCATAGATGTCGAGAACGGCACTATAACAGTAACAAGACCTAACGATGACAAGCGTCTTCGTTCACTTCATGGTCTTACAAGAACTCTCATCCACAACATGGTTGAGGGCGTAACAAATGGATATTCAAAGACTCTCGAGATCGAGGGTGTCGGCTACCGTGCAGCAAAGAGCGGCAACAAGGTAACACTTAACCTTGGCTTCTCACATCCTGTTGTATTCGAGGATACAGACGCTATCAAGCTTGAAGTTCCTCAGCCCAACAAGATCATAGTTAACGGTATCGACAAGCAGGCTGTAGGTCAGTTTGCAGCTGAGATACGCGAAAAGCGTCCACCTGAGCCGTATAAGGGCAAGGGTATCAGATACGAAGGCGAGCATATCATCCGCAAGGAAGGTAAAGCTGGTAAGGGCAAGAAGTAATTAAAAGGAGCAAATTGCTATGATTAAGAAATTTGACAGCAATAAGGCAAGATTAAAGAGACACCGTCGAGTTCGTGCAAAGATCTCAGGAACTCCCGAGCGTCCCCGTCTCAATGTGTTCCGTTCAACAAAGCACATCTATGCTCAGCTCATTGATGATGTAAACGGCGTTACTCTTGCTTCTGCATCAAGCATGGATAAGGGCTTTGAGGGCGACGGCGGCAATGTAGAAGGCGCTCGCAAGGTCGGCGAGATGATTGCTAAGAACGCAGCTGATAAGGGTATCAGCGAAGTAGTTTTCGACAGAGGCGGCTACCTCTACCACGGCAGAGTCAAGGAACTCGCAGAGGGCGCACGTGAAAACGGATTAAAGTTCTAAGAGGGAGGTAACACAATGGCTAATATTGAAACACAGGCTCCTGAGTTCGTTGAGAAGGTTGTAGCTATCAACCGTGTATCAAAGACAGTTAAGGGCGGTCGTATCATGAAGTTCTCAGCACTCGTTGTTGTAGGTGACGGAAATGGTACAGTTGGCTTCGGACTCGGAAAGTCAGGAGAAGTTCCCGATGCTATCCGTAAGGGCATCGAGGACGCAAAGAAGAACCTTGTAAAGGTTGCTCTCAAGGGAACTACGATCCCCCACGAAATCGTTGGCGCATTCGGTGCAGGCAGAGTTCTTATGAAGCCCGCTGCACCTGGTACCGGCGTTATCGCAGGCGGTCCTGTACGTGCCGTAATCGAAGTAGCAGGCATAAAGGATATCAGAACAAAGTCGCTTCGTTCAAACAATCCCTGCAACGTGGTAAGAGCTACGATTGACGGTCTTGTAAACTGCACTTCCGTAAAGGATGTTGCTGCTAAGAGAGGCAAGTCTGTCAAGGAAATTTTAGGTTAAGGAGGCAGTAAGAAATGGCAAAGAATATCAAGCTTGTAAAGAGCCTCATCGGCAGAAAGCAGGACCAGATCGCTACTGCTGAGTCACTTGGCCTCAAGAAAGTCGGAGATGTTACAACACAGCCCGACAACGAGCAGACAAAAGGAAAAATAAATAAGATCTCACACCTCGTTGAGGTTACAGAAGCGTAAACAAGGAGGTGCAATGATATGAAAATCCATGAATTAACACCTGCACTCGATTCCAACAAGGCTGTAAAGCGTATAGGCAGAGGCCACGGTTCGGGTAACGGCAAGACAGCTGGTAAGGGCCACAAGGGTCAGAATGCCAGAAGCGGTGGCGGCGTAAGGATCGGCTTTGAAGGCGGACAGATGCCCCTCGCAAGAAGAATCCCAAAGAGAGGCTTCAATAACATCTTTGCAACAAAGTATGCTATAGTTAACGTATCCGATCTTAACAAGTTCAAGGACGGCACAGTAGTAGACACAGAGCTTCTTGTGGCTTCTGGTCTCGTTAAGAAAGTAAATGACGGAGTAAAGATTCTCGGCAACGGTGATCTTAATGCAAAGTTAACTGTAAAGGCTGCTAAATTCTCACAGAGCGCTATAGATAAAATAGAAAAGGCTGGCGGGAAAGCAGAGGTGATGTAATGTGTTTCATACGCTGAGAAAAGCGTGGGGTGTACCCGAGATACGCAAAAAGATCTTATACACATTACTCATGATCGTACTGTTCAGATTCGGATGTGCAGTAGCTGTTCCTTTTCTTAATTCTGATGTCGTAAAGACATGGATGACAAGCCATCAGGACGGCGGCTTCCTCGATTATCTGAACACTATCACTGGTGACGCTATGTCTAACGCCACAGTGTTCTCACTCTCTATCACACCGTTCATCAACGCTTCCATCATCATGCAGCTACTGACTTATGCACTGCCGCCTCTCGAGCGTATGCGCGACGAGGGCGAGGAGGGAAGAAAGAAGATCGAAAAGATCACTGCCTTTGTGGCAATGGTACTTGCGATATTCATGTCCTTTGCTTATTATCTTACACTTAAAAGAGGTGCGAGAAACGTTCAGGACTCTGACGGAAATATAGTCGGAGATGCACTTAAGTATACAACTGGCGGTGAAGGCATATTTGCTGCCTTCGTTATCGTCACACTTTTTGTTGCCGGTGCGCTCATCGTTGTATGGATGGGCAACAGGATCAGCGACAAGGGTATCGGAAATGGTATCTCGATTCTGCTCTTTGCAGGTATCGCAGCAAGATTTCCCAAGGACGCTGCACTCCTTATAAGACTTACAAGGGATAATCCGAGCAAGTATCTCTTCGTTACTATCGCTTATCTCTTATTTATACTCTTCGAGATCGGATTTATCGTATTCATGAATGAAGCGGAAAGACGTATCCCGATACAGTACGCAAAGCGCGTAGTTGGCAGAAAGCAGTACGGTGGACAGAAGACACATATTCCGATAAAGGTAATCATGAGCGGCGTTATGCCTATTATCTTTGCTATGTCGTTTATGTCTCTCCCAAGTGCTATAGGAATGATTAAGCCCAATCCGCAGGACGGAAGCTTTTATTCAAAGTTCCTCAATTTCTTCAGTACAAGAGGCTGGGGATATGCAGTTATCTATTTCCTGCTCATTATCGCGTTCAACTACTTCTATGTTTCGATACAGTACAACCCTGTTGAGATAGCAAACAATCTCCGTCAGTCAAACGGCGGTATCCCTGGTATCAGACCTGGTAAGCCCACTTCGGATTATATTCAGAGGGTCCTCAATAAGATTTCTCTCGTGGGTGCTATCTTCCTCGGTTTTATAGCTGTAATTCCGATCTTCATCGCAATGGCAGATCCTCAGCTTCAGACGCTTTCAATGGGCGGTACAACTATACTCATTGCAGTATCAGTTGCTCTCGAAACAACAAGAACACTTGAATCACATCTTATGATGCGTCATCATAAGGGCTTCTTACAGTAAAGGAGGACCGATAATATGAACCTTATCTTTTTAGGCGCTCCCGGCGCAGGCAAGGGTACTCAGGCTGAGGTAGTCTCCGAGGCACTGAATATTCCTCAGATATCAACAGGTAATATTCTCCGTGAGGCTGCAAAGAACGGCACAGAGTACGGTCTTAAGGCTAAGGCTGCTATGGACGCTGGTGCTCTCGTTTCAGACGATATCGTTATCGGTATACTGAAGGAGAGGATCGCTGAGGACGACTGCAAGAACGGTTTCATCCTCGACGGCTTCCCAAGAACGGTTCCTCAGGCAGAAGCTCTCGATAAAATGAACATCCGCATCGACAAGGTAATAGAGATCCACGTTCCCGATGAGACTATCAAGCAGAGAGTTTCGGGCAGAAGAGTCTGCCAGGGGTGCGGAGCTTCTTACCACGTTGAGTATAAGCCTACCAAGGTCGAGGGTGTTTGCGATAAGTGCGGTGACAAGACTATCGTCCGCAAAGACGATCAGCCCGAGGTAGTTCTCGAAAGACTCGCAACTTATCACGAAAAAACAGCTCCTCTCAAGGACTATTACGAGAAGCAGGGCAAGCTTGTCACTGTTATCGGTCAGGAAGAGGTAGCAGAAACTTCAAAGCTCACGCTCGCAGCGGTAGGAGTAGAGAAGTAATGAGCATAGTCATTAAATCAAAGTCCGAATTAGCCATAATGCGTGAAGCAGGTAGGATTACCTGCGGCGCAATATGGTATGCGGGCGAAAAATTAAAGCCTGGTATGTCAACCCTAGATGTTGATAAGCTGGTGGGCGAGTATTTCGCACGTCATGGCTGTAAATCATGCTTTAAAGGTCTTTACGGATTTCCGGGGAACGCTTGTATCTCGGTAAACGAGGAAGTCATCCACGGTATCCCTAAGGCGAGCCGCAGGTTAAAAGAAGGAGATATAGTTAGCATCGACACCGGAGCCGCTTATGAGGGCTTCAATGGAGACAGCTGCTGGACCTTCCCTGTGGGTAAAATTTCTGATGAAGCTAAAGCATTGCTTGAGGTAACCGAAGCGAGCCTTTACGAAGGTATCGCGCAGGCTCAGGTTGGCGCAAGAATCGGAGATATTTCTCATGCTGTAGAAGAGTATTGTGCTTCACGAGGCTACGGAATCGTAAGAAATTACTGCGGCCACGGAATCGGCAGAGAGGTTCACGAATCACCCGAGGTACCAAATTGGGGACGTGCAGGTCACGGACCGAGACTGGTAGCGGGTATGACGATATGTATCGAGCCTATGATAAATGTCAAAGGCGACGATGTAAAAACTCTCAGTGACGGATGGACCGTGGTTACCAAAACTGGTTCACTGTCGGCTCATTTTGAGCACGCTATCGCAATAACTCCTGACGGTCCCGTCATTCTGACACAGCCCTGACGGAGGGAATTATCGTGAAGCTGCTGAAAGGCTCTGTTGTAATGGCGGAGGCAGGACGCGACAAAGGAAGCTATTTCGCAGTCGTGGATGCTGATGAAAAATATTGTTTAATCGCTGACGGAAAGAGCAGAAAGCTCGCAAATCCAAAGCGGAAGAATATAAAGCATATCCGCATTACAGACAGTATGATCGATCTAAACGATATAACTGATAAAAGACTCAGGAATACGCTGAAACAGTTCGGCGAGGCTGAGTAAAGGAGGTTATGTAAAGTGTCAAAAGAAGATGTAATCGAGGTAGAGGGCGTTGTAACAGATGCTCTGCCCAATGCAATGTTTAAGGTTCAGCTTGAGAACGGACACGAGGTATTATCACACGTTTCCGGCAAGCTCAGAATGAATTATATCAGAATCGTTCCTGGTGACAAGGTTAAACTCGAAATGTCACCGTACGACCTCTCAAAGGGTCGTATCACATGGCGCGTTAAGTAATAATACAGGATATTATATATCCGCTATCCGCTAAAGGAGGTATTTTCAATGAAAGTCAGACCTTCAGTAAAACCTATTTGCGAAAAGTGCAAGGTTATTAAACGTAAAGGCAGAATCATGGTTATCTGCGAAAACCCAAAGCATAAGCAGCGCCAGGGCTAAGCCCGACGCATTAATGGAGGTGCAATTATAATATGGCAAGAATAGCCGGTGTTGACCTTCCCAAGAATAAGAGAATCGAAATCGGTCTCACTTATATCTACGGAATCGGTCGTCAGACTGCAACAAATATCCTCGCAGCAACAGGCGTAAATCCTGACATCAGAGTTAAGGATCTCGCAGAAGAGGATGTAGCTAAGCTTCGTGATTATATCGATGAGCATTACACAGTAGAGGGTGACCTCCGCCGTGAAGTTGCTCTTAACATTAAGAGACTTGTTGAAATAGGCTGCTACAGAGGCGTTCGTCACCGTAAGGGTCTCCCTGTAAGAGGACAGAGAACAAAGACAAACGCAAGAACCCGCAAGGGCCCTGTAAAGACTATCGCTAACAAGAAGAAGTAAGGAGGTCATGAGCTTTGGCACAGCAGAAGGGTAAAAAAGTTACTACTGTCAGAAGACGTAGAGAACGTAAGAATATCGAGAGCGGCGCTGTTCATATCCAGTCCACTTTCAATAACACGATCGTTACGATCACAGATACAGCCGGAAATGCTATCTCTTGGGCTAGCGCTGGCGAACTCGGTTTCAGAGGCTCAAAGAAGTCCACTCCTTTCGCAGCTCAGACAGCTGCTGAGACAGCTGCAAAGGCAGCTATGGAGCACGGCCTCAAGAATGTTGAAGTATACGTAAAGGGACCTGGTGCAGGCCGTGAAG
>JAGCWY010000036.1 GCA_017961625.1 Ruminococcus sp. | reverse complement strand
GCCCATACGTGCCAGGAAGTTCTCAATGCCGCTCCATGAGCAGGTGAAAGAGCCTGCGCCGGGGTTCATTGAAACCTGACCAGTATAGTTCTGATTCCACATCTCGTAATCGAATCCGCCAATATTTCCTCTCTGCTGCTGATCGGCTGCGTCAACGAGCGATGCAGGAAAAGCGGGAATACTTGCGGCGATCATCACTGCAGTAGTGCCTGCACTGATGATCTTTTTTAAAATTCCGTTTTTCATGTTAATCATTCCTCACTTTCTAAATAATGAATAACCCTTTTCTTTAAGCTAAGAAGACCGCAAACTTTATTTTTATCTGCGTCCCTTCGTCTTCTGAGCCCTTATATTCATTTTATACCATTTTCGCAAACATTGCAAGTCGATTTTTGCTAATATTACATATAGATGTTTTTACCAAATGTGCTGCCGAGTAAAACAAAAAACGGCAGCCCTAATGAGCTGCCGCCTGCCGTAATACGACATATCCACTATATATTTCTTTCACAATAAACAAGATATCTCTGACTGTTCACTCCATAAGGGTGACAGGTATAGAGCGTCAGCATATCCTTGCCTTTCTGTATGAGTATGGGGCTAACTTCGTTTGGCTCGATTATCTTCACCCTGACTACCTTGTATTCAAGGGTGTACCAGAAGTTCTGCACTCTTATGATGTCGCCGGTCTCCAGCTTCTCAACATAGCGGAGAAAATCCGAACCGCCCAGCCCACGGTGAACAGCTATTACGCAGTTGGTGTTCACTCCGCCGATAGGATAGGAGGTATTCGTAAGATGCCCGCAACCTGCTGTCATATTAGCGTCGTTGGCTCCGAGAAATATCGACAGCTTCAAGCCGAGCCTGTCTATTTCAAGGGTTCCGACGCTGTCGGTGTTGATACCGTAGACTCTCAGGTCTATCTCGGAGAACTGGTAGGAATTGGAGCTGTTCAGCGATTTCTGACCGGTCTCAAAGAGCTCCCTGTTGCGCTTCTTCATGTACTGATACAGCTTATCGAGGTAAGCCTGCTCCTCCTCGGGCTCTAAGGTATCGAGTATCCTCAGGTATGGTGCCGGCTTGCCCTCGTCATCTATGGGAATACTGCCGCCGGAGGGGAGCTTGCCGTCGTTGATAGCCTCCTCAATGAACTTGTCACGCTCTTCCTCGAAAATCTGAATATTATCATTTACCTGTCTTCTTATCATGATCTTGCTGATAAGAGGATACATAAAAACTATGAAGCCTGCCAGAAAAAGGAGAATGAGCAGTATTATCAGTATACGCCGTTTTTGCTTCTTATTGATTTTTTTCAATTGTGGGATCACTCCTAAGGATAAGTGCCGCTCGTTAAAGCGGCACCTCCTGTTGAATAAACCGAGGAGTATCTAAGAAAAAGCATAAGAGAGGAGTTTATAATGCTTTATAAAGATATCTCAGATCAGTTGTTTTCCTGCTCTTCTTCCTCGTCGTCCTTCTTCTTGAGAAGTATGAAGATGAGGAAGCCAGTTCCTGCCATGAGGAGAATACCGGTGATAGAGAAGATTATTGTTGCTGTTGTACCGGTGAATGGGAGGCTAAAATCAGTCGTTGCCTCATTATTAACAAATATTACAGTATTATTTGCTATAGCATCACCAATTACAGCAGGACTTTCTCCTGAAGCAGGGGTATATTCATAGATATTACCGTCCTTGCTAATATAGACATTCTTTATTTCTGTATCTATTTGATATCCGCTTTCAGTTCCGAGCTGCTTAATAGTGTATGGACCGGGAGCTAAGTTGGTAACAACTGTAAGATCGCCTGCATAAGCGTTAGTTGTATCATCATATTCACTTCCGTTAGAAACATCATATTTACCATCTTCAAGCTCATCACCTGAAACCGAAGCAGCACGGTTTGAAATATAGAATGTACAAGGCTTTATTACTTCAATAGGCGTCGTGGGATCGCTTGGATCATCAGGATCGGGTGTATCAGGGTCACTAGGATCGGAAGGATCAGGTAATGGTGACGGCTCTGTTATTGATACAGGATCTTCAGGATCATCGGGAAGAACAGGTTCTTTACCTGTATCATCATAACCGTATGTATAGCTGATCTGAGCCATATTGTATGCGGCACCTTCGCCTGTTGCATAAGATGAAGATGTAAGATCGGAGTTATTCAGCGTTGAAGAAACTTTAATGTTAAGAGCAGTTGCATTTTTAAAATCATTGTTAGTCGAATCCTTTATTTTATTAAGACCATTGGTTTTAATATTTATAACATACTCGTCTGTTGAACCTGTTTTTAAAGCTGCTTCAAAATCTTCATTATTAATATCTAATCCATCAATAGTAACACCTGTAATTGTTATTCCTTTAAATTTATCAGTTATAGTATAGCTTGAAAGGTTTGCTTTGTCAGCCGGCAGATCAGCGGTGATAGTCCAGTTATATGTATGACCTCCACCGTCAGATGCGATGACCTTGCCAACCTTAAGCTCCGGATCATTTTTAAAATCAACAGTTACTTCTGCATCAGTAACACCTGTAATGTTGAATTCCTGAGGTGTCTGATCAAGCAGATAACCTGCTGGAGCGGATTGCTCAACAAAGTAATACTGACCGATAGGAAGACCTGTTATTTTTAACTGACCGTTTTCGTCGGTTGTATATGTTGAAGCAGGAGTTGCTGCTTCCCATTTGCCAAGAGCGTTTTTGAAGTAAACTTTGAATGTAGCAGCTGATGCAGTTATCGTATTACCTGTTTTTGCATCTTTCTTTGTAAGAATAACCGTATGCTTTTTACCGTTAACTGATGTTGGATCATCAAAATCATTATCAGTATTCTTGGGATAAACATGAACGGTGTTTGATGTGCCTGGAACCTGTACATAGAATGCATCTGCATTGTCAAATGCAGAATTGGTATCGGCAAATGTCGGATTTATCCAGTAAACTCCGTCAGGAAGTCCGGCGAATGTTAATTCACCGTTTGTATCTGTAGTAAGTTCACCTAACGATGTTTTTGTTGCATAATTAGTGCCGGTGGCACTGAAGATCTCGTATGTTACGCCGCTGTTTGCAGTAGCAGAATCGGGGACCTTTGAAGCATCAGATGTTGTTCCTGTAGGATTTGCACCGGTAGTTTTCTGAGCTTCATAAATATCACTGCCAATAGTATAGCTGTGGATAACGATCGAGTTTGCTCCGGCGCCGGGAGTATAAGCCGCTGCAACCGCAGTAAACGGAATGTACTGTGCCAGCATAAACGCTGATATAGCTAAAGCTGACGTCTTCTTGATCATTTTTTTCATAATACAACCTCCTGAATTTATTCATTTTCTTTTTCTTCTTCTGATTTACTGCTGACATACAAGAACAACAGAAAAGCAGCAAGTAACATTGTTGATAGTCCGCCTACAGTATATCCCGTAAGCGGTTTGCCGCCTGCAAAAGGCAGCGGGAACGGGAATTTGTCAAGGAAGATATTCACTGTGTACTCACTGGAGCCGCTCAGTACTAATGTAACTTCTTTTTCAGCCGTTCCGAAACCAGCCGGCGGGTCAATACATTTGATTATGTAGTCGCCGCTAGCAGTAATTCCAGAATCGAGATCAGTCCATGATACTGAACCGTCGGTGTTTTTCTTCGCAGGACCTACCCGATTTCCTTCCGTATCCCAAAGCTCGAATGTACCCCCTGTGAGCTTTGGCGTACTGTTGTCTATTGTGCCGCCTTCGTACATATTACTGTAAATGTTTACCGTAAGAGTTACCGATGGCGTCGTATTGGAATTATTGGAATAAAGAACCTCTTCCGTTTTTGTTCCAAAAGCAACTCCGCTAACCGCAGTTTTATCTGCTTTATAGCTTGATTCTGTCAGAGTTGTGGGAACCGGTATCGTATACGACATACCATATTTTACTATTGTTGACCTTATGGGAGGATCGTCAAACTCTTTATCAGGTATATCGGCTCCGGGAGTTTTAGGATCAGCTACATTAGTATCAATGCTATACGCATACTTGTAATCTACGTTGATAATATTATCCAACGGTTCCCATACGCCATAAAGCTTGATAATATCGCCGTCTGCACCTTCGACCATGCTCTCCTCTGTGACCCATTCTCCGTCTTCTGTCTGCCAGCCGATAAGACGTTCATTGCTTCTCACAGCTCTCGGCATTGAGTCATATATCTGAGTATCTGCGTTATAGCCGTATTCCCTGCCGATAACACAGGTCTTTGTGGCTACGGTTTCGGTGTCACCGAGTTTATCATAGAACTTGACCGTAACAGTCTGTAGCTTCGGTCTGTAATAAACGTTGAACGTTGTCAGTCCTTCGCTTGAATTACCCTTGACCTCATCAAAAACGGTTTCCTTTTTTATATGCGTCTCACTGTCTTCCACCAGCTTTGTACGCAGGTATATCTCGTTTTCCGAACCTAATACGGCATTGACAGCATTTTCTATAGCTGTTGTGTGTTCATCGTATGCTCCATCAATCACAAATGCACTGCTTGAGCTGTTACCAGTCGGATTTCCTTTGATATCACACTTGACAAAGTTGATGATAAGATTCTCACCTGCTGCAAGCTTCGTGTATTTAACAGGGACCTCAACAGCTTTATGCCCGTCAATTCCGCCGCTGATTATCTGAGAATCAGCGATAGCCGCCAAAGGATTAGTACCGCTTTCGATATTATTGATAAAATCATCGTCCACAGTAAACGCTATGACCGGTCTGTCCGGATAATAACCGCTTACCTCAGGTGATTTCCTGTAGAACTCCGTACCTGCTGTCAGAGCGATGTCAAAGGTATTCGTATCATCATGATACTCTGTTCTGTCAGGTGAAGTGTATTCCTTATTTCCCACACCGCCGATAGCGGTATCAAAATCAGTATCCGGAGCGTTATCCGATTCATAGGTTATCCTGATTTTATACGTAACAGGTCTGTAGGTACCGACAACATAGATATCGGTATCGCCCATTACATAATTGCCGCTGTTATCCTTTTCGATAGGCCAGTCCCAGTCATAATTGTCATAGCCGGTCGGGAACTCAGTGGGATCTGTGCTGTAATCCGGCATGAACGGATAACTCTCAACTATCGTATCTCCGCTGTGATAAACCTTATCATGTCCTGATTCCTGCTGTACCGACTCCTTAGTCAATACGCGCTGGGCAGTCTTATCGTAGAAAGCGTACATATAGTGAACATAATGCGGAGTCTGAGGTACGCCCTCTGCCTCGATCCTCAGGTTTTGAGTAAAGGCGCTGGCAGGTATCGTTATCGTGATATATCCGTCCTTCTTTGCGATATCAGCCGACGTGACCTCTACGTCAACAGTTTCATCGTCGCCGTCGTCGTAATAGACATGGACATGATCTTCAATAGGATAATCCGGATCACTGCCGGGAAGATCATATTCGTCTGCGGCTTCAAGTTTTAGCACATAATCGCCAGTCATTTCATCAAGAATGAATTTATCATCGCCGCCGCTGCTCAGAGCAGAACCGGATTCTGCAATGGTGACACCCTGCGCCTCGTCATTCTGCACGATATGATTCAGTTCCTTCGTGACCGTATATCTTATCTTAACAGGTATCTGAGCGCTCTTCTTGACCTCCGAAACAGACGGGATAACTATAGCCTTTTCCGCCGGGGCGCTGACCGGTTCGAGCTTTCCGACTACCGAGCATATACCGTCTTCGGTATATTTTTTCGTGGTATCTGCCGGAACACTTGTAAAAGTAACGAAATCATCTATCCAGTCCGGATTAGGCGAATCGTCATAATCAAAGCATTCCGGAATGTCATTCGGGTCTATTGCCGAATTATAGGGAACGATTATCTTTTTACCGGACAGATCGTCCTTAACACTGAAAGCGGTTTCATCAATTACCACATTTGCCCAGTCGGTAGCGTTGTTTCGCGGTACATAGCCCGTATCGTCATCCGAGTCACCTGTCGTATACGAGTGACTGATATAAACTTCCGTACCCGTAGCATCAGACATATATGTCGCATCACCGCCCGAATATTCGGCAATCTCATCAAGTGTTTTGACATTCAGCAGCGGTACATCATTACCGCCGAGGAAGCCGGTTTTAGATACATATTTAGCTGTAATACCAATATTAGGGATACTTATAGAGTAATAATAAGTGGTTAAAGATAAAGGTGGATTGTATACATCACTTGCTATTTCGCTTTGATATTCAGATATTGAGCCGGTATATTCTTCAAATTCAACATTCAGCGCTGTTTCTGCATCTGTTGAAGAAAGCTTTAGTTTATACTTTATTTTTTGGCTTTCAGCAGGTGTTACTTCCTCTATGGTACAATTATTAGCAGTTGCACTATCAAAGGTAAAATACTGTGAATAATCCTCTGTAACAGTAAATCCGTCTGTCAGATAACCTATATAAGGCGTTTTTCTATTACTTATCGCTGTGGATAACGCAACTGTATCAGCATAATATGTGATGCCGGAATTATCAACTATTCCCGGTTTTACTGCAAGCTTTGTAATCCGTATTGCTCCATTTTCAACTGTGCTATCGTCATCACCACTATTTGCAATACGTGAAATAGCTGTATAACTGTTATTGTCAATAGCATCAACATTCAAAGAACTACTTAATGATTTTGAACCTGTTGTTGTTGCTGTGCCATCAACACCATCTTCACCATTATCTCCGGTTGATAAAGATCTGTAAGAAGGTTTACCTCCTGTTCCGCCATTCGAAACAATTTTTAAAATTGGCGATAAAGTATTTCCTATTGTAAATACAGTTTCACCGCCAGTTCCGCCTGTACCTTCTTTACGCGAATTAGAATTTGCATTACCAAAATCTGTTTTATAATCTGTACCCCATGCTTTATCTAATCCTCTGCTGCCTTTTTCTCCAAGCGATAATGTATATGGTGTATTATTATCATCAATCTTTATAAAACCATATTCATGCGCTCCATTACCACCTTTGTGTGAAGGGAATGTGCCTGTTAAACCATTATAAATTCCGCTATTTCCACCGTCAGCTCCCCAAACTTCAATAAAATAATAGCCTTTTTCCAATGTTCCTGTGTATTCTGTTCCCAATTCAGATTGCGTATCATTCGGATAGTCTGTAACTGTACTTGTTCCAACAAACGATTTAAATACTTCTCTTTCATCTAAATCTATTTCCATATTAAGCGAAAGGTTATATTTATCGTCCGTAAATTCAAGTTTTTTCTTAGGTACTATCCAATAATCATCAACCTTTATTCTGCCGGCATTAACAACATTCGCCACGGATTTACCTTCCAGCGTAGTTGTAGGATATGCATTTGCCTCTCCAACAGAATTAACACCTAAGGTTTTGGGTTTCACATAAAGCTCTACATTAAATTTATGTATGCCTTTAGTTGTATTAGCGATAAAATCAGGTATGTCAGCAACAGGATCCGGGAATGGATTTGTAAATCTTGAATCTACTGCATAACCTGCGATCACGGTACTGTCTATAAGATCAGTTTTTGCATAAGCTTCATCGACATTACGTTCTATACTCTTTGTCGGCACCGGGTAGCTATACGGCACATTTACGTGTGAAACGCTGAAATCCCTCGAAGCTGTACCGCTCTCCATGAACTTACAGGTTTTCGTGCCCGATGTACAGTCAAACGCCATGTTATTTGCGTCATAAGTAAATATCGGGACATCGTTGCCGCCATTAAAAACAGTTGTCGGTCTGAGCTTAAGAGTTATCGTGAGATAATCCTGCTCCTGTCCCTGTCTGATACCGCTTCCGACAGGTGCAACAGAGCCTGAGAAGCTTATTTCATTAGGCTTGCTGTTATCAGGTGTTATATCAGTGATCGGAGTAGTATCAAATTTTTTCGTTGTGTCATTATATACACTGTTTGAACATTCAAAAGAGTCGATCACAAAGTCATTTGAAACTTTACCGCTGACAGTAACATCTTCAAGATAGCTGTAATCCGCGCCGGTCGGCATATATCTGATAACTACCGCTCCGCCGACGGCCTTGTTGTCGTTGCCTGTTCTGTCAACGAAATACTTCGCCTGATCACCTGTCGGCATATCATTCGGAGTAAAGCCCGTAAAACCGCCCTCGCTCTCGCCTGCTGCGATATACGAAGAACCGCCGCCGCCTCCGCCGACATTTCTTCCGTCAATTGGCTCGTTCTGGAAACCTCCTGTAGCTCCTGCGAATCCTGCTCCTCCGCCGCCGCCTCGGAAGTTACCTGCACCTCCAACGCCTCGTGCAAGCTCAGGGTGGTATATCTGTTGCCAGTCGTTAGCATAATTATCGTTTTCAAGTATACCAATGAAGGACTTTACTACTTCACCGGGCTTGTCGGTTCCGCCTTGTCCGGCATAAGCACCCTTTGTACCCGATGTTGAACCGTTTTTACCAGCATAGTATTTACCTACATAGTTTGAATTCGTACCGTTTTTATCGAAATTGCCGATACTCGGGGTATCAGAGAGAACGCCGTTATAGTTATATCCGCCGTCACCGCCGTTTGCCTTACCCTCGCCGCCGAATATCGTACTCAGGAAGTTGAGGCTGTGAAGTGAAGCTCCTGCGCCGCCTCCGCCGCCTCCGCCTGCAATCATAAGTACCTTGGAGGGGTCGTTCTTTTCAATATCAGTCAATGTATCATCAGGCTCACTATCGACCAAATACACTGCCGAGTGACCGCCGCCTGCTCCGACTGAGAAAATAGCGATATCTCCTGCACCGCCGCCAGTACCGTTTGTTCCTCCGCCGGTAATGCTTCTTGTTTCGCTTTCGCCCTTACTTCCTATTTCATATACGAGCTTTTTCTTGCCGACATCTGCCTGCGAAACCGTAAGAGTTCCGTAAACGAAGCCTCCGCTTCCGCCTGCACCTCCGAGAAAGCTTAAGGGGAAAAATTCGCCGCCGTCTCCGCCGTCACCGCCCCAGAGTTCTATGAGGTAGGTTCCTGCTTTATCAAGCGGATACACACCGTCCGTACTTTTCAGACGACTTTCACTTATATCCGAGAAGGAATAATCAGCAGTTATCTTTGATGTAAAGGTATATGTTCCGTCACCGTTATCCACAAGTGTATCGTCATGGTTGAGCTTTGCAGAATCTTCTGGATTGACAGCGACTTCTGGGAAATTAACTGAACTCTTTACGTTTGCACTCTTAACTGCCTCCGCTGTGGAATATGGCACAACAGGCATTGTACTGACGCTTATAATGGCTGCAGACATAAATGATAAGACTCTGTTTCGCAAATCGCCTGTTTTTCTAATTTTCAAGGAACATCACCCCCTTTTATATTTAATAATATTTATAATTCAGATATGAGATATTTTCAATGTAAATAGTAAATGTTATCACTAAGATCTGCATTTCAATTGCTAATGTAAATGTTACATAAATTATTATATATTCAGCAAAAATTTTTGTCAATTAGTTTGAAGGTTTTTTAGGCATGAGGAGGTGTATTTCGTAGTATAAAACAAATATAAACCTTACTATTTGTTATTATTTACAACTAAATATGAACATTCTTTATCCCAAAAATTAACAACCAATTTTCCCAAGCGTATATATTTATATATAAAAATATTATCCCAGTTAATTGATAATACTGTACGTAATATCAGTGCCTTAATCTACATAATATTATTTCTTCTGATCCAGCACTGTTTTTAAAGAACCATTAAGATAAATTTATTAATTATAGTTGCTTTTAGCCTCACTTCTTCTCATTGCTGAAATTAGCAAAAAAATATCCCCGGCAGAGTGATATACTCCCCTTAGAGTGGACACACGAAAAAACAAAAAGTGTGAAAACTCTAAGGGGGTAATTTTATGTCAAGACGAAGTAAACTAACGGATGAAGAACGGATTTCGGCGGTGCAAGAATACATAAATGGAGAAGGTAGCTATCGTTCGATTGCAAGGAAATATGGGGTAGATCACAAACTATTACGCGTGCTTGTTGGCCGTGCCCAGACAGAAGGAATAGAATCAATAAAAATTCGACCTGTAAATAGAAAATATACAGTTGAAACAAAATTGGCAGCAGTTCAGGAATATCTGGCAGGAAAAGGAAGTCAATTGGATATATGTAAAAAATATCATATTACCGATAATAATCTTCTCATTCAGTGGATAAAGTGCTATAATAATGGTAAAGACTTTAGGGAGCGTAGACGCTCAGAAAGAGGAATTACCATGAAAAAAGGCAGGAAAACAACACAGGAAGAACGAGTTGAGATC
>JAGCWY010000035.1 GCA_017961625.1 Ruminococcus sp. | reverse complement strand
TGTCAGCCGAGGCAGCCCCCCTTTAAATTAAATGGTGCTGCCTGGCATCCAGCCTATCTCATCGCCTCCTCGTTGTCAACCGGCTTTCGCGGCATAAACCGCTTACCCTTTCCGTCATGCCCACATAAATTTTACACTAAGTTAGCTATTAACCTGTAGGGACGACAACTAGTCGTCCCTACACATTACCGCAAAAAAGGACGGCATAAAGCCGTCCTGAATGGTGTTATTTATCGACATTGTCGAGCCATAGCTGATAAAGGTCGATAGTTTCGGTCTTGTCACGGTAATGGATAGTCAGTGTCGCCCCCTCTTTTACGTTGTTTGTGCCCCATGAATACTGATTCGGGTACTCCCCGCGGTCGTCAAAGGGCAGCTTGACAACAGGATATATCCATAGATCCTCATGAAGTATCATGTCATTTACGCCCTCATCATTGACGAAATATTCATATTTTATGTCATCGCGCTCATTTGTGCAGCTGCAATCGCCCTCAAATTCAAAATTAATCCAATGTTCTGTCTTGACTTTTACACCGTCGGGAATAGGGTAGAAATCGTCGCCGAATTCTGTGCGGTGTTCCATGATATATTCGCCGTTTTCGTCAAGTTCATCGCTTTTTGCGGTGTATGATCTGACTTCCCTTGCTTCCACGGTATAATGCAGCTTATCCGAGCTTATGGGGATAAGTCCCCAGAATACGAACATGAATATTCCGAACAACACGGCGGCTGTGCCGAAAAAAATTGCAAAAGCCCTCAGTATGAAGCGCTTTTTTGCTTTTTTCAGCGGTTTTACGTCCTTATCGGGGATATTTATATCATCTTCCTTTTGTTTCATGCTCTCAAAGACAGCACTGCACTCCTCGCACTCATGGAGGTGCTTTTCTATCTCCTCGTTGCTGTCCTGAGATGTCAGCTTGTCGCAGTACAGCGGCAAAAGGTCTCTCACGATATTGCATTTCATAATATCACTCCTTTCATTGTAGGGACGACCATTGGTCGTCCGAAAAGCAAATTTCATGTCGGACGCGCAATGCGCATCCCTACAGGCTAACGGCTATCGGCTAATTTCTGCTTGGCGCGGTAGTAGGTCACACGAGCCCAGTTTTCGGACTTCCCGAATATCTCCCCTATTTCCTGGAAGCTCAGCTCCTGCGAAGCCCGGAGCAGTATTATCTCCTTTTCCGTCTCCGGCAGGGAGTGTATCCTTTTCAGCAGGCGGATACGGCTGTCCTCGCTCTCCGCTTCCTCGTCGGGACGTGGAGAGGTGTCCTCGACAAGCTCTGTTATCTCCTCGCCTGTATGCTTCCTGCGTTTGCGGAGCTCCTCAAGCCATGCGTTCCGCGCGATACTGCACAGCCATGTGTATACGGAGCTGTCTCCCTTATACTTTTTAAGCGACCGCAGAGCACGGTAAAAGGTCTCCTGAGTGAGCTCCTCGGCGGTATCGGCATTGCCGCAGAGGGTCATGAGATACAGGAACACCTTTCTGCCGTTTTCCCTGTAGTATTGCTCCATATCCGACGACACGACACCGCCTCCTTTCTGAACGTTCATATATTAGTTGCAGAAAAAGTCCGTTCGTTACAGAAAATCAGAAAAATTTTCAAATTGACATTGCAGACCTTTCGTGCTATACTTGATAAGTACCGAATATACGCTAATTATATCACATTCTCCGCACATCTTCAACTGCTGCGCAGAATAACTGCGAAAATACACTTTACAATTATATATAAAAATGGTATAATAATAAGATGTCGGCGGAACACAGGTATCCGCTGTATGATTACTTCTACTGAGGTGTAAAATGTCAAATAAATATTCTCTCGGCATAGATGTGGGCTCGACCACTGTAAAAACAGTAATAACCGACGCCGACGGGGAGATACTCTATTCAAAGTATCAGCGCCACCTTTCAAAGGTAAAGGAGACCGTCACGGATCAGCTTAAAATAATACAGGCGGACTATCCCGACGAGGAGTTCACTGTCTGCATAACAGGCTCGGCAGGTCTCGGACTTGCCAATTCTGCAGGCATACCCTTCGTGCAGGAGGTACACGCAGCTTTTCTTGCCGTAAAGGAGAAGCAGCCCGACGCTGACGCAGTTATAGAGCTTGGCGGCGAGGACGCAAAGATCATATTCCTCACAGGCGGCGTTGAACAGCGTATGAACGGCACCTGTGCAGGCGGCACGGGAGCTTTTATAGACCAGATGGCTACCCTTCTCGGCATTACTGCCGACGAGCTGGACGAACTGTCCCTCCACGCCCAGAAGGTATACCCCATAGCTTCGCGCTGCGGAGTATTCGCAAAATCGGATATACAGCCCCTTCTCAATCAGGGAGCAAGGCGTGAGGACATTGCCGCAAGTATCTTTCAGGCAGTGGTCGATCAGACCGTTTCCGGACTTGCTCAGGGACGTACTATCGAGGGAAAGGTACTTTTCCTTGGCGGTCCTCTGTTCTTCTTGAACGGACTTAAAAAGGCTTTCGTAAAAACTCTCGGACTTGACGGCAGCAATGCGATATTTCCGCAGGAGGCTTCTGTATTCGTGGCTTACGGCTGCGCTGTATATGCGGCTACAGCTGAGGACGCCTTCGCTATAGACGACATTATCGAAAAGATACAGAACGCCAAGGCTTCCGACGATATAGTAACTGGAGAGCCCCTTTTCAACTCTCAGGCAGAGTATGAGGGCTTCATAGACAGGCACAAGAAGTTCGACTTGAAATACGCCGATCTTCGTACATACACCGGTGACGCATACCTCGGCATCGACGCAGGCTCTACTACCACGAAGCTTGTGCTCATAACCGATGACGGACGTATGCTCTACCACCATTATTCCTCGAATCAGGGACAGCCTCTCGACAAGATAGCCAATCAGGTGAAGAAGATATACTCCGAGATGAACCCCGGCATCACCATAAAGGGCTCGGCTGTTACCGGCTATGGCGAGGATCTCATAAAGGCAGGTCTTTCCATAGACCACGGTATAGTTGAAACAGTTGCCCATTTCAAGGCTGCGGCTTACTTCTGCCCCGATGTTGACTTCATAATTGATATCGGCGGACAGGACATAAAGTGCTTCAAGATAAAAAATCAAAGCATAGACAGCATAATGCTCAACGAGGCTTGTTCATCGGGCTGCGGCTCCTTCATACAGACCTTCGCAATGGCTCTCGGATACGATATCGCCGAATTCTCGCAGCTGGGACTGTTTGCGGAGCACCCTGTCGATCTCGGCTCGCGCTGTACCGTATTCATGAACAGCTCCGTAAAGCAGGCACAGAAGGACGGCGCTACCGTTGAGGACATCTCCGCGGGACTGTCCTCATCTATCATCAAGAACGCCATATATAAAGTAATACGCGCAAATTCTCCCGACGATCTCGGAAAGAATATAGTAGTACAGGGCGGTACCTTTCTCAACGACGCAGTTCTCCGCTCCTTTGAGAAGGAACTGGGCAGAAACGTTATCCGTCCCGCTATTTCCGGACTTATGGGAGCTTTCGGCTGTGCCCTCTACGCAAAGGAGAGAGCTGACGGAGAGCCCTCAAAGCTCATTTCCGCAGAGGAGCTGGAAAACTTTGCATATAATTCTCGTTCTGTGAATTGCGGAGGCTGTACCGCGCACTGCCAGCTGAACATAATAAGCTTCGGTCAGGGACGGAAGTTTATTTCCGGAAACCGCTGTGAAAAGGGCAGCGGAGCAGTTAACAAAAACAAGGTGCCGAATCTCTACGAGTTCAAATACGACAGTATACTCAATACTGTAAAGACCCACCAGCCCAAGCGCTTCCGCGCAACAGTGGGACTTCCTCTTGCGCTGGGCTTCTATGAGCAGCTGCCTTTCTGGCATACGCTATTCACTACCCTAGGTTTCAGGACGGTCATTTCCGACGAGAGCTCCCGTGATATGTACTACCTCGGACAGCACACCATACCCTCGGATACAGTATGCTACCCCGCAAAGCTCGCTCACGGACATATTGAGAACCTTCTCGATAAGGGGGCGGATTTCATATTCTATCCCTGCATGAGTTACAACCTTGACGAGGGCGGCAGTGACAACCACTTCAACTGCCCTGTGGTTGCCTATTATCCGGAGCTACTCAAAGCCAATAATCCGAGGCTCTGCGATGACAATTTCGTACACCCCTACCTTGACCTCAATATCAGAAAGAACGTCATAAAGGTACTGGGACAGGCTCTGGGCAGGTACAATATAAAGGGAAGGCTCCCGGAGGCTGTGGACAGAGCTTACGAAGCCCTTGAGGCCTATCACAATACCGTGACCCGCAAGGCGATGGAGATAATAAATCAGGCAAGAGCTGAGGGCAGGAAGATAATAGTCATCGCCGGCAGACCATACCACATCGACAAGGAGATAAACCACGGAATACACAAGCTCGTGTCAAGTCTCGGCATGGCGGTCATAACCGAGGACAGCATCGCAAGTCTTGCGGAGACACCGAAGCTGGGCGTGCTCAATCAGTGGACCTATCATTCACGTCTTTACCGCGCGGCGAAGTACGTTACTACTCAGCCTGATATGCAGCTCATACAGCTGGTATCCTTCGGCTGTGGAATAGACGCCGTCACTGGCGACGAGGTAAGACATATACTGGAAAGTCGCGGAAAGCTCTATACACAGCTCAAAATAGACGAGATAAACAACCTCGGCGCAGCAAGGATAAGACTTAGGAGCCTTGTTGCCGCTATGGAGCAGACAGAGAAAAAGCCTGTCAGAAAGCGCGAGGTGCAGCCTGTGTGATACCGCAGGCTCCAAGCATTTATTATACGGAGGTCACTATGCCCGAATATGCAAAGTTTACCGAGGATATGATAAAGACACATACTATCCTCGTTCCCGATATGCTGCCCATACACTTCAAGATGCTCATAGCCATATTTGAAGCCAAGGGCTATAAGCTGGAGCTGCTGCGGAACGATTCACGAGCCGTAGTTGACGAAGGTCTTAAAAACGTACACAACGACGCCTGCTATCCTGCCCTGCTGGTAATAGGACAGTTCATGGATGCACTGAAAAGCGGAAAGTACGATCCCGACAGGACGGCCCTTCTCATCACACAGACAGGCGGCGGCTGCCGTGCCTCGAACTATATCCACCTGCTGAGAAAGGCTGTGGCAAAGAACTATCCCCAGATACCCGTGGTATCTCTCAATTTCAGCGGACTTGAAAAGGATAGCGCTTTCAGGATAACAGCACCCATGTTCCTAAAAATGCTGTACGCCGTGCTCTATGGCGACCTTCTCATGACCTGCTACAACAAGTGCAGAGCCTATGAGCTAAACAAGGGTGATTCAAAGAAAATGCTGGACAAATGGCACAGGAGATTGTGCAATATTTTTCTTAAGGGCAGCAGGATGTTTTTGAAAACCAAGAAGATATATAGAGATATACTGGACGATTTCGCATCTATCCCTCTTAGCAGCGAAAAGAAGATTAGGGTTGGTATAGTGGGAGAGATATACGTAAAATATTCTCCCCTCGCAAACAATCATCTAGAAGATTTTCTCATTTCAGAGGGCTGCGAGCCGGTGGTGCCGTCCTTGTTGGAGTTTGTGATGTACTGCGCTGCAGGAACATTCAACGACGCGAAGATATACGACCATACCACAAAGCGTTCCATATTCAATAAGATAGGCTACGAGCTTATATATGCAAAGCAGAAGGAGCTCATCAATGTCATGAAGGAGCAAGGGAGCTTTGAGCCACTCCACGATTTCGAGCACCTTAGAAAGCTTGCAGACAAGTACATAAACCAGGGTGTAGTAATGGGCGAGGGCTGGCTGATACCAGCTGAAATGGCAGCTCTTGCAAAGTCCGGTGTCGAGAACATAATCTGCACCCAGCCCTTCGGCTGCCTGCCGAACCATATAGTTGCAAAGGGCATGTCAAGAGCCATAAAGCAGGACAACCCCAATGCAAATATAGTCGCAATAGACTATGACCCTGGTGCAACAAGAGTAAATCAGGAGAACCGAATAAAGCTCATGCTTGCCAACGCACGCCTCTGATATCCAATATATATCGTAAAACAAGGAGCTTGATATGATAAAGACAAGAACAGGTCAGGTCGTGGTATCTAACGAAAAACAGAACAGGCTGCTGAAAAGGCTTTACGGGAGTGTAACTGGAAGGGCTCTGCTGAAAGCACTGACTGCTCCTGCGGTCTCACGGGCAGCCGGATGCTTCATGGATTCGACGCTTTCAAAGCCACTGATAAAGCCTTTTATAAAGAAAAGTGGTATAGATACGTCGGAGTACATCATGAAGGGGATAAATTCTTATAACGACTTCTTCACCCGAAGGATAAAGCCTGGAAAACGTCCCGTAGATACCGTCCCAGAGCATCTTATAAGCCCCTGTGACTCGAAGCTGACCGTTCACAAGATAAGCAGCAGGAGCTTTTTCTGCATAAAGGGCTCCCGTTACCGGGTATCCGACCTGCTCATCAACGAGTTCCTTGCCAAGCGCTTCTGCGGAGGATACTGCTGCATATTCCGCCTTGAGGTGAACGACTATCACCGATACTGCTATATAGACAACGGAGTGAAAAGCGAAAATACCTTTATCCCTGGAGAACTTCACACGGTCAATCCCATAGCCCTTGAAAGATACAATATCTATAAGCGCAATAGCAGGGAGTATACCGTGCTCCATACCGAGAATTTCGGCGATGTTGCGCAGATAGAGGTGGGAGCTATGCTGGTGGGCAGGATAGTGAACCTTCACGGAAAGAGCTCCTTCAGGAGAGGTGATGAAAAGGGAAAATTCGAGTTTGGCGGATCCACAGTAGTGCTGCTCTTTGAAAAGGGCAGGATAGTTCCGGACATTGATATACTGAGGAATTCAGCGGAGAATATAGAGACCGTCGTTAAGTACGGCGAAAAAATTGGCATAAAAGCGTGATCTCAGGAGAAATGATATGAAAAAGCTATACATGCTGTTGCTTTGCGTTGCAATGCTCATGGCTGTGGGTTGTCTTGAAAAGAAGGAGCCCATCCCTGTGAACAGACCGGCGGTGGAGGTGCCGCCTACAGTGGAGCCATATACTGTGGAGGACGGAGTGTTCGACGTAGAAGCTGTCAGAAGCAATATAAATATTAAGGGGCAGCATTTCAACATGCCGGTGAAGCTTTCAGCCCTTGGTGAAGGTTGGGAGTACCGCCTATACAACAGAAAGGAATATGGTTTGAAAGAGGGCAGCGGCTACGCAAAGTTGTACTATAAGGGTGTTGAAATGGGTACTGCCTCGCTGGAGAACTGCTATACCGGAGCGGAGGCTGAAAGCTTGATATACAGCATTTCCGTACATTCCAGCGACTGCGATATCTACGGTATAGTGCCTTTTGTGTCCACGGCTGCGGACGTTGAAAGGCTTCTCGGCAAGCCTGATGACGAGCAATATATGCAGGAACCCTTCATGCACTGCTATAACTATGGTATTCTTAACGGAGCTGACGCAAACGGCATAGAAAGAGCCCATTCCCTTACGGTGGATCTCGATCCGGATGGTGTTGTCGATTTTCTCAGCATAACCTATTCTCAGCTAGAGGGATAAGCTCAGCGCTGTCTGTAAGGGCGGCTCTGAAATTTTTTCGTATTTTCCTATTGACAAAAGGGAAAAAGTATAGTATAATGTGTAAAGTGATTTTGCATTACACCCTGATGAGGTACGCGAAAAATGGCTAAGGAACTGAAATTTGTAATGCTCCTTGACTGCTACGGAGACTTGCTAACAGAGCATCAGCGCAGCATAATGGAGATGTATTACTGCGAGGACCTTTCTCTTGCGGAGATAGGTCAGCCGCTGGATATCACAAGACAGGCAGTGCGCAGTATAATAAAGCGTACAGAGGATATACTACTCAACTACGAGGAAAAGCTCGGTTTCGCTGAAAGGCTCGACAAAATGCGGGTATACTTCGGCATGATAGAGTCTTCCGCTGAGCATATCACCGACGAGGACATAAAAAAAGAAATAACAGAAGATATAAAAAAGGTGAGGGAGCTCCTGTGAGCTGTCTGCCTATTCCATAAACAGGAGGCTTAACAATGGCATTCGAGGGACTTTCCGAAAAACTTAACAACGTCTTCAAAAAACTTAAATCAAGAGGAAAGCTCACAGAGTCCGATGTTAAAGAGGCTATGCGCGAGGTCCGACTTGCACTCCTTGAAGCCGACGTAAGCTATAAGGTAGTAAAGGACTTCGTAAAGAATGTTACGGAGCGTGCTGTGGGCGAAGAAGTGCTTTCCAGCCTTACTCCTGCTCAACAGGTAATAAAGATAGTTAACGATGAGCTAGTAGCTCTCATGGGCAATAGCAACGCCCGTATAAATATGGCTTCAAAGCCGCCAACGGTAGTTATGATGTGCGGTTTGCAGGGTTCAGGTAAGACCACCCATGCCGCAAAGCTTGCGAAGCTGCTCAAAAAAGAGGGGCACCGTCCCCTGTTAGCAGCCTGCGATATATATCGTCCTGCCGCTATAAATCAGTTACAAGTAGTTGGTGCAAAGGCTGATGTAAAGGTCTTTGAAATGGGTCAGACAGATCCTGTCATCATTGCAAAGAAGGCTCTTGCCTACGCTAAGGACTACGGTCACGATATCCTTATCATAGATACCGCAGGTCGTCTTCATATAGATGAGACCCTCATGGACGAGCTGGTAAACATCAAGAATGAGACCCAGCCTGATGAGATAATGCTGGTAGTTGACGCTATGACAGGTCAGGACGCAGTAAACGTTGCAAAGGCGTTTGACGACGCCGTAGGCATCACAGGCGTGCTCATGTCAAAGCTCGATTCAGATACAAGAGGCGGAGCGGCACTGTCCGTACTTTCCGTTACAGGCAAGCCTATCAAGTTCGTGGGTATGGGTGAAAAGCTCGACGATTTCGAACAGTTCCACCCCGAGAGAATGGCTTCGAGGATACTTGGCATGGGCGATGTGCTCACCCTTATCGAAAAGGCTGAGAATGTCATGTCCCAGAAAGATGCCGAAAAGCTTACAAAGAAGTTCAAGGAGAACAAGTTCGATATGGACGACCTCCTCGACCAGATGAAGCAGATAAAGCGTATGGGATCAATGAAGTCCATACTCGGAATGCTCCCAGGAGTTGGAGATAAAATCAAGGACGCTGATATCGATGAGAGCCAGCTTGGAAGAGTAGAGGCTATGATAACCTCTATGACGAAGGCTGAAAGAGCTAAGCCCTCTATCATCAATCCCTCCCGCAAAAAGCGTATCGCAAATGGCTCGGGAACAAAGGTGGAGGACGTGAACAGACTTCTAAAGCAGTTTGAGCAGATGCAGTCTGTAATGAAGAAGTTTACTGGCAAGGGTGGCAAGATGTCACTTCGCAAGGCAAGAAAGAACCTTGCAGGCATGAACTTTGACAAGTTCACAGGCAAGGGCGGCGGCAATCTGCCTTTCTGATGTGTTTTCAATGCGGTCTCCCGCCGCTTGAATATATTATTTCCAAATACGGAGGTGAATACAATGGCAGTAAAGATCAGACTCAGAAGAATGGGCGCTAAGAAGGCTCCTTTCTATCGTGTAGTTGTTGCTGACGCAAGATACCCCAGAGACGGTCGTTTCGTTGAGGAAATCGGTTTCTATGATCCTACAAAGGAGCCCTCTGTTGTTAAGATAGACGCAGATAAGGCTAAGGAGTGGATCGCAAAGGGTGCTCAGCCTACAGACACAGTAAAGGCTATCCTCAAGAAAGAGGGAGTTCTTTGATCATAAGCTAAATGGAAGAGGAGAGGCTTGAGCGTCTCTGCCTCTGTCCGTCAGCTTTACGGAGGTTTTTACAATGAAAGATTTACTTTATGCCATCGCAGCAGGTCTCGTAGAAGATAAAACTGCCATAAATATTACCGAGGACGCACCCGACGAGGAGGGCGTTATAGTTTTTCATCTTAACGTTGCTCCAGATGATATGGGTCGAGTTATAGGCAAACAGGGCAGGATAGCAAAGGCTCTCCGTACGATCATGCGTGCAGGTGCAGCTAAGAAAGACCAGAAGGTCTCTGTTACGATCGAATAAGTAGGAGCTCCCCTATCCGGGAGCTTTTTATTTATATATGTTTGTTTATATTTACAAAAAATATATTGACAAAAAACCATAATTCTGATAGAATTATTCTATCATGATTAAGGAGGAAAACCATGAAATGCAAATACTGCAATTATGAAAACAAGCCTGGAGACAAGTACTGTGAGAATTGCGGTGCTTCTCTCGAAACATCGTCAGGGGCAATGGACGATATTTCCATGGCTGCGATACCGACTGCGGCATCGTCGTCATCAGGCACACAGTCAAATACTTACGGACAGCCAAGCGGCTACGGTCAGTCAAGCAGTTACGGACAGACAGGCAGCAGCAACGCCCAGTCAAATACTTATGGACAGTCCAGCTACGGTCAGTCAAATAGCTACGGACAGACAGGCAGCAGCAACGCCCAGTCAAATACTTATGGACAGTCCAGCTACGGTCAGTCAAATAGCTACGGACAGACAGGCAGCAGCAATGCTCAGACTAATGCTTATGGACAGTCCGGCTACGGTCAGTCTAACAGCTACGGACAGTCAAATAGCTATGGACAGACAGGCGGCAGCAATGCTCAGTCCAATTCTTACGGACAGCCGACCGGCTACGGTCAGACAAACAGCTACGGACAGACAGGCAGCAGCAGTGCTCAGTCCAATTCTTATGGACAGACAAGCTACGGTCAGACAAACAGTTACGGACAGACAGGCAGCAGCAATGCTCAGACTAATGCTTATGGACAATCCGGCTACGGTCAGTCAAATAGCTACGGACAGACAGGCAGCAGCAATGCTCAGTCCAACGCTTACGGACAGTCAGGCTACGGTCAGTCAAACAGCTACGGACAGCCTAGCGGTTACGGTCAGGCAGGCGGCTATAAACAGAACAATTCCTACGGTTCAGGCGGCTATGGAATGCCTTATGATACCGGTTCATACAATATGAGCGACGAAAGCCCCAAAAACGTTGATATGACGGGAGCTTTAAAGCTTTTCTTCAAGAACTATACAAATTTCAGCGGACGCTCAACACGAAGCGAATACTGGTATGTCTATCTGTGGACCTTCACATTCAATATGGTGGTAAGATTTATAGGCAATATCGGCGGAACAAGTCTTGCAAATACCTTGACAATAGTCGTTGGCCTTGGAACATTATTGCCCAGTTTAGCTGTAGCTGTTAGAAGACTTCATGACGTAGGCAAAACAGGCTGGTGGGCAGTAAGTCAATCTATTGCTTTAGTTCTGATTTATCTCCTTATGCGTATTGGTTTGGTTAACGGATCATTGCGAGAACTTGCAGGTATTCTTATAATAGGTGGTATAGCTTTGTGTGCTTTGTCGATCATTTTGCTTATTTTCCTTTGCAGACCGAGCGACGGACCTAATCAGTGGGGATTGCCCGCAGCTCCAAAATTCAGAAATTAAATTCAAAAAGGGGCTGTAAAAAAACAGCCCACCAAAACAACACAGTTGCCTCTTCAAGAAAAATTTGAAGGGGCAACTGTTTTTTCCATGTTAATTGTTGAAAACTTCTCAAATCCCCCATAAACAGGGTATAACGAACAAGCACGAAGAAAAAAATGCTTTT
>JAGCWY010000034.1 GCA_017961625.1 Ruminococcus sp. | reverse complement strand
GCGGGAACACGTAATATCACCTAAAGAGATACAGACAGCATTTCGGCGCACTCGCGATATAAACAGTCTTTTTAAGCACTCGATTTTTTGTGCTTAAAACTGCTGTTTGTAACTTTTAAGTGTGTAGAAATGCTGTCACTCATTAAAAAGTCCGAAAACTAGAGAAAAATCACGCTAATCAAAAATTGCGATTGAGGGATAGGGTTGAGTGCGTAAAAATGTTGTCAGCCTGCTGATCTACTCAATATATTTATAAAGGAGACCTAAATATGACAGAAGTTCAGCTTATTCCTCTGGAGGCAACAGAACGTGAACAGTTTATAAAAGATAATCAGGAAGCCTTCAACTATGGTGCTATGGAGGAATTCGGCTGCCGTGATGAACATTTTGAGGATGACGGGCAAATCATTTCACGCGAGACGATTGAGCAGTCCATCGACAGCGGTGAGGCATATAGAATCCTGTCTGACGGCAAAATTGTGGGAGGCGCAGTTATAAAAGTAGACGGCACTCATGGTGACCTTGAACTCCTATTTACAAAACCGGGTGTTCACAGTAAAGGAATAGGCTATGCCGCATGGTGCGCAATTGAAAATCTGCATCCGGAAGTTACTGTGTGGGAGACTATCACACCTTATTTTGAAACAAGAAATATTCACTTTTATGTCAACCGCTGCGAATTCCATATCGTAGAATATCTGAATATACATCATCCCGGAGATATGCCTTTGGAGGAATTTGAGTGTGACGCTCCTCAGTTTCCTGCTGGAATGTTCAGGTTTGAAAAAACAATACAATCAGACAATAAACAGAAAGCGTTTGAAAGCGATTACGCCGAATGCTACTATATCAAAAACGATAATGCAGTATTTCATGTCTGGAAAAAAGAAGCGCATTATGAAAGCTATCGAAATCCTGTAATAGCGTCACTTACCCTCCTTAAAGAGCACCCCGGCAGCATTTTTATTGTCGATGCAAGAAACGGCTTTGAAGATGTACAGGAAGATGTTGATTGGGGCTTCACTTATTTTCTGCCGGAGTTGAAACAGACTGGCTGCAAGATATGGGGCTTCATTCTGCCAAAAGCATCTGATATTGAAGGCGAAATTGACCTATGGACAAAAGAAATCGAGAAGAATTTCCGTGTGATCAGAGCTGAATCATATGAAGATATATTAGCCAATATATAATAAACAAAATCTCCACACCACTGAAAATATCATTGATAGTAATCAATTCCTTGGTACAGGAAATATTGTTAGGAATATGTATATTGAGAATAATCAAGAATCAACAATGAGGTGATAATATGCTGAAACAGAGCTTTGAAGCGTTAAGCGTTCAAAGCTCTGTTTTCCTTGTAATAAATACAGTTATTCAGTTAAGAAATAAGCTGATTATTCTGCATTTTCTTCTGTAGCAGCTATTATCAGTTTCTTTAAAGCAATAAAGTCATACACGTTGAATATGCCGTCTTCGTTGATATCTGCGTTTTTCATTTCTGTCACAGGTTCTTCATATCCAAGCCGTAGATTCAATGAAAATATTGAAGAATATGATACGCGCTTTAACACAAATGATGGAAGATCGAAATCTTATGCGTTCTGCCATTGTTATTTTTTTTACTGGAAAATATGTTTTTTAATGACTTTTTAAAATCTGATGTAGTATAATAGAGTTAAGATCAAAAAGGAGATGATGCAATGTTTTTCAGAATGATCAAAAAGGATCTGAGGGACAGCAAGGGACTTAATATCATCCTGATGCTCTTCATGATCATCGTATCCACGCTAGCATCCGCGGGAGGACTTCTTCAACTCGAAAATACGAGGGGCATCGCGGTTTCCCGTGATCGCAGCAATGCCTCGGATGTGTTTATGCTGTATGAACCACGTGCAGAGGAGGTCAAAGCCGGTCCCACGCGGCTGCAAGCAGCCATTAAGCGCTTGATGCCTGACTCTGAGGTGACGTGGCAGCCTGTCATTCCCATCAGTGCATCCAATATCGATTTCACTGGCAAAGATGCCATGGGATTTCAGGGAATGTCAACCAAATATTTCCTTAGCGCACTGCCTAAGGAGATGGATCTGGTCTATGACGATAAGAACTGTCCATTCTATGTTGAAAACGGTCATATCGCAGTGACACGTCAGTTTGCAAGAGCCACGGGCATCAATGCAGGTGATGCATTATGCATAACCACCGAGATGGGGCGGACGTATCGGTTTCAGGTGTCTGTAATCGCCAAGGATCCCACCAAGGAATGGGAGACGCGGTTTATCCTCTCCGATGCGGACTATGATGCCATCAGTAAGGAATGTCCGCATATCATGCAGTTTGTGTATCTACAGGACAACTCACTTCATATGGATTCCATGTATGGTGGAGCATCGTCTTTATATGCCTTTTTCCGTGACCTTTCAAAGGATAAAAGTCTCAAGGAACAAATCCGGGTGCTCGTGCCGGACTGTCATATGCATGGCAACAATGCGATAATTTCCTTTATCGTTTTCGTCTTTGTGATGATAGCGTGTGTGTTCATGTTTATCATCATTGTATTGACGCTTGGATTCAGTATCCGTTCTGCGGTCAAAAAGCAGGAGCGGGAGCTTGGTATAATGAAGGCGCTCGGTACAGATTCTCTCTCCTTCCGCTGGCTCTTTGCAGCCAAGTACATTGCTTTTGCCGCGGTCGGTGGCATTATCGGCTGCATCGTTGGTATCATTGCGGGACGTTATCTTCTCGACAACTTCTACTATAACATTATTTTCACACTTTCGCCTGTGGATCTGATCCCTTCCATCCTTGCATCTTGCATGATCATCTTGCTGGTGGTACTCTTTATCTTCATTTCACTGCGACGCATCGACAAAATCTCTGTCATGGATGCCATCAACGGCGATAACCGGTCAGAGAGCATTAATCATCCGGGCAGATTTCAGATGAAACTCCTGCATAAAATGCCGGTGCCGCTCTATCTGGCGCTGACGGATCTGTTGTCGAAGTTTCGCCGTTATGCCATGCTGCTGGTGGCATTCACTGCAGGATCAATTCTGGTGATGTATAGCATACAGCTCCACGACACGATGATTTCGCCGGATTTTCTGCACAAGTACTTCACGATAGGCGATATTGATTTCGGAATTGAACCGGATACTGCCTTCTTTGAGGAAATGTCCAGCAACACGTACAGACCGGATATTGCGGAACGCAATACCAATGCAAAGCTGCAAAGCAACGGAATTCCCGCTGAGGTGGATTATTCCATGAATACCAACGCGAACCTCTGTGCCGAGGATGGATATATTTCCATTGTCATGTATTCCGGTGTCCAGTCTGACAGACTGTATATAGTCAAAGGCGGTCAGCCGCCTGTGTTGCCGAATGAGATACTGATCGACCACTACACAGCTGTATGTCACGGCTATGAGATCGGAGATACAATAACCATTGAATATGAGAAATACGATGCGGACAAGCTTTCCCACAGCGTTGCCAGAGACAAATTTGTGATCACAGGCTATATTGACGAGATTTCCAAGGTAAACAACATCAACGTAATCATGAGCGAGGACTTCCATGATGCTGTGACCGACTACTGGGGTATCGTCGGATTCCGGATCCATGCGCCGGAATCAGAAAAGCTTGGCTATATGGAGCAGATAGCAGCCTTGTTCCCCGATGTCTATGTGGATAAGCTGGAGCTCGGCGGAAACTTCCTGAGTATGTATGACATATTGTTCTCCTTTGTGAGAAACGTAATGATCGTTGTAGTCTCCAGCGTGCTAGCGTTCCTGACAGTGATGTATCAGACGCTCTTCATTAAGGACGAGGAAAACGAAACTGCCATGCTCAAAAGCTGCGGTTTTGACGACAGCAGTATCAAGAAATGCCAGTTTCTCAGGATGCTTCTGCTCTTCGGCGCGGCGCAGGTGCTGGCAGCTGTACTCATGCCGACCGGTGTCACTTGGCTGAACAATATAGTGATCAGAAGGCTTCTGGGACTTACAAACTGGGAATTTACAGGTTCCTGGATACCGTGTGCCCTTTGGATCGTGTTCGTGACTGTCCTTGTGGCAGCAGTGGATCTGATCGTACTCAGGGGTATTGAGAAAATTGAGATTTGGAGGATCAGAAATGAGTAAGATACTTGAAGTGGAAAATCTCTGCAAGACCTATGTCATCGACAAGCAAAGCAACAATGTGCTGCAAAATGTGAATTTTTCGATGGATGAGGGAGAATTTGTCGCTGTTATGGGACCTTCCGGTTCTGGCAAATCCACACTGCTGTATACGATCAGCGGCATGGACAGCTTTACATCCGGTAAGGTGGTATTTGACGGGGAGAATCTCTCCTCACTGGACAAAAAGAAGCTATCCCGTCTTCGTCTCACCAGAATGGGCTTTATTTTCCAGCAGATGTATATGATGAAAAAACTGAGTATTCTGGACAATATTATGCTTCCGGGCTATCAGGCCGGCATCAAGACACGCGAAGAGGTCACAAAGGATGCGGAAAAGTTAATGCGACGGCTTGGCATCATCGAGACAGCCGACCGCTATATGACGGAGGTGTCCGGCGGACAGCTCCAGAGAGCCTGTCTATGCCGCTCGTTGATCAATTCCCCCAGGATGCTGTATGCAGATGAACCTACCGGTGCGCTCAACCAGAAGGCCTCGATGGAGGTCATGCGGGAACTTGTGAATGCCAACCGGAATGGCACTTCGGTACTGATGGTTACACACAGCGAGAAGATAGCATCAAGCAGTGAGCGCGTGATCTATCTGGTAGACGGTGATATTCGTGGCGAATTGATGCTCGGTAAGATGCAGTCCGATGAGGAACTGCCTGTCCGCGAAAGAAAACTGAAAAACTGGCTTGACGAAATGGACTGGTGAGGTGTATAATGAAAAAGAGAATTCTTTCCCTGTTCACTGCAGGGTTGTTTCTGTTGACGACGGGCTGTTCGCAGGCAGCCGGATATGAGGACTTTTATATACCTGAGCAGCCTGCAAGCTCGCTGGAACTGGTTTCGGATGCTTACCGGACGGAGTTGACCGCCTACGAGGATAACGGCATTCCTGACACCTGTCTGGAGACATTTGCATCCGATGACAGTGTGTGCGAGATCCGGCAGATGGAGCATTACTATGATGTTACCATCCACTATGAAGGACACACGCCTTCCGAGGCAGGAAAAGCCTATGCACAGGCGGCAATCAGGGCTTTTCCTGAATTTCATACAATAATTGAGCCATATCTCTATGAAAATATCATGCTTGCATTTCCGGCAGTGATGGATGATTTTACATCTGTAGAGGAACGGGTAACCTGTCTGGCTGAGTCACTGCGGCCTGATCAGAAGGAGGAGCTGTTTAGTTTTGCGGAGGAACTGTCCGACGGACTGCATGGCTTTGAAGAGGATGGTCATATCAGCTATGAAGAAGCCATCACCTCCAACCTCATTCCGGAGGCGCTGAGAGGGACAGCCTGTTCGGCACTGTCTCTGTGGGGAAAGAAGACTGAGAATGGAGATATGATCGCGACTCGTTTTCTGGACTGGTCGCTTGGCAGCGAAAACCAGATGTGTATGCTCCATGCCGTTATCCATGCAGACAAGGGAGACAGATCCTACACGGGCATCTCTTTCCTTGGCTTTTGTAGTCTTATCTCCGCCATAAATGATGACGGAGTATTTGCAGCGATTCTTGATGTGGGCAGCTATGATGAAAAATATGTCTACAAGGACAGAAAATGCTACACCTATGAGCTGCGCTATGCGCTGGAGACATATGATTCCGCCCGTTCCGTCGGCAAATTCATGGTGGACAGCAGCGATACGTTCACTTATAGTCATCAGATTTACGTTGCAGACGGCAAGGAAACTTTTTGTGCTGAGGATGCCGTAGCAGGATTGCAAAAAAGCGGTAAGGGCTATTCCGTACTCCGGGACAGCAGCACACCGCTGCAGGATGTGATCCACTGGGATAATCCTGACAGTTTGTGTGTGGTCAATTCTTTTGCGGCAAAGGGCAATCAGGATCTTTTCACCGGCAGTTCAAGCAATCATGTGCGGTTCTGCAAATACAACGAATGGGTCGCAGCAGAGGATCGTTTTACCGTCGGTGAACTAAAGAGCGCGATCACACGTGAACAGGTGAACCTCGGTGTGAAGGAAAGCGAACCGGATGTGATGAATGTCCGTAACCGGGGTACATCGCAGATCATTATCGTAGATTATCATACCGGTCGGATACAGGTCAGTTTCACCAGCCCCAACGGGCCGTCGGATGATGTGATCTTTACGGATATCGGCCACTTCTGAAAGGAAGACTATGAAGGATATACTTATCATTGAGGACAACGCTCAGCTTGGAACGCTGATCAGCGATTTTTTGAAGCGTGAGAGCTATACAACAGACCATGCGTTATCGGCGGAGGAGGGCTTTTCCTATCTGGAGCAGGAAAGCTATAAGCTGCTGCTGCTCGATGTCATGCTCCCTGGCCGGGATGGCTTTGAGACACTCTGTGAACTACGGAAAACCCAGAATATGCCTGTCCTTATGATGAGTGCCAAGACGGATGACGAAAGCAAGATCATGGGATTGGAAACCGGTGCGGACGATTATGTGGAAAAGCCATTTTCCATTCCCGTTCTGTGCTCTAAGATTAAAGCCTTGCTGCGGCGTTCCTATGAAACGGCCTCTGACAAGCAGTTTCTCGTTGCTGATGGTCTGACGGTTGATCTGGCTTCGCGTCGTGTTTTCAAGAACGGCAGCGAGATTACCGTTAACGGCAAGGAATTTGATCTGCTTACATATCTGATGGCGCATAAGGGGCAGGCGATCCGCAAGGAAATGCTGTTTGATGCTGTCTGGGGAGTGAACTGCTACAGCGAGATGTCCTCCCTGAACGTTTATATCAGCTGGCTGCGGGACAAGATCGAAGATGATCCGAAAAAACCTGTTCTGATACAGACAGTGTATAAGGTTGGGTATCGTTTTGGAGATAATGTATGAAAGCCTATGTAAAGTGGACGGCTATTGTGCTGCTGTTATTCTTAGCAGCAGCTTTTGCCTTTAACAGATCCGGAATTTCTATGACGCAAAAGAAAAAACAGGCGAGAAACATCGTGACACAGCGCATCACGCATGAGATTGAGGTCTATTTGGCGGAAAACAACGATACGGATGACCGGAATGTCGAAGCATCCGTTTTTTTCTCCAGAAAAGAAGAATGGGATAGTCTTTATGGCAAAGATAGCAGTCCCGATACGGTGCAGATCTATCTGCTCGGTGAAGGCACGGATCTTCCTATGCAGGGCGGATATGATGTGCAGATCCAAAAACTCTATAACGGCACAGATCTGGCAGGTGTGGTAGAATACCATTTTAGCAGCTCTGTGTATGATGAATTTGTCACGGTCATGAATGTCTGCCTTTCTGTGTGCGGGCTGTTTCTCGTCGGAACGCTGCTGTTACTGTATAAGCGTGTGATTGTGCCGTTCAACAGACTTTCAGACTATCCGGAACGGCTATCTAAGGGACAGATCACGGAAAAGCTCCCTGTGACAAAGGACAGATTTTTCGGCAGATATACCTGGGCGATGAATATGCTCTCAGATAAGCTTGAGCAGGACAGGCAGACGCTCCGACGGTTTACAATTGAGCGGGAGCGGTTTGTGACAGCTCTTGTGCATGGTATCAAGACACCTACCTCTAACATAAAGTTGCTCTGCGAAGCGATTTCCACAGGTCTGTACGCTCCTGACGGCAGCGCCAACGAAAAGGATGCAGAGCTTGCCGCAATGATCGAGAAGAATACTGATGACATTGAAGAGATCATCAACCGGGTCATGAACGAATCTGCATCAGTGATTTATGATTATGATCCGGAAGCAAAACCGTTCTATCGGAATGAACTGATTCGCTTTCTTCGGGAAGAGTTTGCTAACCGTTTGACAGTAAAACGGATTCCGTTCCATATTGTGTCCGATGGCAACCCGATTATCAAAAGCGATATAGACGGCGTTTGCAGGATTCTGCGTCAGCTTATGGACAATGCCATAAAATATGGCGATGGTACAGGCATCACAGTGACATTCACCAAGCAGGACGAGGGGCATTTTATTACGGTATCCAATCAGGGACACCCCCTTCCGGAATCTGAGGTGCATTTTGTGTTCAACAGCCTCTGGCGAGGCTCCAATGCTGACGGCATCAATGGAAACGGCATCGGACTTTACGAGGCCAAGCTCATCGCCAAGAAGCTGGGCGGCGACATCCGGATGAGGACGGAAGCGCAGGAGACATTTGTGACCTTATTTCTGGCGGATTAACTTCAGCATTGAAATGTGAATAGATATGATAAACCCCCGCATCACTGTCACTCAGTGATACGGGGCTCATCATATCTTTTCACTTCTCAATAATAACCGACGTCCCTGACTTAAAACGAAACTCGATAAAGACATCGCATACCTTTACGTCCTTCAGCAGCTTCCTCACCAGCGTCCCATCAAACTTCGTGATTGTGCGCGGCTGGGAATTAATGAAGTTGCAAAGCGCCTGTATACGGTCCCGGTGCTCAGCTTTGGCAGCTTCGTCCATAGTATTCTGCTCCTGCTGTTCACGCAGCAGAAGTATTTCTTCCACAAGGTCATCATAGTTCTGTCTGCTCTCCGTTCTGTCTATCAGCTCCTGCTGCAACTGATGCATTCTTGCTGCAAGGGCTTCTGCCGACTGCGGATTACAAAGATTTATGGCGTTTTCAGGTTCTCCTTTAGGTGGGACAAGTATCCGTCGCTATTCTCGATCATCTCATTTAGCGCATCAACAAACGCCTGCTGCAATAATTCTTCGTGGATAGTTCGGGAGTTGCAGACAGTTTTATCCTCCATTCGGGTTTTGCACCGCCATACTATCGACTTCTTTCCGTGGTTATACCAGTGGATTCTCCGGTACTGTGCTCCGCAGCACTCGCAGGTAATTATCTGAGAAAAAGGATTGTTAGCGCTGAAGCCTCTGCGAATGCCGTTCTTATCACGTTCTGAGGATCGACGCGCCATTTCTTCCTGCACCTTCATATATATATCTTTCGGAATAATAGCCTCATGGTCGTCCTCAATGTAGTATTGCGGCAGAACACCGTTATTCTTTCCTCTTTTCTTGTTCAGGAAATCTATGGTGTAGGTCTTTTGCAGGAGCGCGTCGCCCATATACTTCTCGTTCTCCAGTATTTTTCGGACTGTGCTGTCATGCCACCTTGGATTGCCTCTTGAAGTCAGAATACCGTCTCGCTCCAATCCGCGTGCTATCTTTTGGCAGCTGAAGCCTTCAAGGTACTCCCGAAAAATACGTTTGATTATGTCCGCCTCCGCATGATTGATGATCAGATGCCCTTCCTCGTCTTTATCATAACCAAGGAAGTGTTTTGCATTTACCATGACTTTCCCCTGCTGGAAGCGGTACTGGATACCCATTTTTGTATTCTTGCTAAGGAATTCTGATTCCTGCTGCGCGAGTGACGCCATAATGGTTATCAGGACTTCGCCCTTTGCGTCCATCGTGTTGATGGACTCCTTTTCAAAGAAAACCGGAATATTGATCTCCTTCAGCAAGCGGATATATTGCAGACAATCCAAGGTATTTCTGGCAAAGCGGCTAATAGACTTCGTAAATATCATATCTATTTTCCCCTGCTTGCAGTCTTCGATCATAGCATTGAACTGATCTCTCTTTTTTGTATTGGTCGCGCTGATACCCTCATCCGCATACACCCCGACGAACTCCCATTCCGGATTCGTCTTGATGAATTCCTCATAATGCTGGATCTGCGCCTCGTAGCTGGATGCCTGTTCCTCGTTGTCTGTTGACACACGGCAGTATGCCGCCACCCGCAGGCACTTCACTTCCTCCTTCGCTGCCGCATTGCCTTTCTGCGGCTTCGGAGGAATGACGGTCATGTTTTTCATGTTTTCACCTCTATCAGACTATAAATGTATTCGGCTTGCTCTGCCGGATCATCGAAATGCGTCTCCGCAGCAGCCAGCTCGAACGCCTTGTGTATCGGCGGTGCGGTATACCGCTTTTCAGAGCCGTGCTGATTCGCACGATGCAGCCTTCTGCCGTTTGCCTTTGCGAAGGTCTCCCGGCTGATGATTGCAGGATAGTAGTCGGTGCCGATGTAAGCATCCTGCATTAGGATTCGCTTGACAGCACTGTGCTGCATGAGAACGCCCGCATTCGCCGCAGCCGCCTTCATGCTCAGCCCGGAAATGTAGCCGTTGAATATGCTGATTATGATTCCGGCTTCCTGTTCGTCGATGACAGCCTTGCCGTTTATGATCTTGTATCCGTACATAGCGCCTCCTTTAATGTCAGCCCGCATTTCAGCTTGAAGCCGACGCTGTCCCTGCTGTAAACGATGATGCTGTCCACAAAGGAAATGAACAGTTCCTCGTTATAGGCGTCCTGCACCTCCGCTGTATCGATAAAATGCAGCAGCTTTTCGGTTTCACGCAGCATCAGACCGGATTCGATATTGCCGAGGTTCTGCATTTCTCTGCGGGATTCCTCGTTCTTCTTCTCGATGCGGTTCAGCTCCTGCGTATACATCACTGCGTCAATGACGCCCTTTACACGGAGTTTCTTCAACTCGCATTTCCGGTCGGAATTCTTCTGGATGCTTTCCTTCAGGCTCATGATTCTCTGCAGGTTTTCGTCACTGCCTGCCACGCGCAGCGCATTGTAATACGGTCTGAGCAGTATCTTCCGGGTGAATATAAGCTTGTTCAGCATCGTGGTGAAAGCGGACTGGAATGCTTCTTCGTGAATGAACTTCATCGAGCAGCTATCCTTATCTGCAATGTGCTTCTTGCAACACCAGCTGATCCCGCTGGAAATCACCTGACGCTTGAACGTGGTACCGCACTCCCCGCAGATGATTTTGCTGCTGAAAGCAAACCTTCGCTGATACTTTTCATCATCGCGCCGGATGCCGCGCTCTCTGAGCCGCTGTTCCAGCACTTCATGCGCTGTCGCGTACAGTTCCCTGCTGATGATCGCCTCGTGGTGGTCTTTCATTTCCGGACTGTCCACGGCGCCCTTGTTCCTATGCCTGTGGAAGTTGTCGTCCGTATAGGTCTTGTTGTAGCGGACATCACCGACATACTTCTCATTATTCAGAATGCCCATGATCGTTGTGGTACTCCACTTGCCGCCCCTGCGCGTCTGCCCCCCCCCAGCTGTCCAGTTCCTTGCCGATCTTATGCACACCCATGCCGGAAACAACGGATTCGAAAATGAAACGGACAATGTCTGCTTCTTCAGGAATGATCGCATAGTTTCCGTCACTGTCGAAGGTGTATCCGTATGGTGCTGTTCCTGCTCTGTACCTGCCGTTTTTGATGCGATTCTGGTTACCCCACTTCACGTTCTTGGAAATGGATGCTGATTCCTCCTGTGCCAGACTGCTGAGGATTGCCAGAACAAGCTCTGTATCCATGCTACCGGTATCCAGCTTTTCCTTCTCGAAGTAAATGGGTACGTTATAAGAAAGCAGCTCACGCACCAGTTCAAGGCAGTCCGTGGTGTTGCGGGAGAATCGGCTGACGGACTTCGTCAGTACATAGTCGATGCGTCCGATGCGGCATTCGTACAGGAGTGCCTGCAAGCCGTCGCGGACATCAGCCTTCGTGCCGGTGATGCCGAAATCATAGAATATACCGGCGCACTCCCATTCGGAATGCAGCATGATCCACGCTTCATAATGTGCCTTCTGCGTTTCCAGACTCTCGCGCTGGTCATCATTATCGGTACTGACACGGCAGTATGCAGCCACGCGTAGCTTCTTTTTCTCAGCAGGCTGCGCTTCTATTGTTTTGACTGTCATTGCTTTACCTCCTTGTCAGTATCGTATATTAACTCTGATTCGGTGATTTTTCAAGTGATTTCGGTAATAAGTCCGCGTACATCGGAGAGAATGTCTGCCGGTTCAGATCGGTTAATTTGTCGTATTCGTCAAATGTGATCATTCCTCTGGCATAGAGCAGTTCCGAGATTGCCTGTGCCTTGTAGTAGTTGATCTCATCAATGACCTGATTTTGCTCAATAAAAACAGCTCCTTTCGCTATACGGACATTTTGAAGCTGTTTTGATGGGGGGTTATATAAAAAAAGTGCCCGCCGAAAAATGACGGGTACTCATATAGAGTTTTTATGATTTGAAGGTATGCAGATTATCTCGAAATGACCTTTCAAAACCTGATAATATTATATATACGGCTCGTCATATTAAATATGAAGAGTTCTCTACTTTCTTCTTTTCATCATCAGATAGCAATTAATCCCCTTTTTATAGAAATCAGGAAGTTCTCCAACACACTTATATCCCAGATTTTCATATAATTTCTTCGCTCTTGGATTAAAATCATCTACAGTTAAAAAAAACTTTGTTGAAGAAGAATCGGAAGCCTTATCCTCAAAATACTTTATCAACTGTTTACCGATACCACAACTTCTGTATTCTTCCTTTACTGCAATAATATGAAGATACGGGTAACTTCCAAAGACACCATTTGTCATGTAGTAAATAAAGCCCATACATTTCCTATTCTCATTCAATGCAACATATACGTTTTTTTGTCCAACCGCATATGTAAGCATATCAGCTGCTTTTCTATAATCGCTGAAATACGCTTTTCCTAAATCCGATTTTTGCAGTATTTCTACGCAGCTATCAATATATTTCATATCAGCAGCCTTAATATGTATATTCATTTTTATCTTTTCGCACATTCATCTTGACCTCCATCACCTACGCCCAAACCGGAAACTATCTATAATACAAAACCTCACATTCGCCTTCAGCAGTAAAAGCTTCGATCTCATATGTAAGAATTCCTTTGGCATAGATTTCTTGATAAATCAGACCTAATTCTGCTGTTTTTCCTTTAACGGAAATCCATCCTGAATCCGGCAAAGCTACAGAACAATTTGCGTTTTCTATAACACCATGCTTCAGCCCGATGACATATTCAATCGTATTTCTTCTTCCAGATTTCTTAAAAACGCCCCCGCATGTGGAACAGGTCCTTGTTGTATTTCTTCAGTAAAGCAAACGCTTCTTCTCTTGTTATCATGGGGATTTCCTCCTGTAGTTTAATTATCATTCTCTAATCCCTTCCATCCGAAACGGAAGATGGAGATAAGAATAGAGAGCATTGTAATGGATTCACTGACAATTCCGCCGTAGGAACGGACAAGGACATCGTAAAGCAGCCAGCAAGGTGAAGCACAAGTAAGGTTTACGATGCGGATATTTCTGGGACTGTTCGTCCAGTATACCAAGGTGCTTGACACCGATGCGATACAGGCTAACATACTTACCGGACCATTCCATGTGATAAACAGAATTGCAATAAACAGCAGAGAAATAAGAATCGGGCAGCCTTTCCACTGCACCCATTTCCATTTCTTGTATTTCATCATCAGCGCATTGCGGATAATCGTTACGGCAAGACTGAAACAGCCACTTATGGCATTCAGCAGAAAGAATTGCAGACAGAATAACGCACAACCGACAAGCTGCAGCAGCAACAGCCATCGGTTTGATTTGATCTGATAGGACAGAATAAACGCCGCAACCGCAACAAAGCCGATTATCTGGATTATGATTTCGTTCATGTTGCTTACAGTATCAATTCAAGCTCTATCTCACGCCTGATTGGAATATTATCCATTCCAACAAAAGGTATCTGAGGTTTGAGCTTTCTGGATTCATCGACAGCATTTCGATATAATTTGACTATATTAAACCCACGCTTTTGATTAAACCGCAATGCATTAAGATTATCGTTCGTGGTTATCAGCATTATTCTATGGCAGCCTATATTTCTTGCCTTATGAATTGCTTTATTCAACAATTCAGTACCATACCCTTTATTGTGAAGTAAGCTGTCAAGAGACAAAATTTCCATCTCATTATCTTTAATTCTATATGTTATTAAGCCATTTATTTCTTCGTTTTCATAGGAATAGAATCCGTCAGACGTACTCAGATCAATGCTTTCACCATGAACCACCATATCAAGTGTAACCCACTGCCGTGTAATAAAAGCATTTACCGCATCTCTGCTTGTTGAGTCAATTTTAAAGATCATTTTTTCCTCTTTCTGCTTGCAAGTTCTCCTCTTTTTCAAAGAACGCCTTTTTCAGTTGTGCGTATTCCTCATCGGTACAGACTTCCTTACATTTAGGTCCAAATGATTTCGTGACCGCAAAGCATTCCTTCATGTTGTCGCAGGGATATTCTGAACATTCCGAGCAGTTCCTTATGCCCCTATCGCCGCAACACTTAACAACACGATATCTGCACCAATTCTCAGGACGGCATCCTATGCAGGAAATTTCCTCATTCGATACGATTCTGTCTCTGTATCCTATTTTTAGCCATAATTCTGCCGTATGACGTAAATCTTCGTCCGTTTTCTCATAAGGAAGAGCGATGTACCTCGGACAAGCCGAGCAATCGTTTCCGCAGGCAGCTATTATCTTATCCATATTGGTACTCCTTTTACTTTATATAGATAATCAGTAAACCATACTGATTACCAAGTATCTTTACCCTTATTCTACGAAATCCGGCTTTTTTTCCTGTTTCGATGTATTCTTGTTTGGTAAACTTCTTAAAGCCATTCTTGGTATAGAAGAATTTATCAAGTTTTTCCTTTGATATAACAGCATTCATGAACACACCGCCCGGCTTTAAAACCCTGAAGATTTCAGACATACCTTTGGCGGTATCACTCCAGAAATAAATGGTATTCATCGTAGTCACAACATCATAGGAATTATCTTTAAATCTGAGATCACAACAGTCACCAAGCTGAAATTTCATTCTGCCAGAATCCACATATTTCTGGTTTGCATCGGTGGCTTTCTTCACCATATCAGGTGAAATATCAATGCCTGTAATAAAGCACTTGCTTTTCTGATATATCAGTTTTTCAAGATAGCCATTTCCAAAGCCAACATCCAGTATATTTGTTTTTTCTGATACTTGCAGTTCATGAACAATGCCGTGATACAAGACACGATTTGCACGATTCATTGCCCATGTCATAATTTTTCCGACCACACCGTGCGGATTTCCGCACTGCGATGCAAAATAGTCTCCGATTTTGCTCATACAATCAATCCTCTTTTCAGACGAGTTCAGTTCCTGTTATGTCTGTTTGGCCCCCTTATATCTCCTGCTCACTTACGATGAATCAGAATTCAGACACCGATGTATTGCTCACAGCTGTATTTACCATGTTCAATATCAAAAATCTCGATATAAGGAATTGAGCCTTTATATATCCAGCGTTCGATAAAAACAGGATTGACAATAAACAAGCGTTCATTATTTAGTGAAGTATAGGCATCATAAGATCCTTTGAACATTTCTTGAAAAGCTGCACAAAAATCACTGTTTTCAAGCGGATTCCCGATTTCTTTGCATACTCCCTCAATCTGTATGTTATCAATGCAAAGTGCAATATTTTTATTGACTGTAAGCTGATGATATTTTCTGAGATTTATGTCTGTTTGAAAATAGAAGCTACCGTTTATCTGCACAACGCTCATCATTCGTGAAGAGACCTTATCATTTTCTGAGGTGGAAATAACCATTTTTCTTCCTTTTCCAAACTCCGATAGAAAATTACTATATTTGTCATGAAATAACATTTTTATCACTCCGGTTCATACAATTCTTTAGGAATCGGATCCGCTGAGATGCAAAGGTCGTGATCTGCTTTCTCCCAGATTCTTCTGCAGGTATCCGTCATTTTTCTGCAATCACAGACATACACCAAAGCGTTTCCAAGCCTGGAATATGTTACAGCGCCGGTATAATCAAACGCTTCTTTGTAGTTTGGATAATATTCAGAAACGCATGTATCTGATGCAGCTGTGAAATGCGTATGGAACGGAGGTGATTTCAGAATCTTTCCATCGTAGTCCACGATTGTGATCTCAAATGGATTTGGATTCAATCTATCCGGGATCCCGAGCCGCTCATCCACTGAATGGAGATATGTATTACGTTCATGTCCGACACCCACAAGGAGGACTTTTCCGTTTGCTTCGTAAAGTCTGCTGATACAACTGCCAAGCGGTGCAGGTGATGCACATTTTTCTTCTCCCCGTACAAATTCAGCCGCACCTTTACCAAACACAGCAACAGAATGCGTCGGGTGCAGGGATCGTACCCCGTCCTTACGAAAAGCCGCAACCTCAGCAAGCGTTCCAATGTCAGGGATAGTCGATCTGACATCGTAATGCGGTGACTCCTTCCAAACCTTATTCCATGTATGCGTCGGTACAATAAACAGTCCGTCATACAGATACTCACAAAATGCATCAATCAAGCCGTCTGCGCCGTTCTCAATTTTTCCGATGGCTCGCAAAGAGCAGTGAATTGTCACTTTGTCATAAGGTTTTATTCTTGCGTCTTTCAGAAAAGTAAATATGTCATGCTTTGTTATCAATTCGGTCCCGCTCCTTTCCTATTCTTTATTTATGATCACGAAAAATCAGAATTTGTCAATTTAATTCCTTTTGGTAGTAAGCAAAGTCCTTATCTCGTTTCACTTCACAATAACCCAGCTTTGTATAAAAAGCATTCGTTCTAACATTCCAAAGAGGTGTATCAAGTTTAATTCTCTTGATACCAGGATAAAAGGTTTCTACCATTTTCATCAAGGAAATACCATACCCTTTCCTATAGTGAATTGGGTCAATAAATATTCGACCAATGTACAATGTTTCACCGTCTTTGTCCACAAATAGAATTGCACCACAAACGATTTCTCGATCCGTGACTACCTGCAGCAAATGTCCTTCATTTTTCATCTGAATGTGCCATGGAATGGAATCATAATCAGGAGGTCCACCTACTTCGGAAGCACCTACATTAATATCGCTTTCAAACGCAGCCTTTGATATAGCAACGATTTTTTCGATGTGTTTCAATTCTGCATTTTCTAATTTCATAAAATCATATCCTCGTCAAATTCAGATTTACGCGTACTACCTTGCAACTATTTTCCTTATTATATCATAATCAGCCTGGTTTTTCAATCTCTATACGAAAAAAGAGCTGCCGGGTCATAACCCCGACAGCCCATATCTCAAGCCTTATTCAGTTTTATGCCCAATGTGACAGTTTTGTCAAAAAATGAAAGCTATGTGAAAGTTAACATTTTAATCTTGACAATCAAATAATCATGTGCTAATATGCAGATAAGACCGACTGCTTTCACAATCGGTCTCATCATATACTCTTTTATTGCACTATTTGCCGTTTACACAGAATTTGGGATTGACTCGTGTAGGTCTTTCATTATTACTTCTATATTAGCGCCACCATTTTGGGAAGCCGCCTTTCAAAGATGATACTTTTTTCTTCTACTTATTATTCAATATCATTATCTTTTATAAATTTCTTGAGACGATTTACTATATTTTTTAAATCTGCATATTCTTTTTTATTTAGTCGTGTGAACTTAAACCCATTATCAAATTTTTCAATGCTGTTTTTTAATGAAGGAAGGTGATAGATTGTATTTACAAGAGTCAAATGCGAATCTTCAAATATCAAATCAGATACTATTTCATCCTCTTCGCCTGTTCCACATTCAACACATTCATAATTAAGACGATCTATAGTCCAATGGATATTATCAGGATTTTCTATGACTTCTTTCATTTCGTTGTAAATTAAATCCTTTGCTTCAAAATATTTGTTTTCTCTTATATACACAATACTATCACTCCTTTAATTTAGTATCATGACATCATTATTATGAACAACTTCTATATTGATGTTTGGATACTTTTCAGAAAACTGAGCTATTACATCAGAGCAACTATCGCAACAAGTTTTTTCAGTAAAAAGAGTAATTTTACCTGTTGAATTTGTTTACTTATGTGTTGTGAAATAACATCTCCGGAATAATGATTGTCGATTCTGAACTTCCATTCATAATTCTGAGGATTCTGTTCAACAAGCTCTCTCTTCTGAGGATCAGAAATAAATTGCTCTGCTAATCCTGTATCAGTATTTTTAAATTCAATATAGTCAAGAGAAACTAAAAAATCATGCAATTTTATTGCTCTATCAATATTTGTAATCTCATAGCCTTCTCGCCACCGCCAATCATTTTCTTTGTTAAGTTCATTGTCAGATACACAACAGCGTCTGAAAATATAAGCACATATCTCGCGTAAAGCAGATCGTGAAACTATAACAGGATCTGCTTCTATTGAATACTGATAATTTGAATATTTATTGCAAATCTCAATAATAGCAGCACGATGATCAAGCAATATTCTGCTGCTCCAGCAACAAATATCTTTATTTCCTGAATAAGAACCTGAGATCACTTCGCCTGTTGATTTGTCTTTTATACATGCTTGTATGCTAAATCAAAGCCCATTATAAAAACCTCCATAATACAGAATAAAAACATATAAAACCTGATTATTCCTTTCCACAAATTGCAGAAAAAGAATAGTCTGGATATTCAGCTTGAAGAGTATTAATGTTATCCTTGTAGAAAGTAAGAAACGCAGCATTAGCATTATACCAATGCTGCGTTTTTTCTACTTATTCGCCTTTGCTATCATTTTCTTTTATAAATTCCTTGAGACGATTGATTATGTTTTTTAAATCAGCATATTCTTCATCGCTTAATTGAATTCTTTCAAACTTGAAGCCTTGCTCAATTTTTTCAAAATCTTTTAATAATGATGGCAAATAATATATTTTATTTATATATTTTACTACTGTATTTTGAAATAGTATATTTGATATTATACTATCTTCTTCATCAGTACCGCATTCAACGAAATCATAGTATTCATGGGCGAGTATTGAATGAGAAATACTTATATTATCACAATCTTTTTCAATAATTCTTTCTGTAATTTGCTTAGCTTCAGAATATTTACCTCTTGCTATATACATATTACTCTCCTTTAATTCATTATAGGAATATCATTGTTGTGAACAATTTCGACTTCAATATTGGGATACTTTTCAGAAAACTGTGCGATTACATCAGAACAGCTTTCACAACAAGTTTTTTCAGTAAAAAGCGTTACTTTACCAGTTACATTTATATTAGAACCTAATTTTCATCAATTAAGCTCAATATTTTATTTTCAGAGGCATATATTCTAAGATATGGGGTTCACGGATTTTCAGTTTAAATTCAACCATATTTATTGCTTCAAATGGTGCGATTCAACGTCAGTTTTAGATGGAGCCATCTCAAAAATAAATATTTTTTAATCAGTTTTGTCATCAAGTCCGAGAAGCTTCCACTGTATTGCCTCTGCATCACCAACTGTCAAACCGTTATCATCCATATCGCCATTGAGTTTGCCCTGTTCAGTAAGATGATGCTCTGCTGTACCATCTAAGCCATATTTGTTAGGATTTGCTAGAGATTGCATAATGAGCACAGCATCGCCCATGTCAACACTTCCATCACAGTTAGTGTCGCCATAAAGCCTTACATCTTCACCGGTTTTTTCATTTTCTGTTACACTCGTTATAGTAGTGGTAGGTGAAGTTGTTGTTGATTGCTGTTCATTCGTATCTGTATTCTCAGTAAGCGAAAGTAGATATGTAAGTGGAGAATTCCAGTATATGGTTATCTCATTTGTAGAATAGCTCTCAGAATTGTCAACGTAACACTTAGCTGCCGGCTGATCCTGACAGTAAGCCTTTGCTGCGCTGTCCTCAAGATTCTGATTTACACCGCCTGCAAGCATACCCTTCATAGCATGACCAACAGCCATCGAAGGTCGATGGTGTGGATTTTCAGGAGATACAGTACCGTAGCCAGAAACAAAACATGTTCCAACAGGGTTAACGCCAAGAAGATAATCCAGCTGAGCCTGAGCAGCCACATAGTAACTCAGCTCGCCTGTGAGCTCACCTGCAATTGCAAGGATAATACCACCGTTTGCAATCGTCATATTACTGCCCCAGTTAAACATCGAGATAGCCTGACCGTATGGTGACGCCTCAGAAGTACTGAGAAGTGACTTTGCCTGCTTTAAAACAGCACTTACAGCATTATCATATGCAGTTTTATATACCTCCGAGCTATTATCCGCATTTTTCATTGTAATGAGAGCGATATTACCATAGTCCCCCACTGTTGACCAGTCAAGACCTGTAACAGCTCTGCTTACACTTGAAAGATACTTTTCGTCCCCTGTGGCGCGGTACATCTGAACCGCTGCCCAGTATCGCTCGTCATTATCAGTCTTGTCACCGTACTCGCCTGTAACTATATCGGCAGGATTATCGAATACAAAATTAGGATTCGTCTCAAGCCAAGCCCACGACTTATCTGCGGCATCCATGCACTTCCTTGCAAAGTCCTTATCATACTTCTCATAAAACTCAGCAGCAAGTGCCATAGAAGCACAGAAATCAGCGGTAGCAGTTGAACTTACAGGAGTTACGATAAGCTCTGCTGTTTCTTCTGTTGGCATAACATACGCTGGGAAATTAGCACATGATACTTTGTGGTATACGCCGCCGTCGGCAGTCTGCATCTTCATCATCCATTCCAGTTCAAAACGAGCCTCGTCGAGTATATCAGGAGTACCGTTTCCACTCTCAGGGATACCAATATCATCACTATAAAGCTCAGGATCAGCCTCATAAGCATAAAGCAGATCTGCAACAGCCTTTGCCGCAGGAACAACATATCTTCCATAGTCTCCTGCATCATGCCAGCCGCCGCTTACGTCTACCTTATCGTTCGTGCCATAGACAGTAGCCATTTCAGTATGACATGACTCATGGCCGAAATCCTTGTCCTCTATTTTAACACCACAGCGCTGTAAATAGAGCATCCTCACACTGTCATCAAGAAGATTTGAATATACTTTATCACCTATCTCAAATGTATATGAATCATCAAGTCCCTCACAGGAAATATAATACTTGCCTGCATCCTTAACAGATGAAAAGTCACCTGTCCAGTTTGTCTCATTTGCACTCTTGTTATCTGTCTTGTTTTCAAGCTTACCTGTAAAAACAGCCTTTTTAGTATCCGCATTTACTACATTGAATTCAGTCTGTTCGGTAACGTCTCGGAATACCGCTATTTTCTTTCCGTTTGTCCTATATCCTACCTGATCAACATTTATAGATGGAGCATATGGGCGGCTAGAAGCGTAATCAACATTACTATCATCAACAAGCTCAAGCGAAACGTTATCAATAAAAATAGTATGCTCAGGAAGTTCTCCCTCGTACTTCTCCTGTATACCACAGTTGAACACAAGCTTGGCCATGATATCCGTTTCTGCCTCCATAGTGAACTCATAGTCCACAGTCTGAGGTTCTGTTGTCAATTGAAGTCCCTTCCAGGTATAGGCCTGATAAGTGCCACCGTTCTGCTGAATCATTCCCTCAATAAAACGGTCAACGCTTGAAGAAATATCATACTTAATACGATAAACACCATTCTGATAGAGTGGAACAATGTCATAAAACACTTGTACTGCATAGTTAAGCTTTCCGACGCTAGAAACTGTCAGAGCAAGCTGTCCGTCCTCAGTGCCAAGAGAGCATTTACCACCGCTCTCCTTGTATGTGCCCCAGCCCGAGGTACCGTTCTCAAATGTGGAATTGCTAATAATGTTTCCCGCGGCAATAACAGAAGTTCCATTATAGGGCATAGCAGCCGCAACAACTGTACAAGCTGCCAAAACAGCCGCACATCTTTTGATAGTAAGATTTTTCATTTTTGATTCCCTCTCAATTACATTTGCGCCGAGTAACATTATGTGCTACTTCATTAATTCCATACAGTGCAGATACGGTATGTGTATACCGTGTACGGAGTTCAATAAAATCCATTTTCATGCTAAACTCGGCTTTTTATTTTGTGCATTTACAATTATATTGTATCAAAACATAATGTGGTATGCAATAGTATTTTGCGCTTGTTATATAACATATCATGCATTTGTCAGCATTAATGGCTGTAAGAGTTAATAGACAAATCTTTATTCGTATATTTGCTTTTACCATTTAAACAGTTTCTGTGTCTCTTTATCTATGTACCACTGAAACTATAATCAAACTATACATGGTAATATGAAACAAATGTTATCAATAATAAATGTTTTTTAGTTTAAAGCTACATTAAAACTATAGATATAAATTATCCCCTCTTCATTGTCACAACTGACTTGAAGAGGGGTTTTTTCTTTTGATATGAATAACTTTCATCCCTGCATAATCAACGTAAATCAGATTAAGGCGTAGAAATCCGCACCAAGCTCGTTTCTTTCTGAATTGATCTTTGGAAGAATGACCTCTTCCCTGCCGTTGTAATAATAAAGATCATAATCTCCGTGCAGTGTACTGCTGTAAATATATGAGCCGCCTCCTATAGGGCAAATATCTGAACGATCACATTCTGTAGTATTAAACGGCAAACTGACAGCCTTTTTTCCGTCAAATCGCATCAGCTGATCATGATGGTTTGTTTTGCTACGCCATTTGGTAAAGTACAGATCTTTCCCCATTACTATTGGGTAGTAAGCATTTACTCCATTTTCACTGAATATGGCGCTGCGTTTTCCATTGCCCAGTTTCATCCGATATATAGAGCCTATACCATTTTTATAGCCTGCATAATATATGTACTTTCCGTCATCAGAAAAACACGGCATTGCTTCCTCGATGATATCATCTGTAAGCATAGTAACATTTCTGGTCTGAATATCTAATAGCGCCAGATCATACTGGAAGCCATTAGCAGCACTGTTCCATTTTCCACGCTTGAAAATAATACTTTTTCCATCCGGAGACCATTTGGGATCTTCATTGCGGTAACCGCTGTGTTCTGTCATATTAACAACGCTTTCATCTTCGGCGTTATATATATAAATATCCCATTCATCTGCTGTAGTATCTATTGCCATAAATGTAACTACATCGGGTGTAGTTCCGAAACTGCCGTTCATAGCATGAGCAAATGCCCCCTCAATCGTTCTTATTGAACCATCCGGCTCCATATAATACAAACTACTATCCATTGCTGAGTAATCATTATAGCTGTGCCATACAAGCCATCCCTCCGGAACAGAACTTGTTTTATAAGCAGAACCAAATGCAATAATTAATGCTGCAATAAATGCTGATATTTTTTCCAACATATTATTCCTCCGTAATACTTGAAAATGTTATGATATGGAAAGCATCAAAATAATTAACCATTTTAATTATACCACTTCTAATGTTCTATTTCAAGTACATGAAAGACGCAGCCTGTATTTCCCACAACATGTCAAGAGTATGCATGAAATACAATCTTTATTTCACTATGGAGATAGAATTTAAATCGAGAGTAATCGCTACTCTTGAGAGAATGCAGGCGTAGTAGCTAATGAAATCACTATAGTGGCTATAATCTATAATAACTACAACAGCCGTACGGTGAATCAGACCAATAATATCCCGAAACCACTGTCACAGCTGAAAATCTATCGTTTGACGCTGAATATGCGAGAATATGGGAAGGAAAATCTTTCCTACACACCATAATTATGCTTCTTTATTGATTCTTTATGTTTTCTCTATTACTTCATGCTGTCGTAACCAATTCAACAGTTCATTACGGTTACCATGTGTATACCCGTCATCATGAAAGCACAAATAATAAAACGTCTTTTTATCAAGTTTCAATCGAATATAGACAGTATCTGTTGTTGCACAGAACCACTCTAAACTCCTGATTAAAAAACGATTTGTTACTTCTGCTCCACTTATCATTGTTTGCAGCGTTATATTATCTGCATTAACTTGGCAGCGTCGCGGTGTCTGAAATTCTTTACTCTTTGCTGCTTTTCTCAACATAATCTGTTTGTGAAACATAGCTTGTATGATGCACCATGGTCCCAATGTGAATCCGATGATTGTTATTAGGGTATTTGTCCAATAGGCAAAACTTGAATTCTTTATGACAAGCCAAATAGCCAATCCAAGAATAAATATTCCATACAGAAGTGCTATGAGTCTGCGCAGATACTGCACAGCATTGATATTATTCTGCCATATAAAGAAACGCATGTCAGCACTGTTAAATGTAGATGTGTTTTCAATCAACTGCTGTATCTCCCTTCGATTAGGATTAGTATGCATAAATTGCACGTATCCATTATACAACACAACCTCAGAAAAAACAAGGGGGGAAAAAAACAACTATGTTTTCAAACTAATCCTTGAAATGAGTATCGAGAACCTGACGCTGAATATCACCATCATTAGCTATACAAGGTGATAAAGCCGTCAGGACACATAAAATATACTATGCGACTGTTGGTATAGATTTATTTACTGAGGAATATAGTGAATCAGACCAATAATAACCCGAAATCGCTGTCAAGGCTTAGAAACTTTATCGTATTATATTGATAGTTCAGGCGCCTTTCAAAGCTGCCTGTTTCTTAAAACGATAGTCAGCTGCAACTTTATTCGTTTTTTTCACTTTTTATCAAATCGTGTGATATAATGATATACTAAAATCAAATTACATTATAAACCTCCCAAATACATATATAGAACATACTACAAAAGCAGATAGAATAACCATCATGGTTGCCTCTATTATACATCATACCTATAGAAAAAACAAGGAAGTGTAGTGATGCTTATCAGATTAATACTAAAGGAACGTCAATGATGATTGTATTGATATGGCCACAGTGATAGAAGACATACATACCTCTAAACATCGAATCCTACCATTCTCACTTTCCAATATGATTAGTAATCTAAAAAATAGACATAAAGAGGTCGTGAATTTAAAATTAAAATAAAAAATATTTATCAGTCACTCTGCCCCCTCTTTAGCATAGAGTATAGCAGTTCACCCTGAAGTTGACAATGGTACTTCGAATTTTCATTATCATTTAACAAGCAGTCATATATTGACGTCAGCTTATGGCTTAAGGCTCTTTTTCATCCGAATCTTGATTTTCAACTTGATATATGGTATAATAAATGAAATGACTCATTTATGCCGGTGCGACTTTCCTGTCTCAGGAACAGCATCAAGGCTTAAATATTATGAAAAGAGGAAAAGCCATGTCAAGAAATCACATAGAAAAGGTAAAATGCCAGAAGTGCGGTCACGAATACGATTACAAAGTATGGGAAAGCATAAATTCCAAGGATTCTCCGGAACTTAAGGACCCCGTAAGAAATCAGGAGGCGTTCATATTCCACTGCCCGAAATGCAGCAATGGCACTGTAGTTTTATACCCATTTTTTTATCACGAGCCCGAAAAGAGTTTCCTTATACACTTCGTTCCCGAGTTCTCTCAGGCTGCGATTAACTTTATGCAGGATCTCGACCACGACCCTTATGACGAGAGCATACCACTCGAAGCAAACTGCCAGAAGCGCGTAGTATTCAATATAAACCAGTTCCACGAAAAGCTCCTAATACTTGACGAGGGGCTTGACGACAGAGCTGTGGAGCTACTGAAGCTGTTTATCATCGCTGAGATAATGAACAAGGACACCGAGCATAAAATTGAGGAGATATACCTCAACAAAGAAAAGGACGGTTCCCTTAAGTTCGCGGTACTGTTCAATAACAGCGAATGGGGACGCACTGAGTTCATACGCAGCAACTACGACCTAATAGTCGAAAAGTTCAAGGTAGACCTCCTTGCTGCCGATGACGTAAGGATAAACACCCAATGGGCTATGGAAATCATGAACAAGAAAATCTGAACCCTTTTCTGGTCACATAATGTAAATAATATATATACATATATTATATTGATTTTAACCTATCAATATGGTATAATTAGTATGTACTCAATGACCGCCTGAAAACGGTTATTGCCGTGAACGATGTTCAGGAGGCGCAAGACCTTATAAAAGAATCTACGCAGACACTGCTCACATTTAGACTGTAAGGAGAGGAGCTGATGGAATGTTCAGGGATATCGTCCAGATGAGCTACCTTATTATCGTAACGGATTTTACACTTTTTTTCTTTCTTTTATTTAACTCAACACTTTCTGCAAATCGCAAATCAAAATTCATGCTGTGTACTAGCATCTCCTTTATGATGGTCATATGCAATATAGTAGTATATGCCTTCACAGGAACAGGCAAGCATATAATGCTGATGAAGATATTCTCAGCAATAAGCTTTACCATAAGTGGTCCCGTAGCTCTGCCCTTTATTTTTGTTACGGACGTCCTAAAAAAACGTGCCCGACGAATCATACAGTTTCTGGCGCTATTCAATACTATAATCTGCCTGTTGAGTATTTTCACAGGTTGGGTATTCAGGTTCGACGAAACAGGTATCCGGTCATTTGGTCCGCTGGCTTTCGTACCCTACCTTTTTAGCTTTATTTACATATTCGTGTTGCTTGCCATAGCCATTATCAAATTCAGGCTTGGCTTCAAGCATGAGAGCGTATTTATACTGATCCTTAGCGGCGGCATAATAGTAGCGGTAATAATGAATGCTGTGTTCCATTACAAGTTCCTTATAAGCGGTATGGCAGCTCTTTCATGTACCTTCTACTATATCTTCTTCACTACGGAGACCCTTACCCGAGACGCTCTGACAGACGCATTCAACCGTCATTCCTTCTACAATGACATAAAGAATATGCAAAAGAAGCAGATGTACATAGCTTCCATTGACCTTAACGGTCTTAAGACCATAAACGATACCTACGGTCATGACGCCGGCGACAAAGCTATACTTGCCGTATCTAAAAGCGCCTCAGAGGTGCTTCCGGTAAGGTGCCGTTTCTACAGAATGGGCGGAGACGAGTTTGAGATACTCTACCCCAATGCCACTTATATTGAGGTTGAGCTGACCATGCAGCAGCTCAAGGAAGCAGTACATAAAAGAGGCTACAGTATCGCGGTGGGCTTTGGCGAGTTCAAGAAGGGCATGAAGTTGGACGACGTTATCAGAGAGGTAGACGCGATAATGTACGAGGACAAGGCTCAGATGAAAGCCGCCGGTGAATAATGTAGACAGCCGTTTACCCAAAACTCTTTTATAATGAAGACATAACGGACTGAAATTCAACGAAAAACCAATGATTATTGAAAAAAATTTTCGAACTTTATACGTCTGCATAAAACAAGATGTTCAAACGCAACGTAATATATAAAAACGTCTGGGAGTATTCCCGGACGTTTTTTATTGGTTTTCCAAAAAAATAAGAGCGAACAGTATTCGCTCGTAAAAAAGTTCAAATAACATTTTGTACTGCTCAGGGCAGTTGTACAAACGCCAGTCTGCCTTCGACCATCAAAGGAGTTATATTACAATAGAATTAATTCTCCTTCATGCTATCACCGAAACCCTTTACTATAGGATCTAGGAAATAGCGCATTACTGACTGCTTTCCCACCTTGACCTCAACTGCTCCGGTAAGTCCGGACATTATGCTGATATCGGGATTCGTGTTTTCAACATCAAGCTTTACAAGATAAACGCTGCCCATTTTCTCGGTATTGAATGAGCTGGGACTGATATATTTAACAGTGCCCTTTACCGTTCCATACTTGTTGTAGGGATAGGCTTCAAGCTTTATCTCAGCTTCCATTCCCAACTTTATATCCGCTATGTCCATATTTTTGAAGTAGCAGACCATTTCCACATCTGCTCCGGCAGGTACTATGGTTATAACCTGCTGCGCAGCCGTTACGTTCTCTCCTATACTGTTTACGGAGATACTATTGATATAACCATTCACAGGTGCTTTTATCTGCTGATTATTTTTGGAAAGCTCGTATTTTTCAAGCTCTGAATTAATCTGGCTCAACTTTCCATTTATATCCGAGATATTTGAGTTTATCTTCTCGCTGTAGGTAGTCTGTGCCTTCAGCATGTTTGTCTCTGCTTGTATGAATTCATTCTCAGCCTGCTTCACCACAAGCTTCTGCGCTTCGTACTCCGCCTGAGATACGCTGGGATCACGTTCATATTCTTCAAGCCTGATATTCGCGTATTCAATATTCAGCTTTGCGTTTTCCCTTGTGCTTTCAAGTATGCTGATATCGTTCTGATATGCCTTGTCGATGTCTATTATGGTAAGTATATACGGGTGGATATTTCCTGCGTACTGATCCATATCTATATCAGATATATCCTCGCCGTTCCTTATCATGGTATATACCTTCTTCTGTGCATCAAGAACACTTTTTTGACTATTCAGACTTTCCGCATCTATGTCAAGGCTCTGGGTATCGAGCTCTATGAGCACATCGCCGTAATTGACATAAGCCCCTTCCTCAACGTTTATCGACTTCACCGCACCTCCCGAGTATGAGCTGAGGGAGCAGATATTTCCCACCGGCTGTATAGTTCCACTGGAGGTAACGACTATATCTGTTTTTGAAAGGCAAGCCCATACTACAGCAACAATGAGAAGAGAAAATACTCCCAATATTATCACGGTCCCTGCCTTGTGCGCAGGTCTTTCTATAATCTCCAGCATAGAAGGCATGAAGTCATATTGCAGATCACTGTCGTGCTTGTTGCTGTGCTTTAAGACATAATCTGTACGCCTATTATCCATCTACCTCACCCCTTTGCTGCTGATTGTAGAGATAAGCGTAGAGCCCGTTCTGCTCCATGAGTTTCTCATGGGTGTCGTACTCCACAAGCTGTCCCTTGTCTATCGCCATTATCTTCTGTGCATCCTTGAGTGTCGATAGTCTGTGGGCGATAATGATGACCGTTCTGTTGCGGCATATCTCCTTGAGGTTGTTCTGTATTATGCTTTCCGACTCATAGTCAAGCGCAGACGTTGCCTCGTCAAATATAAGTATCCTCGGATCATTTAGAATAGCTCTTGCGATAGCTATTCTCTGCTTCTGACCGCCGGATAGTCCCATGCCCTTTTCGCCGATGACTGTATCATAGCCGTTGGGCAACTCGAGTATAAAGTCGTGGGCTCCTGCTATTTTTGCACACTTTATTATCTGCTCCATTGACGCTGTCTGACAGTGTATAGATATATTATCCGCAACAGTGCCATTGAACATGAAGTTCTCCTGCAACACCACACCTATCTGCTTTCTCAGCATTGACGGGTTAACAAGGGATATATCCATACCGTCTACGGATATTTTCCCCTCCTCCGGTATATACAGTCTCTGTATTAGCTTGGATATAGTGCTCTTTCCCGAGCCGCTGCGTCCTACTACTCCCACTACTGTGCCGGGCTCAATCTCAAAACTCATGCCCCTGATGACCTCAGCTCCCTGCGGGTCGTAACGGAAATGCACATTGTCGAAAGCTATCCTTCCTTCAAGTCTCGGAAGAGAGGTTATATTCGTATTTAGAACAGGCTCTGGAGCTGTGTTGAATATATCTCCTATACGCTTCACTGAAAGCGAGGCCTGCTGGTATTCTTGCCAAAGCTGCACGAGCCTGAGCACAGGTCCGCTTACTCTTCCAGACAGCATACGAAAGGCAACGAGCTGTCCCACTGTGAAATTTCCGTCCATGACAGCCTTTGCTCCAAAGAAAAGTATCAGCAGGTCGAATACCTTCTGTATGAACTGACCTGTTGTGCCGGCTGTTGCAGATACCATCGATGTTCTATAGCTTGCTTTTACGTAGTCCGCCTGTAATTCCCCCCACTTTTTCTCGAATTTTGGCTCAAGAGCATAGGATTTTACCGTCTGTACTCCCGTTATTGATTCCACAAGGAAGGACTGAGTATTGGCGCCTGTCTCGAACTTTTCGTCAAGTCTCTTCTTGAAGAGAGGCGTTACTATCGCTGAAAGTATGGCATAGACAGGTACCGAAAAGAGGACAATTACCGTCAGCATTCTGCTGTACATGAACAGAACCACTATGTATACGATAATGAACACAAGGTCTATCATGGACGAAAGAGGGGTTCCAGTAAGGAAGCTCCTAATGCTGTCAAGCTCCCTCACTCTTGCGACAGTCTCACCGACTCTGCGAGACTCAAAATATTTAAGTGGCAGAGCAAAAAGATGTCTGAACAGCTTATAGCTTAGCATTACGTCTATGCGATTGGTCGTGTGAGTAAAAACATAGTTCTTTGCAAGTCCGAGGACAAGCTCATATATATAAACTATGGCTATGCCTATAGTAAGAACATTCAGAGTTGACATACTCCTGTGTACGAGTACCTTATCGACTACAACCTGTGTCATCACAGGAGTGAGTATACCAAGTATCTGCACAGTGAATACCGCTATCAGTACCTGTATGAACTCTTTCTTGAATTTAAGTATGGTTGGTATGAACCACTTGAAGCTGAAAGCAGCCTCTCTGTCGATAATACCCTTTTTATTGATTATAACAGCTGTTCCATCCCATATCCTTTGCAGGTCTATCCTTGTTCTTACCTCCGGCTTTGTCTTATCCGCAAAGAGTATCATGAATTTATCACCCTGAGACTTTGCGATTATGAAAAATTCACCGTTATAGCCCTTTGCAATGATAGGCAAATTAACATCCTTAAGCTTTTCTATTTTCAGTCTGCAAAGCTTTGCATTCATTTTTAGCGCCTTTGCAGACTGTATTATCTCTATCTCTCCCGTCTTCTGCCCGGGATCGAGCACCGAAAGGTTTTCTGCCTGTTCCTTTGTTATTGGTATACCGTGGAACTTCATCACTATCATAAAACAGGACAGTCCGCTATCTTGTTTTTTTGTCATATTCCACCCTCCGTTTTAATCGAGTAGGAGGCGGCGATGACGCCGCCGATCTCTCAGTCGAGTAACCCAGTGGATTTTCACCGCAAGGCTCTCATAGAACCGTGCGTGAAGCTCTCACTTCACACAGCTCTTCATATTCCCATTATGGTTTCCAGCCGAGAGCCCAATGTGCAAACATGTTGAGCTCTCTTTTTGCTAACTCTTGAAGCCATGTTTTGGCTTTGATTTTATGCCCTCTGAACCTTTTGAATTTGTGCCTGACCCATCGACAAAGTCTTTCATTCAGGCATTGTATAGTGCATTTGACTGCTGACTTACAATAACTCATGAAATAATTAAGCCATCCTCTGACTATAGTATTGATTTGTTCAGCCCAGAGGTTTGCTTACAGCTTCCTTCAGATTCCGCCTCACGGCGGACACCTTTACTGTTCGGCTATACACTTCCCACTATTTGGGCGTGTTCGAGACTTTCACCCGTTAGATTGTGCCCATGTCGGGCAAACCGAAAAAAGGTGCAGCAGTTTTCACTGCTGCACGATCTTATTACGCATTGAACTTACTTCAAAGATGCGTCAGCAAGGAACTGATCCAATGCCGAAGTATCTGCTGTGATATCGCCGATATTTATACCGTCGTATATCTTGCTGTCGTTACTGAATGCCGACATATTCTCTGCAAGCACCATTGCCTGTATATCTGTCATATCTGCAATGTCTTCGCTTTCGCCGCCTAAGCTTACGCTATCTGTTACATCTGCAAGAACTGTATCATTCTCTGTATACCAGCCGTCTGATATAAACTCCTCGTAAAGGTCGGTAAGATACTCCGCGCCTTTCTGCTCGGGAGCTTTTTCATCATTCTCGATGTATCCTGTAAGATCAGCATATGTAAGAACTGTTCCGTCAGCAAACATGAAGTACTCTACTATTGATTCTTTTCTATCATACTGGTTTACTATCCTTATGCTGTCACCAGCAGGACCTACATTTAGTATCATATCCCCTTTATCCTTGGATATCCTGATGTCGCTCGGAGCTATGCCCTCGCCGAATACAATAGCGTCAGCCGGTGAGTCGCTGCTT
>JAGCWY010000033.1 GCA_017961625.1 Ruminococcus sp. | reverse complement strand
ATATGAATATACGAAGGAGTGTTTTCTTCTTACTTGGCATAATTCTCAGCTCCTTTCAGATACAGCTTCACGGATATCCTGTAGGAAATATAGTACAGCGGCAGCACAGCCAGTGTACATATACCCACCCACAGCAGCAGCACTTTCAGCTTGTCCGAATCTTCCACAAAGGCAAACATTCTTTCCCAGAATGTATCCATGCTTGCAAAGGCGGAGGTATCGCCGAAAAGCATATAAACTATAAATCCGAGGATGGCAACGCATACCGCCGTTATCTTTACCATGCTTCCCATTTTCACACCGAAGCGCACTATCAGCGGATACTCCACAGCTCTCATAAGGAGCTGCACATAGAACATTGCCGCAATAAGCACGGAAAGTCCGCTGGACTGTCCCGATATCTGCTCAGTAAGTGCTAATTTCAGCGTTTCGAGGGTCACAACAAACATGGTGAACAGCATTGTGAACAGATATTTCGCGCCTATCTGTCCCTTTATCCCCGAGGGTGTGGAGGTCACGAAGTAAGCCCACTTCTTTCTGTCGTCGCCGTTGAAAACACCGCTCTGTATACAGCCTGCCGTGATAAATACGAAAATGCAGAACATTCCCAGTATCATTGTCAACGTTTTTCCGATTGTATCATCATCTTTTGCATCAACTACCGCAAAGATCGGAACTACAGAAAAGAACAGATATGTCAGCAGAAAAAAAAGTATAAGGCGCAGATTCAGCTTGAATTCCTTATATAGATATCCCGTCATCAGTAACGCCTCCTTCTGTACTCCTTCAGTGACCACACATAGAGCAGCGCAATAACGCCGACCACAAAGAACGGAGCGATGATAAAGCATATTTCACGCGCCTTGTCCATGTAAGGAGTTAATACTTTTGTCACGGCCTCATCGTTCGCTTCGCCGTAGATCCTCTCTGCTTCACTAATGCAGAATTTCATGAATTTCCATGCAAAATATACGAAAGCCGCCATAAAGGGTGACATAGCAAGAAATGTAACAGCTGCTCCCTTGTTCTGATTTTTAAACCGGAGCATAAGCGGTATCTCCGAAAATCCTACGGTCATAACAGCGCCGATAATAAGGATATTCTTGATATGATTCACACTTACGGGCATTTTTGCCGCAGCAGCTATTATCAACTCTGCTAAAATGGCAAGTACAAGACCTGCAAGCAGCAGTATACTGCGCACTATGAACTTTGAAGCTATCAGCTTCCTGTCGCTTACAGGCAGAGTATAGGAAAAAAGCTGCCAGCGGGACTGATAGTCCTTCTGAATGATATCGTTATGTCCGTAGCCCATACCGACAAGGGCGATACACGCCGCATAGAAGTATGCCTGCGGATAGAATATCTCGATCACGCCATCTACACCTTTGAGATTGCCTGCATAAGTGCTTATGCACACAAGAGACATCATGGCAACGAATATGAAATAGACAAGAAGCGTTATCACGATAGTCTTGCGGATAAGGTATAACTCACGGTAGATAAGACCTTTCATTCATCTCCACTCCTTTTTGCCCCGGTTTACATAATAGATCATTATGTCCTCAAGAGTTGCGGGATCAATGACAGCTCCCGAGTATTTTCGGCTGCATGAAGCCTTGTCAGACACCATTATCTCAGCACCGAAGTCGTTCAGTCTTGCGCTTACTATGTCCTCGGAAGCAATATCCTTATAGTCATCCTTTGTGCATTTGAGTATGCCGTGGCTTTCAAGTATATCGTCCTTGAATCCACTTACCAGTACCTTGCCCTTGTCGATAAATGTAACGCAGTCGGCTATCTTGTCAAGGTCTGAGGTGATATGGGATGACATGAGGATAGTATTCTCCTCGTTCTGCAAATATTCGAGGAATATGTCCAGTATCTCGTTTCTTACAACTGGGTCGAGTCCTGTCGTAGCCTCGTCCATGATGAGGAGCTTCGCATTATGGGACAGCGCAGACGCTATTTGCAGCTTCATCTTCATGCCCTTTGAGAACTTGCCGAACTTCTTCTTTCTCGGCAGCGCAAAGCGGTCAAGATAGCCGAAAAATGTATCCGTACTCCACTCCTCGTATATCTCCCGGAGTATCTTATCGATAGCAATAGCGTTGAGTCTATCGTCGAAAGGCAACTCGTCAAACACCGCAGCTATCTGCTTTTTTGCCTCGTATTCGTCCTTTTCGCTGTCAAGACCAAGGAGACGTATCTCGCCCTCGTCCTTTTTCACAATATTGAGCAGGGCGTTTATAGTAGTAGTCTTTCCTGCGCCGTTCTGCCCGATAAAACCCATAATCGACCCTTTCGGCACGTTGAAACTTACTCTGTCGAGAGTAAATCCGTCGTACCTTTTGGTCACTTCCTTGATTTCAATAGCATTTTCATAGTCATTCATTTTCTTCCCCTCCGTAAATGAGATCAAGCATTTCCTTCAGCTCGTCTAGACTGAGCTCGCACTGTCTCGCCTTTTCGCATACCTGAATGAGCAGAGCCTCTGTCTGGCGCAGATACTCCTCCCTGAGGAGCTCGGCATTCTGCCCCTTGACAAAGCTGCCCTTGCCAGTATACGACTCAATAAAGCCGTCTCTTTCAAGATCCTCATAAGCGCGTTTAGTGGTGATAACGCTTATGCGGAGCTGCTGTGCAAGTGTACGCATGGAAGGCAGGGCGTCCCCTGCTTTCAGCGTGCCATTAAGGATAAGTCCCTTTATCTGCGAGGATATCTGCTGATATATAGGCTCACCCGATGAATTACTGATGATAATATCCATAGTCCACCTCAATATTGTATATATACGTTATACACATTATAGCATTTATATACACGTTTGTCAATACCTTTTCCCAAAAAAATTGCTCCAATGTTTTAAGTTGAGAAAATAAAGGGTAGAGTTGACAGTTGATGTATTCAATGTTCTCATATTTTTAATAAATAATATTGCCGCAGGCGACTCCGTAGCTCCCAGTTCCCAGCTTAAATTTGAAACATTTATGCGTCAGACGCAAATTTCCCCAAATAAGGCGTATTTTTGAATATGTGTATATGATACGCGAATAAAATAATCATTTTTTAGTCAAAATCGCCATTTTTAAGAAATAATATAGACAAAGCCTCAAAAATAATATATAATAATATGTATATATAATCCGGTATCCGTATACCGTAAATGCGGAAACCGCAGTAGCTTCTGCGGTATCGGAGCACTAAAACATGAGAGTAATCACAGGCATTGCAAGAGGCCGGAAGCTTGTCGCACCGGAGGGGATGGATGTCAGACCCACCGCTGACAAGGTTAAGGAAGGCATCTTTTCAGCCGTTCAGTTTGAGCTTGAGGGAGCAAGAGTTCTCGACCTCTTCGCAGGAAGCGGTCAGATGGGCATCGAAGCTCTCAGCCGCGGCGCAGACCACGCTGTATTCATCGACAGCTCGCTCCGCTCAATAAGATGTGTGAACGAAAACCTGCGCAATACAGGATTTGAACGCCAGTCAGAGGTCATAAACCGGGACAGCTATGATTATATCAAGCTCACCGCCCAGACCTTCGATATCATAATCCTCGACCCGCCATACCGCCACAGTCATATCGCAAATATACTCCCCTTCGCAGCTAAAAAGCTGAGGGAAGGAGGCTCAATAATATGCGAATACGAAAGTGAGGCGGAAGAGCCCAGCGTTCCCGAGGGTATGACACTGAGAAAGACCTACCACTACGGCAAAATAAATGTCACGATATTCTGCAAACCGTCCGAGGAGGTGGCTGAGGAATGAGAAGAGTTGCCGTTTGTCCCGGAAGCTTCGACCCTGTAACGCTTGGACATCTTGACATAATCACAAGAGCATCAAAGCTCTTCGATAAGGTTATAGTCCTGATATCAAGGAACGCAGGCAAGGCGCAGCCTAGCTTCACTGCTACTGAGCGTATGCTCATGATAGAGCAGGTCACACGCGACCTTGATAATGTAGTTATAGATATACTTGACGGTCTCCTTGCAGACTATGTAAGAAATGTGGGCGCTATCGCTATCGTCAAGGGCTTGAGAGCCGTCAGCGACTTTGAATACGAATTTCAGATGGCGCTCGCAAATAAGAAACTGTACGAAGGCGCAGAGACCGTGTTCCTCACAACTGCTTCGGGAAATATGTATCTCAGCTCCAGTCTGGTAAAGCAGATTGCATACTTCGGCGGCGATATAAGTCACTTTGTTCCCAACGAAATACTCGATGATATAAAACAAAGACTAATTAAGGAGAGGTAATCACTATGAGCATTGATGAGATTTTAGAAGAAATGGACGAACTCCTCGATAAAGCAGGGTCAGTTCCGTTCGTATCACACAAGAAGGTCATCGACGGAGAAAGAATGAGAGAACTCATTAACGATGTTCGACTCAATATGCCTCACGAGCTTAAGGAAGCAAAGAAAATCGAATTTGACTGCCAGCGTATTCTTAACGAGGCCAAGCTCAATGCAGAGTCCATTATCCGTAAGGCCGAGGAACGTGCCGCTCAGATAGTATCGAGAGAGGCTATAGTAACAGAGGCAAAGAAGAAGGCTCTCGATATGCTCACAAAGGCTCAGACAGCTGCAAAGAACCTTCAGCAGAACGCCGCTACCTCTGTTGCAAAGATGCTCAACGATACTGAGAGCTACTACTCAAGGAACCTCCAGAGCATAAAGGTCGTAAAGAGCAAGCTGGGAAGCAATTTATCGTCAGGCCTCGGCATGAACGATATGAACGACAAGAAAAACGGCTTACAGTAAGTTATAAGCGGTACTCGAACGAGTGCCGCTTTTGTTATGGACTTTTAAAAATAATCTTTTTAATAGGTATTGTAAAACCCGTTGGTTTGTGATATAACCCGAGTTTGCCACTTAATCGGCCATAAAATGGCAAACAAATATAGAAAATTCGGCTATATGTCGAGAAAACAAGCGATAAATAGCCGAATTTAAGATTTGATAAAATAGCACCACAATCATATATCCATGTTGATATTTTTGATCTGTGCTTTTAAGTCATTTTT
>JAGCWY010000032.1 GCA_017961625.1 Ruminococcus sp. | reverse complement strand
TTTCCGACCTATTCCCTAAGCAGAACAGCTTTGCATATCATGCTTAACTCCCGGCCTTTGTGCCGGGAGAGCTGTTCTCTAACTATGCAATAATACAATCTGGAAACATGTACTTGACACTTCAGCTTCGATATGATATTATACTCGTAAGTAACTAACGTATAATTAACCAAATGAAGTTTACGAGACAGGAGGAGCGAATGAAACAATACATCGTAGACGCATTCACTGACAAGGTATTCTCTGGGAATCCTGCTGCTGTATGCGTTCTTGACAACTTTCCAAGTGAAGATATCATGCAAAGTATCGCTACTGAGAATAACCTATCCGAGACGGCGTTTGTTGTAAAAGAGAATGAACGCTATCATATACGCTGGTTTACTCCCAAAAGTGAGATTGATTTCTGTGGTCATGCTACTCTGGCAACTGCGTTTGTGCTCTTCAATTACTATGCTCCTGATACTGATACTCTCAACTTTTATGGTCAGATCGGTGAGTTTACTGTTCATAAGAGAGATGATCTGATAAGGATGAAATTCCCTTCGTATAAGCTGGAACATATCGAGATAACCGACATGATGATCGAAGCTCTCGGAACTATTCCTCTGGCAGCATACAAAGACCGCGATATTCTGTTCGTTCTGCGTGATGAAGATGAAGTTCGGGACTTGAAACCTGATATGGAACTTATCTCAAAACTGGACGGAGCGTGTGTTGCTGTTACTGCCAAAGGTCGAGACTATGACTGCGTTTCACGGGTATTTGCTCCAAGATACGGTATGAATGAGGATCCGGTTACTGGTTCAACACACTGTATGATTGCTCCCTATTGGAGCAGGAGGCTAAACAAACCGGACATAACTGCATTCCAAGCGTCTAAGCGTACCGGTATCCTTTACTGTGAATGCATTGGAGATAAGGTAATTATCTCCGGTAAAGCTATACTTTTCTCAATAAATGACATTGTTTCTTTGTGATATACCTGCGCCGCCTTCGGGCGGTGCTTCTGTTTTTATCGTTCTTTTATTCAAGTTAATGTATCTACCTGTTATGGGGAGACTGGCTGTTTGATACTATGAAAGAATACACTGTAACTGATGAAGATGATATATGTATCCTCAGTATAGATATAAAGAAATCCGCCCGTCATGGGCGGAATTTCAATTTTTGTACGTTATTTTGCGAAGCTCAGCTCCTTGAAATCAGCATAGCCGTTTGAATCATATGACTCAACATACATTCCTATTTTCGTTACACAGGCGATTTCTTCGTTGTATATGGAACATTCCTCAAGGAAATCGCTTAGATTGTATTTGTTTTCAATACAGCATGAATCGCTATTTTTTATGGGATCATCCTTGCGATAGAAGTATAAGTTGCTTATCTTTCCTGCTCTATACTCCTTGTTCATATAATACTCAACGCCGTTTACAGTGACTGTTTCGTACTTTCCGCTGTCTATTGCTTCGCTGATGTAACTCTTAGCATAGCTGTTCCACTTAAAGCATTCGTGTATCTCAAAGCCTATCCATTGGTTATCATCCTGGACAGATCCGCGGAGAAAAACATCTATATCATTTGTTGAGCTTATATCAGCACAATAGTTAATATCGAAGTCCTTGCAGTAATTGGAAGTGTATTCATCATATTCAGTATAGCTTCCGCAGGTATAATCGGCTATTCTGTTCCATTCAGCTGTAAATGTGCCGTCCCTGCGTACTATATTGCTGACAGTATCATCGTTTTGTCTGAGAGCTGAAACATCCAGCGTACGATCAATGTCTGTGTTGCGGAATATATTGTCGCCTGTAAGTAAAAAAGCTTCATTCTCTGTAAGAGGTATCTCTTCCGAGACTCCAAGAACATACTTTGTCAGAAGCACAAGATCACTTACATTTGTCTTGAAATCGCCGTTTACATCGCCGCCATCCTCTATGAGGTTATTACCTGTAGATGTCAGTAAGGCTTTGCGGCATACCACGAGATCGAAGCTGTTTATAGCACCATCGCCGTTGAGGTCGCCTCGTTTCTCAGCATCAAATGTCTGTATTGCCATATCGTCTGCGGAACCGGCAGAGCTTATGAAGAAATCATCGATAAAGAAATTAACGTTTGAATCAGCTTCGAATATAATACTGTATTTTCGGAAATTATCATGCTGGAAATCGAAGAACAGACCTCGTATATTTGTCCATTGACCGGCTTTACATATCCTTTTTCCAATATGATACGTTTTTTTCTGCGGTAATATCTCTTCATCATTGTATTCGTACAAATACACTTCAAAAGAAGTATCCTTATCTGCGTATATCCTTGCTCCTGTCTGGAATCGGGCAACAGTACCGTCTGTGGAAGTTGGAAGGTCATAAGGATCCAGTTCATAATAGAAAGCTGATGAGCCCTCTTTGCTGCAGCATATGTTTAATGACTGCTCACCGCTGAAAAAGGCATCTTTGGTGAGTTTGGCTGTACTTTCACTGTTGCAGCCAACTTTATCATTTTCTGTCTCAAAATCCAACATTATTATCTGTCCGTCATTGCCTACAGGAAGAGGATCATGCCGTTCATAGGTTTCATGGACCTTGTATTTTTCAAATAACTCCTCTGTAGCCATGTCCATATGTGTGTCCATTGAAATAAGTTTAGCGGAGCCGTTGGACTTATACGCATCAATTCCGAATTTTATATCATAAAGATATCCCAGATCAAGTCCTGCTGAAGCCCATGCTCTTAAATGCTCGTCCACATCTATAGTTCCCTCAAGATGGTTGGTAGTATTGAGTTCGAGTTGGTCTCTGCGTGCAACGCTCCAATACATAGGATAATTGTAGCCACTACCGTCAAAAGTCTGTCCAACGTGGATACTCCAGGAAAGATCGTAAGTAGTGTCGCCAATGATCACGCTGCCCAGTTTTTCAGC
>JAGCWY010000031.1 GCA_017961625.1 Ruminococcus sp. | reverse complement strand
TTATGGCAATGAGGTCACACCCGTTCCCATTCCGAACACGGAAGTTAAGCTCATTCGCGTTGACGATACTTGGCTGGTGACGGCCCGGGAAACTAAATCAGTGCCGACATTTTTAAAGGACTGCATTCGCAGTCCTTTTTTATTTATTTTGGTGCAGAATGATATATTATTGGACGGAGCTGTATTCCTTTAAGAGCAGCTTCAATAGCATCCGATAGCATGGAAAATTCCGCTACAAGGGAGGCAGGCTTTTTTAAGCAATCGTCCTGTAACATAGGGACAAAATAGTAATTTTTCCTGTTGAAGAGCTCACCGATATTTTTTGCAGAGCCCATAAGCGAATCATTTGAAGCTATCGCAAGCACTACCGGCTTTCCTTGACGAAGGTGGGATTTTACAGCCATAGTCACCGGAGTATCAGTTATTGATGCGGCAAGCTTTGCTACTGTGTTTGACGTACAGGGGACGACTGCCATTATGTCTGTCAGCTCCTTGGGGCCTATGGTTTCAGCTGCGGATATCGAAGTAACGACCTCGTTGCCTGTTATATCGCAGAGTCTTTTGATATTGTCATCAGCTTTTCCGAAACGGGTATCGGTTATAGCTGCGTTTTCTGACATTATTGGCAGGAGTTCCGCTCCGTTTTTCATAAGCAGCTCCGCCTGCTCAAAGCACTGACTGAACGTACAGAAGGAACCTGTCATTGCAAAACCTATACGTAAACCTTTCAGAACCTCATTCACTTTTTTCACCTCTTTCACCAATTTTTGCAATGATAGTTTCCGCTATTATCTCTCCTGCGGTAACAGGAGCTGTTTTCCCCGGCAGACCAAGAGCCCATATAACTTTCAGTCCAAGGCTGAGAGCGGCGTCGAAGTCGATGCCTCCCGGCTTAGAGGCAAGATCAATGAAAAGAGTATTTTCTGAAAATTCAGCCAGTTTACCGCTGTCCAGCACGAGCTGAGGAGCTGTATTGAATACAAGTCCGTAATCGCTGCCGAGGCGATTTGTGGGAACAGCCTTTATACCGTACATTCTTGCTTTTGCGGCTCCCCTGGGACTGTGTACGGCAGCTGTAATGTCTGCCCCGAAGCCCTGCAATATCCTTACAAGAGCTGTGCCTATCCTGCCCATGCCGACAATAAGGACTTTAAGTCCGTTCAGTGTGACGGGAAGCTCTTCAAGGGCGAGCTGTACCGCTCCCTCTGCAGTGGGAACGGCATTTATTATATTAAGCTCCTCACTGAGCATATAGTCATATATTTCGTATCCCTGAAAGATCTCTTTAAACTCTATATTCACTTTTCCGGCGAAAACGATACTATTGTCCGAAATGAGATTTTTAACTTTATCGGCTGTGAGGGTATCCTTACTGCATGGAGTATAAATATTCCCGTTATTTCCTGCCGGCAGGACCGGTAGCAGTGCGCAGTCATAGTATTTATGGGCGCTGACATCGGCTACGGTAAGTCCGGTATGGTCGGCAAGGCTTTCTATGTCAAAGCCGATAAGCCCTGTCTCAAAATCGCGTGACAGCATTTCTGCGCAGTATATCTGCCTCATATCGCCGCCTGCGATAAGTATTCTGTGTTTATTCATGTTGTACTCCTGTCCGCCTTTTACGGCATAGAATGATTATCTCTTATCACATTTATTATATGAAAAGGCGGGCGGCAGTGATAATCAGTTATGGTATAAAGAAAAGCGCTCCCTCAAAACGGAAGCGCTTTAAAATTTGATATTTATTATTCAACGGGAACAATCCAGTTGAACTTATCCTCAATCTTACCCCATTGAATACCTGTCATTGTATCGTAGAGCATCTGTGAGATCTTGCCAATCTTGTTACCATTGATCTCCATTACCTTGTCGTTCCACTTAAGGTGACCAACAGGTGAGATAACAGCAGCAGTACCTGTACCGAATACCTCGTCAAGCTTGCCAGCGTCGTAAGCGTCAGCAATCTCCTGGATATTTATACGTCTTTCCTCAACTGGTATACCCTTGCTCTTGCATACCTCGATAGCAGATTTTCTTGTGATGCCAGGGAGGATAGAGCCCTGAAGCATAGGAGTTACTACCTTGCCGTCGATAACAAAGAAGATGTTCATAGCACCAACTTCCTCTATGTACTTCTGCTCAACACCGTCAAGCCAGAGAACTTGTGAGTAGTTCTGCTTGTGAGCCTCGTCCTGTCCGATAAGAGAAGCAGCGTAGTTACCGCCTGTTTTTGCAAAGCCCATACCGCCTCTTACAGCGCGGACATACTTGCTCTCAACGTAGATGTTTACAGGGTTGAGGCCACTCTCGTAGTAAGCGCCTGAGGGTGAGAGAATGATGATGAATAGGTACTGTTCGCCAGGTTTAACACCGAGGAAAGGATCAACAGCGATAATGAACGGACGGATATAGAGTGATTCACCTTCCTTTGAAGGAACCCAGTCCTTTTCTACCTTGAGGAGCTCAAGGAGGCACTTCATTGCAAGATCCTCGGGGAGCTCGGGAATAACCAGTCTTTCATTGGACTTATTGAGTCTCTTGAAATTTTCCTGAGGACGGAAGAGCTGTACCTTACCGTCAGCAGTTCTGTAAGCCTTTAAACCCTCGAATACTTCCTGACCGTAGTGGAGACACATAGCTGCAGGAGAGAGCTCGATAGGAGCGTAGGGCTTGATCTCGGGATCATGCCAGCCTTTGCCCTCATCGTAGGGCATAACGAGCATATAGTCTGTAAAGATGTGACCGAAGCCGAGCTTGTCACCGGGTTGCGGTTTAGCTTTAAGGCTTGCTGCTTTAGTGAATTTGATTTCCATATTATTCAACCTTCTTCTTAATAATATTGACCTGTTAATCCGTGACCGAGAAATAATTCTTCTCGTAAATACGCTTGCATACGAATACAGTGACGGCAGCAGCTGTCAGAGCCAGTACCGATGTTGAGATCGAAGCTGCAAGTATGATCTTACCTTTTTTACTCATAGAAATTACTCCTTATCTCAGATTAGAGAAATCCTTCAATAAATAATTATATCATATTAACGTATATTTTTCCATAGGCGGAATGTAAAAATAATGCACAAAATGGACTGGTGAAATATATGCAGATTATCAGTCGTCAAAGGTCCTGACCCGGAGGTGAGCACCCAACTTTTCGGCGAGCTGGCGTGAAGCCTCTATCTGTTCCTTTGGTATAACGTCAACGACTGACATTATCACTTCAGCTCTGCCTATCTTTACGCATTCTTTGGTGAACTTCTGGAGAGCCTCAAAGGAGTTTTCAAATTTCGGGCGTGTTACAGCCATATAGTCCTCCTTAGTTGGAGCATTTAGGCTTATGGAAATGACGTCCAGCTCGTAGCAGAGTTCCTTTGCTATGCTTCTGCCGTGGATAAGGTCGCCGAGACCGTTTGTATTGATACGGAGACGGGGACAGTTCTCCCTGTTGCGGAGATAGGCGGCAGTTTCGAGAACGGCGTCAAGGCGCTCGGTGGGCTCGCCGTAGCCGCAGAAAACTATCTCGCGGTACTTTTTGAGCTTGCGCTTGTTAAGGTCAGCGATTATCTCCTCCATAGAGGGTTCGTGCTCCAGCCACAGGGGGTCGGAGCCGTAAGCGCCGTCGGCGTGGTTGCGTATGCAGAAGGTGCAGGCGCATGGACATTTATTTGTCAGGTTGAGGTAGAGGTTATCGCCTACCTCATATGAAATAGTCATTGCTTTTGTCATATTTATCCTCCTGTTTCTTCAGAGTTTAACGGCTACGGTGTTAAATTATGATTTATTCAATATAAATTCGTGGTACGCGTTTGGAAATACCACATACCACTTCATATCCGATAGTACCGTATACCTGTGCGAGGTCGTCGGCGGTGATGCGGTCGTTGCCGTCAGTACCGATAAGTATCACTATATCTCCCGACTTAGCCTCGGGAACATGGGACACATCTATCATCAGCTGATCCATGCATACCCTGCCAACTATCTTACATCTCTTGCCGTGGACGAGTATCTCGCCCTTTGAGCTGAGAAGCCTCGAATATCCGTCGGCATAGCCGATAGTTACCGTAGCTATCCGCATTTCGCGGTCGGCAGCGAAGGTCCTTCCGTAGCTTATGCAGTCTCCCGGCTTGACGGTCTTTACGTGGGATATAACGGCTTTGAGCTCCATAAGAGGTTCAAGTCCCTCAGGGATATCAAGGCTGATATCGGGGTGCAGACCGTAGAGTATGATACCTGCACGGGAAAGAGTGCTTCTCGGACTGTTCCTGTAGCAGGTAGCGGCACTGTTCATGAAGTGCAGGTGCCTGAGCTTTATGCCTCTGCTCACAAGCACGTCGTAGGTGTCTGTTATGAACCTCTCCTGCCTGTCGGTATAGGCGATATTGTCTGGTTCATCGCTGTCCGCAACGGCAAAGTGGGTATATATGCCCTCAACGGAGAGCTTTTCTATCTTCATCATAGCTTCTATTTCAGCAGCGCACTCTTCGGGAGTATCATGCTTGAGACCTATCCTGCCCATGCCCGTATCTATCTTTATATGACATCGTATGGGCTCGGCGCTGTTCTTTACGAGCTCCAGCGCATACTCTGTGGAAACTACGCCCTGTATGATATTGTACATTGCTATCTCATGGGCGTACTCCGGGGGAGTATATCCGAGAATGAGTATTTCAGTCTTAGGCGCGAACTTCCTTACGGCAATGGCTTCGTCAAGATTTGACACCGCGAAATACTTTATCCCGCACTGCTCTGCGAGACAGCGGACGATATGCTCGTCGCCGTGACCGTAGGCGTCAGCCTTTACCACAGCCATTATTTCGGTACCTGGGGAGTTCAGTCCTCTTATGATATCTACATTCCTTCTGAGCTTTGGGAGAGACACCTCAGCCCATGCTCGTTTCAGATACGGCTTCATTTTTTCATCTGTCCTTTCGTGGATTTATCAAAATTAAAATTTGATTACAAGTAAAAAACGTCTTGAAATAAGATATGATGTATGTTATAATTTTAATGTATGATATTTTCGTGGAAGTGAGGTGTACCATGATTCTCTCACTTGATTCAGGCGTTCAGGTACTTCCTTAGGATGTTTATGCGCTCATAGACGAATGCGGAACTAATATCGAAGAGATACGCCGCAAGCTCGTATTCATGGAAAACGTCTTTGAATAACCTTATTAATTATATCACACTCTTTTATATAAATCAACAATCGTTGAAACAGATTACGTCAGAATATTTTTTCGGAAAATAACCCTGTTTTTTAACAGGCGGAAGGAGCCCGAATATAGGGGCAGAGCTTGTGCTAACATGGACGATTTGGCTATATATCGTTATTTCTTCGGCGATAGAATGCATTCACAGGATGAACACCTGTTCTTTTTCAACACACTGTTGAATTGTGAGTTTAAACATTTGCAGGCAATTCATTTATGTTGAAAATGTGGAAAACTCTGTGGATAACCGAAGCTCAGCCTTTAAGTTTTAAACTATGTTAATTGAAAAGATTTTTTATTCATTTTGGAGCGGATAATATTCAGGGGCACGTTATACGATCAGTTTATTATACTGAGATAATTATCAAAATCATAAAGAAAGACAAAAAATGACGACCAAAAAATATGAAAGGAGCCACAAAAATGGCTAAAAAAACAGGACACGTAGCAGTACCTTTTCTTCTCACTATTTTTATAGGACTGATAATCCTCGGCGGCGGTGCGCTGTTTGCATGGAACTACTGGGGGCTCGGAAAAAGCAATGAGCTTAAGGAGCCGGTACCGAGAACTTCTGGTGTGACTACGGAAGAGGATAACCATACCATACTCCTTGTACTGGAGCAGCAGGAGTACTGCCCTCCCACATTCGTGCTCATGCGCTCGATGCCTATAAAGAAGCAGCTGGTATTCATCGGCGTGCCTTCAAACTCCATAGCCCTGGCGGACGGAGGTCAGGTGAGCCTTATAGACAGCTATAACACAGGCGGTGCGGAGGCTGCCTCAAAATTCGTTGAATCTGTATTTGACATAAAAATAAGCAAGTATGCACAGTTCAGCGGCGATGCCTTCAAGAGCGCCTGCGATATCTTCGGCGGCGTATCCTACCCTGTAAACGCTGATATAGCCGGTCTGAAGAACGATGGCAGCAGCCAGTACCTCAACGGCGATCAGGCTCTTACCTTTGTTACCTATACTATGTTTAATGGCGGCGAGAGCGAGCGTGCCTTCACTGCTTCATCACTTCTTTCGTCCATGGTCAATCAGTCGGACGGACAGCGTATTGCCGACACCCTTGATATCAGCTTCAATAACATAATAAACAAGATACAGACGAATATCACCTCTGCCGACTTCAAGAATCGCAAGAGCGCTATCAAATTCATGTTTGAGCACGGAAACTCAATTGCTGTTTCCGTATCAATGGACGGAATATCTTCCGGAAACGACTTCATAATAAGTGACGGCTTCGTACAGAACATGAAGGAAAAGTATTTCGGCGGTGAGAACTGATGAATATTTTCGATACCCATGCACATTATGCCGATAGAGCCTTTGACGCTGACAGGGAGCAGATGCTTGAGGAGCTCCCCGGAAAGGGAGTTAAGCTTGTCATGCTGGCGGCTTCGGGGCTTGACGATTCGGCTGAGAATATGCGGCTCGCACAGATGTACGGTTATATCTATGCAGCGGTAGGTGTTCACCCCGAAAGCATTGATGAAACTCCGGCGGACTATACTGACAGGCTCCGGGAGATGACAGCCTTCGAGCCTAAGATAAAAGCAATAGGCGAGATAGGTCTCGATTATCACTATGAGGGCTATGACCGCGACGCGCAGATACGCTTTTTCCGCGAGCAGCTTGAGCTTGCGGCAGAGCTTGATATGCCGGTGATAGTCCACAGTAGGGACGCAGCCGAGGATACGGTGGATATACTCAGGGAATACCGTCCCCGCGGCGTGGTACACTGTTTCAGCGGCTCTGCCGAAACGGCAAGGGAGATACTGAAGCTGGGAATGTATATCGGCTTTACAGGAGTGCTCACGTTCAAAAATGCGAAGAAAGCCCTGAGAGCCCTTGAAGCCGTGCCGCTAGACAGACTTCTCATGGAGACCGACTGCCCCTATATGGCTCCGGAGCCTTTCAGAGGAAAGCGCAGCGACAGCTCCATGATAGCCTACACGGCTGCAAAGGCTGCTGAGGTAAAGGGTATAACGAAGCAGGAGCTCATAGATATCACCTGCAGGAATGGCATGACGATGTACGGAATAGACTAAGAAGAAAGGAGAAGAGGCTGAATGTATTACTGCTGTGGAGTAACGGAAAAGGGCATAATGCCCCATAATGAAGACGCACTGCTCATAAACGGCAGCGTGATAGATTCAGGCTCCTCCGAGCAGACTGCGGAGGCGCCGTTTTTAGCGGCTGTTTCGGACGGAGTGTCCGGAGAGCGCTCAGGCGAGCTGGCTTCAAGAATGTGCCTTGAGATGCTGAGGGATAAGGGGGTTTCCGATATCTCCCGCCTCGAAGCAGACCTTATGGACGTACACCGCGGACTTGCCGGGTACAGCGAATCAGACCCGGAGACCCATAATATGCAGGCGACTGTATGCGGAGTCGCTGTTGACGCGGATAACAGAATATTCACTTTCAATGTGGGAGATTCCCGGCTTTACCGCTTCCGGGGAGGACGCATCAGGCAGATATCACGGGATCAGTCCCTTGTGCAGCTCCTCATAGACGAGGGAGCCATAACTACAGAGGAGCGTAGGACCCATGTGCACAGGAACATAATCTTCCCGGTGCTGGGCAATGTGAAGTCCGCTCCGCAGATAGACATAACGGAACTGGCAGGTGGTATGGAATACGGCGACCTTCTGCTGCTCTGTACGGACGGCCTTTCGGACTATGTCTCAATACTCGATATCGAGGAGATACTGGAAATGCCGAAGAGCATGAAGACCCGTCTCCACCTCCTTGTTGACAAGGCTCTTGAAAGTGGCAGCAAGGATAATATAACAGTAATAGCTATAGTTTATACCGAATAGACTGCACGCGGATAATGGCGTGCAGTTTTTTAGGTGCGGATGGAGCTTTAAAAACAGCGGAATATGTAACTATTAGCACAGAGATATCTTCTTTTTTTGCACCTTTTGCCAAAAAATTAACGAACTATAAAAAAATCGCTTTTTGATATTGACTTATCTCGATTAAAGGAGTATAATTTATATTGTATTGCAAATACTACTTATTTTACATATCAATCTGGAGGTTTTTTAACATGAGCAGAGTTTATAACTTCAGCGCAGGTCCTGCTGTGCTTCCTGAGGAAGTACTCAAGGAATGTGCAGAGGAAATGATGGATTACAAGGGATGCGGCATGTCCGTAATGGAGATGTCTCACCGTTCAAAGGTGTATGATGATATCATCAAGGAAGCTGAGAAGGATCTCCGCGACCTCATGAATATTCCCGATAACTATAAAGTAATTTTCGTACAGGGCGGTGCTTCACTTATATTCGCAGGCGTTCCCATGAACCTTATGAAGAAGGGCAAGGCTGCTTACATCATAACAGGTCAGTGGGCTAAGAAGGCTGCTCAGGAAGCTGAGAAGTACGGCGAGGTAGTAAAGGTAGCTTCATCTGCTGACAAGACATTCTCATATATTCCGGACTGCTCAAATCTCGATATCCCTGATGATGTGGATTATGTATATATATGCGAGAACAATACTATCTACGGCACAAAGTTCTGGGAGCTCCCAAACACAAAGGGTCACGAGCTCGTTGCCGACGTAAGTTCATGCTTCCTCTCAGAGCCTGTTGACGTTAAGAAGTATGGCGTTATCTACGGCGGCGTTCAGAAAAACGTTGGTCCTTCAGGTGTGCAGATTATTATCGTTCGTGAGGACCTCATCGCAGACGGTCCTGCACTAAAGTGTACTCCTACAATGATGGATTGGAAGATACAGGCTGATAACGAGTCGCTTTACAATACTCCTCCCTGCTACGGTATCTACGTATGCGGTAAGGTATTCAAGTGGATCAAGAAAATGGGTGGCCTCGAAGCTATGAAGGCTCATAACGAAAAGAAGGCTAAGATACTTTACGATTTCCTCGACAGTAGCAAGATGTTTAAAGGCACTGTTGCAAAGAAGGACCGTTCACTTATGAACGTTCCATTCATCACAGGCAATGAGGAGCTTGACAAGAAGTTCGTTGCAGAGTCAAAGGCAGCTGGCTTTGAGAATCTCAAGGGCCACAGAACAGTAGGCGGCATGAGAGCTTCTATCTACAACGCAATGCCTATCGAGGGCGTTGAAAAGCTCGTAGCATTTATGAAGAAGTTCGAGGAAGAGAACTCCTGATCGTACAGACAAAAAATACACAGAAAGAGGTTTACTGAAATGTACAAGATACAGACTTTAAATAAGATCTCAGATATCGGCACAGATATTTTTGACAAGAGCAAGTATTCAGTATCCGAGGACTGCGCTAATCCGGACGCAATAATGGTTCGTTCTGCAAAGATGCACGATATGCAGTTCGGTGACAATCTCCTTGCTATCGCTCGTGCCGGCGCAGGAGTGAACAATATACCTGTTGAGCGCTGCGCACAGGAAGGTATCTGCGTATTTAACACTCCCGGTGCAAACTCAAACGCCGTTAAGGAGCTTGCTATATGCGCACTTCTCCTTTCTTCAAGAAAGATTGTTGAGGCAGCTTCATGGGCAGCTTCACTCAAGGGCACACCTGACGCTCCAAAGACAGTTGAGGGCGGCAAGTCCAAGTTCGCTGGTCCTGAGATTGCAGGCAAGACTCTCGGTATCATCGGTCTCGGCGCTATCGGCGGAAAAATCGCAAACGCAGCAGAGTCTCTCGGTATGAAGGTAATAGGCTTCGATCCTTTCCTTTCAGTAGGAGCTGCACTTCACCTTGAGCCTTCTGTAAAGATTGTTGCAGATATCAACGAGATATACGAGAATAGTGATTACATCACTATTCACATGCCATATACTCCTCAGACAAAGAACACTATCGATGCTGAGCAGATAGCTATGATGAAGGACGGTGTACGTCTCATCAACCTTGCAAGAGGTGAGCTCATCAATAGTGAGGCGGTAGTAAAGGCTATCGCTGACGGCAAGGTTGCCAAGTACGTTACCGACTTTGCTGACGATACAGTACTTGGCGTTGACGATGTTATCGTTCTCCCTCACCTCGGCGCTTCAACTCCTGAAAGCGAGGACAACTGTGCAGTTATGGCAGCTGAGGAGCTTATCGAGTACCTCGAGAACGGCAATATCAAGAACAGTGTAAATCTTCCAAATGCTTCAATGAACGCTGTTGGCACAAAGATATGCATAATCCACAAGAACGTCCCAACAACTATCGCTTCTATCACTACAGCAGTAGGTAACGAGGGAATCAACATCGAGAACATGGTAAACGCTTCCAAGAAGGACTTTGCTTACACGATGCTCGATGTAACAGGTGATGTACCTCCTACAGTTGAAGGCAAAATCAACGCAGTTGACGGTGTTATCAGAGTAAGAGTCATTAAGTAAGAATAATAAGAGCCCGGTCACACACGACCGGGCTTTTTATTATATAGCTTGTTTACATATTCCTGCTGTCGTTGTAGCGCTTCCATGAGTTTACAAGCATTGCCGAGAGCAGTATATACGACTTTGTAGCCGAAACGAATCTTAGAATCTCGGGGTCATCCGACATATATATTTTGAGTAGGAACCGAGAGGCAACAAGCACAAAGCCGAAAGCTATTAGCAGACGGCTCTGGCTTATGGTGAAATCCGTTGACAGCATCCATATCATCAGTCCAAAGAAGAATAATACCAGTAGGGCGGAGAATATATCCATTCCGATTATACCGTAAAGGAACCTATCCTTTTCACGGAATACCTGTAAGTAGTTTCTCCAGTCCATAAGTATTTGCGAAAACTCGGCTACAATACCTACTATTGTGAATGGTATTAGCAACTTTACCTTGCGGCTCAGGGCTATGGATACTATAAAAAGTCCGAATGATAGGGGAAGGAGTAGGCCGAATACAAGGTAATGCAGAACTATGACGGCAGGATGTGGCTCCATAGATCCTATCAGACTATCGTATTCAAGGAACGTATAGTTGTCTATACTGGATAGCCTTATGATGCCGTGTACAGCGCATATAAGCACATATACGGACGCTAGAACAAGAGAAAAGAAAAATAAGAAAAAACTGGTGCGTTTGTAGTTTTCGCGGTCAGTTCCTTTTAATTTTTCACATACCTGGCATTCTTTTGCATCGTCGTTTATTCTGCTACCGCATTTAGGACAGATACGCATTACAGCTTCCAATCGTCACAGAGCTTGTGGATAGCCTCTGTGAGTTGACGCATATCTGCATTCGTTCTGCCGTCTGAATCTTTGATAAGAGCTGCAAGACGGTCTGAAGCAGCGATGAGGTCGCTATAGGCGATATTGAAGTTTGCGGTATTCTTCCTCTTTGGTATCGGTATTGGTTCTGCGTCAATAGTTATTTCGTTTTGAGCGATATCGAACTCCGCGCCACTGAATGGGACGTATACCTCAATTCCCAGCTCGTCTCGCAGACGTTGTGCAAAGCTTTCGGAGGAGCTTGCTTCGCCGTGGTTTACGAAGAAGCGTTGAACTCCTGATACAGCCTTTGCCCATTCCATGAGACCGTTCATATCAGCATGACCGCTGATACCGGGTAGCTGAGTTATCCTTGCTGCGACCTTGACTGTCTCACCGAAGAGCTTTACTCGTTTGGCTCCGTCCACAAGGGCTCTGCCGAGAGTATTTCCTGCCTGATAGCCGACGAAGAGTATGGTATTCTCCTTCTTCCAGAGATTGTGCTTCAGGTGATGCTTGATACGGCCTGCCTCACACATACCACTGGCTGATAATATGACTTTGGGGCGCGTATCCTCATTGATAGCACGTGAATCATCGCTGCTGACAGTTCTTATCAGGTCGTCGAAGCCGATAGGATTTATGCCTCGGCGGACGAAGGAGAGAGCTTCCTCGTCGTAGCAGCTCTCACGGTTACTAATGAATATATCCGTAGCTTCATTTGCGAGGGGGCTGTCCACATATACAGGGAAGCCGTCATGACCGCTGACAAGTCCCTCGGACTTGATATGGCGTATGAAGTAGAGTATTTCCTGCGTTCTGCCGACTGCAAAGGAGGGGATGATAACGCTGCCTCCTCGGTCGAAGGTCTCCTGCAATACCTTTGCAAGGGAGGCGGTATAATCCGTAGGAATGTCATGGATACGGTTCCCGTAGGTGGATTCCATTACCACATAATCGGCAGCAGTTATATGTTGAGGATTGCGTATAAGAGGTTGCTTAATATTGCCGATATCGCCGGAAAATGCGATAGTTTTTGTGGCTCCATCCTCGGTGAGTGTGAGTATTATGCTTGATGAGCCGAGAAGGTGTCCGGCGTCGCGGAAGAGTACCTTTATACCTTCGGATATCTCAAATTCTGTGTCATAGCGGTGAGGTATGAAAAGCTCGATAGCGCCGATAGCGTCCTCCATTGTATAGAGGGGTTCGTAGTCGGGCTCGCCTCGTCTTGCAGCCTTACGGCTTCTCCATTCCGCTTCAAACTCCTGAATGTGAGCACTGTCACGGAGCATTACCGAGCAGAGATTGGAGGTAGCCTCGGTAGCGTGTATTTCTCCCTGAAAGCCGCCGGAGTAGAGGAGAGGAAGTAGACCGGAATGGTCGATATGAGCATGGGTGAGGAGAACGAAGTCTATATTTGAAGGTGAAACAGGTATTTGAACGTTCTCGAAGATATCCTCTCCCTGCTGCATGCCAAAGTCCACAAGGAACCTCTTCCCGCAGGCTTCTATATAAGTACAGCTGCCTGTGACCTCATGGGTAGCGCCGATAAAAGTCATTTTCATTGTATTTCCTCCTTTTGTAAATCAAAAATCAGCTTTGCTGAATTTTGATTTCAGTAAGTAGTAAATGAAAAGCAGAGAGTAGAAGCTATTTCGCTGCATAATACTACTCACTCAAATCATAATTTTACAGATCAAAACTATGATTTCCTTATTTATATTATATCACATTTTACCTCGCTTGTCCATAATAAAATTGTGAAAATTGACTGAAATCTGAATTTCTCTGCTAGTAATTTAATGATAAACGATAAATAATTATCGTTAAAATTACACAAGATTTAGCTTGCTTAATCAGTTGATTTATGGTTAAACATACAATATTTAATGATAAACATAAAAAAAGTGTTGACAAACATTAAATGCCGTGGTATTATATATTCGCGGATGGAGAACAGCTCCATAAAAAACACATGAATAGGAGAAACAACTATGGAAATCACAAAACTAACATCGAAGATCAGAAATATCAGCAGGATATCGGTCATCGGGGTAATAGCCTACATTGTATATTACATCTATACCTATTTCCCCGACGCAAAGGCAGGCTGGATTGACGGCTGGAACGAGTCCGAAGAAGCTTGGCCGGATAAGAGCGATTGGCAGGTGATACTCTACGTATTGGCAGCTTTTGTAATGTTAACAGCCCTTATCATCACAATTGTGGCAGCCTTGAAGCTGCTGTTTCGTATGAGTGGAGGTGCTTCACCGTTTACCGAAAAGGTCAGCCGTTCCTTAAAGAATATGGGTGTGGCTCTGATAGTATTTGAAGTAACATGGGACCTTCTGAATTATATTGACGCCGGAACTGTAAACATCGGTACTATATGGCTGGCTGGACTTATACTTTACGCATTTTCACTGGTGTTCCGCTACGGAGCGGTATTGCAGAAAGAGTCCGACGAGACGCTGTAAGAACAAGGGAGAGTTTAAAATGAAAAAAAATATATTAATAATCAAAAGAAGCAGTCTTGTAATAATGATAATATCGCTTATAGTAGCGACAATATATGCCGAGCTCGGTATTTTTCAATTTAATCAGGAATATGGGGTCATGCAGCCTTACTACACGGCAATGCGTATCTCCTGTCTTGTTGATGCCGCAGTATATGTTGTGGCTGCACTGATGTGTTTCAGGATATTCAGAAACGGCAGACCCTTTACACGGGGCAATATATGGTCGGTCAGGGGCATTGCCGGACTGTTCCTCGTGAATACGGTACTCACTGTTATTATAGAGGGATCCTCGGAGGGCTTTTTCAAGATATTTATTTCCAGAGGAACAGGCTATGTTTTTCTGGCTGGTATTTTCCTGTTTGTAGCTGAGATACTGCGCTACGGCAAGCTTCTCCAGATAGAGTCCGACGAAACACTGTGAGGTGAGAACTTATGTCGATAATCCTCAGACTTGACCGCGTTATGGCAGACAGAAAAATAAGCCTTAACGAGCTCAGCGACCGGGTGGGAGTGAGCAACGTCAACCTTTCAAAGCTCAAGACAGGCAAGGTAAGCGCCATTCGCTTTTCTACCCTTAATGCTATATGCAAAGCCCTCGGCTGTCAGCCGGGAGATATTCTCGAATTCATAGACGACGACAGCGTTCAGGGGTAAGAAACGCTGCCATGAAAATCATTTTATTATTTCGGTGGTTTACTGTGGATACAGCGTTCGCAGTTCCCGACCGCCAAAAAAGTTATTTACCAATTTTAAAGAAAAGACTGCCGGGGAGCAGTCTTTTTTTACGCTGTGAAGCCTCTTTCGCTCTGTCAAGCGGTAATTCCGACAAAAAAACCAAAAAAATTTTGTAAGAAACGATAATTGATACTTAACTGTGAATATGATATAATTCACTTGTGAATATTCTTTGAACCGGGGGGCGGAACGATGAGAGCAGGAATAATTGACAGCAAGAGAAAGGCTAAATACTGGGAAAAAAATCTCGGAAAAAGCTTTGAATGCATGATCGTTTCCGATGCCAGCGGGCTGCCAGAATGTGATATAATCATAGTTTCAGAGGCTTATTGCAGCGGCTCTATAGCCACTGTAATCGAGAATATCCGCGCTTCGGGAAAGCACTGCAATACTCCTGCTGCGGCTGTCACCTCAGAGGTGAGCTGCGAAAATCAGGAGATACTCATGGCTCTCGGCTTTGACGATGTGATAAGACTGCCGATATGCAGTCAGCTCATGCTGAGAAGAGCGAAAGCCCTTGCTACGTTGGTGCCGAATAATGATATCCACAGGTCTGTTACAATAGACAGCCTTCTTAAGCTGAAGGACGGAGAATCAGGAGCTTACTGCGTCCGCTCCGTGGATTTTACGAATATATTCCGTTTTGTGCTCAGAGTTCTTGAGCGCACACAGAAGGATACCCAGATGCTCGTGTTCAGCCTGAGCACTCACAAGAAGAGCTCGTCTGACAAAAAAGAGCAAGGTATGAATATCCTTTCGGAGGAGGTACGGAAGTGCCTCAGAAGAGGAGATATCTCCTCAGTATGCAGCGAGGACAGGATACTTGCGTTGCTGATAGGAGCTGACGACGAGGGTGGACACCTTGTGGCTGAACGTGTTGTGAACAGCTTTTACAGTGAGTGCGACGACGATGAGTTCAAGCTGACTTATGACGTAAGAGAAGTACGTGCTTTAGGGCATTGAACATTATTTCCTCAGATAACAGCAGATCCTGAGAGCCTTTTGTGTTCTCGGGATTTTTGCTGTTTTGTAACTTGATATTTTTCGGAAGTTGCAGTATAATGTAGTTACAAGAGCTGTGTCAGGAGGTAGGTATATGAAAATAATGAATATTTTTGCCGCATTGCCGGCAGCTGCACTGCTTGCTGTCACCTTGCTCGGCGGATGCAGCGACCATAGTGGCAGCTACGGCGAAAAGCCGATAAAAGAGACAGTCACCACGACGGAGGGGATAGTAGTTTGGACCACAAGCGCCCACTCTGGAGATGTAACTACGGCAAAAGCTGGAACAACTACAAAAAAAACCACAGCGAATTCCGCATCGTCAAAGAAGAATACGACTTCGAGGACAACAACGGTTAAAAAGAATAAAAAAACAACAACTTCCGAAGAATCTGAGAAAACAACAACAACTACTACTGTTTTCGATAGCGGCGACGGTTCCTACGTTGAGTATCACTTCCGTAGCGAAAAACAGCTTACCATGCATTTCGAGAAACACGGAGCTGAATTTGAAGGCGATTTTGATTATAAGACCGCTGCTGAATACGAAAAGGGAGCCAGCGACGTCATAAATAATTCCAAAGCTCTTCACAAGACCGAAGCTGAGGACGGCGACAGTGTATACTATATCGAAGCTACCAATGAGTTCGTCATATTGTCAACGGACGGATATATAAGGACTTATTTCCGACCTAACGGCGGAAAGAGATACTATGACAGGCAATGATACGGCGGAGGTAATGCTATGAATAAACGAGCTGTTGCTGCGGTTTTGACAGCTGCCGCGGTGCTTTTGACCTGCGGCTGCGCAAATAATAAAAAGAGCAGCAAAAAGAAGACTATTCCTGAAAGGCCGACAGACTGGTCGGTGGAGCAGCGCTCTGTTGAGGAGGTAACACCTCTCAAGGGAGAGGATATGGCGTTTGTAAAGCGCGACGAAGGCGACGATAGTATTGTTAGGATAATACAGGGAGTTCTCGGAGCCTCTCCTGTGACGAACGAGCAGGAGGCTCTCGATCTTATCGCTTCGTATTCGCAGGAAATGGGCTTCGGTGATGTTTACAGTGAATTGAAGTTCGCTGGAACTATCGAATACGGCGATATGACAGATTACAGGTTCGATCAGTATTACGGCGGGTTGCAGGTTACTGGCAGCTTTATTGAGCTTACCGTGGACGAGAGTTATCGCAGCCTGCCAGTTGTGATAAACAGCACCTACACCGATATGTGGGGCTTCGACACAAAGCCGAGGGTAAGCGCCGAGGCGGCTTTGAAATGTGCATCTGATAAATACAAGGTGACAAAGGAAACGGTTCCAAAGCTCACGATATATACCGGTCCCACTCTCGTGTGGATAGTACCTGTTTCAAACAGCAGGGTAAGTGATGTATATATCGACGCAAGTAATGGAAATACCATTCATGAGGATATTAAATTATCCTGAACTATAAAAATAAAAAGGGATACATTCCTTTCGGAACATATCCCTTTTGTTATGGTTTTATTTACTTCACAATGAAACGGTCGATCTCCTTGAGGAATTTATCAGCATCATCTGTGTGTGCATCAAGCTCTATGGGCTTGGAGAGGTCGAGGCTGAAAATACCCATGATAGACTTTGCGTCTACCGCATATCTGCCGGAAACGAGGTCGATATCGAAGTCATACTTCATAACGATATTGACGAAATCCTTTACGTCATTGATTGCCTGAAGATTAACAGTTGTTTTAGTCATAACTTTACCTCCTGTTTTCAGATGTCTGTTTGTTTTTTCTTGTTTATTTCTTTTTCTGCGGTTTCCCTGACCGCACATATATAATAGCACGTAAAATCTGCTGTGTCAATGGATTTGCCAAATTTTCGTCAAATTCGCATAATTGATTGAAGTGGTAAAGAACTTTTTTATTCATAGCGATAGTGCATAAAAATGTAAATTGAAAATTGTGCATATTTCATATAGCGTTATATGTATTATCTATTAAAATAAAGGGTGTTTTATGTATAAGATATGTTTTGTGACCTTCGGCTGCAAGGTCAATTACTATGAGACCGAGTGCATGAAATCAATGTTCCGGGAGGCTGATTTTGAGATAACTGACAAGGCTGCCTCTGCAGACGCAGTCGTTATCAATTCATGTACCGTCACTGCTTCGGGAGACAGCCGTACACTGACGGCTCTGAGAAAGCTGCGTTCAGCCCTGCCTGAGGCTGTTATAGCCCTCACCGGCTGCTATCCTCAGGCTAACCGTGAGGAGGCTGAAAAGCTCGGCGAGGCAGATATCATAGTGGGAACCAAAGACCGTTCCGCTATAGTCAGGCTGGTGACGGAATGTTTCTCAGAGCGCAGGCGCATTGTAGATATCAGGGAGTATAGCTCCGGCGACAGGTTCGAGCCCCTGAAATGTACGCAGTTCGACAGCAATACCCGTGCCTTTGTGAAGATACAGGATGGATGCGACCAGTTCTGCTCATACTGCATGATACCCTTTGCAAGGGGACGTTGCCGCTCGAAGCCCCTCTCGCTGCTTTATGAGGAGGCAAGAGCCATAGCAGCCGGAGGAGTGAAGGAGATAGTCCTCTCCGGCATAAATCTTGCGTTCTACGGAAGGGAATGGGACAGAGACCTTTCCGACGCTGTGGAGATGTGCGCACACACCAAGGGTATAGAACGTGTCCGCCTCGGCTCGCTTGAGCCGGAGCTTATGTCGGGAGAGCTGCTCAGGAGACTTAGAGAACTGCCAGAGTTCTGTCCCCAGTTTCATCTGTCGCTGCAAAGCGGCTGCGAAAAGACTCTAAAAGCTATGAACAGGAAATATACCGCCGCGGAGTATCTTGCCATCACAGAGCATATACGAGGTATATTCCCGGAATGTTCCTTCACTACGGACGTAATGGTAGGCTTTCCTCAGGAGACCGATGAGGACCATAGGGAGTCCGTGGATTTCGTTAAGAAGATAGGCTTTTCAAGAGTACACGTATTCAGGTATTCACGGAGAAACGGTACCAAGGCAGCTCAAATGCCAGGACAGGTGCCGGAGAATATCAAGTCCGAGCGCTGGCAGGAAATGACAGTTGCTGCTGAGAGGGACCGTGAGCGTTATCTAAGGTATATGGTAGGGAAAACGGTGCCGGTGCTCTTCGAGCGTGAAAATTCTACAGAATTTCATCACGGATATGCACCTGATTATACATTAGTAAAGATTTCACGGAAAAATCCCGAAAAAAGTTTGCGTAATCAGATAAGAAGTGTTATAATAGAAGGGTATGGTCAGGACTGTTGCTTTGGCAGCACAGTCGCTGACAATTAAATGCATGATTCATAATTCGTAATTCGTAATTATGGTGTCGCCTTACGGCGACGGATATAAAGAATTTTGCTTCTTAATTTTATTGGCGAAGCCGATACATTAATTACGCATTATGCATTATGAACTATGAATTGTTTGAAAGGAGACTGAATTATGTCCGTATTCAGAATTTACGTTGAAAAGAAGCCTGAATTCGCAGTAGAGGCTCAGTCTGTTCTCAGCGATATAAAAACTGCTCTCAGACTGAATATTTCAGGCGTCCGTATCCTTAACAGGTACGATGCTGACAAGCTCAGCGAGGAGGATTTCAAGGCTGCGGTGAATACCGTATTCTCTGAGCCTGCTGTTGATGTTGTTTACGACGAGCTCCCACAGGTGAGTGAGACAGACAGAGTGTTTGCCGTGGAGTACCTTCCCGGACAGTTCGACCAGAGAGCCGATAGTTGCGAGCAGTGTATACAGATACTCCGTCAGGGAGAGCGTTGTCGCGTAAGAAATGCCCGTGTTTACATTATTTCCGGCATCATCACTGACGCAGATTTCTCTAGGCTTAAGTCATATATCATCAACCCTGTCGAGAGCCGCGAGGCTTCGCTGGAGACGGTAAAGACTCTTGATACGAATTATGATATCCCCACAACTGTTGAGGAGCTGGAGGGCTTTATCAACCTCAACGCCTTCGGACTTCACGCATTTGTTGACAAGTTCGGTCTTGCAATGGACTATGACGATATAAAGTTCTGTCAGGACTATTTCCGCAATGAGGAGAAGCGCAATCCCACTATCACAGAAATACGCATGATAGATACCTATTGGTCTGACCACTGCCGTCATACCACATTCCTCACCAATGTAGAAAACGTAAAGATAGATACTCCATACATAAAGGACACTTACGATATGTATGTGGATGTCCGCAAGGAGCTGGGCAGAACGGACAAGCCCATGACCCTTATGGATCTTGCTACACTTGCTGCAAGGAAGCTCAAAGCTGACGGAAAGCTCCCCGACCTCGACGAGAGCGAGGAGATAAACGCTTGTTCAGTCAAGATAAAGGTGGACATCGACGGACAGCAGGAGGACTGGATCCTCATGTTCAAGAACGAGACCCACAACCACCCCACAGAGATAGAGCCATTCGGCGGTGCGGCTACTTGTCTCGGTGGTGCTATCAGAGACCCACTCTCGGGACGTTCCTACGTATATCAGGCTATGCGTGTGACAGGTGCGGCTAATCCCCTTGTTCCCGTTGAGGATACTATTGCAGGCAAGCTCCCGCAGAGAAAGATAACCCTCGGAGCTGCAAACGGCTACAGCTCATATGGAAACCAGATAGGCCTTGCAACAGGTCATGTTGCAGAGGTATACCATCCAGGCTACGTTGCAAAGCGTATGGAAATAGGTGCAGTTCTTGGTGCTGCTCCTGCTGAGAATATTCGCCGGGAACGCCCTGAGGCAGGAGATATCGTTATACTCCTGGGCGGCAAGACAGGACGCGATGGTTGCGGTGGAGCTACAGGCTCCTCAAAGTCACATACACTTGAATCCCTCGAACACTGCGGCGCAGAGGTGCAGAAGGGAAATCCTCCTGAGGAGAGAAAGCTTCAGAGACTGTTCCGCAATCCAGAGGTAACAAAGATGATAAAGCGCTGCAACGACTTCGGCGCAGGCGGCGTATCAGTTGCTATCGGCGAGCTCACAGACGGACTTGTCATTAATCTCAACGCAGTACCTAAGAAGTATGACGGCCTTGATGGTACAGAGATAGCTATATCGGAATCTCAGGAGAGAATGGCTGTAGTGATTGCTCCAGAGGACAAGGAAAGATTCATGGAAGAGGCTTCAAAGGAGAACCTTGAGGCAACCCTCGTTGCGGACGTTGTTGACGAGCCAAGACTTAAAATGGTATGGAACGGTAATACTATCGTTGACCTGTCTCGTGAGTTCTTGAACTCCAACGGTGCTCCCAAGTATACAGACATAGAGGTAGAGGCTCCTGTCCTGCTTGACGAGGACGGTGTGGCAGACAGTCAGGATTCATGGGCACAGCTCATGTCAAACCTCAATATTTGCTCACAGAAGGGACTTATTGAGAAATTTGACTCAACTATCGGCGCAGGAACTGTACTCATGCCCTTCGGCGGTGTATATCAGATGTCTCCCTCACAGGCTATGGCTGCAAAGATACCGGTGCTTACAGGTGAGACAAACACTTGCTCTCTCATGGGCTGGGGCTACAACCCGGATATATCGGAGAAGTCTCCTTACCACGGTGCGATGCTGGCAGTTATCGAGTCTATCGCAAAGGTAGTTGCAGCTGGCGGCTCCTATAAGAAGTGCTGGCTCACCTTCCAGGAGTACTTCGAGAGAACGCAGAACGATCCCAAGCGCTGGGGCAAGCCTATGGCAGCTCTTCTTGGTGCTTTCAGGGCTCAGCTGGAGCTGAACTGTGGAGCAATCGGCGGCAAGGACTCAATGTCCGGTACCTTTGAGAAGATAGACGTTCCTCCTACTCTTGTTTCCTTCGCAGTGTCCACTTCAACTGCCGACAAGGTAGTGTCCACTGAGTTCAAGGGCGCAGGAAATACAGTAATATCAATAGTTCCGGAGTATGATGCGAACGGACTTCCCATATTTGATAGCATAAAGGCTTGTTTTGACAAGGTGGAGCAGATAATAGCGGACGACCGCGCAAATGCTATATGGACAAACGGCTACGGCGGATTTGCAGAGGGTATTGCTAAAATGTGCTTTGGTAACAAGATAGGTTTCGAGTTTACCTCACGCCTCAGCGGAAAGGAGCTTTTCAAGCCTCACTACGGAGCCTTCATTATCGAGCTCAGAGGCGACGCAAAGAGCGGCGAGAACGTTATCGGAAAGACTATCTCCGACTATAAGATACTCTGCATGGACTATACAGTAAGTCTTGAAAATCTACAGAGGATATGGGAGGGCAAGCTGGAGCCCGTGTTCCCTTGCAGGATAAAGACCACGGATGCAACGCCCCAGACTTATTCATCATCTAACAGGATACAGCTTGCAGCTTCCACAAAGATAGCGAAGCCGAGAGTTCTTATTCCTGTATTCCCTGGTACCAACTGCGAGTATGACACCGCAAGAGCCTTTGAGAAGGCAGGAGCAAAGCCTGAGGTAGTGGTTATCCGTAACCTCTCTGCAGGGGACATCGAGGAGAGCGTAAGGTACTTCGAGAACGCTGTGAGACGCTCTGAGATAATCATGATACCAGGCGGCTTTAGCGGCGGCGACGAGCCCGAGGGAAGCGGAAAGTTCATCACTGCATTCTTCCGTAATCCAAAGATCAAAGATGCGGTTCACGACCTTCTCAAGAATCGTGACGGACTTATGCTAGGTATCTGCAACGGTTTCCAGGCTCTTATCAAGCTGGGACTTGTTCCATATGGCGAGATAATTGACATGGCGGACGACGCTCCCACACTTACTTTCAATACCATAAACCGCCACCAGTCAATGATGGTCAATACACGTATCGCATCCAACAAGAGCCCATGGCTCTACGGCTGCGAGGTGGGAGATATTCACACAGTTGCCATATCCCATGGCGAGGGACGCTTCGTAGCTCCGGCAAGTCTCATACAGCAGCTTGCCAACAACGGACAGATAGCGACTCAGTACGTTGACCTTGACGGCAATCCTACAATGGATATCCGCTACAATCCCAATACATCCATTGAGGCTATAGAGGGAATCACTTCGCCCGACGGTCGTGTATTCGGCAAAATGGGACATTCCGAGCGTAAGGGCAGTTATATCTGCAAGAACGTTCAGGGTGAAAAGGATCAGAAGATATTCGAGAGCGGTGTTAAATACTTTAGTTAAGTGCAAAAGGGACGGTTTTTCCGTCCCTTTTTCAATAAGTAGAGAGTAGTAGAGGCTGGCGTACACGACAGCTCATGTATGCTTGACAATGCAATTATGCCGAAACCATGAGTATGGAGCGCCTCCCTCGGCATCAGTTACAAGGAGCTGGGGATTAATTTAAAACCATTGAATTTTGAAAAGTATTTTTTAATTCGGCTTAATGTATAAATTCCTGCATATACTATTGTTGGATTTGGCCAATAACTGTTAGAAAATTTGTGATGCGTAGTGAATAATTATTGTGTCGTAAGCGATGTACGATTAACGGTTTTGATAATGTAAGCGAGTATACGAGCAAAACGTAGCGAGTGGTTAAGCTTGCTTAGTTCACTCTGATTATGCATTGTTCATACTTTTGTATTGACTAATCGTTAAAAATAGTATATAATATAAATAAGGTTACAGGTGGGGGCTGTAACAAATTTTTGGATAAGGAGATATGCTATGAATAATATACTTTTTGCCGCATCAGAGTGCGTTCCGTTTATAAAGACAGGCGGCTTGGCAGACGTAGTCGGAGCTCTTCCGCAGTATATCGACAAGAAAAACTACGATGTAAGAGTAATAATGCCTTATTATACCTGTATACCTGACAAGTATAGGAATGAATTTAAGTATGTTCACCATTTCTATATGGACTATGGCATGAGGAGTGAAGGTGTCCATGTCGGCATAATGGAATATGAGTACAAAGGAATAAGGTTCTATTTCGTAGACAATGAGTATTATTTCAAGTGTGATACTCCTTATTCTCCCGACCTCAGATGGGATATAGAACGCTTCACGTTCTTCTGCAAGGCAGTGCTTGCTATACTTCCAGTCATAGGCTTCCGTCCTGATATCATACACTGCCATGACTGGCAAGCATCACTGATACCTGTTTTTCTGCACTCCACCTTTGCTACGAATCCGTTTTTCAGTGCAACAAAGACTATAATGACTGTCCATAACCTGAAATTTCAGGGCGTGTGGGATATAGATACTTTCAAGTTCAATACAGCTCTGCCGGACTATATGTTCACCTCGGACAAGCTGGAGTTCCACAAGGACGCGAATATGCTAAAGGGCGGTCTTGTATATGCGGATTATATAACCACGGTCTCTGAGACCTATTCCGAGGAGATAAAGTATCCCTTTTATGGTGAGCAGCTAGACGGACTTCTTCGTGCCCGCTCGGCTTCACTGAGAGGTATACTCAACGGCATAGACTACAAGGTATTTGACCCTGCAAACGATGAAAAGATATTCGTTAAGTTCGACGCAAAGAACTTCAAGACAAAGAAGGTTGAGAATAAGCTGAAATTGCAGGAGCAGCTTGGTCTGCCCGTAGACAAGAACAAGTACATGACGGCTATAATATCCCGCCTTACTGATCAAAAGGGGCTTGACCTCATAAACTACGCTATGGAGCGTATATGCGATGAGAACACTCAGTTCGTCATCATCGGTACAGGTGATCCGAGGTATGAGAATATGTTTAGGCACTATCAGTGGAAGTATCCAGAAAGAGTTTCCGCTAATATCCTCTACGACGACGAACTAGCCCATAAGGTATATGCAGCGGCGGATACTATCCTTATGCCCTCGTTGTTCGAGCCTTGTGGACTTACGCAGCTTATAGCTCTGAGATACGGAACTCTGCCCATAGTTCGCGAGACAGGTGGTCTTAAGGACACGGTGCAGCCCTATAATGAGTTCGATGGTACAGGAAACGGTTTCTCCTTTGCAAACTTCAACGGAGACGAGATGCTTGCAGTTATTAATTACTCAAAACATGTATACTTTAACCACCGCAAGCAGTGGGATAAAATGGTGCAGAGAGCAATGGGACAGGACTTCTCGTGGAACAGCTCTGCCCGTCAGTACGAGGGTATGTACAACTGGATGATAAACTGGTAATGATTCAGGAATATAACGGAGTGAGGGCGGAATCATTCCGCCCTTCCTGCTTGTGTGTAGTGAGCATAGAGTAGATTTAGGGAATGCTGCCCTTGGCGTTCCGAGCCTTACAATGCAAATAACTAAGCACTATACACTAATTATTAACTTACTGTCAACTTTCTACTCTCAACTAAAAGAAAAAGGACGATGTAATGAATAATCTCAAAGGCGCAATTTTCGATATGGACGGTCTTATGATAGACACCGAAAAGCTCTATCTGAAATTCTGGATACTGGCAGCAAAGGACTACGGGTACGATATGAAGCCAGAACATGTCTATGCTATCCGAAGCATGGCGAGAAAGTACTCCATTCCCAAGCTAAAGAGCTTTCTCGGCGATGACTGTCCCACAGAGGAGATACGTGCTCACAGAACGGAGCTCATGAGGGAGTACATAAAGGAAAACGGCATAGAGGTCAAGAAAGGCCTTTTCACCCTGTTGGACTACCTGCGCAGTCACGGGATTAAAATGGCTGTGGCAACTGCTACTCCTAGCGATAGGACAGAGGAGTACCTGCACACTATCGGAGCATACAACTATTTCTCGGCTATGGTCTGCGGAGACATGATAACAAACGGCAAGCCAGACCCGGATATATACCTCACGGCTGCAAGGGAGCTGGGGCTTCCGCCGCAGGTATGCGCGGCTTTTGAGGACTCTCCCAACGGCATAACCGCAGCATATGCCGCAGGCTGTCACGCCATAATGATACCTGATATGACCCAGCCAGACGCAGAGCTTGAACAAAAGCTGTCGGCGGTCTATGAGAGCCTTGACATGGCAGTGGAATACTTTGAAAGGAGCTCTATACAATGAGTGTTTCGGAAATATTTGAGATACCGAAGTACTATTATTTTGAGAGCGGCAACGACTTTTCGGGCAGCAAGGAGGATTTCTCCTATAAGATAGCCAATTGCGAGAAGCTTAAATGCATGACATGGCACGGCAGGCTGTGTTCCATGAAGGCAGAGATAGAGCATGAGGCTGAGTTTGACAATACTCCAGAGGGCTTTGCCGAAATGATAAAATGGCTGGAAGAGCGGTATAAATCGTAATTTTGCGGAGCAATAATTACAATTTTAGTGAGTAGAAAGTAGAGTAGTTGTTAGTGTTTAGTGCCTTTTTAAATTCGAAATGCGTAATCATGAAGTACCCTACATTCTCAATTCACTACTCTATAAATAGGCGTTGACAAAAACGGACAGTGGGGATATAATTATATCGAGTAATTGTATCTGCTCATTGAATAATTATATATTATAATATACAATATATTACGGAGGATCTATGGATATTATAATCGTAGGTTGCGGCAAAGTAGGCTCGTCGCTTGCCGATGTGCTCAGCAGCGAGCACAATGTCACTATAATAGATAAAAAGGATGCTCTTGTTGAGTCGGCTTCAAATGATTTCGACGTTATGGGCATAGTTGGAAACTGCCTTCAGACTGAGATTCTGGAAGAGGCGAATGTCTCAAAGGCTGATATCCTTATTGCAGTTACAGCTTCCGACGAGGTAAATATCCTCTCATGCCTGATAGCGAAGAAAATGGGCGTTCGCCACTGTATAGCCCGTGTTCGAAGCCCCGAATTCGACAGACAGTTGGTATTCATGCGTGAGGAGCTGGGTATCAGCATGATGGTAAATCCTGATTATAACGCAGCCAACGAAATAGCAAAGGTTCTGCGCTATCCGGAGGCTATAAATATAGAGTCCTTCGCAAAAGGAAGGGTCGATCTTGCGGAGATACGCATAACCGCAGGAAGCATACTCGACGGCGTAGCTCTCAGCCAGCTATCGCGCCGACTGAGGCTCGATGTGCTTATTTGCGCGGTACAGCGCGGCGAGGAGCTCACCATACCCAATGGTAATTTTGTCCTCCGTTCCGGAGACAAGATACACATGACCGCTTCTCACAGTAACATGGTCAAGTTCTTCAAGAGCATAAGCGCTGCTTACCGCGAAAAGCGCGTAAAATCAGCAGTACTTATAGGCGGCGGAAGGGTCGCATACCACCTTGCACAGCAGCTTATAGAAATGGGCGTAAAGGTAAAGATAATCGAGATAGACCGTGAGCGTTGTCTTGAGCTTTCCGACAGACTTAACAAAGTGGATATCTCTTGCGCCGACGGTACAGACCACGATATCCTCAGGGAGGAGCGCGTTTACGACGCAGACGCTGTAGTCACGCTTACCGGCATAGATGAGGAGAATATCCTTCTCTCCCTCCTTGCCAAGAATAACGGCGTTGATAAGGTGGTCACAAAGGTAAATAGAATGTCTCTCATGCAACTTTCGGACACCCTTGCCCTTGACAGTATCATCTCTCCCAAGACTATCACTGTGAATCAGATACTCCAGTATGTCCGGGCAAAGCAGAATTCTCTCGGAAACAACGTAACTACGCTATACAGACTAGTGAATGAAAGGCTTGAGGCTATGGAGTTCATAGTACGTGATAAAAAGGACTATGTGGGCATACCGCTTAAAAAGCTCAAGCTAAGGAGCGGTATCCTCATAGCGAGCATCGCAAGAGGAAACGAGCTCATTATCCCTAAGGGAGATGACTGCCTTATGCTGAATGACAGTGTTGTCGTAGTTACCATTACAAAGGGTATGCACGATCTTAGCAATATATTTGACTGAGGAGCTTAATGCATAATCTATGAATTACAGAATGATATCATACATTATGGGACAGATACTGAAGGTTGTGGGACTTTTCATGCTCCTTCCCATAATTGTGGGCTTTATTTACGGGGAACAGCACGTCGTTGCTTCCTTCGGCGTACCTTTACTCATAACAATGGCTATAGGCTTTGGATTTACCGTGAAGAAGCCAGCCGACAATGCGATATACTCAATGGAGGGGTTCGTCAGCGTGGCAGCCTCGTGGGTGACCATGTCATGCATAGGTGCTATGCCATTCGTTATATCCGGAGAGATAAATAACTACGCAAGCGCATTGTTTGAGACCGTATCGGGTTTTACCACAACTGGAGCAACTATACTTTCCGATGTGGAAGCCATGTCGCGCTCCTGCCTTTTCTGGCGAGCCTTTACCCACTGGCTGGGCGGTATGGGAGTCCTCATGTTCGTGCTTGCCATAATGTCCAGCAACGATTCACGTGCAATGCACATGATGCGTGCGGAGTGCGCGGGACCAAAGGTGGGACGTCTTGTTTCAAGATCCCGTTTTTCTGCGCGTATTCTTTACGGCATATATATTACCCTTACGGTATCCGAAGCTGTGCTGCTGCTCTTTGGCGGTATGCCACTGTATGATGCTGTTATCCATTCCTGCTCTTCGGCGGGTACTGGCGGCTTCTCTATGTGGGGAAACAGCATAGGACATTACAACAGCGTTTACATCGAAATGGTAGTGGCGTCCTTCATAATACTCTTTGGCGTAAACTTCAACCTTTACTATTATTTGCTGATAAGGAAGTTTTCGCTTGCTTACAAAAACGAAGAGGTAAGGACGTATTTTGGCGTTATCATCGCCGCTACAGCTATTATCGCAGTTAATGTACACAAGCTCTATAACGGAGTGGGCGATACTCTTAGACATACTTTCTTTATGGTAGCTTCCACTATCACATCGGCAGGCTTTTCCACAACAGATACGGCAAAATGGCCTGTTTTCTCCCAGACTCTGTTGCTTATGCTCATGTTTGTGGGCTCATGTGCCGGCTCTACCGGAGGTGGAATGAAGGTCTCAAGGATAATGATACTTATAAAGACCGGTATTAAGGAGCTTAAGTATATAACAAACCCCCGTGCGGTATCTACTGTGAAAATGGACGGCAAGCCAGTGGAAAAAGACGTTGTTAGGGGCGTTAGCAATTATCTTATACTATTTATGATGCTCATGTGTGTATCGGTTCTGTTGGTAACGCTCAATGGCTTCTCCATAGAGGAATCTGTTTCGGCAGTAATAACCTGTATGAACAATATTGGTTTCGGTGTGGGACGCTTTGGTCCTGCTGGAAACCTCAGCGGTCTCAATTCCTTTTCAAAGGTAGTGCTCTGCTTTGATATGCTTCTGGGCAGACTGGAGATATATCCGCTGATAATGCTCTTTGCTCCCAGAAGAAGGTAAGTATACACATGGCGTGCGGCTTGGGGAGGCGGTACGTTCATAAATAAAAGAAGGAGGAATGTTCATGAAGAAAATTTTGTCGGTATTGGTTTCTGCGGCGGTATGTGCCGCGTCAGCCATGGCTGTTCCTGCCTGCGGAGCAGGAACGGAAATGCTCGCCGGTCAGGTATCAGTGGGAGCAGTTGCCACATCGGGTCAGTGCGGAGACAATGCGTACTGGGAGGTTGACGGCTCCACACTTAAGATCACGGGAACAGGTGCGACGGAAGACTTTGTTATAAGCACAGGTACACCGTGGTACAGGTTCAGGAATCTGATAACGGAAGTTATCATAAGCGACGGAATTACAGAGATCGGAGGTGCGAATTTTGCCGGACTCAGCATAACCTCTGTGTCGATACCGTCAAGTGTGGTTACTATTGGCAGAGGCGCGTTTTCAGATTGCCGATACCTTCAGATTGTGGATGTACCGGAGTCCGTGACTTATATTACGGCAAATGCTTTTAAAAACTGTTCAAGCCTTAAAGAAATATACATAAGGAATCCCAAATGTACAGTAAGCGGTTCCGGCAGTACGATATGTACAAATATGACAGATTCTTCTATATACTTCAACGGAACAATATACGCTCCCAGCGGGTCAAGGGCTGAGACCTATGCAAATGCCTATAAATACAATTTTAAAGAGATAGGTTCATCTGAGGGGATGAATACTACACAGCAAACCACCACACTCACCACCACTACAACCACCACCACCACAACTACTACATCGACATCTACCACTACTGCTACCACTACCACTACTACAGCACCACCTGATGGAGGCTTTAAGCTCGGTGACGTTAACAATGACGGCTTCACGGATGCTGTTGACGCAAGTCTCACCCTTGCAGAATACGCAAAAAGATCCTCTGGCTCGGACGGAGATCTTGACGAAAAGCAGAGCAAAGCGGCAGATGTTGATCTTAACGGACTGGTCGATGCTGTTGACGCTTCAAAAATACTTGCTTACTATGCGTATCTCTCTTCATCAGAAAACAGCAATATGACCATTTCTGAGTTTATAAACAGAAAATAAATGATCTCTGCTTGATATATACAGGCGGATCTTGGAAATGGAGAGAAAACATGAAAAAAATAATAGCCGCGTTTACAGCGGCAGTGATAAGCGTTTCTATTACATTTGGTTCATTCACCGGCTCATTAGGGACTAAAATGGTTGCAGATCCGCTAACGGTAAGTGCTGCTGCTACATCGGGTCAGTGCGGAGACAATGCGTACTGGGAGATTGACGGCTCCACACTTAAAATCACGGGAACAGGTGCGACAGAAGACTTTGTTATAAGCACAGGTACACCTTGGTACAGTCTGAGGAGACTGATAACAAGTGTTGTCATAAGCGACGGCATCACAGAGATCGGAGGCGCGAATTTTGCTGGACTCAGCATAACATCCGTGTCTATACCGTCGAGTTTGACTACAATCGGCAGAGGCGCTTTTTCAGACTGCCGATATCTGCAGACTGTGGATGTACCAGAGTCCGTGACTTATATTACGTCAAATGCTTTCAAGAACTGTTCAAGTCTGAGAGAAATATATATAAGGAATCCAAAATGTACAATAAGCGGCGCCGGCAGTACGATATGTACAAATGTGACGGATTCTTCCATATACTTTAACGGAACTATATGCGCATACAGCGGTTCGTATGCCGAGACTTATGCCAAGGCATACAACTATAATTTCCGTTCTCTTGGTACGGCGCCTGCGACAACTACGACCAAGACAACAACAACGACATCAACAACCACTACTACTACAACCACAACTCAGAAGCCTACTACCACAACAACCACCACTACAACCACAACTCAGAAGCCTACTACCACCACTACTACAACTACAACCACAACTCAGAAACCTACTACCACCACCACTACAACCACAACCCAGAAGCCCACAACTACTACAACAACCACTACCACAATGCCTTATTTGGTAAGCGTAAATGCTTCTCTCAGGATATCAATGGAGCCTGAAAAGACCACCTATACTATAGGAGAACGACTTGACTTGAGCGGAGGTTTGCTGGGGTGTTCTGTCACCGAGATCTACAGCAGCGGAAGAACTGAAAATAAGGAACTGCCGTATATTGAAATGAATGAGCAGCAGCTCAGGCAGAACAACATTTCTTGTGATACCCGGGCTTTTGATAGCACAAGGGCTGGAAAATACAAAATAAGGTTCACGTACAGCTATATGGGAGCTGAATCCTCTGTGGAGCTGACTGTTGAGGTAAAGCCCCCTGTTACTACAACAACGACAACAACCACCACAACAACTACTACGACCAAAACCACTCCTATTACAACGACGACTACCACTCCCAAGGTCCAGAAGCCGTTCATAGAGATAATCAAGGAGCCAGATAAGGTTAACTATAAGATTTTCGAGCAGCTTGACCTTAAGGGTGGAAGAGTAAGAATAGGGCATACAGATTCTGAGGGCATGAGTGTTTCGGAGGCTGTAAGCATGGACAGCAGCAGGATCAGAGTGGAAACAAACTATCAGTCGTGGAATACTGGCGATTATTACGTAAGGCTCGTTTATACCGAAGATGGTGTATCAGTGTCAGACGAATTCACGGTAAATGTCTCGTCTTATGACTTCATTACAGCACCGAATATTTCCACCACTGTGACTACTACAACTACTACGACTGTGACAAAGCCCACAACATCGTCTACTACCAAAAAGACCACTACTACTACTACAAAACGCACTACTACAACGACAAAAAAGACCACAACAACAACGAGCAGGACGGCCACCACTACAAGGAGGAGTACCACAACAACCACCAGAAAGACTACCACCTCCACAGCGTCTGTTACAACAACGACGGTCACGACTACAAAGGTATCGCCACCTCCGCCACATAACGAACGCAGACTTGGAGATGTTAACGGAGACGGAATGGTTGACGCTGTTGACGCGAGCCTAATACTTTCGGAATATGCCTCGCTTTCCACGGGTAAACCGAGAAAGTTTAACAAAGAGCAGGAGACTGCGGCAGATGTGGACGAAAACGGCATGACGGACGCTGTTGACGCTTCGCTTACGCTGGCTTACTATGCTTATCTCTCAAGCGGAGGAGAAATCGCCGATATGAGGGAGTGGCGGAAAAAATAGCTAAGTATCCACGGCAAAATCAACGGTATAAATGGAATAAATGACAAAAAAGACGGCTTTTTGAGGTATGCCCTTGACAAGCCGGCTTTTTTTTAGTATAATATATCAGTGCGCAGATTTTATACCCTTTTGAGGGTGCTGCTCATATATTATAATGAAAAGGAGGAAAAATATGCCTACATTTAACCAGCTCGTTCGTAAGGGTAGAAAGGATCTTGAGACCAAGTCAACAGCTCCTGCTCTCCAGAAGGGCTACAATGCAAAGAAGAAGGTACAGATCAACCTGAGCTCACCTCAGAAGAGAGGCGTTTGCACAGCTGTAAGAACTGCTACACCTAAGAAGCCTAACTCAGCTATGAGAAAGATCGCCAGAGTTAAGCTCACAAACGGTTATGAAGTAACATCTTACATTCCCGGTATCGGTCACAACCTTCAGGAGCACAGCGTTGTTCTCATCAGAGGCGGACGTGTTAAGGATCTCCCTGGTGTGCGTTATCACATCATCAGAGGTACTCTCGACGCTCAGGGCGTTGCAAACCGTAATCAGGCTCGTTCTAAGTACGGTGCCAAGAAGCCCAAGCAGAAGTAAGAGAATGCTTCACAGCAGTTTGCGGCTGACTGCATGAAAAGCCGTTCGTTTATTAATATAGGCTAACTACTACCGCAGGGTAATGCGGAGATCATATAGATTAAGTTCGATAGATCCTCTGCATTGGCTCCTGACAC
>JAGCWY010000030.1 GCA_017961625.1 Ruminococcus sp. | reverse complement strand
GCCAATGCACCTGCAGCCGATATACAGAATGAACGGCTTCGTAACGGTGAACGGAAGCGGCAGAGGACAGTCCAATGCATATATCGACCGCGGTGCTGCTGTTGATGTGGGAGCAGATATCTACGAAAGAGGTCTTTGTCTTCCAAGTGATAACAAGATGACACCGGAACAGCAGGATATCATAATCGAAATTATCAGAAACTGTTTTGAGTGATAAAACATTCCAGCATGAGGATGGTTTAGTGACTTATCCACGCTGGGAACAATGTATATTTTTATGTAAACATGAGATGATATGCTTTACCGATATTCAGAAAAATAATGCTCTCGGTCAGGCAAAGGGCGTTGCCGGTTTCGGGCACCGTCTTTTAAGCACCGACGCTTTTGGCAGGCGAATACAGCAGTCCGCTTATAACGCAGAAAAATACTCACAAAAGGTAAAACGTATGAAATAATCAGGAAAGGACGAAGATCAATGAAAGGCATAATACTCGCCGGAGGGTCCGGCACAAGACTGTACCCGCTGACAATGGTGACATCAAAGCAGCTGTTGCCTGTATACGACAAGCCGATGGTATATTATCCGCTGTCAACGCTGATGCTTGCAGGGATAAAGGACATACTGATAATATCCACCCCCACAGATCTCCCGAACTTTGAAAGACTGCTGGGCGATGGATCGCAGTACGGAATAAACCTCAGCTATAAGGTACAGCCAAGTCCTGACGGACTTGCCCAGGCATTCATACTCGGAGAAGAGTTCATAGGAGACGATGCCTGCGCAATGGTACTGGGAGACAATATATTCTATGGAAACGGCTTCGGCTCTATCCTCCGTGCAGCAAAGAGCAACGCTGAGGAGAAAAAGCGTGCAACGGTCTTTGGATACTACGTACCGGATCCGGAGCGCTTCGGTGTAGTTGATTTTGACAAGAACGGCAAGGCACTTTCCATTGAGGAAAAGCCTACAGAGCCGAAGAGCAATTACGCAGTTACCGGACTTTACTTCTATCCCTCTGGAGTAAGTGCGAGAGCAAATCAGGTTAAGCCTTCGGCAAGAGGAGAGCTTGAGATAACAACTCTCAACGAGATGTATCTCCACGACGAGCTGCTTGACGTTCAGCTTCTCGGAAGAGGATTTGCATGGCTGGATACGGGAACAATGGACAGCCTTGCAGAAGCTACGAACTTCGTTCAGATGGTTCAGAACCGTCAGGGTATCGAAATCTCGGCTCCCGAAGAGATTGCGTTCATCAACGGCTGGATAGATGAGGCAGGACTTATGAAGTCTGCCGAAAAGTACGGAAAATCACCTTACGGCGCACATTTACGTAAGGTAGCCGAAGGAAAAATAAAGTATTAAGGAGAAAAATATGACAATTTTTGTGACCGGCGGAGCCGGATTTATAGGTTCAAATTTCGTATTCCACATGTTAAATACATATCCGGATTACAGGATAGTTTGTCTTGACAAGCTTACTTATGCAGGAAATCTCTCGACTCTCGAGCCTGTAATGAAGAATCCCAACTTCCGCTTCGTGAAGATAGATATATGCGACAGAGAAGCAATATACAAGCTCTTCGAGGAGGAGAAGCCGGATATCGTTGTAAACTTTGCGGCTGAATCCCACGTTGACCGTTCTATCGAGAACCCCGAGATATTCCTCCAGACAAATATCCTCGGTACACAGGTGCTCATGGATGCCTGCCGTAAGTATGGTATCCAGAGATATCATCAGGTATCCACAGATGAGGTATACGGAGACCTTCCACTTGACCGTCCCGACCTCTTCTTCACAGAGACTACACCTATCCACACCAGTAGCCCTTATTCAAGCTCAAAGGCGGGTGCAGACCTTCTCGTTATGGCTTACAACAGGACCTATGGTCTCCCTGTGACTATATCAAGATGCTCGAACAACTATGGTCCCTATCACTTCCCTGAGAAGCTGATACCTCTTATGATAGCAAATGCTCTCGCAGACAAGCCACTCCCTGTTTATGGTGAGGGACTCAATGTTCGTGACTGGCTCTATGTTGAGGACCACTGCCGTGCAATCGACCTTATCATACACAAGGGAAGAGTAGGAGAGGTATACAACGTAGGCGGACACAACGAGATGAAGAACATCGATATTGTTAAGCTGATATGCAAGGAGCTCGGAAAGCCTGAGAGCCTTATCACTCATGTTGAGGATAGAAAGGGCCATGATATGCGCTATGCTATTGACCCTACAAAGATACACAACGAGCTTGGCTGGCTGCCTGAGACAAAGTTTGAGGAAGGCATAAAGAAGACTATCAAATGGTACCTTGATAACCGCGAGTGGTGGGAGACTATCATTTCCGGCGAGTACCAGAACTACTATGAGAAAATGTACGGAAACCGTGCAGAGGTGTGAGTAATGAAAGCATTTGTAACAGGCGTAGGCGGACAACTCGGACATGACGTGATGGACGAGCTGGCAAAGCGCGGTTATGAGGGTGTCGGAAGCGATATCCTTGAGTCGGTGGATACGGAATATCCCTATGTTCAGCTCGATATAACCGACGCGGAAGCAGTTGATAAGGCGATATCCGAAGTAAAGCCTGATATAGTGATACACTGCGCGGCATGGACGGCTGTGGATGCGGCTGAGGATGAAGAGAATCAGCCCAAGGTAAGAGCTATAAACGTGGACGGAACTCAGAATATAGCAAATGTCTGCAAAAAGCTTGAATGTAAGATGATATATATTTCCACTGACTACGTTTTTAACGGTCAGGGAACAGAGCCGTGGGAGCCAGACTGTAAAGACTACGCTCCACAGAACGTTTACGGACAGTCAAAGCTTGACGGAGAGCTTGCAGTTGCAAATACCATAGACAAATACTTCGTCGTTCGTATAGCATGGGTATTCGGCGTTAACGGAAAGAACTTCATCAAGACCATGATAAATGTGGGAAAGACTCATGATGAGGTGAGAGTTGTTTGCGACCAGATAGGAACTCCTACATATACCCTTGACCTTTCAAGACTTCTTGTTGATATGGCGGAGACTGAAAAGTACGGCTACTATCACGCCACAAACGAGGGCGGCTATATATCTTGGTACGATTTCACCGTTGAGATATACAGGCAGGCAGGAATGTCAACAAAGGTAACCCCTGTTACTACGGCAGAATACGGACTCTCAAAGGCAGCAAGGCCTTTCAATAGCAGGCTGGACAAGACAAAGCTTGTCGAAAACGGCTTCAAGCCCCTACCTGTATGGCAGGACGCACTTGCAAGATATTTAAAGGAGATACAGTAATGGGACAGATAACAGTTGAGAAAAATGTCGGCGGGATCGAAGGACTTTGCGTAATAACTCCTGCTGTACACGGAGACAGCCGCGGCTACTTCATGGAGACCTACAGCCAGCGCGATATGGAAGAGGCAGGAATTGATATCGTATTTGTACAGGACAATCAGAGTTGCTCAACAAAGGGCGTGCTGAGAGGACTGCACTTCCAGAAGCAGTATCCGCAGACAAAGCTTGTACGTGTTATCAAGGGAAGAGTATTCGACGTAGCAGTCGATCTCAGAAGCGGAAGCACGACCTATGGTAAGTGGTACGGAGTAGAACTTACGGAAGAGAACAAAAAACAGTTCTTGATACCCAAGGGATTTGCACATGGTTTTCTTGTACTTACTGATGTGGCTGAATTCTGCTACAAATGCGACGACTTCTACCACCCAAACGACGAGGGCGGACTTGCATGGAATGATCCGGAGATTGGAATAAAGTGGCCAGAGCTCACAGGAGAATATCCCGGCAGCGCTGACAGTGAGGGTTATTCTCTCGAGGATGGCACAAAGCTCAATCTTTCAGATAAGGACAAGAAATGGGATACCCTAGGTAATACATTTAAGTTCTAAAATAAAAGACCTGCAAATTAACTTTTATTTGCAGGTCTTTTTTGTTATGCTGTTATACTGATTTTACGCAGTTTCTTCCGCTGGATTTTGCGTTGTACAGTGCACGATCCATGCGGTTAAAGGCGTCATCGAATGTGTCTAAGGAATGAAGGTCGGTAACACCAATACTGCAGGTAATCTGGCCGATGTTGCCGAAGTCTTCTTTAGCGACTTTGCATCGTATATCTTCTGCGTACTTAAGAGCTTCCTCAATGCATACATCGTACCAAACGATAACGAATTCCTCGCCGCCCCAGCGTCCGAGAACGGCATTGTGTTCTCTTATGTAATCGGAAATGACCTTGGTGAATTTTACAAGAGTTACATCTCCTGCGGTATGTCCAAATTTATCGTTTACGTGCTTGAAGAAATCAATATCCAGTATCATCAAAGAGATGTTCTTGTTTTCAGCCTTTTTCATAGTGATAGCGTTGCCAATCTCGGTTTCCATTCTTCCGTGGTTGAAAATACCGGTAAGAGAGTCTCGCGATGCGAGCTGCTCATATTTTTTCAGCGTCTGGAGAAGTTCCAGTGAATTCTCATGTATATTCTGTACCATGAATACAAATCGGAAGTCGTCAGCATTACTTGTTTCGGCACGGCAGAATATGAGCTTTACCCATATATATTTGCCCTCTAGGTTCATCATAAGGCAGTCAAAGGAGGATGTGCGTCCCGGAGCAAAGTTCTTTTTCAGGTACTCGGGATCCGTCTTTTCGAGGAAGGTCGGCTGATCTTTCTCGTCGATCATATTAACTATCATCATTCTCCATTGAGAGTATTTCAACTGCTGGTTCATTACCTCGTCTGATATCTCGGTAACGCTGATGCTACTGGTGGTATCCTTCACGAGGTCTATATACATCGAGAAGAGATATGTGTTTTGTATCGCAGCGACTTTTTTCGTTGTAAGCTCTTCGTCAACGAACATACTCTTGTCCAATTCATCAAGGATGAAAAGGTAAACCTCTCCGTCCTCAATAGGATATATTGTCATCTGAACTATATGAGTGATATCGTCAACGCTTATATTTATTCTTTTGCTGTATTTTCCCTGGAATTTGCCTGACGTGGGCATGAATACATGATAGCCTTCTGCTACGGTCTCATCACTGTTGTTGAAGTGATACCAAAGTTTCTCGATAAGGTCCTTATAACGTCCACTGTCATCAATAAAATCTGTAAAAATACCGCTTTTTGAAAGGACCTTGTATCTATCTGCTGCGCCGTCAACAATAAGTATTGCGTCTACGCATGTTTTTACGTAATCAATTGAATTTTCATACGAAAATGTATCAATGTTTATTTTACTCATAAAACAGTCTCCCCCTAAAGATGTAGAATATTCATCGGATCATAGCGGAAAAGTTACTGTAGATCCGGTAGTTTGCCTTCGGAATGGCTGAAAAATACTCTTTTAAAAGAGATTACAAAATACCAATATTATAATACCATATATTTGCAGGTAAATTGAAAACAAATTATGAACAGTAAAGGACGAGTGAAATTATTTGTTGGTTTTACCAATTTGAGGGGGATCGGATTGGTAAAAATGCCAGTTAAACTATCAAGTTTCTACAACTCAGGCATGAATAAATGACATATATTTATGTTGACAGGGTTAAAAGAAAATGGTATAATATGACAAAGACTCAGGCTGAAAGTCTACAAGGGGGATATCTTATGGATTTTGAAAAAATGCTTGAAGGATATAAGAACAAGACCTGTATTATTTCGATGGAACGTTTTTCTGATGGTACCTGCGGTAATATCCGTATAGCCGCCGGCAACAAGGCTCACTGCGACGAGTTCTATTCGCTGATGAAGCGGAATTTTGAGCCGGGAATACCTTATGACGAATTTTATCCGAAGGATATGAACTATGAGGATTACTGCTATCGCTGCGCTTTTCTCGGGCAGTCTATACATACCTATGTAAAGGTACAGCAGCTTGGAGTGTGGGTGGATCTGTATCTTCTCCCTCTGAAATCAGATAAGGAGGATACGGGCTACTGCCTACTATCATACGAAGTAACTCCAAAGGCTGATACGGATATAATGTCGCATCTGTCAGCTGATACCTCGTCTAAGGTAATAAAGACCTGTATCAAGCTGCGCGGCTCGGATAATACTGCAGAGACATTCTACGATGTAATAGAGGATATCAGGCAGATATGTGATTCGGATCACTGCTGCATACTCCTTGTTGACGAAAGGGAGCGCAGGTGTACTACTCTTTGTGAGTCTTTGCGTCCTGACTGCGATATGCTTCCTATGGACTCTTATTTAGACGATAATTTTTTCAATATTGCTTCGACATGGAATGATACGATAGGCGGAAGCAGCTGTGTAGTTATAAAAGACGAGCAGGATATGAAATGGCTGTCTTCTGTTAATCCTTTGTGGTACAGGTCGCTTACGGACGCAGGCGTGAAAAGCATAGTACTTTTTCCACTATCATATAACGGCAATACTCTTGGATATATGTGGGCGATAAACTTCAATGTGGACAATACAGTTAAAATAAGGGAGACACTTCAGCTTACCACATTTTTTATAGCCTCCGAGATATCCAATTACCAGCTCCTGCAAAGGTTTGAGATGTTGAGCTCGGCAGATGCTCTCACAGGAGTTAAAAACAGGAATACCATGAATAATATGGTGGACAGTGTTATCTGGGGAAAGCATAAACTGAGAATGCCATTTGCGGTCATATTTGCCGACCTTAACGGCCTTAAGCGAGTTAACGACGCTTATGGACACGGTGCAGGCGATAATATGCTGAAAACGGCGGCTTCTATGCTTAAGGAAGTGTTCTTTGACAGTGAGGTTTACCGTGCTGGCGGAGATGAGTTTATGATAATTGCGGCAGGAATAACGGAGGATGAGCTTGAAAAACGTCTCGATCAGCTGAAAAAACAGGCTGAAAGGACCTCTGATGTGCGATTTTCCATCGGTACCTGTTTCTGCGACAGCGGAAATGATATTCTCATGGCTATGAGGTATGCCGACGAAAAGATGTATGCTGACAAGGAGAGGTACTATCGGCAGCATCCGGAAATGAAATACAGGTGATAAAGAAAACAGGCATAAAGAGCACACACAAATAATGCTCTCTATGCCTGTTTTGTTCTATTTATATGACTGACCGAATTGTGTGTATGTCTGCATATTTGCACATAGCTTCAAAAACGGAGACTGGGGTCATTCGTGGGCTCTTAGTGATTCTCGAACTTCCATAAGGGCAAATCCGAGGATGTTCTGCCCCGACCACTTGTCGGCACGCTTCCTGCTGTCGTCGCGTAGGTCGATGCCGCACGCCCATATCTTGTCGTTTACGGCGCACTCTACAAGAAAAGCGTCGCCGGTGTCGAGGAGCTGCTTTTTCAGCTCAGGGTTCTGGGAGAACTTTGCATACAGTCCCCTTACAGCTATAAGCTGACGCCTTCCTGCCCATACATTGTCGATATAGTTTCTGGCGTTCCTGCCGATAGACTTCTGCTGTGCAACGTCATCTGTGGAAAGTATATCCTTTGCGGAAATGCTGTCCCCAAAGCAGAGACATTTATTATACATTATGAACTGTTCCATTGAAGTAAACTTCATTCCGTCAACTATAAAATCTGAGAGATACCAGTTGCTGAGAAAGCCAAATGGCTCGTTGACATTGTGGAAGAAGCATGCGTCATATACTTGCTCTCCTATGGTGAGCTTGTCAGTAACTTCAGTATCTCCGGTGTTGCCGCCAGAAGATATGCCCAGCTGCTTCATTATATCGTTTCCCATATCAAAAAGCTCGTCGATGATTACTGAGAATACTATCTTGATATCGGAATCTTCATTCTTCTGGAAATCGCAGCAGGCAGTGAGAGCGGTTTCCCATGCAGCCTTCTGAGGATAGCCGTATATGCCAGCTGAGACAAGAGGAAAGGCGACAGATTTGCATCCGTTTTCCTTTGCAATCCTGAGCGATTTATAGTAGGTGCTGTAAAGCTGCTTTTCCTCGTCCTGATCGCCGCCGCGCCAAATAGGGCCTACAGCGTGGATAACATATTTAGCCTTTAGTGCGAAGCCGGGTGTGATAACAGCCGAGCCCGTATTGCAGAAGCCGATCTTATCGCAGGCGTCCTTAAGCTCCGCATAGCCAGCAGCCGAGAATATAGCTCCGCATACGCCGCCGCCTGCTGAGAGGTGGTTGTTTGCAGCGTTAACGATAGCGTCGGTTTCAAGACTGGTTATGTCGGCTTTTACGATAGATATATTTTTCACTGTATTCCCTCCGTCTCTGATACATCATAATTAGGATCTCGAAATTTATAGCCGATGAACTGCCTCAGCGCTCATCGGTGATACATTTATTATACCATTCAGGCAGAAGAAAATCAATAGTCTGAGGACATTAAGTTCAAAAAAGTTGTTAGTCAAACACATCATGACATGAAATATTTACAAAAAAACTGATGAAACGTATTGACCGGCATAAAATAATCATTTATAATGATTATAACGGCAGGTGGAACTGCCGGAGGCGTATACAGCGCTGTACCTTTGAGGTATGGCAGCTTATTATCAGGGAGGGTACATATTATGAGAGCAAAGAAAGCATTCAGATTAGTTGTGGCTACTTCGGTGGCAGCGGCAGGACTTGCAACGCCTGCGCCTGTGAGCGCGGAGACAGCTGGCTGTCTCGGTCAGAGCACTTTTGAAGAGGGGATGGGCTTTCCGTGGCATATATGCTCCACGTCACCTGCCGAGCAGCAATTCAATATAAGCGGCGGTACATACAATGTGACTATCGTCAATCCCGGTGGACAGGCACGCGGCGGAGATTCCCGCTGGGATATCCAGTTCAGGCACAAGGATTTGCATATCGAGGCAGGACACAAGTACAAGGTACACTGGGAGGTAACTGCTTCGTGTGATGGAGAGATCTATACCCGTATAGGCTCCTCCAACAGAAATGAGGACGGCGTATGGCAGAACAACAGCGAGCTGTGGGGGCAGGGCTGGGACCCTGTGAAGATCGAAAAGGGAAAAAATTCCTTTGACAGTGAGTTCACAGCCGACAGGACTGCCGAGGTCGCCGAATGGGCATTTGAGTACGGAGGCGCAGGACCTTATCAGATGGTGGACTGCTTCCCAGAGGGAGCTTCCCTCAAATTTGACAATATGTATCTTGAGTGTGAGACATGCGGTGAGGAATATATCAGTGAGAGCGAAACACCCTGTCTGTGGTCGGTGTCTGAGAAGTGGAATAATGACGATATCTACGGTATCATCACACCCCGGAGCGATGTTCGCATAAATCAGCTGGGATACTACAATAACAGCGTAAAGAAGGTTACCTACGCCACAGCAGAGGAAAAGCTGCCTGTTGACTTTAAGGTGCTGGACAAGGATGGGAAAGCCGTTTATGAGGGCACGGGCAAGAAGACCGGCTTTGACGAGGACTGCGGAGAGTACTGCCAGATACTCGATTTCTCGGAGGTAAATGAAACCGGAACATACACCATAGTTGTGGATGATGAGGAGAACGTTTACACCGACAGACTCAACGGCAAGACCTATAAGAAGTACATCAGCCCTGAGTTCAGGATAGGCGGCGATATATACGAGGGAGTTCTCACGGACGCTCTCAATTACTACTATCAGGACCGCTCCGGCAAGGATATAGAGGAAAAGTATATCACTTCCGGAGACAAGGCAAAGCTTGCCCACAGAGGCGGACATTCTCCCGATATGGCTTATGTGCAGAGCAGGTGGCAGAGATCTTACGGAAATAAATTTGATGGCGACGCCAAGGTCAGAATAGACGCGACCGGCGGCTGGTACGACCCTGAGACCCACAGCAAGAACGTTGTGAACGGAGCGAATGCCGTTTGGCTCATGCAGAATATGTACGAGAGATCAGTCGCAAAGGGCACAGACGGCAAGTGGAATGACGGGGAGACCATGAAGCTTCCCGAAAACTCATCGGACAGCGGCTATCCGGATATACTTGAGGAAGCAAGATATGAGCTTGAATTCATGTTCCGTATGATAGTTGATCCCGAAAAGGACAGTATCTGGGGCGATGAATGTGAGAATCTGGTCTATCATGATGTGCGTGACAGCAAATATATCGGCTTAGCTGTAAGTCCTTATGATTATGAGAAGATATACAGAACGACACGTATAGTGGATCCGCCTACTTATGCGGCGACATTCGGCATGATAGCCTGTGCGGCTCAGGCTTCACGTTTGTGGAAGGGCATTGACGATGAATTTGCGGCAAAGTGCCTTGAAACTGCCGAGAAGTCATGGGAAGCGGTCTATAATAAGCGCTCAGAATGGCATGGCAGAAACGGCGACTGGTCGAAGAACAGTCAGTTTGCGCCTAATATGTACTATGTGGGCACCAACAGCTGGGACAACATCGTAGTTGATGACGAAGCCTACTGGGCTGCCTGCGAGCTTTTCTCGGCTACGGGCAAGGACAGCTATTATGATTATTTGAAGGACTATAAAACTGATTCGGGGGACGATCATAACAAGGCTTTCGATGTTTCGGTAGCTATCGGGGTGAATTATGGCGGTTATTCGTTTTCCTCCTTTAACAATGCGGATACCGCTGCTCTCGGAACCCTGTCCCTCTATCTGAGCGATAAAATATCCGCTGAAGACAGAAAGACCATAAAAAACAGGATAGAACAGTCTGCGAAGGAATATACTGACCGTGAAAACTATTCTGAAAACAGCATGGGCGTGCCCTATAAGACGGTTCCGTATATTGAAGATTTGAGCGGTCTGCCTTCCAAGTCTATAAACGGCTATGAATATGACTCAAACGGCTTTGTGGTCAATAATGCGGTGATAATGGCTTATGCCTACGATATAACTGGCAACAGCGAATATCTGAACGGCGTTTCACAGGCTATGGACTATATCTTCGGCAGGAACGGTCTCGGCATATCCTATGTTACCGGCTACGGCAGCCGCCATATAAACAATCCCTGCCACAGATACTGGATAAACGAGAGCGACAGGAGGTATCCTATGGCTCCCTCGGGAGTTATGGTGGGAGGCGCAGCCTCGGGACTTGTTGACGAATACGTGGGCGGACTTGGTATGCAACGCGGAGAAACAGCTCCTCAGAAGTGCTATGTGGATTCCGTTGAGGCGTGGTTCGAGAATACACCCTCCCTTGAGATGCAGGCTGCTCTTGCGTGGGATATATCCTTCCTTGAGGACGAGGCAGGAGGCAAGACAGCTGCGACAACAACTACTACAACTGATATAACGACCACTACCACCACAACAACGACAGATTATCTGCACGAGCCCATTAAATACGGCGACGCAAACTGTGACGGCGATATAGACATGGGCGACGCGGTGCTCATAATGCAGAGCCTTGCAAATCCCAATAAATTCGGCATTGGCGGTACTGATTCCAATGCGCTGAGAACTCAGGGAGCGGACAACGCCGACGTTGACAACAGAGGTAACGGTCTTACCACAAGCGATGCTCTCCGCATACAGGAGTACCTCCTTGGAAAGATAAAGACATTTGTTGAGTAAAATATAATACTTGATTAAGCGGATCATTTAACGATGGTCCGCTTTTTGCGATTCGGCATATTTGTGAAAAAATAAACAGGCTGTTATATTAAATTTATATGGCACATTTTTGATATAAAAGACAAGCTGAAATATATACACTGTTTTTTCACGATTTATCCACAGTTTCACCATACCGCGGACTGTATTATTTTGACTGAAAATTAAAAATAGATAAGCAACTTTTGCGTAAATTGCATAATAACCGCAATATTCGACTTGTTATTTAAAAATGGTCAGTATATAATTAGCACAGATAAAAAAGAGCAATAGGCTCACACGGGGATTACTGAAATCATTAATTTGCTTTAAAAAAACAAAGGAGTGATTGAAGTGAAACTATCAAAAGTCAAAAAGGTCATCAGCGGAACAGTTTCTGCTTTGATGATCGCATCTAGCATCCCGTATGTAGCTTCAGCAGCTGACCAGCAGACAAGAGGAAACATCGGCGGTTACGACTACGAGATGTGGAATCAGAACGGACAGGGTCAGGCATCAATGAACCCCAGCGCAGGTTCTTTCACCTGCTCATGGAGCAACATTGAGAACTTCCTTGCACGTATGGGCAAGAACTTCGACAGCCAGAAGAAGAGCTACAAATCCTTTGGAGAGATCGTACTC
>JAGCWY010000029.1 GCA_017961625.1 Ruminococcus sp. | reverse complement strand
CTGTCTCCACCATTGCAAAGCCTGCCTGCATAAAGAATACAAGAGCAGCGCCTATTAAAAACCATACGCCGAAGACCAGACCGTTAGTCTCATCCAGAGCCTGTTGTAAAATTGTCTGAGAGTCCATAAAAATTCCTCCTTGAAAAGTTACAGCATAAAATATCAAAGGGGTGCAGAAGTCCTAAGAACTTCATACACCCCTTTGTGTATGGAATTAAGCGCTTAAAAAGAGAAAACGCCGCAGATCCTGTGATCCGCAGCGCCCTTGCTGTTTACATTGCCATTATAGCCCATGCAGAACGATTTGTCAATAGCTTTTTCCAACTTTGTATGAAATCAATATATTTTTTGTGCTTTAAACGCCAAAAGCGCCCATTTTTAACAAATGTGCTAATAAACAACGAATTTTACAGATTTTTTTCATTATCCTACTTGACATTTGTGTTTTAAAGTGCTAAGATATTAATTAAGAACAAGGACGTTTATGACAGGCATTTTGTCTATCTAAACGTCTTTTTTTATTCTGTGGTACAGATCAATGGCGCTCTGTATCAGAAAGGCAAGTGAATGATATGGACAATTTCAGAAAAGAAGCTCCATACGAGCAGCAGGGTCTTTACGATCCCCGTTTTGAACACGATAACTGCGGAATAGGCGCAGTTGTAAACATCAGCGGTAAAGCCTCACGTAAAGTCGTAGACAATGCACTTACTATTGTTGAAAAACTCGAACATCGTGCAGGTAAAGATGCCGAAGGAAAAACCGGCGATGGTGTCGGTATCCTCGTGCAGATGCCTTACAGCTTCTTTATTAAGGAAGCAAAGAAACTTGGTCACGATATTGGAAAAAGTGGCGATTTCGGCGTAGGAATGTTTTTCTTTCCTCAGAATGAGCTTAAGCGCGACCGCGCAAAGAAATTATTCGAAATAATATTAAAAAAGAACGGACTTGAGTTTGTATGCTGGCGTGAAGTTCCGACCTCACCCTCTATACTTGGTCACAAAGCATACGATAGTATGCCTTATATAATGCAGGCATTTGTTAAGCGTCCCGAGAACTGTGCTCAGGGACTTGATTTTGACAGAAAGCTTTTCATTGCAAGACGTGAATTTGAGCATTCCAACGAGGACACTTATGTATGCTCGCTTTCCAGTCGAACAATTGTATATAAGGGTATGTTCCTTGTTGATGAGCTCAGACGGTTCTACACCGATCTGCAGCAAGATGAATTCACATCTGCTATTGCTATGGTTCATTCCCGTTTTTCTACAAATACAAATCCAAGCTGGCAGAAAGCCCACCCAAACCGTTTCATAGTTCATAACGGCGAGATTAATACTATAACTGGTAATGCTGATAAAATGCTCGCACGTGAGGAGACTATGAACTGTGAAGCTTTGAAAAATGATATGCACAGGATCCTCCCTGCTATCAATGTAAACGGCTCAGACTCCGCTCGTCTTGACAATGCTCTTGAATTCATGGTAATGTCCGGAATGCCTCTGCCGCTTGCAGTAATGATTTCCATACCAGAGCCATGGAAAAACGATCGTACAATATCAAAGGCAAAGTACGATTTTTACCAATACTACGCAACAATGATGGAGCCTTGGGACGGTCCTGCATCAATACTTTTCTCCGACGGTGAGGTTATGGGAGCTGTACTTGACAGAAATGGGCTTCGTCCGTCACGCTATTGCATAACAAGCGACGGCTTCCTGATTCTTTCATCAGAAACAGGCTGCATAGATATACCGCCTGAGAAAATTATAAAAAAAGACCGTCTCCGTCCTGGCAGAATGCTTCTTGCAGACACAAAGCAAGGCAGGATAATTGAAGACGACGAGATAAAGAATTCTTATGCTTCACGTCAGCCCTATGGTGAATGGCTTGACGCAAATCTTGTTCGCCTGCACGATCTGCATATACCGAACAAAGGCGTAAAGATATATAGCAAGGACAAGCTTGCAAGACTCCAGAAGGCATTTGGTTATTCATATGAGGATATCAAGACAAGTATCCTTCCCATGGCTGAAAAAGGTGCGGAGCCCATCGCTTCGATGGGAAGCGATATTCCTCTTCCTCCTCTTGACAAGCAGTCGCCTTCCCTGTTCAATTATTTTAGGCAGCTTTTCGCACAGGTAACAAATCCGCCCTTTGACGCAATACGTGAAGAAATCGTTACCGATACAAGCGTTTATATAGGCAAGGACGGTAATCTCCTTGAAGAAAGCCCTGAAAACTGTCACGTTTTGAAGATTGAAAATCCAATTCTCACGGAAACTGATATGCTCAAAATAAAGAGCATGAAGGTGGAAGGTCTCAAAACCGCTGTTATCCCTATTACATATTATATAGGTACTTCACTTGATAAAGCAATTGATCAACTTTTCCTCGAAGCGGACAAGGCATACCGCGATGGAGCAAATATACTCATACTTTCAGACCGCAATGTAGATGAGTTCCATTGTCCAATACCTTCACTGCTTGCAGTTGCAGCCCTTCAGCAGCATCTTGTATCAACAAAAAAGCGTACCGCTGTTGCAATGATACTTGAAAGTGCCGAGCCAAGAGAGGTACATCATTTCGCTGCGCTTCTCGGATACGGTGCCTGCGCGGTCAACCCATATCTCGCACAGGAGACTATTCGTGGACTTATCGACGAAGGCACACTTGACAAAGACTTCTATGCAGCTGAGGATGATTACAACAGTGCTATACTCCATGGCATCATAAAGATTGCATCAAAAATGGGTATTTCCACAATACAGTCCTATCAGGGCAGTAAGCTTTTTGAAGCTGTCGGAATCTCGAAGGAGCTCATAGATAAATACTTTGCTGGAACTACAAGCCGTATAGGCGGAATCGGGCTTAATGATATAAGCAGACGTACAGAATCTCTCCACACAGCTGCATACGACCCACTCGGACTGCATGTAAAAAATGACATCGGCAGTATTGGAAGTCACAAGCTCAGAAGCGGTAAAAGCGATCATCTTTATACCCCTGAGACGATACATCTGCTCCAGCAGGCTGCATGGACAGGAAGCTATGATACATATAAAAAGTATTCCGAAAGTATAACCCGCGAGGATAACGAGCTTACGCTTCGTAGTCTCCTTGACTTTAAATATGACGAAAGCACAGCTATATCCATTGATGAAGTTGAATCGGTAGAAAGTATATGCCGTCGCTTCAAGACTGGAGCAATGTCATATGGTTCAATATCTCAGGAAGCTCACGAATGTATGGCAGTCGCCATGAACAGTATAGGCGGTAAGTCAAATAGCGGAGAAGGTGGAGAAAGTCCTGAAAGGCTCAAATCTGACCGTTGCTCTGCTATTAAGCAGGTCGCTTCGGGCCGTTTCGGAGTAACAAGCGAATATCTCGTTTCAGCTCAGGAGATACAGATAAAAATGGCTCAAGGAGCTAAACCCGGTGAGGGCGGTCATCTCCCCTCTGGAAAGGTATATCCCTGGATAGCTAAAACTCGTCATTCCACAGCAGGAGTCGGACTTATTTCGCCACCTCCTCATCATGATATATACTCTATCGAAGACCTCGCTCAGCTGATATATGATCTTAAAAATGCTAACGACAAGGCACGCATTTCTGTTAAGCTCGTATCGGAAGCAGGTGTGGGTACAGTTGCTGCTGGCGTTGCAAAGGCTGGTGCTCAAGTAATACTTATTTCAGGTTACGACGGCGGAACAGGAGCTGCTCCAAAGAGCTCGATATATAACGCTGGTCTTCCATGGGAACTCGGACTTGCCGAGGCACACCAGACACTTATGCTCAATGGTCTTCGTTCGCGTGTACGTATAGAGACAGACGGCAAACTTATGACAGGACGCGATGTACTTGTTGCAGCTTTACTTGGAGCAGAGGAATTCGGATTTGCAACTGCTCCTCTTGTAACAATGGGCTGTGTTATGATGAGGGTCTGCAACCTTGATACCTGTCCTATGGGTATTGCAACACAGAATCCAGAGCTTCGTAAGCGTTTCCGAGGAAAGCCCGAATATATCATCAACTTCATGCACTTCATCGCACAGGAGCTTCGTGAATATATGGCAAAGCTCGGTATACGCACTCTTGATGAGCTTGTAGGAAGAACAGATCTTCTGTGTGTTAAGAAAAGTGCTTCAGATAAGCATATCGACTTTACTAATATCCTTACTCAGCAGATCTCAGACGCAAAGAAGCACTTTGATGAAAAAGACGTATTTGATTTTGAACTTGACAATACAGTTGATAGACGTGTTATAATGAAGAAGATAGGTAATGCATTGAAAAACGGTACATCCAAAACTATATCCATAGATGTAGTAAATACTGATCGTTCAGTAGGCACGCTTTTCGGAACGGAAATAACGCGTATACACGGTGAAAATGCACTTGCGGACGATAACTTTACAATTAAATGTACTGGAAGCGGTGGTCAGTCCTTCGGAGCATTCATACCCAAAGGACTTACACTTGAGCTCTGCGGCGACAGCAATGACTATTTCGGAAAAGGACTTTCCGGCGGTAAACTTGTGCTTTTCCCTCCTGAAAAGTCAGCATTTAAGCCAGACGAAAACATTATTGTCGGAAATGTTGCGCTCTATGGAGCTACATCAGGCAAGGCATTTATAAACGGAGTTGCAGGTGAACGCTTCTGCGTAAGGAACTCAGGCGCAATTGCTGTCTGTGAGGGAGTTGGCGATCACGGTTGTGAGTACATGACTGGCGGACGCGCAGTTATCCTCGGACGTACTGGTAAAAACTTTGCCGCAGGTATGTCTGGCGGTATAGCCTATGTTCTTGATGAACAACACGACCTTTATACAAGACTTAATAAGTCGCTCGTATCACTTGAAACCTTAAGCAAGGAAAAAGATATTGCTGAGCTCAAAGAGATAATTTCTGAACACGCAGAGGCAACCGGTTCGGAAAAGGCAAAGCACATACTTGATGAATTTGAAAAATATCTCCCCTGCTTCAAAAAGGTTATTCCTCACGATTATGCTAAGATACAGTCCACTGTTGCAGCTCTTGAAAAAGACGGCATGAGCAGTGAAAAGGCAGAAATCGAAGCATTTGAACTTATCAGAAAGGAGGCGTGAGTCATGGGAAAATATACTGGTTTTCTTGAATATACAAGAACTGAAACATCAGCTAAAGAACCTTTGGAAAGAATAAAGGATTATAACGAGTTTCATGTTCAGCTTTCAGAGGAACAGCGCTGCGAACAGGCAGCGAGATGTATGGACTGCGGCGTTCCCTTCTGTCAAAACGGCAAGATGCTTTGTGGTATGATATCAGGTTGTCCTCTCAATAATCTTATACCAGAATGGAACGATCTACTTTATCATAATCAGAAGGAACAGGCTTTGAAACGTCTCCTGATGACAAATAATTTCCCGGAATTTACTTCAAGAGTCTGCCCTGCTCTTTGCGAAAAGGCTTGTATCTGCGGAGTATACGACTCGCCTGTTACCGTTAAGGAAAACGAAAATTCAATTATTGAATTTGGATTTGCAAATGGCTTGATGAAGCCTGAGATACCGGAAGTGAGAAGCGGTAAAAGAATAGCCGTAATTGGTTCCGGACCTTCAGGTCTTGCCGCAGCAGATACTCTTAACAAACGAGGCCACAGCGTTACAGTGTTTGAACGTTCAGACCGTATCGGAGGTCTTCTCATGTACGGTATACCAAATATGAAGCTTGAAAAGCACATAATTGAACGCCGAACAGCTCTTATGCAGGCCGAAGGCGTCGAATTCAAAACCAGTTCAAACGTAGGTGAAAACGTATCTGCAGATGAGATACTCAATAACTACGATGCTGTGATACTTGCCTGTGGTTCTTCAAATCCGCGTGATATCAAAGCTGAGGGCAGAGATGCAGATGGTATATACTTCGCAGTTGACTTCCTGAAAGCTACCACAAAAAGCCTGCTTGATTCAGAGCTGAAAGATGGTAAATATATATCCGCTAAGGATAAAAACGTTGTTATCATAGGTGGCGGTGACACAGGAAACGACTGTGTCGGAACTTCTGTAAGACACGGCTGTAAGTCAGTTGTACAACTTGAAATGATGCCAAAGTTACCTGACGAGAGAGCCGAGAATAATCCGTTCCCGGAATGGCCAAGAGTTTGCAAGACAGATTACGGTCAGGAGGAGGCAATAGCTGTATTCGGACACGATCCGCGTATATATTGCACAACTGTCAAGGAATTTATAAAGGACGAAAAAGGCGCTCTTAAGGCAATTAAAACAGTCAAACTCGAATTTGTAGCAGATAAGTCAACAGGCAGAAAAATGCCTCATGAGGTTGAAGGTTCTGAGGAGATCATTCCTTGCGAGCTCTGCCTCATCGCTGCTGGATTTTTAGGCTGTCAAAGCTATATTGCCGAAGCTTTCGGTGTTGAGCTCGATCAACGTACAAACATAAAAACTGCAGCAGGCAAGCACTCCACAAATATAAATAATGTATTCACTGCCGGAGATATGCATATCGGACAGTCTCTTGTTGTACGTGCTATCCGCGAAGGACGTGACGCTGCCGCTGAAGTAGATGAATACCTAATGGGATATACCAATTTATGAAAACGGAGGATAAAATGATCTATTCAGAAAACGAGATTTTACAGTATATCGACGAAAACGATGTTAAGTTCGTAAAGCTGACATTCTGCGATCTCCACGGCAAACTAAAAAACATATCCATCCTTTCATCAGAGCTTGCAGTGACTTTTGAACGCGGTGTCAGGATAACAGCCAAAAAGATCACAGGTTTTGAAGCTGCTGCAGGAAAAGATCTCTTCCTGTTCCCGGATGTACATACCATGACAGTACTGCCATGGCGTCCTCAGCAGGGTAGAGTTATCAGAATGTTCTGCTTTATTCGTTATGCTGACGGAACTCCTTTTGAAGGTGACGGCAGGTATTTCTTAAAAACAGCCATGAAAGCTGCCGTTTCAGCAGGATACTGTTTCCGTTTCGGTTCCTCATCTGAATTTACGCTCTTTGTAAACGATGAAAACGGTCTCCCCACAAAAACTCCTCATGATTATGCAGGCTATTGTGATGTAGCCCCCGACGATAAGGGAGAAAATATACGCCGTGACGTATGCCTTACGCTTGAACAAATGGGAATACATCCTGTTTCATCACGTCATGAAAGTGGCTGTGGACAGCATGAGATAGACTTCAACGCTTCTTCAGCACTTAAGGCTGCTGATACTTTTCTCAGTTTTAAATCAGCTGTAAAATCTGTCGCTATCACTCACGGAGTACATGCAAGTTTCATGCCGAAACCACTCCGCAATGACTGCGGAAACGGTATGCATATAAGCTTTAATATCTTCCCTGATAACGATCTCATGGAGGAAAATAAAGCTGAAGGAAATGAAGCGTTGAAAAACGCAGCCGCTGGCATAATGAAGCATATAAGTGATTTTACGCTATTCACAAACTCAACAGTTAATTCTTACGCAAGGCTTGGAGAATTCTCCGCTCCCCGTGAGATAATATGGGCAAAGGACGAGGGTTCACAGCTTATTCGCATGAATCCTGATATTGACAATACTCCTGTTGAGCTAAGAGCCGCAGACTGTGTATGTAATCCGTATTTTGTATTTGGTCTTATGATCTATGCATCACTTGAAGGAATAAACTTAAAAATGCAGCTTCCGGCTGAAAATAGCCCGACTGAACATCTTCCTGTATCAATTGACGAAGCAGCAAACCGAACCGAAAAATCTGAATTCATAAAAAAATATATACCTGCAAATGTTCTTGAAGTCCTTATCAAACACAGCCGTGATGAATGGCATGAGTATTCAAGCGCTTATGACAAGGACGCATTTGAGGAAAAAAAGTATTTTTACAGTCTCTGACGGAGGTAAGCTTTGGAAAAGGTTCTTGTAATATCAAGTAATAAAAACGCCTCTGAAGCTCTTATAAACTTTCTCCGCGATTCGTTCAGATGTACTCCCAAGCTTGTGGAATCTGCTTACCAGGCCAAAACCTATCTCGATGTCGAGCCTTCGGTTGAACTGACTATAATCAATTCTCCGCTAATGGACGAATCAGGATTTGAGCTTGCAGAGTATATCATAGAAAAAACGGCAGCAAACTGTATATTCATGATAAAAGAAGAACACGCTGAAAAAATCAACGATAATGCTGAAAAAAGCGGTATAATCGTTATCGGAAAGCCTTTTAGCCGAACTCTTCTGTATCAGCTCGTCAAGACCATAGATATAGCTGTTAACCGTTCATTGAAGCTCTACCGTGAAAATCTGCGGCTTGAAGAAAAAATAGCCGAGATACAGGCTGTAGACAAAGCAAAATTCATGCTTATGCAGTATAAAGGCATGACTGAGGAGGAAGCACATTCTTATCTCGAACAGTACGCTATGAACAAGCGTAAGAAGAAGAGCCTTGCAGCTCTTGCAATAATAGATAAGCTCAGCGAACAATATTTGTAACAGAGGTGTAAAAATGTTTGACAGCATCCACGAGGAATGCGGTGTTTTCGGTATTTACGAAAACGAAACAACAAATGTAGCCGCTTCGGTATATTTCGGGCTTTACGCACTGCAGCACCGTGGACAGGAAAGCTGCGGTATAACCGTCTGTGACGATGGAATATTCAGACACAAACGCGCAGACGGTCTTGTATCAGAAGTATTTACCAAAGATGAGCTTGACAAACTTGGCTGCGGCAATATTGCTGTTGGTCATGTCCGCTATTCAACTACAGGTGGGCATAACCACAACAATATACAGCCGCTAGTCATAAGACATATTAAAGGTAATATGGCCCTCGCCCATAATGGTAACCTTGTAAATGCATCTGAGCTAAGACGATCATTTGAAATGTCAGGAGCGATATTTCACGGTACTTCTGATACAGAAGCAATCGCCTACGAAATAGTACGCGAAAGACTGAATGCAACGTCTACCGAAGAAGCAGTGGAACGGGCAATGCCTAAATTAAAGGGCGCATACTCCTGCGTACTTATGACAGCTACAAAACTAATTGCATTTCGCGATCCCGACGGATTTCGTCCTCTGTGCATAGGCAAAACCCATGACGGGGCATATATCGCCGCATCAGAATCATGTGCTCTTGAAACTCTGGGAGCTGAATTTATACGCGATATTGAGCCGGGAGAAATTGTAGCTATAGGCAAGGACGGACTGAATTCAATCAGAACAAACTGCCGTAAGGAACAAAACTCATGCATTTTTGAGTACATTTATTTTGCGCGTCCGGATTCAGTGATAGACGGAGTATCAGTACATCATGCAAGACTGTGCGCAGGAAAACTTCTTGCACAGAATAGCTCCGTCGACGCGGATATAGTCATAGGCGTTCCGGATTCCGGACTTGACGCTGCTCTCGGTTATGCCAATGAAAGTGGTATACCTTACGGCATAGGGTTTATAAAGAATAAATACATTGGCAGAAGCTTTATACAGCCAGAACAACATCAGCGTGAAAATGCCGTAAAAATAAAACTAAATGCTGTACGAGAGACCGTTGCAGGAAAACGTGTAATAATGATAGACGATTCTATCGTCCGTGGCACCACAAGTGCAAGGATAGTTAGACTTCTCCGTGAAGCGGGTGCAAAGGAAGTTCACGTCCGAATATCCTCTCCCCCGTTCCTGCACTCTTGTTACTTCGGAACTGATATAGATTCGGAAGAAAACCTGATTGCCGGAAAATGCAACTCTACAGAAGAGATAGCTAAATATATAGGAGCAGACAGTCTTGCATATTTGCCTGTTGAATGCCTAGGCGAGCTCGTCGGCAATAAATTCGGTTGCTGCAAGGGCTGCTTTACTGGCATATATCCTGTAGATACCTCAGGAGCAGGATTCAAGAATAAATTTGATGAAAAAATACATAAATGATTTTGCTGCTGATTGATACATTCAGACAGATAATTATCCGCCTTATTACAGACTAGAAGGAGCAGTCTGTTTAGCAAAGGAACTGAGCTCCTGAACCATTAATTTTCTTAAGGCCATGCATCAATGGCGCTGCATGACTGAAAAAAACACCAATTATTCGGAGGAATAGAAAATGTGTACGATAATGGCATACTGCAGCAAAAGCGGCAGTACAGAACTGGTCTCTTCGGGACTTGAAGCAACCATATCCCGCGGACCTGACGATCAGAGAATAATCGAAGTCGCAGACGGAGTGCTCGGCTTTCAGAGGCTTTCAATAATGGGACTTACCCCTGAAGGAATGCAGCCCTTTGAGCTTGAAGGCAATTATATCGTCTGCAATGGCGAGATTTACGGCTTCAAAAAGTTACGTGACGAACTTGAAGTCAAGGGATACAACTTCAAAAGCGACAGCGATTGTGAGATACTCCTTCCTATGTACAAGGAGTACGGTACGGAAATGTTTGAAAAGCTTGACGCTGAATTTGCCTGTGTTATATACGACAGCAAGCTTCATCAGTTCATTGCAGCACGTGATCCGATAGGTATACGTCCTTTATACTATGGCAACACCAGCGACGGTTCTGTTATCTTTGCGAGTGAAGCCAAAAACCTCGTAAAGATATGCAAAAAGATAATGCCATTTCCGCCCGGTCATTATTACAAAGACGGTAAATTCCATTGCTACTGTGATATAACATACGTTGATAAGGTAATATATGACGATATCGACACAGTATGCAAGAATATCCATGATAAGCTCGTTTCAGGAGTTGAAAAACGTCTTGCTGCTGACGCAAAGGTCGGATTTCTTCTTTCAGGAGGTCTTGACTCCTCTCTTGTTTGCTCAATTGCTCAGAGAAAGAGCGACAAACCAATACGTACCTTCGCTATAGGCATGAATACAGATGCTATTGACCTTAAATACGCTAAGCAGGTCGCTGATTATATTGGAAGCGAGCACACTGAAGTTATCATCACAAAAGACGATGTTATCTCTTCTCTAGACGAAGTTATACATCTCCTTGGAACTTATGATATAACAACTATACGTGCAAGTATGGGTATGTATCTGCTGTGTAAAGCTATTCATGAGCAGACTGATATCCGAGTTCTTCTCACTGGCGAGATATCAGACGAGTTGTTTGGTTATAAATATACTGACTTTGCCCCCTCTGCTGAGGCTTTTCAGAAAGAATCAGTCAAGCGAGTACATGAATTGCATACTTATGATGTACTGCGTGCTGACCGCTGCATTTCCGTCAATTCACTTGAAGCAAGAGTACCATTTGGTGATCTTGATTTTGTTAAATATGTTATGGCAATTGATCCGGAAATGAAACTCAATAAATACAATAAGGGCAAATATCTTCTCCGTCATGCATTCGAGGGTGACTATCTTCCCCATGATATCCTTTACCGCGAGAAAGCTGCATTCTCCGACGCTGTAGGTCATTCAATGGTTGACTATTTAAAAGAATACGCAAATAACTACTATTCAGATGAGGAATATGAGCTCAGATGTACCAATTATACTCATGCGAAGCCTTTTACTAAGGAATCTCTGCTTTACCGTGAGATTTTCGAGAAATACTATCCAGGAAACAGTGAAATGATCATTGATTTCTGGATGCCAAATAAAGAGTGGGAAGGATGCAACGTAAACGATCCTTCTGCAAGAGTTCTTTCCAACTATGGCGAAAGCGGAAAATAAAAAAATATCCCAAACAGGCATTCTTATGCCTGTTTTTTATATTAACTATTATTTGCAGCATCAAAGTAATATTATTATCTATATTATTACTAAAAAAAGATAATATATTGTTATGTTCTTAAAACAAAATAATCTTCTTTTTGTTATATACCACAAGTATATATAATGTTATATTTATATGAATAAAGTACATTTTATCTTGACATTTTATACAATATGTGATATAATACAATTGCAATAGAATAAAATGTTTGGAGGGAATGACATGAGCGAAAACTTGGATAATACCAATCCCAAAACTGAGTTAAAGGGCTTTACACTTATTGAAGTTATAATTGTAATAGCTATTATCGGTGTTTTGTCTGCTCTTATCGTTCCAAACGTATATGATTACATAGAACTGTCCAGAAATAGAGCCGACGTTTCTGCCGCTAAGGTAATATGTGAAGCTATTCAGATGGAATGTGCGCTTGACGCCGACAGAATAGAATCATTTACAAAAAATCCATGGGGCTCCGGAACAAATCCTGACGGCTCTACCTATACAGCCGACGATCACGGCTATGTGTATGTTGATAAGAAGGAAGTCCGCGTAAGTAATTATTCCATAGCAAAAATACTTGAGCAAAACGGATACATTAAAACGGCAGGCCCCTTTAAGGGCGAAGTACACGAATATAAATATAGTAAAAACGAATGTCGTGGTCTGGTATGCAAATCAAACCGTACGTGGTACCGATATCAGATCAACGTAAATCTGAGAGGCGGAGAAATATCTTTTACATATTCTGCCAATTCAAAAACAGGCGAAACACGTAACGTTTCCGGTCAAAGTATTGGAACTAACCTCCATGATCAGACTGCTTCCGAGCATTTTGCAAATATGATAGGCGGCGAAGCTGATAATATAGTTTCCCTTCCGGACCTCGGAATATAAATACTTTATAGTATGCTTTATTTAAGCAAAATAATGATATAGTGATATAAAAAGCTCCACAGTTTAATACTCTGTGGAGCTTCTGCTTTTATTCACCGCATTTGTGGATAACCTTTGAAGGACATGCGTCCATACAAATCCCACAATTAGTACATAAGCTGTAATTGATCGAAGCATGGAAATTATTTACGATTATCGCTTCGTTTGGACATTTCTTCTCACATATCTTACAGCCGATACAACCGTTTTTGCATACAAGCTTTGTAGCCTTTCCGTTATCTCCGGAAGAACACATAACGTCAATACGCTTGGCAACAGGCTTAATAACAATAAGTTCATTTGGGCATACAGCAGCACACTGACCGCAGGCACCACATAAAGATGGAATAACCTTTGCAACCCCACTGACAATCCTTATAGCATTATGTTCACATACGCTGACACAGTCACCAAGGCCCATACATCCATATTTACACATACCGTTTCCGCTGTAAAAACGCTTTACAGCTTTACACGACTGTAAACCATCAAAATGGAAAGCCTTGCCTGTAGCTTCACAGTCTCCGCTACAATGAACTACAGCTGTCATTTGAACTACCTCCGCAGCTGCTGTTCCGAGTATAGCAGCTATCTTACCAGCTGCTTCTGCTCCGCCAGGACGGCATAGATTCGTAGGAGCGCCCTTCTGTATTATAGCAGATGCATAATCAGCACAGCCTGCAAATCCGCAGGCACCGCAGTTAGCCTGAGGAAGCGTTTCATTGATCTTTTCTATCCTCTCATCTACTTTTACATAAAACACTTTAGAAGCTACTGTAAGGAGAACGCCTGCAAGAACACCGCATCCGCCAAGAATAAGTGCAGGAATGAGATATGTTGTCATACACGCACCTCCCTTAACTGAACAGTCCTGCGAAGCCCATAAAGCTCACAGAAACTATAGACGCAGCTATAAGCGTTGCTGGAACGCCCTTGAACGTTTCAGGAATATCAGCGTATTCAAGCTTCTTGCGAACGCCTGAAAAAATTATCAGTGAGAGCATAAAGCCAAGTCCAGCGCCCAAAGCATTGATTATGGAATTTACGAAAGTAAAACCGTTATCTATGTTAAGGACTGTTACACCAAGTACAGCACAGTTAGTGGTTATAAGAGGAAGATATACGCCGAGGGACTTATAGAGTGATGGAACGCATTTCTTTAGGAAATTCTCGACTAACTGTACAAATAAAGCTATAACAAGTATGAATACTACCGTATCAAAATACTCAAGATGATTCGGTACAAGGATTCCATGATGTATAGGATACGTTACCATTGTGGCACATATCATTACAAATGTAACTGCAATGCCCATGCCTGCCGCACTGTCAAGCTTTTTTGATACACCTAGGAAAGGGCAGATACCCATGAACTTTGAAAGCACAAAGTTATCTGTAAGCATTGCCGAAAGAAGTATAACGAGCATGGTTTTCACTTGCAGTCACCTGCCTTTCCGCAGGCTTCAGCATTTGCACAGCCAGCACAGCTTATCTCCTTCGGAGGTTTTTTATTTGAAAGCTTGTTTACGACTGCTATAATTATTCCGAGGGTGAAAAAACCTCCAGCGGGCATTATAAACAACAGCATTGGATTCTCGCTGAGTACGGGCAACTTTATTCCTAGCCATTTTCCGGAACCAATGATCTCGCGTACGGACCCCATAAGGAAAAGTGCTAATGTAAAGCCGATTCCCATTCCTATAGCGTCACATGCTGAAGCAACAATACCGTTTTTACTCGCAAACATTTCCGCTCTACCGAAGATAATACAGTTAACGGTTATCAAAGTGAGATAGATACCGAGACTGTCGTAAAGACTCGGCACAAATCCCTCAAGTAGAAAACCGATAAGCGTTACAAAGCTTGCAATTATTACGATAAATGCAGGAATACGTACTTTATCAGGAATTACTTTTCTGAGTGCAGATATAACGATATTTGAACCAAGAAGTACAAAAGTTGTAGCAACCCCCATGCCTATTCCGTTTACAGCCTGTGTTGTAACAGCAAGTGTCGGACACATTCCGAGAAGCATTACAAGAGTAGGGTTCTCCTTGATAATGCCTTTTGTGATCTCTTTTTTGAGAGATGTTTTATTATCAGCCACCAAGAATCGCCTCCTTATTCTCATTGTATACATTCAAAGCAGTATCCACAGCGTGTTTCATTCCGTTTGAAGAGAATGTTGCGCCACTAACTGCGTCAAATTCATCCTTTGGCTCCTTCCTTCCGTAAAACTGTTTGCGGAAATCAGCGTCATCACGTATATTTGAACCAAGACCTGGAGTTTCTCCCAACGAAACAAATTCTATCCCGGAAATACGACCTTTCTCATTTATGCCAACAAGAATATTTATTCCATCTTTTGCATAACCATCGGTACATACTTGTATAACAGTTTTATTATCTGGAGTTACAGCAATAGACTGTACTTCGTCATTGCTATTCTTCAAGTCAACTATACGATATTCCGTTTTGCCGAAAAGAGCCTCTACGCTACTGTAAAACTTCTGAGCTTTCTGATCGGCTATCCTTTCCTTCGTCAGCTCATAAGCAAATACAAGGAGAAGAGATGCTATAACGCAGATAACTGTAAGCACAAAGGTAGGTTTTATTTTATCTTTCACTCTTTTCAGCCTCCTTTGCACCAAGGACCTTAGTCCTTGTAAGCTGCTCTATATATGGCGTAAGCACATTCATAAGAAGTATCGAGAACGAAACACCCTCTGGATATGAACCGAAATGTCTTATAACAAAAGTTATTATACCGCAGCCAAGTCCAAAAACGATTTTTCCCTTTTCAGTGATAGGCGTAGTTGCATAATCCGTAGCCATGAAGAAGGCGCCTAAGAAAATTCCACCTGCCAGTATCTGATATATCGGATCGTCGCCGCTTATCCAGCTGAGTAAAAACACACTGCCGATAAACGATAAAGGTGCAGAAAAAGAGATTATCTTCCTTGCGACAAGATAAAGTCCTCCTATGAGAAGTCCGATAGCACAAACCTCTCCAAGACAACCACCTGTATTTCCAAGCAAAAGATCCTTATAGCTTGGGATACTCTGACCTATTTTGGCAAGCTTCTCAGAATCCATTCCATTTAGAACAAGAGGTGTAGCTGCCGAAATAGCATCAAATTTCTTATCAAGTGGAAGTACCCAGCTCGTCATAGCCGAGGGAAATGAGACCATAAGCACAATTCTTGCAGTAATTGCCGGATTTGCAAAATTCTGGCCTAGTCCGCCGAAAAGCTGCTTTACAATTACTATAGCAACGAATGAGCCTATCACAGCCATCCAGTAAGGCAGTGTAACAGGAAGATTCATAGCTAATATCAGACCCGTAACGACAGCCGAAAGGTCACCAATAGTATTAGGGCGCTTCATCAGTGTACGGCATACATATTCAAAAAATATACAGCTGCCGATGCAAACCGCCGTTAAAGTCAGTACTCTTGCACCGAAAAGATACATTGCAGCTCCCCATGCAGGAAGGAGTGCAATAATAACATTCAGCATTATATTTGAAGTCTTTGTATAGTTTTCGTCGTGCGGTGACGGCGAAACAATCAATTTACCCATAGTTTCTCCGCCTCCTTACTTTCTTGGAATAAGTGTCTTGGCAAGCTGATTTGTCTCTGCAAGCTTTCTGTTGGCAGGACAGACATAAGTACAGCTTCCACAATTCATACAAAGCATGACCTTGAGCTGTTTGAGCTCTTCCACATTTCTGATCCTGTAAGCTCTGTCAATATCAGCAGGCATAAGCCCAAGTGGGCATACTCTTACACAGCGTCCGCAGCGTATGCAGTCAGATGTTTTGCGTACATCATAATGGTCAAAAGCAAGGAGAGCGTTTGAAGTCTTTACAACTGGCATATCAATATCAGGAACGCTCATTCCCATCATAGGTCCACCTGCGATAAGTTTTATAACAGAATCAATATCGGTCTTACAGAATTCAAGTACCGATCTGAACGAAGTACCTATAACTGCATTTACATTTTTCGGTTCCTTTACAGCATTTCCGTCAACGGTAAGTCTGCGTGTTACAAGAGGCATACCTGTATGCATATATCTATACAAGAATGCTATGGTTGATACATTCATAACAATTACGCCGACGTCAGCTGGTAGCATCCCCTCATTGACTATCCTGCCCGTAGAGTTATAGATTATTACCTTTTCAGCACCCTGAGGATAAGCAGAAGGAAGAGTAATGATATCAATGGTATCATCATTCTCAGCTAAAGCTGTAAAATTCTTAATCGCCTCAGGTTTATTGGCTTCTATGGCAAGCTTAGCGGATTTGATGCCAAGCTGTGATTTCACCATATTAATACCACCAATAATATCATCGGGATTTTCTATCATCTCTCGATAATCTGCGGTAATATAAGGCTCACATTCAGCGGCATTGATGATAAGTGTATCTATCTCTGTTTTGGGATTTAATTTTATATGTGTCGGGAATCCTGCGCCTCCAAGGCCACAGGCTCCGCTTTCACGTACTGCCTTTATAAAACTAGCCTTATCGGTAATAGAGGGAGGTCTAACTTCGTCAGAAACTGTCTGCTGACCGTCGCACTCTATTTCTATCATTTTACATACAACACCCATAGCGTTGCGATAATCTGTTATAGCTGTGACCTTTCCGGACACGCCCGAATGTACCGGAGCGCTGAAAGCCGCATCTGTATCGCCGAGCTTCTGTCCGACCTTAACCTCGTCTCCTACCTTTACTAATGGCTGGCAAGGTGCTCCCATTGTCATAGACATAGGTATCCGAACAGATTCGGGAACGGGAAAATTAACTGTTGTGCTGTTTTCCGTATTCTTACGGTGCTTCAGCTTTATTCCGTTCAGTTTTTTCATAAGAATCTCCTTGAAAATGCAGTAAACTGCAAGGTTTTTTGCAAAACAAAATACAACATCAGATAAACGAGCCAAAAGCCCATACAATATAATTATATATTATTTTGAAATAATATTCAAGTATTTTTTGCAAAAAAAAATAATATTTTGATAATAAATTATATTATGAACAAACAAATGAATAAATGTCTCTTCATTTCTAAAAATGTCAGTTTACAACATGTCCTTAAAAAAATAAAAAGCATCTGCATAAAGCAGATGCTTTCTGGAGGCGCCACCCAGATTTGAACTGGGGATCAGGGTGTTGCAGACCCACGCCTTACCACTTGGCTATAGCGCCGTCCTTGGAGCGGATTACGAGGCTCGAACTCGCTACCTCCACCTTGGCAAGGTGGCGCTCTACCAGATGAGCTAAATCCGCATAATGGCGACCCCGAACAGATTCGAACTGTCGACCTCCTGCGTGACAGGCAGGCGTTCTAACCAACTGAACTACGAGGCCAAAGAATTGGTGGGGACTACAGGGCTCGAACCTGTGACCCTCTGCTTGTAAGGCAGATGCTCTCCCAGCTGAGCTAAACCCCCACGCTTTCTTCTGTTCATCGGTTAATCAGTTCCGACGACTTTAATATTATACCACGTCAAACGTTTCTTGTCAAGGCTTTTTTGAAAAATTTTCAAAAAAATTTCTTAGGTGATAATTTCACCTTTTGAATGAGTATTATATTGACTTTTACGTTTATCAATGGTAGAATTATTTTGGTAAAAGGTGGAAAAATGAAAAGCAAAATTTATTACACCTTCAGCTCGTTCTGGCAAACGGTATTCTTAAATGTACTTACGCTGGTCGGGATTTCAGTTACAGATATTTTATGAAAGATGAATGCGAAAAATATGATGGACATAATAATGAATAATTGTATGCTCTGTCCCAGAAAATGCGGCGCAGACAGAACAACTAGCAGGGGCTTCTGCGGTGCCGGCAACAAAACCATTGTAGCAAGAGCTAGCCTTCATAAATGGGAAGAACCATGTATATCCTATAAAAACGGCGCAGGTACGGTTTTCTTTTCCGGTTGTAACATTCACTGTTGTTTCTGCCAGAATAATAAGATAAGCAACAAACTTTTTGGAAAGGAAATAAGTGTTAGGGAACTTGCTGATATATTTCTCTCCTTGCAGGAAAAAGGTGCAGACAATATCGACCTTGTTACTCCGACTCATTTTGTACCTAATATTATTACCGCTCTTGATATTGTAAAACACAAGCTTATTATCCCCGTTGTTTACAACTGCGGCGGGTATGAATCGTGCAAAACTATTGATCTCCTTGACGGGTACATTGATATATATCTTCCGGACATAAAATACTTTTCATCAGATATATCACAAAAGTACTCAAACGCTCCTGATTATTTTGAAGTATCCTCCACAGCTGTTCGGGCGATGATAAAACAAATAGGAAGTCTGCAATACAATAGCGAAGGAGGACTTATAAAAGGTACTATTATTCGTCACCTTGTTCTCCCCTCTCACAGACACGACTCTATGAAAATTATTGAATGGATAGCAGGTAATACATCCTCTGACGATGTGCTTGTAAGCATAATGAACCAGTATACTCCTTTTGATTTTATATCTGACGAGCACATAGAACTTAAACGACACGTTACAAAAATGGAATATAATAGTGTTGTGAATTATGCAGCTGAACTCGGTATAAAGGGTTTTACCCAGCAAAAAAGCTCAGCTTCTGAAGAATATGTCCCTGATTTTAATCTCATAGGAATATAAAAAAGCTCCTCGAGGAGCTTTTTTAATTTTAAATATCATTAATAAGTTTATTATACCGCTATCTTTTTTGTTATACAAACTATTTCATCTTTAATATCAACCTTTACACAATCGCCGCTTTTTATCTTTCCTTTCACTATCATTTCAGAAAGCGCATTTTCAATAAGTTGCTCCGCTTTTCTGCGAATTGGTCTTGCACCGTATTTTAACGAATGCCCAGCATTTGCAATAGATTCAACAATGCTCTGAGTAAATTCAAGTGTGATACCGATTGAGTCGGCTCTCTGTTTGAGCTTTTCTAGCTCCATATTTCCTATTTTAAGCATATCCTCCTTATTTAACGGTCTGAACAGTATGATATCGTCTATCCTGTTGATTATCTCTGGCGAAAAAAACTCTTCCAAGGCTTCCTTTACTCTTTTGTCTGTATTATCTTTGCTTGTTTCTGAAAATCCAACGGAATGTGCTGTAGTAAGTTCCTTAGCACCGATATTTGAAGTCAAAATAATAAAACAGTTTCTGAAACTGACACTTCTCATCATAGAATCTGTTAGTATACCGTCATCAAGTACCTGCAATAATATATTCAAAACGCTTGGATGAGCTTTTTCTATTTCGTCAAGAAGAATAAGTGAATAGGGATTCCTACGAACCCTCTCGCACAAATTCTTTTCACCACTATCATACCCCGCATAACCAGGCGGTGCACCTATGAGTTTTGAAACGGAATGTTTTTCCATATATTCAGACATATCTACCCGGATAAAGCTTTTTCTTCCGTCGAAAACAATGTATGCAAGAGCTTTTGCAAGTTCAGTCTTTCCAGTTCCGGTCGGACCTGCAAACAGAAGTGATACTATAGGTCTGTTTTTATCACGTAGTCCACATTTTGAGCGATATATAGCTTCTGTCACTTTCTCTATCGCCTCATTATGCCCTACTATACGAGCTAAAAGGCTTTTTTTCAGTCCTGTAAGCATTTCGGCTTCCTTTGTGCTTATTCTCGGAATAGGTATACCTGTTTTTAATGATATTACGTTAAAAAGGTCTTCCTCTGTTACAGGTGTACCTCTTTTGTCTTTAAAATGTCTTTTAAATTCATTTATACTATGGTTTTCAAGCTTTATAAGTTCTGTATCATGCTCTATTACAGGTGTGCATCTTCTCATTTTTGCGCAAGCACATGCTTCATCAAGAAGATCTATTGCTTTGTCTGGTAAAAACCTGTCGTTAATATACCTCTGCGACAATGCAACAGCCATATTTATTATCTCATCACTTATCTCTGTACAGTGATATTCCTCGTAATTTCTTCGTAAACCCTTTAATATGTCAATACAGTTATCCGCATCTGGCTCGCCTATATGCACAGGCTGAAAACGCCGTTCAAGAGCCGCGTCCTTTTCAATCGTCCTTGAATATTCACTGTATGTGGTCGCTCCTATGATTTGAAGCTTATCCCTTGCAAGCAAAGGCTTCATAATATTTGCTGCGTCAATTGCTCCTTCTGCTGCACCTGCATTGACTATCATGTGTATTTCGTCGATAAACAAGATTATATTCTCGGCGTTTAATGCTTCATCAATACAGGCTTTTACTCGCTCTTCAAAGTCGCCGCGATACTTTGCTCCTGAAAGGATAGCTGTAAAATCAAGAGAAAAGATAAATTTATTTTTCAGATCATCAGGAACAAGATTGCGCATAAACAGTGCTGCTATTCCTTCAACCACAGCTGTTTTGCCAACGCCTGCTTCCCCTATAAGGCAAGGATTGTTTTTATTCCTTCTTGAAAGGATCTGCAATAAACGTTTTATTTCCGCTTCCCTGCCAATAAGAGGATCCATCTTTTTTATTGAATCGGGGTCTGTCATATTTTTTCCGAATCTGTAGAGATTCGGCAACTGACTCTGTTTAAGCTTTATTACTTCATGCTGTCTTAATCCTTCATCTTCATCTATTATTCTGCAAAGCTCATTTATAATATAAGTAATATTACATTCAGCTTTTTTCAACACCGTAAAAGCACTGCATGAAGGCTCTTTTATAATCGAAGCAAGTATATGCTCCGGAGTTGCCTGATTACTGCCGTTTTCTGAAGCTATCATATAAGAAAGCTCAAGTATTCTCTTTGTAGCTGCAGTAAAAAAACGCTGATTCAATATTGACGGAGTTCCCTCTCCAACCATTCTTATTATCTCATTTTTGATAATATCATATGTTGCACCGCATTTTATAAGAATATCTGCTGCCTTGGAATTTCTTTCTGCGATAATAGAAAGCAGTATATGCTCGCTCCCGACATAAGTATGTCCAAGCTCTGAAGCATATTCTATCGCTTCATCAATAATGCTTAACGAACGTCGTGTAAATTTTTCACTGTTTATCATTTGAGACACTCCTTTGTTTTCCTTAAATATATTATGCCACTTTTTTAGTGCGGTATATGTCGATATAGCAGGACTGCCTCATATCTGTAACACTTTTTTTTAGCCGGCATATTATATACTATGAAACGCAGAAAGCGGTTCATATACATTTTTCTAAGGAGTTGCTTTAATATGTGTAATTCATGCTTAGGCGGAAATAATGGTTGGTTCGTTATAATTCTTATCCTTCTTGTTGTAATCCTCTTCTCAGGTTGTGGATGTGGTGGCAACGGCTGTGACTGCGGAAACAACTGCGGTTGCGGCTGTTGATGCTGATATAATCTGATAAAAAGAAAAAACCTCCTATGGCAATCCATAGGAGGTTGATTATTTTTATTCAGCTTTAAGGAGCTTATTCCTTCTGTTTGTAAGAAGAGGCTCCACATTATTGATAACGCAGTCAGCTGTAACAGTTACCTTTGCTATGCTGCCGTCCGAAGGAACGGTAAACATGGTTTTCATCAGTATCGACTCAAGTATAGATCTGAGTCCGCGGGCACCTGTCTTCTGAACGATAGCTTTTTTCGCTATTTCTATAAGAGCTGCATCATCTATATCAAGCTCAATATCATCATAGCTAAATAGTTTTTTATACTGCTTAATAAGAGCATTCTTCGGCTCTGTAAGTATCCTTACCAGCGAAGCCTCGTCAAGCTCGTCAAGTACAGAAATCACCGGAAGTCTTCCAACAAATTCAGGAACCATACCGAATTTAACAAGATCCTTAGGAACGACTTGTTTAAAGAGATTGTTCAAATCTTCATTGTTTGACTTTAGCTCACCACCAAAGCCTATAGGTGATTTACCGATACGCTTCTGTATCTGCCTTTCAAGTCCGTCAAACGCACCGCCACATATAAACAGTATATTCTTTGTGTTTATCTGGATAACCTCCTGATTAGGGTGCTTCCTTCCGCCCTGAGGAGGAACATTTGAAACAGTTCCCTCGATTATTTTCAGAAGGGCCTGCTGAACACCTTCTCCACTTACGTCACGAGTAAGCGAAGTATTCTCGGATTTTCTTGCAATCTTATCTATCTCGTCAATATATATGATTCCACGTTCAGCCGCTTTGATATCAAAATCAGCGGCCTGGATAAGACGCAGAAGTACATTTTCAACGTCGTCGCCTACATATCCTGCTTCGGTTATCGTTGTTGCGTCTGCGATTGCAAACGGTACGTTAAGCAGTTTAGCAAGCGTCTGAGCCAAAAAAGTTTTGCCGACGCCCGTCGGACCAAGAAGGAGGACGTTACTCTTTTGCAACTCTACGCCATCATTTGAAGGAAAGTCTTTCTCATTTTCCTGGCTCATTATTCTTTTATAATGATTGTATACAGCAACAGAAAGCGATATCTTCGCTTCATCCTGACCGATAACGTATTCGTCAAGGAATTCCTTTATCTCCTTAGGCTTCATAAGCTTAATGGATGATACATCGTTATCGTTTTCACTTTTTGCTGCTTTTCTGTGCGCCTTAGCTACTCCGGGTCCGTATAGCATTTCGTAGCAGTACGTTACACACTCATCACAAATATTGGACGAACCTGCAGAAAACATACTGCGTACCCGGTTTTCCCCTTTTCCGCAAAAGCTGCACGATTTGAACGTTTCAGCCATTTAATTCCCCTACCTTTTTGTAATTACCTTATCTATAAGTCCGAACTCAAGAGCCTCTTGAGCTGTCATGTAATTATCTCTTTCACAAGCTGAATGGATTTCTTCAACGCTTTTGCCGGTATTTGCTGCAATAATTTCTTCAAGACGATCTCTTGTTCTTTCAAGATTTTTTGCGTGTATCATGATATCGGTCTGCTGACCGCCAAGACCGCCGCCTATAAGAGGCTGATGAATCATTATTTCACTGTTTGGAAGAGCAATACGCTTTCCCTTAGCACCGGAAGAAAGAAGGAAAGCTCCCATTGAAGCCGCCATACCGATGCATATTGTGGAAACATCACACTTGATGTAATTCATTGTATCATATATAGCCATGCCGGCTGTAACAGAACCGCCTGGACTGTTTATATACAATGATATATCCTTCTCTGAATCCTGGCTTTCAAGATAAAGCAACTGAGCTACAACAACGCTTGCTGTGGCATCATTCACCTGATCTGAAAGCATTATGATCCTGTCATTCAGCAGACGGGAGTAGATATCATAGGATCTTTCTCCTCTGCTTGTCTGTTCAACGACGTAAGGTACAAGTACGCTCATATTATATCGCCCTTTCTTCTAAAAACAGTTGTCCCACAAAAGGCTGCGGGACAACTATGTATTTTATGATCGTTTGTCGGATTAAGTCTTATTCAGCCTTGTCCTCGGCAGCTGTATTGTCTACAACGGCATTTTCTTTTACAAAATCTATGGCCTTCTGTACTTTAAGATCTGTTGTATAATCATCAAGCGGAATAAAACGCTTAACTGTTTCAACATCCATATTATTGGCTGCTGCGATCTCACCGAGACTGTTGTTGATCTCTTCTTCGCTTACCTCAATCTTTTCAAGCTCAGCGATTTTCTCAAGAGCAAGTCTAAGCTTAACCTCGTTAACAGCTCTATCTCTGTATGTCTCTCTGAATGAATCAGTATCCATTCCTGTGTACTGGAAGTAAAGCTTGATATCCATACCCTGCTGCTGGAGCTGCTGCTCAAAAGATCTCATAAGAGCATCTATTCTCTGCTCATACATGCAGTTAGGTATAGGAGAATCCACCTTTTCAATGAGTGCGTTCATAACTGCGTTATCAAATTCTGCTTCAGCCTGCTGTACAGCAGCCTCTTCAAGCTTGGACTTTATATCGTCCTTGTATTCTGCAACTGTTTCAAATTCTGTTGCATCCTTTACAAGATCATCATTGATCTCAGGGAGTTCTTCGTAGCTTATACCCTTAAGCTTGCACTTGAAGGTTGCTTCTTTGCCGGCATAATCAGACATCTGGTAGTTCTCGGGGAATGTAACATTTACGTCGAACTCATCGCCTATATTATGACCAACTATCTGATCCTCAAAACCAGGGATAAACTGTCCGCTGCCAAGACGAAGCGGGTGATCTTCGCCCTTTCCGCCTTCAAAAGCCTCATCGCCGAAGAAGCCTTCAAAATCAATGATTACTTCATCATCAAGCTGAGCTGCTCTGTCGTCAACCGAAACGATACGAGCATTCTTCTTTCTAATGATATCTATCTGCTTGTCTATATCCTCGTCAGTAATTTCTTTTACTTCCTTGGGAGCTTTGATACCCTTGTAATCAGATATCTCGATTTCAGGCTTTGTAACACAAATAGCCTTAATCTCAACGCCCTCAGCCTTGTCGAGAGACGTAACCTCAACATTAGGTCTGTCAACGAGCACAAGACCAGTTTCCTTTACAGCAGCGTCAATCTCGGGACCGAGAAGAGAATTGATAGCACCCTCGTAGAATGCACCTTCACCGAACTCTCTCTCAGCAAGCTTTCTTGAAACCTTACCCTTTCTGAAGCCTCTGATCTGGATATTTTTCTTCTGACGCTGATATTCCTTTTCAACGGCTGTTTCAAAGGTCTCAGGATCAATAGAAATTACTAACTCTGTAGTATTCACATCTGTTTTGTTTGATGATTTTAAACTCATTTTAATACGTCCTCCAATATTTATATAACATACTTGGAATATTATACCACATTTCCAAGAATTTTTCTACTGATTTTTTTTACTTCTGCATAATGCACAATTCAAAAAATTTTCTCAGGCACAAATTGTAAATAATCACCTGATACCAAATGAAAATTAACATCGTCATAAGTGTTTTTTACACACAGTTCATGTGCCGACCTGCCGTGAATATGTCCGTAATAACAGTCTTTTATCTTATAACGATAAAGTATCTCGAGAATGTCATAGTTAAAATTTGTTGCAAATATCGGCGGGTAATGCAGGAAAACAATTGGTATCAGTCCTGCGTCTACAGCTGATTTTACTGACATTTCAAGCCTCTGCACTTCTCTTTTTAGTATCTTCTCGTCTTGAGTTTCACCAGGCATATTTACCCAGCCTCTCGTACCGCAGATACCGTAATCTCCATATCGATAGTGATTATTATGCAGTATCCTTATGGAAGAACAGCCCTCAGACGAAAGAAATCCTTCCATTTTCTTCATAGTCGTCCACCAGTAATCATGGTTACCTTTTATAATGATCTTCTGCCCGGGCAGATTTTCTATGAATTTGAAATCCGGAGCAGCCTCATCAAGGGACATTCCCCATGAAATATCTCCGGGAATGACTATAGTATCCTCATCTTTTATCAATTCAAGCCAGTTCTTCTCAATCCGCTCCTGATAATCGGCCCAGCCATTGAAAACACTCATAGTTTTCTCAGGATTGCCCTTGCACAGGTGCAGATCTGCCATTACGAACAAGCTCATCAATCAAACGCCCAGTGTTCTGAGCACGTAAGCCTTCTGTTCTGCTTTGTCAATTACATCAGTGAAACGTTCAGGCTTGTTTTTAAGATCTGCAAGGGCTGCCGGAACAGGTATATCTGAAAGCTCAGCTATCTTATCAACCTTATCATATTCATCAATATCGGACTTATTACCTTCAAGAGCCTCAAGCACAGCTGCACTGAACTTATACGGGCTTGCTGTTGAAGCTATGACTGTCTTTGTAGTATCTCCTGTAGTCTCCTTATAGTCCTTATAAACCTTTACTGCAACAGCCGTATGTGTATCACATGTATATGAATACTTTTCATAAATAGAATGGATAGTTGCTTTTGTCTGACCGTCGTCACAGAAGCCAGCAGCAAATTCTTCCTTTAGCTTCGCCTTGACCTCGGAACTTACCTCATATCTTCCCTCTGTTGAAAGTTTTCCGAACCATTCACGGATAACTGCATCATTTCTGTCGGTCATCAGATATAGAAGTCTTTCTAGATTGCTAGAGATAAGAATATCCATTGAAGGAGAAACAGTTGCATAAAACTTTCTGTTTCTATCATAAACTCCTGTATTTATAAAATCAGTAAGAACATTGTTAATATTTGAAGCACATATAAGCTTGTTAACCGGTATTCCCATATGCTTTGCATAGTAAGCAGCAAGGATATTTCCGAAATTTCCAGTTGGAACAACAATGTTTATTTTGTCGCCGAGAGCTATTCCTCCGTCTTTTACAAGCTCTGCATAAGCAGAAACATAGTAAACTACCTGTGGAACAAGACGTCCCCAGTTTATAGAATTTGCGCTTGAGAATATCATTCCCTTACTGTCCAGAGCTGCTTTTACATCATCATCGGTAAAAATAGCCTTAACACCGTTCTGGCAGTCGTCAAAATTTCCTTTTATCGCACAAACTCCAACATTTGAGCCTTCCTGAGTCTTCATCTGACGTTTCTGCATTGGACTTACTCCATCCTCAGGATAAAAAACAAGGATAGATGTTCCTTCAACATCCTTAAAGCCTTCAAGTGCAGCCTTTCCTGTATCACCGGAAGTCGCAACAAGTATTACTATCTTTTTGTCAAGCTTTATCTTTTTAGCGGAAGTTGTAAGGAAATAAGGCAGTATCTGAAGAGCCATATCCTTAAATGCACAGGTCGGACCATGCCATAATTCAAGCATATATGTTCCGTCAAAAAGATGTGCTATTTCAGAAATGCTCTCTGTCTCAAAATTCTTTGTACTATAGGCGTTATCCGTACAGTGATGTATCTCTGCTTCCGTAAAATCTGTAAGGTATTTTGCAAACACATAAGCAGCTCTGTCTGCATACTTCATATCGCCAATAGCCTTTATCTCTTCCATGGTAAGCTGAGGAATGCTCTCCGGAACAAAAAGTCCGCCTTCAGCTGAGATTCCCTGTGTTATAGCTTCAGCACTGCTTACCTTGACATCGCTGTTTCTTGTGCTGTTATAGAACATATTATCACCCTTTAAATATGAGATTGTAGCCTGTTGTATCATAGGCATTTGTAATATAATCAATGCCGTGCCCCCTGCCCTCCGGTATGCTGACTTGCGTCACATCAAATCTCGGCTGAAGCATTGTCGGATGCGTACAGCAATGATCCACAGTAATTTTTACAGTAAAACTGCGCCTGTCTTGTTTTCGGCTTTAAATCCCGTGACTATACTGCCAGGTTTGCGAGATTAAACCTCAACAAATAAAATATAATCACCTTTATCAGCGATTATATCTATCGCACCGCCTTTTATGCGGTAATTTTTTCAATTATTCTATAGCCCGCTCTTTGAGATATAAGCATACGCTATCCTCTCAAAGCCTGCCGATTACAGTTTTTATTCATATAGTTTTTTCAGGAAGCTCTTCCTGTGTACCTCAGATATGCCAAATTCCGCAATTTTTTCATAATGTAGCTTTGTACCATATCCCTTATGCTTTTTGAAACAATACTGGGGATATTCTTCATCAAGCCGGCACATATAGCGGTCACGTGTTACCTTTGCAAGTATCGAAGCAGCGGCAATGGAAGCAGAAACTGCATCACCGTGTATGACGTATCTGCTTTCGCACTCAAGTTTCGGCAATCTGTTTCCGTCTATAAGAGCAAGATCCGGCTTTATGCTAAGCCCTTCAACAGCTCTTTTCATTGCAAGCATAGTAGCATTGAGGATATTTAGCTCATCTATCTCCTGAACACTTGCAGAAGCTATACAATATGCATCTGATTTTTCAATTATCTCATCATAAAGTAGTTCGCGGCGTTTTTCCGGTATCTTTTTGCTGTCATTAAGATAATCTATAAGGATATCATCATTAAGTATGACAGCAGCTGTATACACATCTCCTGCAAGCGGACCTCTTCCGGCTTCGTCTACACCACATATTACAGGGAACTCTTTTCTCAAAGTCGAATCGTAATCAAAAAGTTCCTTATGAAGGATTATTCTTGGCATAGCTGCTCCTTCTGAGGCGGAGACTCAAGGGTTATCCTGCCTAGCTTTCCGCTTCTGAATTCATCAAGAATGGTTATGGCTGCCCGTTCTGTGTTTATTTCGCCACCTGAGATCATCATTCCGCGTTTTTTTCCTACTTTCTCAAGCAACTCAAGTCCAGTATCCTCGGAGGTAAATTCTATTTTATACCGTTCTTTAAGTGAATCCGGATATTCATTGGCAAGGTATACAAGTAACTTCATTGCAAGAGTTTCAATATCGAGAATATCATCGCTTATCGCACCTGTAAAAGCAAGTCTTACGGCTACATCCTGATCTTCGAACTTTGGCCACAGGACTCCAGGCATATCAAGGAGTTCCGTATTGTTATCAAGCTTCACCCATTGCTTTGTTCTTGTTACACCGGGGCGATCCTCAACCTTTGTTCGCTTCGAGCCTGCTAACTTATTTATGAGAGAAGACTTGCCAACATTTGGTATTCCTACTATCATTAATCTGACAGCAGATGTTGACATTCCACTTCTTTGTCTTTTTTCCATAAGTTCCTTAAGAACTGTGTTTTTTATTGATGATATGATAGACTTTATCCCTTTGCCCGATTTACAGTCTATAGCAATAGCCTCTTTTCCGCATGAACGGAAATAGTTGATCCAAAGCTGGGTAGTCTTTTCATCAGCAAGATCGCACTTGTTAAGGAGCACTGCTCTCGGCTTGTTTCTCGTCATTTTATCCATTTCTGGATTTTGACTGCTCAATGGAGTTCGTGCATCTACAATCTCCACAACCGCATCGACCAGCGACAGATTTGAAGCGATAAGCCTTCTTGTTTTTGCCATGTGTCCAGGGAACCACTGGATCTGCTTCATATCAATATTATCCATATATGCCTCCCTTTCTGCTGCAATAAGACGTCCGACAATTATTTATTCCTGAACAATAAAAGATTAAAGCTTAGCTTATCAGAGTGGTAATATCTTAACAATGCCTTACCGTATATCTCATCCTTTTTAATAAGGCCTACTTCGATATTTCTGCTGTCAGCAGAAATACGTCTGTTATCACCCATAACAAAATAATATCCTTCCGGTACAGTTAACGGAAAATCAAATGCACATGGATCGAAGTTCATGCCGTCCTTAATATATGGTTCATCAAGTACTTTACCATCAACAGTAACCTCCTGCTTTTCAGCATCTATATTGATAGTCTGACCTGGCTCTGCGATAACTCTCTTGATAATACATTCCTTAAGGCGCGAACCGCTGATATCCTTCTGTAATACCTTTCCTTCTTCATCAAGGAGATATGCATAATCATTATTAATTATGATTATATCACCGTAATGAGGACCGCTGTAAACCGTGGACATAAAGATTCTGTCCTTACCCAAAAGAGTATTTTCCATGGATGGTCCCATAACAGTTACGGGGTGAAGCAGATATGTAAATATCATTATAATAACAAAGACAGTAAGGAGAGTGGATTCAACTATTTCAAGTATATCATCAACTACCTTGCTCTCTTTTTTCTCAGCCTTTGACCCTTCATCATCGTCTTCCTCGTCGCTTTCAGATATCTTGCTCACCGTTTCTTCAGCTTCTTCCTCAGCAGCTTCTGTAGCATTCTCGGCAACTTCTTCTAATTTTTCATCTTCTATATTGTTCTTTATTTCTTCAGCCATAATATGCTGCCTCCAGACTATAATTATGTAAATGTAGCAAAAAAGGGACTTTAAGTCCCTCAAGGAAAGAAGATGAGTCAGCCGAAATAAATCGGCTGAACTCAGTCTGCAACCTGTTAGCGGATCTGTTCCTTAACCTTAGCAGCCTTACCAACTCTGTCTCTGAGGTAGTAGAGCTTAGCTCTGCGAACCTTACCGCATCTTATAACCTCTACCTTGTCAACAACAGGTGAGTGAAGCGGGAATACTCTTTCGATACCGCAACCGTGAGCAACACGTCTTACAGTAAATGTCTCGTTGATTCCACCGTGCTTCTTTGCGATTACAGTTCCCTCAAAAATCTGAATACGGCTCTTGTCGCCTTCCTTGATCTGTACGTGAACCTTTACGGTATCACCTACGTTGAACTGAGGAACATTTTCCTTCATGCTTGATTCGCTGATTAACTTGAGTGCATCCATTTTATTTTCCTCCTAAAATTTCCGAACATTCTTACCTGTCCCACATAAGCCGTTCAGCATTCGGCATATACAGGATAAATCATACGTTAAATATGTGTACTTAATACACAGTACTCATTAAAAATGAGTAGCAGGCAGCGGACTATCCGATTTAATGTCTTTCGGCATTAACCCTCATCCGGACATAAAAATGCCCGAACGGATTTCAAATGCTTTTATATGATAACATACTTTGAAGGAAATTGCAAGTGTTTTTATGAAAAAATTTCATTGTTTTCGCAAAAAATTCCTGTACGGCGGATTATTGGCACCTCGAACTCTGTACCACCCATATTTTTCAGAGCATCTAAAAAAAGCGTCGGGTTAAAGTTCGTTTGTGTGCCGGCAGGTAGTCTGATTAACATATTTACCGAATCATCATCTTTTACGCAGCTCATCACCCTTATGCTCGGCTTTATGTCAACAGTCTTCAATCCCTTTTTGGTCTTCTTTTCCATAAGTATCTCAGGAAGTTCAAGTAGTCTGCTGATATCCTCATACAGACCGTCAGTATTAGAAGTCATCAATGAAAAGCTGTATTCCGCCTCTGTAATGGCTGTTATCTTCTGCTTTTGTTCAGCAACGCTGACTATCCTCATTCCTTCAGGCATGACTGCGTTAAGCTTATCCCTTATCTCGTCATAGGGTATATCCTCGTTCAGATTGAAGTCAAGAATCTCACAGCTGCTCTCAAAACCTAGAGAAAGAGCCAGTGCAAAGCTGTAATACGGGTGAGGATTGAATCCTTCTGTATACCATATAGGAAGTCTAGATCGTCTGAATATCCTGAGCATACAGCGATTTAGGTCAAGATGTGAGATATATCTTGCACGTCCACACTTCTCAAATGTTGCTCTTACACGAATCAAAAGCATTCCCTCCCGACTTTTTTATTGACACCGCAGCCAGAACACCTGAGCCTGCAATTCGGAGTGGTTTTCGCCTGGTGAGCAGTCTTATTCTCTCTTATTAGAAACTCTTTAGTTACAAGATAATCGAAATGATCCCAAGGGAGTATTTCATCATAATCAAAACGGCGGTTTGCATAGAATGATGTATCTATACCGCATTCTTCAAAAGCTTCGAGCCACCTGTCAAAATGGAAATATTCATCCCAGCTATCAAATTTACAGCCTTTTTTCCATGCAGTGTAAATTGATCTGCACAAACGTCTGTCTCCCTTTGCAAGTATTACCTCCAGCAGACTAACATCAGGATTATGATAGCTGACCTTTATCTTTTTGGTCTTAACCGAATCAAGCAACAATTTCTGCTTATGCTCTATCATTTTCCTTGTATCCTGGGGTTCGAACTGAAAAGGAGTAAAAGGCTTGGGCACAAAAGTAGCACAGCTGATAGATATCTGTACTCCCCTCCCCTTGGGACGATTCTCTATACTGTAATAAAGGTCTATTATCCTGTTAGCAAGTTCGGCAATACCTATGATATCCTCGTCGGTCTCAGTGGGAAGTCCCATCATAAAATAGAGCTTGACACTGGAATACCCACCCTCAAATGCAATACGGCAGGTATTCATTATCTCCTCTTCGCTTACATTTTTATTTATAACATCACGTAGCCTCTGTGTACCACCTTCAGCAGCAAATGTAAGCCCGCTCTTACGGACTTTTTTTATCTTTTCAAGCAGAGACTCTGAGAAATTATCTACTCTAAGCGACGGAAGAGAAAGATTGATCCTTTCATTTACCGTATATTCAAGAAGGTTTGTTAGCATTGGTTCTATCTCAGAATGGTCACTGGTACTAAGCGAAGCCAATGAGACCTCATCGTATCCTGTGTTTTCACAAAGGGCTTTTACCTCTTTACATATAGTTTCAGTATGTTTTTCGCGAAACGGTCTATATATAAACCCGGCCTGACAAAAACGGCAGCCTCTTATGCATCCCCTCAGTACCTCTACAGATGCCCTGTCCTGCACTATTTCGGTAAAAGGAACAACAAAATTCTCAGGATAGTACACCTTATCAAAATCCTTGATGATACGCTTCCTTATAATTTCAGGAGCTCCCTCCAAAACGTTAATTTTTTCGATAGTTCCGTCCTCTTTATATATGTAATTATAGAATTTAGGCACATAAACGCCTTCTATATGCGAAGCTCTGCGAAGGAAGTCATCTCGCGAAGCCCCTTGCATTTTCATTTCATGAAATAAATCCATAAGTTCAAGGTTTACATCTTCGCCCTCACCGAGCACAAAAATATCAAAAAAATCTGCAAGCGGCTCCGGATTGCATACACATGGGCCGCCAGCAATAACAATCTGTGTCAGTTCCTGAGACCTTTCGCTTGCAAATATTGGTATACCAGCAAGGTCAAGCATGTTCAGTACGTTTGTATATGAAAGCTCATACTGCATAGTAAAGCCTATAAAATCAAAATCCTTGATTGGATCGAGACTTTCAAGTGCATAAAGCGGTATATCGTATTCCCGCATGATTGCTTCAAAATCCTCTCCCGGAGCAAAACAGCGCTCACACCAGTAGTTTTCGCGCTCATTCGTCAGTGAATAAAGTATCTTCATGCCAAGATGCGACATACCGATATCATACGTATCTGGAAAACAAAAGGCAAATCTAACATCTACTTTTGATTTGTCTTTAATTATGCTCCCAACCTCTCCGCCGATATAACGTGAAGGCTTCTGCACCTCTAGAAGGTGCTTTTCAATAAGATCTTTTAGCATATTTCCTCCGAATCAATATCTCTTTTCAGCAGGGATATAAGATGTAAAGTCTTCATAGCTTCCTGTCCAGCCTGAAGGAACAAAAATCTCAAAGTTTTCAGGCTTAGGGAACTGTGAATACATCAATCTGCTGTCAAAATCGATGAATAGAGACGCGTCATAATCGTTTTTTTGGTCGTCGCGTGTAACCATGCGAAGCAGTCTCAGTTCATCGGCGGAATAACGGCATTTAAACAGGTGTGCAAGAAAAAAGCTTGCCGTGTCAGTGTTGAGTATCTCTATTCCCCAGCGTAATTCACAGAATTTTTCATAGGAACCTATATCTCTTTCAAGCTGAGACAAAGTCCTTCCGCTCCTTTTATAAACTACTTTCCATACTGAATAAAGCTTTTTATAATCCATTTTCCAAAGCTTCTTCGGAGCGACATACCACTCAAAATGGCGTTTATACATTACGCCAACAATAATATTTTCACCGTGTTTCGGCAAAACCTTCTCTATCTGTTCTACCATCTGAGGAGAGCTCCTTTTCAAAACATATCATATCACACAATTGCACACCCGCTTCGATTATCGGATGATCATAATTATCAATAAAAAAATTTTTGATTATACCATATCTTTTAAAGCCGCATTTTTCATAAAAAGGCACTGTCAGCGGACTATCTCCGGTACCAACAATGATTCGCAGGAATGCCCCTGCAAATTTACGTTCAATATAATCTATCATTATTCTGCCGAGCCCCTGTCGCTGAAATTCAGGGTATACAGCGATATTTTTCAATTCAAGTGAAAAATCACCCTCGTCAGTTATCACACAGGCGGCACAAACCGTTTCATCGTTCTTCAATACAAACAGTCTACCCCTGTCAAGATACTTAACTATCATTTCTTCCTGTTCATCACCGATAAGTAAAAGCTCAATAAAATCGGTCTTAGAAGCTTTTATCTCATCAATAGAGATCATTTCATGCTTTCCTCGCTGAAAGCTTTCGGAAGGAAATCAGACAACTTATATTCGCCGTCCGAAAGCACTATCTTAAAGTCACTGCCGCAAAACTCACTCAATACCTGCAAACAAGCTCCACACGGAAAACATGGTTTTGAAAAATCATCATTCATGCTTCCGGCTATAGCTATTGCTTCAAAATTTTTATAACCTTCTGATACTGCCTTGAATACGGCAGTCCTTTCAGCACAGTTTGTCAAAGAATATGAGGCGTTCTCGATATTGCAGCCTGTAAAAAGCCTTCCTTCAGAGGTAAGCAGAGCCGCACCGACAGAAAATCCAGAATATTTTGAATACGCCCGAGATGCCGCACTTACGGCAACAGTGAAAAGCTCTTTATCACTCATAATTTCACTTCCCTCTGCCAACTTTTCGCTTTTTACCGTCAGGCGTCATTATGTAGGTATTATTAAGCTGAGCCGCAAGATTTCCTGTAACAGCCTTTCTGTACTCGTTTCTCAATTCAGTCTGCTCTGCCTTTTCGGCCTCGGTAAGTCCTACAGATTTAGATTTATGAGCAAGCTCATTTATTCGGTCAATTTTTTTCTGATCCAAATTAAACACTCCTAAGAAAATATACTATATTGTAACATGAATTCACATTAATTTCAAGTATCATACTGGATTTTTATACTGAAATGTGATATAATGTAATGAAATCCAGTGAATAGAAGGAGATAAAAATGAAAAAAGCACTTGTAACCGGCGGCTGTGGCGGCATAGGCGAGGCAGTGTGCAGAAGGCTTGCCTCCGACGGATATATGGTATATGTCAATTACGCTCACTCAAGAGAAAAGGCCGAAAAGCTCGCTGAAGAAATACACGGTCAGGCTCTAGGGTTCGATATATCAGATTTAAGCGACGTAAAGAAAGTATTCAAGGCTATTGGAAGACTTGATTTGCTCGTTAATAACGCAGGTATATCAGAAATTGATCTTTTTACTTCGATATCGCCTGATAGAGCTGATAAGATTCTCAATATCAACCTTAAAGGCGCTATGAACTGCGCAAGAACCGCACTTCCATGTATGATCAACGCAAAAAGCGGCAATATAATTAATATATCTTCAATGTGGGGACAATGCGGGGCGTCATGCGAAGTAGATTATTCCGCCTCAAAAGCAGGTCTTATTGGCTTTACCAAGGCTCTTGCAAAGGAGGTGGCTCCATCTGGGATAAGAGTCAACTGTGTTTCTCCCGGTTTTATAATGACAGAAATGAACAAACACTTTTCCCAAGAAGATCTTGAGCTTATCAGGGAAGATATTCCCATTGGCTGCTTTGGAAAACCATCACATATTGCAGACGCGGTAGCTTTTCTTGCATCAGATCAGGCAGAATATATTACTGGACAGATTCTTGCTGTAAACGGCGGAATGGTAATTTGAGGAGAAAATTATGGAAGACAGACTCAGAAAGCAGCTAAGCTTCATTCTTGAACTTGATAAAATGAAAAATCTTTACCGTCAGACTTATGTTCTTCACGAAGACAGGAAGGAAAATGACGCTGAACACAGCTGGCATCTTGCGTTAATGACTTTTCTTCTCGCAGAATATGCAAATTATCAGGTCGATGTTACAAAAGTTATGAAAATGGTGCTCATACACGATGTTGTTGAGATCGACGCTGGAGATACTTACTGCTATGATGCAGAAGGAAACAAATCAAAAGCAGAGCGCGAAGAAAAAGCAGCTCGACGTATATTCGGTATGCTTCCCGAAGACCAGTACAATGAATTCTACGAGCTATGGCGAGAATTTGAAGACAGCCATACAAAAGAAGCTCGTTTTGCAGCAGTCCTAGACAGGCTGCAACCGCTGCTTCTGAATTATACACGAAAAGGTATTTCATGGCAAGAACACGGTATAAAAAAGGATCAGGTGCTCAAAAGAAATGTTGAATATTTCGCTGAATCTGACAAAATTGCTGAGCTAATCACCTCAATTCTTGATGACGCTACCGAAAAAGGTTGGTTAAAAACATAAAACGACAAAATGCACAATTTTAATCTTCAATAGCAATACACTATTACTAAACCGCTGAAAAAAGTGAACAAACGATGATATTTTATACTTCAACTTGAATTTTTGACCGTGCTATGATATATTTATAATGTAATTTAATAATAAAAACACTTAATGGTAATGAGATTATATGCGAAGGATGATAATAATGACCAAAAAGTCAGTAATGAAGACTTCTCAGTCGGCTTTGAAGACTGAAAAGGCTGTCATGAGAGACATAAACGATGCAACAGAGACTACACCCCCAATTACAGAAAAAGAAAAGACACGTTTCAGGAAAATAAGAGCATTCAACAGTAAACGTGAGGAAAATACAGTAAAATACCCTCGCTTGAACAATTTTCTTCTTATAGTTTTCCCTGTGTTTATATGCGCTATGGCTGAAATAAACCAAGGAAAATACATTTCTTCATTTATAAAATTTGCAGTCAGCAGGCCAAGTGTTATTATATTTGATTTAATAATTACCGCTGTACTGTTCACGCTATTGCTTTGTATATTAAAAAAGGGCTGGCTCGCAGTTCTTGTACATAGCTTTATTTACATGGCTTTAAGCACTACAGAGCTTTTCAAATACGGAACGAATGGCAATCATCTTATACTGTCAGACATGAAGCTTGTAAGAAGTGTAAAAAGCCTTACCTCGTTTGCGTATATAAAAATAACACCACGTCTTATAATTTATTATTTGATAGTTATAGCCTTCATACTTTTAACACTTTATTTCAACCCCAAATTAAAAGCTACAGCTATGAGAAGAGTAGTATTATCCATTGCGTCAGTACTTTCAATTACTGCTCTTATAGTTCTTCCTACTTTTTACAAGCCTATTTATAGTCTTTTCAGAATAGATACGAAGGCTGCTACCAATTCTTTTATTCTTAACGAAAAATTTGAAAAGAACCATTTCATCGCCTTCCTTTTGCAAACTGCCACCGAAAGCTATTCTAATAGACTGGTGGTGCCGAAGGATTACAGCGAGGAATACATAGATGAGATAATGAATATTCCCGTTGAAAGTGCAGAGGATTTCAACGGTGGAAATAAGCCCAATGTAATAGTTATAATGAGCGAATCCTACGCCGATTTCCGAGTTTTCAAAGAGCTTAAAGTCAAGGACAATTACTATAAGGAATTTGATAAAGCTGCATCGGAAGGAAAAGGTGGCATTGCCATAACTCCAACTTATGCAAGCTGGACAGTGCGTTCCGAATTTGAGTTACTCTTTGGTCTCCCCGTAAGAGGCATCAATACTCCGAATATGCCTCAGCGTGAACTTGCCGACCGTGAACAGCCAGCACTTGCTCAGTATTATAAAAGCTGGGGATACAATACTGTATATGTTCATCCATTCCAGAGCGGTTTTTACAGCAGATCAAGGATATACGGACACTTTGGCTTTGAAAAAATGATCTATCACGACGATCAGGCAGGTACGACTGATTTCACAGTACCAGTTAAACATTTCGGATCTTATGTTGACGATTCTACAGTATTCGATCAGATTGTAAAGGAAATAAAGACTTCTGATAAGCCGATATATCTGCATACAACAACAATGCAGAATCATCAGCCCTACGATAAAGGTGATGATCCGCTTGATGAGTTCGGCAATTACCTTACATGGATAAAGCATACGAATACAGGTTTAGAAACTTTTCTTTCCGACCTCAAAAAGATAGATGAACCTATTCTTGTTTTCTTTGTAGGCGACCACTTCCCTTCTCTTAGAGGTGAAACAAGCGTATACAATCAGCTTGGTCTCAACGGAGAAAACTGTAATACACTATATCAGCAAAAGTATTTCTTCTGGAGCAACTACGGAGCAGATTATTCATACGTTCCCGACAACGAGATATCGTTTTTCTATATTCCTTATGTCATACTAAACATAATAGACGCTCCTAGAGATGCATTTATCGAAAAAATGAATGACTTTATGGATAAAGAACCGGTATATTCAGACGAATACAGCAGCTCGACTCCTAGAGATGATGAGCTTGATATTCTTACCATTGACAGAGTAGTTATGGAAGAATATTCGCCGTCACCTATCCCAGATGACGAGATTTCGACCCACAATTAAGGAGATATTGTTATGAAAGAGCTAAAAACCGGTATGACCGGAATGTCGGAGCTTGAGGTAAAAGATGAAAATCTTGCAGTCAATGTAGGAAGCGGAAGCCTAGAGGTATTTGCAACTCCAGAAATGGTCATGCTAATGGAAAAAGCAGCTTGCAACTGCATCTCCGATTACCTCGAAAGCGATGAAACAACAGTAGGTACGGAAATGAATGTAAAGCATATTTCTGCAACTCCAAAGGGCATGAAGGTCTGCGCAGAAGCAGAGCTTATTGAAATAAACGGTAGAGAGCTCGTTTTTTCAATCAAATCATATGATGAAGCCGGCGATATAGGCGAAGGGATTCATAAGCGCTTTATTGTACACGGCGAAAAATTTCTTTCAAAAACCTATTCAAAATTAAACTGAAAAGTTAATTTGCACTTTTTCAGTTTATGATAAAATCTCGAAAATTAAAATTCATTGTCTTTTCCTCTTGCATTTACTCAGATATTGTTGTATAATTATATATATAGTATTATATTATTCAATTATATATAGAAATAAATTTTAATTTTTATTGCTGCGACTGCTTTTACGCAGTAGAAACAGAAATATAAATAACATTTGCAGCAAGGCGGTAGAACAATGGTTTTTTCGAGACTCTTCTTTATATATGTTTTCCTTCCCGTATGCCTATTGTGTTATGCATTGGCAAAAGGGACTAAACATAAAAATACGGTGTTGATATTTTTCTCGCTGATTTTTTATGCTTGGGGCGAACCTGTATATATTTTCCTTATGCTAGCAACTGCCATAGTAAATTATGTCTGTGCGTTGCTTATCGGAAAATATCAGGGTAAGAGGGGCGACACTGCCGCTACTGTATTTGCAGTTGTCTATGACCTACTCATGCTCGGCATATTCAAATACAGCGGCTTTATTGTTGAAAATATCAACGCCCTTTTTTCGTCTTCTATACCTGTACCCGATATAAGGCTTCCTATAGGTATAAGCTTTTATACCTTCCAGACAATATCCTACATCATAGACTGCCATTGGGAAAAAGTCAAACCGCAGAAGAAATTCAAGAACTTTCTACTTTATCTTGCGTTGTTCCCGCAGCTCGTTGCTGGTCCTATAGTAAGATACAGTAAGATTGAAAAGGAAATAGATCAGCGTACTATAGAGTTAAGAGACGTGTCATACGGCCTTAACAGAGTCGCGCTAGGTCTTGCCAAAAAGGTTCTTCTTGCAAATCAGCTCAGTCTCATTGTTGACAGTTTCCTTGGAAATATAAGCAGTTCAACTATGGCAGGAGCATGGTACGGTGCTATAGCTTACGGATTACAAATATATTTTGATTTTTCAGGCTATTCAGATATTGCTATAGGACTTGGACGCGTATTTGGCTTCCACTTTGACGAAAACTTCGATCACCCCTTCATATGCAGGGATATAACCGAATTCTGGCAGCGTTGGCATATATCGCTAAGTACTTTCTTCCGTGATTATGTATTATATATCCCTATCTTCGGAAAACGCAGGAAATACGGTGGACTCTTCCTTGTATGGCTTTGCACAGGTATCTGGCACGGCGCAAGCTGGAATTACATATTGTGGGGACTATATTACGGATTATTTATTTTGATTGAAATGCTTATTGGCAAAAAGCGTATGAAAAAAGTTCCCGTCTTGATACGCCACATTTACAGTAAGTTCGTAATAATCATCGGATTTTCTATATTCTATTTCGAGGATATTGGCAAACTTGGAACTTTCTTCAAGACTGCCTTCGGATTTGGTAGAAATGGCTTTATTGCCGTTCAGGACAAAATCTCTGTAGTGAACAATGTGTTCCTACTTTCAGTAGCTGTATTATGCTGCTTCCCACTTATCAATACAATAAAAAATGTCACGGACAAGCATTTTGCTTCAAAGGCGACCGTATCCTCTGTTGCAGCAGTTGCCTCAGCTCTGCTGCTCATAATAACTAGCATACTGCTTGTCGATGCTACTACTAATCCCTTCCTTTACTTCAGATTCTAATATGAGGCATGAGAAATGAGAAAACAAAACGATAACATGTCTGCTGTTAAAAATATAAACGATATGGCAGATAAAGCAAAAAGTGACCATACCGGAGCTGCAATTTCTATCGAAGCTTCCGATCGTGCTGGGACTACAATAGATGTTCCGATAAAGGCAAAAAAAATAAAAAAGCAGCGCAGAAAAAAAGCGCTCAATATTATCGCACTTGCAAATATCCTTCTTCTCGGTGCTGTATTTACGGGCGGATTCATTTATATTACCATGTTTCCCCATGAAACCATTGCTGATGACGAAAACCGTCTTCTTGCTAAATTTCCTAAATTCAACGCGAAAGCTTATACAAGCGGCGATTTCACAGAGGGAGTTGCAAATTATTTTGATGATACAGTTCATAACCGCTCGGATATAAAGCAGTTCATTGCAGAAGCTCTAATGCCTATTAAAGGTTTGAAGTACGGAGGAGACTGTGCCGAACTCTACGGAAACGGTATTGAAAAAAAGGAACCATCTCCTGTAACGACCACAACTATACGGACAACCTCTGTTGCTACCTCAATTACTACTGTTACAGAGATAACAACCGTCCCCCCTGAGGAAGAAGAGCCTAATGACGGTGAACTTACTAATAATATTCTTATCATAAACAAGCGCGGTATAAATCTTTACGGCGGAGCATGGGGTGCTGAACAGGAATATGCTTCATATATCAATGCTTACAAAGAAGCTCTTCCAAATGTAAACATATATTCAATGGTACTACCTACGGCTAGCTCATTCTATCTCCCTGACAAGTACAAGGATCTTGCTCAAAGTGAAAAAGAAGACTTTGATAGAATAGATTCATCTCTTGTAAACATAATTCCAGTAGATGCATACTACGCTCTTAACGCACATAAAGACGAAAACATCTATTCACGCACAGATCATCACTGGCAGCCACTCGGAGCATATTACGCCGCAGAGCAGTTTGCCTATACAGCCGGTGTTCCATTCAAAAAGCTGTCGGAATACGAAAAAGTAACTCTCCCCGGCTATGTCGGTACTTTGTATATGTATACCCAAAGCGCAACACTTCTCAATAATCCAGAAGATTTTGTATATTATATCCCCAAGGAACCTGTAAGTGTTACTCAGTATGATACTTGCTTCGGTTCCCCTGTTGTCGCCGATCTTCTGCTTGATCCGTCATCAATGCCGAATTCTGGCTATTATATGGTGTTTGGTTCAGACGAACGTATCGTACAGGTAAATACTGAATGCAAAAATGGCAGAACTCTTGTGATATTCAAGGATAGCTATGGAAATGCTCTACTCCCGATGCTAACAGGCTCATTTGAAAATATCTATCTCTGCGATATTCGTTACTTTGATCTGAACGCTGTTGAATTCATAAAAAATGTACAGGCCACAGATCTTCTTTTTACCATGTGCTCATTCTCAGCTGCCGGAGGTAACCGCTACAGCATATATAACAATCTGATAAAATAAGGAGTCAAAATGAAAGAACTCAACTTTCCGTTTGACGGCAAGGACATTGTACGCAGAAGACTTGCCCTAAGAAAGCAGCTACTTTCTGATGGGACGGTCAGGATAAAAAAACGTGTAGCCGTCCTTGGCGGTTCAACGACAAATCATATTCTCTCTGTTCTAGAACTCTTTCTTCTTAATTTCGGCATAGAACCTGAATTCTATCAGTCGGAATACAACAAATTCTATGAAGATGCAGTTTTCGGCAATCCTGAACTTGACTGCTTTAACCCCGATGTTATATATATTCACACTACATCACGTAATATCACTATGTTGCCGGAGGGACCTTCCGAAACAGTTGAACAGGTAGAAAAACGTTTAAACGAGCAGTTCTTTTTATTCCAACAGGTTTGGGAGAGTCTAACGAAGCGCTTTAACTGCCCAATCATCCAGAACAATTTCGAGCTTCCCCTGTTCAGACATACAGGAAGTTACGACAGCTGGAGCGTATCCGGACATACTGCCTTCATTGAAAGGCTCAATATTATGCTTTCAGACTACGCACGTGCCAATCACGGACTTTATATCCACGATATCAACTATCTTTCCGCTGTATGCGGTCTTGCAAACTGGCACGACGCAGAGGAATGGTACCTGTACAAATATGCCATGAGTACATCTGTAATACCCGACCTTGCCTATAGCCTTGCGTGTATCATTAAATCATTATATGGTAAGAATCACAAGGTTATTGACCTTGACCTTGACAACACACTTTGGGGCGGCGTTATAGGTGACGATGGTCAGGAGGGCATAGAGATAGGACCCGAAACTGCTGAAGGACAGTCCTTCAGCGAATTCCAGAGCTTCCTCAAAGGTTATAAGGATTACGGAGTATTGCTTGCAGTATGCTCAAAGAACGAAGAGAAAAACGCAATACTTGGTCTTGAACACCCCTCTGGTATACTCAGGCCCTCTGATTTCGTGTCAATAAAAGCCAACTGGGAACCTAAAGATCGTAATATCGTTGAAAGTTCACAAGAACTCGGCCTCGGTCTCGACAGCTTTGTATTCATTGATGATAATCCTGCTGAATGCGCTATTATAGAAGGACAGCTGCCCATGGTACAGACTGTCATCCTAAATAATGTCCACGATGTAATGTATAAGCTCACACGTAGCGGCTATTTTGAAGTAACATCTGTTTCCGATGACGATATGCACCGTTCGGAAATGTATGCAGCAAACGTTCAGCGAGCAGCTCAGTGTAAAAGTTTTGAAAGTTATGAAGACTATCTTGCAAGTCTTGAAATGAGTGCTGTGATCTGCGGCTTCAAGTCTATTTATATACAGCGCATTACTCAGCTTACTAATAAGAGCAATCAGTTCAATCTCACAACACGTCGTTATAATGAGAATGAGATACTTGAAGTCAGCGTCAGTCAAAATCATATCTGCCTGTGCGGACGTCTTCTTGATAAATTCGGAGATAATGGCATTGTATCCGTGCTCATCGGCAGAATAAATGGAAATGCACTCGATATGGAACTTTGGTTAATGAGTTGCCGAGTTCTAAAACGTAATATGGAGATTGCCATGCTCGATGAATTAGTAAAGAAAGCTAAGCTAGCAGGCATAACCCGCATAAACGGATACTACTACAAGACACAAAAGAATAGCATGGTCGCTGAATTTTACGGCTCTATGGGCTTTAAGCTTGATAAAAAGCTTGAAAATGATGATTCTATCTGGCATCTTGATATCAGAGGCTATGAAAACAAAAATAAAGTTATAAAAATACTGGAAAAGGAGAACTGAACATGAATGTTAACGAGATAATTCCTCGCCTCAACGGTGTTTTCAGAGACATATTCGGAGATGATTCAATATCAGTTACGGCCGATACTACCTCTGCGGATATTGAAGATTGGGACAGCCTTGCACATATAAATCTTATGGACGCTGTTGAACATGAATTCGGATTACGCTTTAAAATGCGCGAAGTCTCCTCGATGCAAAACGTAGGCGATATGATAAAGCTAATTACCGAAAGAGGAAGATAATGTCTTCAAAAAAACGAAAAAGAATAATTATCGCCTTAATTCTTCTGATATTTGCCGCACTGAGTGCATGGGGCTTTACTATGCAGACAGTATATTATAATGTCAGAACGGATAAATTGACCAAACAGCTGCGCATAGTATTCATCTCCGATTTACATAACTGTTTCTACGGTGGCACAGATCAATCGGCTATTATCGAAGAAGTTCGAAAAAACCAACCTGATATCGTAATTTTCGGAGGAGACGTTATAGATCAATGGGGCGGAACCAAGTATGCACTTAATCTTATATCTATGTTAAGACAGGACTATCCCTGCTTTTATACTCCTGGCAATCATGAGGAATCACGCAACGATAAAGAAGAATTCTATAACGAGGTCGGCAAACTTTGCCCTGTCATCATGGGTGACTATGAACAAGTGAGCATAAACGGACAGGATATCCGTATATATGGTGCTCTTGATTCGATTGAATGGGGCAAAAACAAAACACAACTTGAGGAGTGCTTTGACACTCTTGACGCTAATTACTATAATATCCTTATCATTCATGCGCCTGATCAGATAAACTTCTGTCTTGGCAGATCAGAAAATAAATACTTTGACCTTATTCTATCTGGGCACGCCCACGGAGGTCAGTGGAGAATTCCCAAAATTCTCGATCAGGGACTTTACGCACCGGATCAAGGACTATTCCCTAGTTATACAACAGGTATGTACGAATACGAAAATACAGTACATATTATCAGCCGCGGTCTTGCGAAGCCTCTCAGAATGATTTTAATTCCTCGTATTTTCAATCATCCTGAATTGTCTGTAATTACAGTCGGACAATAACTGTTTCCACATATAATAAAGTACATCTAAAAAATACTTGTAATTTCACTTTAATAATGGTATAATGAAAATATCGTTTCCCAAACGAGAATATGCTTAATATACAGAACAAAAGGAGCATGGGCATCCCGCGCCCGTTATTTGATATGGAAAAAGATATAAAGATAACAGAAAAGTCCGATAATTTTATTTGCGGACGCAATCCCGTCATCGAGGCTCTTAAATCAGGAACTAATCTCGATACCATATACATAGACGGAAACGGAGGAAGCCTCAGTCTTATCCGCCGTATTGCAAAGGAAAAGGGTATCGTTGTTAAAGACGCAGATGATAAAAAGCTTTCACGCCTTTCCGGCGGTGCTTCACATCAAGGCGTCGTTGCTGAAGGAGCCTGTGGCGAATATGCTTCATTAGAGGATATACTCGAAGTTTCCCGTAGAAATGGAACAAAACCCTTTATAATTATATGCGACGAGATTGAGGATCCACATAATCTCGGTGCTATTATTCGTACAGCTGAAACATCAGGTGCCGACGGAGTCATAATCCCTAAAAGAAGAAGCGCCTCACTTAATTCAACTGTCTTTAAGACCTCAGCAGGCGCTGCAAGCTATGTTCCAGTCGCAAGAGTATCTAACCTTGCTTCATGCATCGATACACTCAAAGAAAACGGCGTATGGATATATGGCACCGACGCTTCGGGCACTGACTATACCAATACAGACTTCACAGATGGAGTTGCATTGGTTATAGGTTCAGAGGGGTTCGGTATTAGTCAGCTTATCCAGAAGAAATGCGATTTTATGATAAAACTTCCAATGCTCGGTAAAATCAATTCACTTAATGCTTCCGTAGCGGCAGGCATCTTCATGTATGAGGTGCTCCGTCAACGCGGTAACAAATTAAAATAATTAAGGAGATAGTCATGTCGGATCAGAAACCATCGCTTGAGGATATTCTGGACGAATATTCTCCAGACGGCGATAACATAAGGGCAGCTGGTAGAGTCGATACTCAGAAAATACTCAATTCGACAGTAGAGGCTCCAGATATTGTTGAAAAAGCCAAGTCCAGACCTCCTATATCACACGAAAAGTCAGCGCTTTTTGACAATGCGCTTAGAAAAGACAATCCGGCAGATGAAATAAAGCCTGCCGACCTGTCAAGACACAAAATAGCTGTTGTCAGCTCAGATGCTATGAGCGAGATACGCTCAAATCCACAGAGAAAGACAATACCATCCGGTACTATAACTCCTGTACAGATGACACCCGACGAAGCGCCTAAAATAAGACGTATGAGCGAGTCCACCCGTGCAAAGGAGATGGAAAACAAGAAGAACAAGAAAAAACACCGTGTCAAGGATAACGACTATACTTATGCACGAGAAACTCCTGACGGCGAGTATATGTATACTCCTCCGGAATTCAAGAAGAAAAAGCGTAGCCGTATACAGATAATACACGAGGCTGAAAGCCCAGAGGGAAAGAAACAGATAACCGATATTGTTCCCTCTCCTGCTGCTGTGGAAGCTGCAAAGCCGGTTGAGCCGGCTCCTAGAGCTGAGCTCACAAGTATAAACCTCAGCGAAAAAGCGCCTATTGACGCTGGTCAGCTCGATGTCCATATAACTCAGGAAGCCGAAGAATTCATGTCGGTCCACTCCAAAAACAAGCGTACAAAGCGCATTGTTGATTTCAACTACTACGGTGATGTAGAAGACGTTGGACGTGATATTTACGAATTGAAAAGCACTATTTCGGTCAGAGTAGTCATACTTGCAATGACTGCATTTCTCAGTCTTTTCATCACTCTTTCAAATCAGTTCAATCTTCCTATAATAGATGCATTCAGTATGTCACATATCAAGACATACCTCAGTATACACCTTATTCTCGGAGTTATTTCGATACTGTCATCTATGGCAGTCATAACAAAAGGTGTGCGGAAACTTTTCACTATGAAAGCAGACAGCGATTCCATGACAGCAGTCACTGCTCTATCATGCCTTATCGCGATTATACCAGCTTTTTTAAGTCCTCAGCTCGTAAGTTCTGAAAATATCCACATATATATGCCTGTGGGTATACTTGCACTGTTTATAAATTCTCTCGGAAAGCTTCTAATTATAAGAAGAGCAGCACGTAATTTCAGATTTGTATCTAAGAACTTCGACCGTCACGGTGTAACATATGTGACTGATGAAGACCGTGCCGAAAGAATAACCAGAGGAACTCTTGGCGATTTCCCGATTATGGCTTCAATGAGAAAAACCGATTTCCTTACTGATTTTCTCAGGTATACCTATTCATCGGACATGACGGACGATTTCTGCCGTAAAGCTACCCCACTGTGTCTCATTGCTTCAATAGTTGTATCGCTTTTTCTTACACTTTTCTGTAAAGGTACAATTGCAAGCCTTGAATCCGCAGCCTTCGGTTTTTCAATCTTCAGTATGATTATATGTGCAACATCATGTATAGCCATGCCTTTCGTTGTAAATATTCCTCTTGAAAACGTTTCAAAAAGCGCTATTAAAAATAAAGGAATAATGCTCGGCTATCAGAGCGTCGACGATTTCTATGACACAAATTCAATACTTATTGATGCAAATACTCTCTTCCCAGAAGGCACTGTCAGACTGGACGGCATAAAGGTATTCTCCAATACTAAGATTGATGAAGCTTTTCTTGAGGCTGCAAGTCTTACCGCCACAGCAGGCAGCGTTATGTCACAGCTTTTCACTGACGTCATTGCAGGAAGGAACGGTTCACTTTACTCTATCGAGAACTACTCATACGAGGAAGGTATGGGAATGTGCGGCTGGATAAACAACAAGCGTGTTCTTTTCGGTAACCGTGAACTTATGACAAGCCATAATATCGAAGGTGTCCCAACAAAGGCGCAAGAAGCTGAATCAGTTGACGAAGGTAAAGAAGCGCTTTACCTCTCAATTTCAGGAAATCTTGCAGCTATGTTTGTTGTTGACATTGTTGCAGATAGGTACGTTAAACGCTGGGCAAAGAAGCTTTGCAAAAACAAGATATGTATGTTCATCAAAAGTATAGATCCTTGTATAACGGTTAAAAAGCTCAATAAGCTCTTCGGTATACCAGAGGAAATGGCAAGGATAATACCCAAGAAACATCACGAAGACTTCTATGAGGAAACTAAAAAATCTGTACGTCTGAGCGCTTCAATGGCTACAACCGGCAAATTCTCATCTCTTGCCGAGCTATTGATAGGCACAAAGGTAGTACATATCTCCTCCATAATCGGACTGATACTTCAGACAGCTTCAATACTGCTTGGTTTCGTGCTTTGTATGTTACTGATACTGTCAAAGGCATTTCGTTCAAATTATGTGTACATGTCAGCAACTGCACTGACTGTATACAATCTCGCATGGACATTACTTACTTATTTAGCAGTAAGCCTCAAAAAAACATGACATAATTAAAGAACCTGTATCATTTATGGTACAGGTTCTTAAAGCATAGAAAGGAGTCAATTATGCCACATAGATATAATGGCAATGACGGCAATGATATCCCTAATACTGACAACGAAGAAACTATGCTCATTTCCGGTTCTTCAGACAGTAATGAGACACACAGAACAGAACTACCGCCTCTGAAAAGGGTGAATCGTAGAACACAGCAACAGGAACAGGCCACAGTACATTCCCCTGCTCAATCTTATATTTCAGAAGATCCACCTCCATTTCCTCAGTCGCAAACTCCTCCACAGTTTCCGCATTCCTCTACGCCTCCTCCACCTTCTCCAAAGCATCCGAACTACAATGAAAGAGATTATTACGATTATAATCAGCAGTCTCCTCAGGATTATTCCGGCGGATACTATCCGCCACCCTCAACACCGGTAACAGTTCCTCCACCTTCCTCACAGCAAAGATCCAAAGACAAGGAAAAAAAACAGTCTGTTCAGCATGAAAAGGCGGAAGCACCAAAAAAGAAACGTAAACATAAATCCCTTTTCAGAAGAATAATAGGACGGATATTCAAAATTGCAATCTTATTATTCCTTCTAGTTTTCTGCATCTACTCATGCACTTCCGTCTGTCTTATCAGAAAGATAAATCAAGTGCCTTCTAAAAACCGCATCCACTATGCAGATTCCTTAGGCAGAGGGCACGTCAGAAGCATACTTGTAATTGGTACTGACGGAAGAAATGCCAACGATCATGGACGCTCAGACTCAATGATACTGATTTCACTCAACAGTAAGACAAAAGAGATAATTATGACATCTTTTATGAGAGACTGTTATGTAGAGATCCCCAATAATGGCTGGGACAAACTCAATGCCGCTTATGCTTATGGCGGTGCCGAGCTTCTTATGGAAACGATTGAAAATAATTTTGATGTCCGGATAGACGATTATGTTTCTGTTGACTTTGCTTCTTTTGTGTCCGTTGTTGACGCAGTGGGCGGAGTTGATATCGAAGTATCAGATGCAGAAGCAGAACAAATTAATATCATACTTATATCCGAACTTAACAGCATTATGGGTGACGACATAAACGCAGACCTTCTTAGCAGAGGTGGAAAGCTCCACCTAAACGGCAAGCAAGCTCTCGCCTACTCACGTATACGAAACGTTGGAAACAACGATTTTGAACGTACAGAACGCCAGCGCAGAGTTATATCACTTATAATCGCAAGACTAAAAACCTTTAGACCTTCTATATTCAAGAATCTTGCATCAGATGTTATACCTGACATAACTACAAATATGGACGACCTTAAAATGTATCTATTCTCGCTCAGAGCACCTTTTGCTATGAGGTACAAAACAAAGCAGTTACAGATACCTGCCGAGGGAACCTATTATCCAGCGGACGTTGACGTAGGAAGCGTTCTGCAAATAGACAATGCACAGAATCAACAGATTATAGAAAATGTAGTCTTTTCAAAAGGCTAACAAAAACCCTCCCGATATATGACGGGAGGGTTTTAAATTATTCGTTATTCAGCAAGCAACTTTTCAGCAGCGGCCAATTTAACGCATATCACAAATAGTTCCATTGCCTTTTCAAGATCCTCAATAGGAGGATATGTAGGAGCTATCCTTATATTCTTGTCCTCAGGATCCTTTCCATAAGGGAAAGTAGCGCCGGCACCTGTAAGAGTTACCCCTGCTTCACTGCAAAGCTGCACAATCCTCTTTGCACAGCCGGCAGGAGCATTAAACGATATGAAGTAACCGCCCTTCGGGTCAGTCCAGCTTCCTATTTCAAGAGGAGACAGCTCTTTATGAAGCTTGTCACATACGAGCTTGAATTTCGGAGCGATTATCTCCTTATGCTTCTTCATGTGGTTAAGCATATTTTCAAAAGTACCAAAGAACTTTACATGGCGGAGCTGATTCATCTTATCATAGCTGATTATGCTTATGCCGAGGAATTTCTTGAGCTCATCAATATTCTTCTTGCTGCCACCCATTACGGCTACTCCGGCTCCAGGGAATGTGATCTTCGACGTAGAGCCGAATACATATACTATATCCTCATTGCCGACTTTTTTTGCTTCATCAAGTATATTAAGAATATATTCCGGATTATCTGTAAGGTGATGAATACAGTATGCATTGTCCCAGAAAATACGGAAATCCTTCGCTGCAGGTCTCAGAGCAGCAAAACGCTTTACTGTCTCGTCACTGTAGCATATACCATCAGGATTTGAATACTGAGGCACACACCATATTCCCTTAATGGAATCGTCATCCTTTACAAGCTCCTCTATCATATCCATATCGGGACCATCAGGAGTCATAGGGATGTTTATCATTTCAATGCCGAAGAAATCTGTCACTTTAAAATGTCTATCATATCCTGGAACAGGGCAGAGAAATTTAACCTTTCCGTACTGTGACCAAGGCTTTTCGCCAAGAACGCCCTTATTATAAGCGCACTGTACAGTCCAGAACATTGCGTTAAGGCTTGAATTGCCAAAAATGATTATCTCATCAGTACCAACGCCTATCATATCCGAGAAGAGCTTCTTTGCTTCAGGAATACCGTCAGGAACACCGTAATTACGAACGTCTGTACCGCATTCGCTCATAAATGCTCCATCATCAAATACTCTTAGCATATCTACACTGAGCTCAAGCTGCTCCTTGCACGGGTTTCCTCTTGACATATTGAGGCAAAGCCCTTTTCCCTTAAAATCATTGTAGAGCTTTTCATTTTCACTCTTGAATGCGCAGAGTTGTTCTTTTGTCATCTGAGATAAATTCATTATCAGTATCTCACCTTTCAAACATTAATAAGTGCTGTATCAGAGGGCATTAAAGTCATCAAACAGCACAAAATCTCCATATAAAAGTATATCACAGCATATAAACATTTTCAAGTGACAATATAACAAATTATAAAGCAGGAAAACCTCTTTTTTTAGTGCTTTAAGCACTATCGCCTATATATAGCGATATTCCCTTTTGGAATAGCAATCTGCACTAAATTTTGCTTGTTAATTTTACATGAATTTGCCGTGAAAAAGGTTGACATTTTAGGGTATTTTGTGTATAATGATTATATAAAAGAAACACTATCAGGGGATTGGCTTTAACGCTTCAACAGGAGGGATCTTCATGAAAAAAATGATCTCATCAACAATCTCAGTACTGACATCAGTTGTTTTAATGTTCGCCGGTTCAACTACAGTATTTGCTTCAGACACCGAGACTGAAGTCCTTGAGACTGGATTTGGAGAAATCATGCTCAGCGACCTTGTAAATTATGAGCTTTCCTTTTCAAATCAGCCAAAAATAATGTCAAACTTCAAGGATGGCTTCTACAATTACGGAGACTTTCTCACCGGAAACAATCTCAATGTTTATAACGCTTTTATGAAGCTTGATGAACCGACAGATGCTACTATCACTATCAAACTCGCAGAACCTATATCTATTAAACTTTCAGCTCTACCAAATTCTTCTAAATTCAGTGAAGAAGATCAGGAGATATATCAGACAGCGCTCTTTGAAAACTGTAAACCAGGTATCGATTCCGCACTTTTTGATCGTCCTGAGCTTTACTGGATAGAACCATCAGGTATGAGTGTTTCGGTTGGCGAGGATACGACTGTGACTCCTGGCTTTTTTTCAGGAGGCTATACTGTAAAAATACGCTCCCTGAATATAATCCCTCAGTGGCTCGAAGGCTTTTCTTCCAAGGCAGAAGCCATACAGTACGGTGTTCTTCTTGACGAGGCACTTGAAAAAGTACCTGTTTCGGGTAATAACCGGTATGAAATTCTAAAAAATATACATGATTACATATCAAAATTCACATACTATGACCTTTCGGCAAAGTTCAGCAGTTCAGCTCTTGGCGCTCTCGTAGAGCCTGGAGTCGTTTGCGAAGGATATTCCGAAGCATTTAAACTGATATGTGATAGGCTTGATATACCCTGTATATGTGTTTTCGGCAATCTTATCAAGGAAGATAATGCTGGACACATGTGGAATTACGTCCAGATGGAGGATGGAATCTGGTACGCAATAGACGTCACATGGGATGATCTTGACGGTGCAGGCGGCTTGGAAGTAAAGGATGAATACTTCCTAAAAGGTTCAAAAAGCTTCTTTCAAAAGCATACCCCTGTCAACGACTATCAGATAACACAGCTCGTTTATCCTGAGATATCCCAAAGTGATTATAAGCTCGATGCTTCATCAAACGGCCGCGAATCCCTCGACTGTGCTTATGCTCTTGAGGAACTTTATTCAATGGGTGTTGAGAACATTATTACCTTTGATGCTCACGACCCCAGAGTTCAGAATGCAGCTCCTCTTTCAGGCTTTGATAACTTCAGCGCCTACTATCAGT